>CAITZM010000181.1 GCA_903896925.1 uncultured Lentisphaerota bacterium | reverse complement strand
CCCTCCGACGAGCTATACGGCCCATTCTCGGGGGGCGGAAAACCGAGCTCCCACAGGGCTCGACACACATCATCACTCACAAAAAAAGGGGACATTCTAATCGAGCGCAAAAAGGGGACATTTTAAACGAGCGTTGACACGGTCCATCTGCCGCCTTGCAACCCGGGGGCCGAAACGCCATGCTGCGGCCGTGCGCAAAGAGCCGTTCAATAAAGGCGCGTGGGCCGTCCAGCGCGAGCGCTGCCGCCTGCCCGACGAGCAGCCGCCGCCGCTGCGGCATGACCAGCTGGTGGCCAGCGTGGCCCAGCACATCATCAAGGACCTCAAGCTGGAGTCGCGCGTGACGGAGACGCGTCTGCTCAACGAGTGGGCCGAAATCGTCGGCTCGCAAGTCGCCGCGCACGCGCGGCCCGGCCGCTTGGAACGGGGAGTTTTGACAATTTTCGTCGCCAACTCGGTCTGGCTGGCCGAGCTGAGCCGCATGTGGCTCAAGCCGATGCACGCGAACATCCGGCGCCAGCTGGGCACCAACGACGTGCGCACACTGCGGCTGCAGCTCGATCCCGATCCGCCGGCGCGCAAATCAGGCCCATGAACTCCAGGACTTTGCTCTTCATCACCCTCCTGGCCGTCTGTGTGCTGCTCGTGGGCGCACCGCTGGCGGGCGTCTGGGCCGCACACCACGACCTGTCGTCCTACCTGAAGTTCCCGCCCGCCGAAAAAGAGGACTTGCGCCTCTCGTTCTCCTTCGTCGCCTTCATCGCGCTCGCGCTGCTGGTCGCCCTGCCGGCGCTGGCCTTCGATGACCGCGTCATCCGCCACCGCAAGCAGCTGCCGCCGGACCCGTCGCCGGCGAAACGTTTCCCGTGGTGGGGCTGGGCCGGCCTGGCGCTGGGGCTCGGTGCGTGGGTGCTGGCGTGGACCCGCTTTGCGTGGTTCGCGCCGTGGCAGCGCTACACCTTCACGCCGCTCTGGCTGGCCTACATCCTCGTCATCAACGGTCTCACCTACCGCCGCAGCGGCGGCTGTCTGCTGACGCACCTCCCGCTGTTCTTTCTGTTGCTCTTCCCGTTGAGCGCCGCGTTCTGGTGGTTCTTCGAATGGCTGAACCGTTTCGCGCAGAATTGGTATTACGTCGGGCTTGGCCGGCTCTCCGCCGGCGACTATGTGCTCTTTGCCACCCTGCCGTTTGCGACCGTGCTCCCGGCGGTGTTGAGCACGGCGGAGTGGCTGGAGACGTCGCCGCGCAGCGCGGCCGGGCTCGACCGCTATATCATCCTCAAGGTCGCCCGGCCGAAGCTGGCCGCAGGCCTGGCGCTGGGGCTCGGCACCCTGGGGCTGCTGCTGGTCGGTGTCTGGCCCGATGTTCTCTATCCGCTGCTCTGGCTCGCGCCGCTGGCGGTGCTGACGGCGGCGCGCGTCCTGCTCGGCCGCGCCACGGTCTTCCAGGGCCTGGAAAAAGGCGACTGGCGCCGCGTCTACCGGCTCGCGGTCGCCGGCCTCATCTGCGGCTTTTTCTGGGAAATGTGGAACTACTTCAGCCTGGCGAAGTGGCTGTATGACGTGCCGTGGGTCGGCCGCGCGAAATTGTTCGAGATGCCGGTGCTCGGCTTTGCCGGCTATCTGCCCTTTGCCTGGGAGTGCGCCGCGCTGGGCGACTGGCTCGCCGACCTGCTGCCGCGGCCCGCGGCGGAGGACGGCGAGTGAACCTGTTCCTGCACTATGCCTGGGACGACCCGTTCTTCTTTGGCGCGTGGGTCCTCATCATCGCCTTTTCCATCTGTGTCCACGAGTACGCCCACGCCCGCGTCGCGCTGCTGTGCGGCGACGACACCGCCGCGGACGAGGGCCACCTCACGTTGAACCCGTTCAAGCAGATGGGGCTGACGGCGCTCCTCGCGCTGCTGGCGGTCGGCATCGCCTGGGGCGCGGTGCCGGTGGACCCGCGCCGGCTGCGCTCGCAGCGGCACGCCGCCACCGTCGCCTTTGCCGGGCCGGCCGCCAATCTGCTGCTCGCGCTGCTCAGCGCCCTGCTCTGGGCGCTGGTGGTGCGCGCCGATGTGTTCGAGGGCGAAGCCGGACACGTCGCACTGTTCCTCAAATACGCCGCCTATGCCAACAGCACCCTGTTCCTCTTCAACCTGCTGCCGGTGCCGATCCTCGACGGTTGGACCGTCGGCGCGCTGTTCTTCCCGTCCATGCAGAAGATCAGCGCCGGTGTGGCGGCCAACATTTCCTGGGTCGTCCTCGTCGTGCTGGTCGCCACGCCGCTGGGTGACCTGGTGTGGGACTACGGCGCCCAGCTCGGCAGCCTGTTCCTGCGCGCGTCCACCGCGCTCCTGGGCCACGGCTGATGCCAGCCGCTGCGGAACACAGCACAGCCTTACTTGGGTGGGAACCGCGTGTGCTTTGTGGAGGCACGCGTCACGCGTGCCGGTGCAGGCGGCGTCCCGCCGCCATTGGATTTGGCGATCGCCGGGCGTGACGCCCGGTTCACCGTCCGGCGGGAGGCCCGGCCCCCACGACAACACGGACAAAAGTTTTCACAAAAGGAAACGAAGGCAACGAGGCTGCTCCGTTCGCTTCGTTATCTTCTGTGAAAACGCAGCGTTGCTTTCAAGCTGTGACCAGCGAAGCGAGCAGCCCGAGGGCGTGGGCGAGGTCGGCGGCGATCCAGTCGGCGCCGGCGGCGCGCAGGCGGGCCGCATCGAAGGTGCTGGTGATGCCGAGGCAGCGGCAGCCGGCGGCCTTGCCCGCCTGCAGCCCGCTCGGCGCATCCTCGACGACGAGGCACTCCGCCGGCGGGATGCCGATCCGCTCGGCGGCGAGCAGGAAAATATCCGGGTACGGCTTTTTGCGCTGCACCTCGCCGCCGGCGACGGCCACATCGAAACTGCTTTCCGGCAGCCGGATCGCCGCGAGATTGCCGTGGAGCTTGACGCGGTCGGCGCTGGTTGCGAGCGCGAGCTTCAGCCCGCGCTCGCGCGCCGCGGCGACGAAGTCGTGCGTCCCGGGCAGCGGCTGCAGGCGGCCGGGGATCAGCGCAAGATAGATTTCGTAGGTGCGGTCCTTGTCCACGCCGGGCTGCAAGGTGACGCCGTACTTTTCCGCGACGCCGCCGAGGAAGCGGTCCTCGCCGGTGCCGATGAACGGATGGAAGTCGGCGGCCGTCGCCGGCGCGCCGTATTTCTCGCGGAACATCAGGCCCGCGGCCTCGGCGATCAGCGGCTCGGAATCGCAGAGCACGCCGTCCATGTCGAAGATCACGCCGCGAATGGGAACAAGATTTTTCATGCGCCGGGAGTCTTTCAGCGCAGCTTGCCGATGCCGGTGCCGAGGAAGTAGCCGCCGAGTCCGGCCATCGCGAGGCCGCAGAGCAGGAACAGCACCATGTAGACCGGCTGCGGCAGAATCCGCCGGCCCGCCGCGATCGCCGCCGAGACGAGGCTGTACCAGACGAGGTCGGCGAGGATGTGGCCGGAGTAGAACACGCCCAAGCCGAGCACGCCGTCCTTGAGCGCGAGCGAGATCAGCTTCAGCCCGACCGTCGCCCACCAGAGGATCCAGTAAGGATTGGCCAGCGAGGTCAGGATGCCGGTGAGTACCGGGCCGCGCAACGCGGCGTTCCGGCCGGGCGTTTCCGTCAGCGCCTCGAAGACGGAATTCCGCGCCGTCGCCATCATGTGCACGCCGAAGATTGCGAGCAGCAACCCGCCGCCGACGCCGAGCAGGCCCTGGATGAACGGCCGCGTGAGCCAGTGGCCGAGGCCGGCGACGAGCGCCACGAGCAGTGCGATTTCGAGCAGCGCGTGGCCGAGCACGATCAGCGGGCCGGCCCAGAAGCCGCGCTTGACGGACTCGCCGATGGTCGCGGTCAGGACCGGCCCCGGCGCGAGCGCGCCGGAGAGGCCGATGACAAACGCCATTCCGAATAAAACGGACAAACTGGAAGACATGGGCGGGAGCTTACACGGAACCGCCGGCGGTTTCCAAGGCTTGGAAACCAAAACCCAAAAATTTCCAAACCTTGAAAAACCGCCCCGGGGCGTTGGGCGGATCCGGCAGGCAGCACACACATGAGGGAAAAGGACGTGATGTGTACGCGGAGGCCCGCCGCCGCCGGGGCCGGCGGGTGAACAGCTTGCCCGCGAAAGCCTTGTGCGCCGTGCAGGACTTGGTAGAATGGAGTCATGAACACACCTGCCAAGAAGCCAGCGACGTTGCCCGCCTATTTCCAGCGGCGGATGAACATGGAAAGCCTGCTGGCCTCGCGCCGCGTGCTGCGGCTGGTCTATGAGCAGGGCCCGCTGACGCAGGCGGAGGCGGCGCGCGCGCTGGAGCTTTCGCAGGGGGCGTGCAACCTGCACTTCCAGCGGCTCGAATACGAGGGTCTGGTCCATGGCGAGCGGCTCCAGCCGGAGGGCCGCGGGCGGCCGCGTTTCCGCTGGGAACTGTCGCGGGCGCAGAACGCGACGATCGGGCTGGTCTTCGATCCGCCGCATCTGTTCGTGCAACTGGAGGACTTCGCCGGCCAGAAGGCGCTGGCCTTGGAGACGAACCTGAAGATGTGCCGCAACCACACGGATGTGGCGGAGAAGGTCAGCGCGAGCGTTGCGCGCGCGGTTGCCGTGGCGCAGGAGCGGGGCCTGGTGGTGCGCGAGGTCTACGCCGCCTTGCCCGGCGTGCTGGATCCGCTCACGGGCGCGGTGCGGCGCGCGGTCAACTTCCCGGCGCTCGATGGCCTCGATGTGCAGGATCTGCTCCGGACCAAGTTCCAACTCTCGGCGCACGCGAACTCGCTCGGCGTCGCCTATTATTACGGCGAGGCCGCGGAGATTCCGGCGCACCAGACGGCGCTGGTCATCTACTGGGACCTCGGCCTGGGCCTGGTGTTCGGGCGCAACCGCCAGATCCTGACGGTGCAGGGCGGTGATGCGCGCGGCCGGATGCTGTCCGAACTGGGCCACATCAGCATCGCCGCCGATGGGCCGCGCTGCCATTGCGGCCAGCACGGTTGCTTGGAAGCCTATGCCGGCGGCTGGGTTCTGTTGCAGCGGCTGGCCAAGTTCGGCGTCCAGACCCTGGAAGATCTGGCGCAGCTGGCGGTGACCGGCAAGCCGGGCGTGGATGCGACGATCCAGGAAATCACACGGCTGCTCGGGCGCAACCTGGCGTGCGCGCTCCAGATGTTTGGCGTGACGGTGGTGCGCGTCACCGGCCCGCTGGCCCCGGTCTTTGCGCGCGGGCAGGCGGCCTTCGTCGCCGGCCTGGCCGAGATCATCGGCGCGGAGCGCGCGGCGAGCCTGTATGTGGCCGTCAGCAACGACGTCAGCGACCGGTTGTTGCGCGGCGCCACGCGCGCCGCCCGCCACGCGTACGTCTACCCCGATGAATTTGCGCGCCTGGCGCGCGTCTCCAGCACCTTGCAGGGTCAGCACCTCGCTGCCGGCTGACACCTCCCAAGCCCAGGAGGAATGTGGGGTGAATATATATATTGACTGCATAATATAATTAGAGCAAAGTGCCAGCCGCGAGCAGGAGAATCAGTATGCACAGCGAGCGGACACAACAGGCAGGGGCCGTGGGCGAACTGGATCCGGGTTTCCGGCCGCTGCTGGCGGCCTTGGCGGCCGCCCGGGCGCAGGGTACCGGGGAAAGTTTTTCACTGGCTTGGGAACGCGAGGACGGTTGCGTGGCGCGCCATGACCTGCCGCTGCCGCCGGATGCGGACCGGAACGAGGACTACTTCCGGCTGGTCGAGCGCGTCGTCAAATTCCTGCTCTGGTCCGCCGGCGGCTGGCGGCTGCGGCTGGCCGGCCCGGAAAACATCTGCCGGCGGCTGGCGGCGGACTATCGCCCGGGGGGCCGTCGGGCCTTTGATGCCGACTTGATGCAACGCGTCTATGGCCACCCGATGACGGTCGAGCGGCGTGCGCCGCAGGACATGCCTGCGGCGAAGGACGCGGCGTTGGCACTGGGCGGCCATCTCGAGGGTTGCCGCCTCGGCTTCGACCTGGGCGCCAGCGATTACAAGATCTGTGCGACGCGCGAGGGCGAGGTGGTCTTCAGCGCCGAATTGCCGTGGACCCCGCGCGATTACACGGACCCCGAGCAGCACTACCAGAAACTCAATGCGGGCCTGAAGCAGGCCGCCGCAAAATTGCCGCGCGTGGATGCCATCGGCGGGAGCACGGCGGGCGTGGTGGTGGCCAACCGCATCATGGTGGCCTCGCTCTTCCGCGCGGTGCCGGCGGAAAAATATGCCGCGGCGCAGGATCTTTTTTTACGCCTGCAAAAAGAATGGCAGGTGCCGGTGGAGGTGGCCAACGACGGCGATGTGACCGCGCTCGCGGGCGCCCTGAGCCTCGGCGTCACGGCGATCCTCGGTGTGGCGATGGGCTCGAGCGAGGCCGCCGGCTATCTGGACCGGCGCGGCCGGTTGACGGGGCGTCTGACCGAACTGGCCTTCGCGCCGGTGGATCTCAATCCCGCCGCGCCGGCGGACGAATGGTCGGGCGATGCCGGTGTCGGCGCGCTGTATTTCTCGCAGCAGGCGGTGAACAAGCTGGCGCAGCTGGCCGGCCTGGTCTTTCCCGACGCGCAGCCGCTGCCGGAGCGGCTCAAGGAGATTCAGGCGCGGATGGCCCACGGCGATGACGTCGCGCGGCGGATCTACGCAACGCTTGGCACCTATCTGGGTCATGCGGTGCCGTGGTATCGCGAGTTTTACGACTTCGATCATGTGCTCATTCTGGGCCGTGTGACCTCCGGGCCGGGCGGTGAACTCCTGCTTGACCGCGCGCGCCAGGTGCTGCGGGCGGAATGCCCGGCGCTGGCGGAACAGGTCAACGTGTTCATGCCGGACGAAAAGGCGCGCCGCGTCGGCCAGTCGGTGGCCGCCGCCAGCCTGCCGGAACTGAAAGGGAGCTGTTGATGAAACTGCACCAACCCACCGCCGACGTGTTCATCCCCGATGGGGTCGCACCCGCCACCGCGCTGGCGCGCGTGACGCACCTCGGCATCGGCGCGCACCAGGATGACTTGGAATTTATGGCCTTCCACGGCATCGAAACCTGTTTCGGCCAGAGCGGGCAATGGTTCGGAGGCGTGACCTGCACCAACGGCGCGGGCAGTCCGCGCGCCGGCGTCTATGCCGCCTGCACCGACGAGCAGATGCGCGCCATCCGCCGCGAGGAGCAGCGCGCCGCCGCCGCCATCGGCCGCTACGGAGCGATGCTCCAGCTCGATCATCCCAGCTCCGTGGTGAAAGACCCGGCCAACCCGGCCTTGCAGGACGATCTGCTGGCCATTCTGCAGGCGACCCGGCCGCGCGTGGTCTATACGCACAACCCCGCCGACAAACACGATACCCACGTTGCGGTGGCCGGCGCGACCATCGCGGCGCTGCGTGCGCTGCCGCCGGCGGAGCAGCCTGAACGCGTGCTGGGCTGCGAAATCTGGCGCGATCTCGACTGGCTGCCCGACCGGCGCAAGGTGGCGCTGGATGTGAGTGCGCGCCAGCATCTGGCGGCAGCGCTCAACGGCGTCTTTGACTCGCAAATTGCCGGCGGCAAGCGGTACGATGCCGCGGTGCAGGGCCGCCGCCGCGCCCACGCCACGTTCTTCGAGTCGCACGGCGTGGATGCGGCGGAGATGCTGACCTTTGCGATGGACCTGACGCCGTTGCTGCAGGATCCGACGTTGACGCTGGCGGCTTTTGTGGGCGGGTTGCTTGAGGAGTTGAAAACCGAAGTCATGGGGAAACTGTTGCCATGGAAGTGATCATCCGTTCTGACGCCACGGCGGCCGCGCGGCTGGCGGCGCAACTGATCGCGCGCGCCGTCGAGGTCAAGCCGGACCTCGTGCTCGGCCTGGCCACTGGCCGCACCATGGAGCGCGTCTATGACGAGCTCGCGGCGCTGCACGCCCGCAGCGGCCTGGATTTTTCCCGTTGCACCACCTTCAATCTCGATGAATACATCGGACTGCCCCGCTCCAGCCCCTATTCCTATCACACGTACATGCAGCGCCATCTGTTCAGCCGCGCGAACTTCAGCCCCGCGCGCACGCACCTGCCCGATGGCATGGCGGCCGATCTCGAGGCCGAGTGCCGGCACTACGAGCAGCTGATCCGCGACGTCGGCGGCATCGACCTGCAGCTGCTCGGCATCGGCAGCGATGGCCACATCGGTTTCAACGAGCCGCTCTCTGCGCTGCGCTCGCGCACGCGGCAGAAGGCGCTGACGCCCTCCACGCTGGCGGCCAACGCGCCCTATTGCGGCGGCGACGCCGCGCAGATGCCGCGCCGCGCCATCACGATGGGCGTCGGCACGATCCTCGAGGCGCGCCACTGCCTGATGCTCGTCACCGGCGCTTCCAAGGCCGACATCCTTGCGCGCGCCGTCGAGGGGCCGATCACCGCGATGGTCACCGCCACCGCCTTGCAGCTGCATCCGCACTGCCAGGTGATCGTGGACGAGGAAGCCGCCGTGAACCTGCAGGGCCAGGACTATTACCGCTGGATTTTCGAGAACGAACCCGAGTGGGCGCCCTACCGCGCCGCCGTGCAAGCCTGACCAAGGAATCCGATATGAAAACCTCCCGCTACATGGCGTTGCTGTTGACCGTGGCCGGCCTCGGCGGCCTGCTCTACGGCATTGATGTCGGCATCATCGCCGGCGCATTACCCTACCTTCAAGCAACGTTCAAAGATTCGGCCACCGGACTCCCGCTCGCTGCCGGCCAACTCTCGTTCATCGTGGCTGCTGTCTTGCTGGGGAGCGTGATCTCGACGTTGTTTGCCGGCATGCTTTCCGACTTGATCGGCCGCAAGAAAATGATGTTCGTAAGTGCGCTGCTGTTCGTCATCAGCATCCCCATGATCGCACTGGCCAAGGGCTATACACCGCTGGTGTTGGGCCGCCTCCTTCAGGGTGTCAGCGGTGGATTGATTGGTGTCGTGGTGCCGCTATATCTCGCGGAATGTCTCGGCGCAACGAACCGTGGCAAGGGGACGGGAATATTTCAATGGCTTCTAACCGCAGGCTTCGTGGTGGCGGGCGGTATCGCGTTGTACTATAGCTACACGTTGGCGGAAATTGCGAAAACCGGTACGCCGCAGATGATCTTTGAAGCCACGGACCGCGCGTGGCGTGGAATTTTCTGGCTCTCGTTGCCGCCTGGCATCTTCTTTTTGATTGGCAGCCTGTTTGTCGCTGAATCACCCCGCTGGCTCCACCGTCGCGGCCGTAAGGAGGCCGCACTCGCCGCATTACTTCGTTCCCGCACCGCCGAGCAAGCCAAGCTCGAACTGGCAGAAATGGAAGAGGCGGCGACCGCTGAAAAAGCCAAGGCAACTTCGGCTGGCGCTAAAATCAAGGAGTCGCTTCTGCGCAGCAAATACGTCATTCCGTTTGTCCTCGCCTGCATTATCCTCGCGTGTAATCAGGCTACCGGCGTCAACTCGATCATCGGCTACAATGCGGATATTTTGATCCAGGCGGGCTTGAACGACAAGGGTGCGCATTGGGGTAATTTTCTCCTGTCATGCATCAACTTTCTCATGACGATCGTCGGTGTGATGCTGGTAGATAAGAAGGGTCGCAAGTTCCTGCTCTCCGTCGGCAGCGCCGGCATCATTGCTTCGCTCATCTGTGTCGGCCTGGTCTTCAACCAAACCGAAAAGCAGCGCGTGGATTGCAAAGATACCATTCAAGCGATGGTCACAACCGAACAGAAGGTGGCTTTCGATTTCAACCAGGCCATGGTGGATAAATTACTGGTCACAAAAGGTGAGGCTGGAAAAGCTGTAAGCGGGAAAGCGGCCACCTTGGTCATCGTATACTCGTGTGGCGATTATGTCGGCGCTTCGAAAGCCATTCGTTCGGACGATCCCTTGGCGAAAGTAGAAGTCACCAAGAACGGCTGTCTTCCGACGAGCAAGGTGGAATCGTTCTTCAAAAATCCATTTGCGAATCTGGATGCCGCAAAGACCGCGCCGCTGAAGATCGACAACGCACTCATCACGCCGATCCCCAGCGCGCAGAGCGGCTGGCTGACAGCAATCTTCATCTACTGCTTCATGGCGTTCTTCGCCATCGGCCCCGGCGTCTGCGTCTGGCTCGCGCTCTCCGAGCTGATGCCCACGCGCATCCGCTCCAACGGCATGAGCGTTGCGCTGCTGATCAACCAGGCGGTCTCCACGACCATCGCCGCCGTCTTCCTGCCGACCGTCGGCAAGTACGGCTACGGCACGATGTTCTTTGTCTTCGCCGGCTGCACGGTGGTCTACTTCATCACCGCGTTCTTCTTCCTGCCGGAGACCAAGGGCAAGACCCTCGAGGAGATCGAGGCGCATTTCGAAGGCAAGCGCTGACCCCGGGCCCGGATGTCGCGGCAGCCAACCATGGCTACATCAAACCTGCGCGGGGATGGGGTTGCGAGAAGGTGCTGACCATGCTCCGACAAAATGCCGTTCTTTGGGCGGTGGCTTGGGCCGCTAGCGTGGGTCTGGCGTGCAGCGGCGAGGATGCGGCCTGGCGCAGCCATGTCGATAAAACCACGGGCACGGCGTTCGTCACCGGCGCCGCGCCATTGCTGGTGCAGGTGGATACCCTGCCGCCCTCCGGATGGCCGCTGGAACTCACCGGTGAACTGGCCGCCGCGCTGACGCCCGGCACCACGGCGCCCTCCACGAACCGGCTGTTCACTGTGCGCGGCCCGCGCCAACCTTGCATCAGCCAGACGGTGGCCGGCGCGGAGGGCGTCAGCCACCTCTATTGGCAAGCGCAAGGTGCGGGACAATATGAAATCAGTGCGTGCGCCGCGACTGATGCGGATCCGGCGGTCCGGCAAGAGGAGGCTCCCTTGGCCCGGATGGAGCAGGGGGCCATTCATATCAACAACGGCGTCTTCACGGCCATCCATCGTCCCGATGTCGCCGGTGGACTTCCCTCCATGATCACGGTGGCGGGTGCCAGGGCACCGCTGCCGATCGAATACGCCGACCGGCTCTATCGGGCGGACGCCGGCCCGTTCTCGCTCGCCAGCAATCCCAAGCCCGACGTGCGCCTGGTGGCCAATGGCCCGCTGGTGGCCATCGTCGAAGTCAACGGCGGCTACTATCGTTCCCTGGCCGGCCAGCTCCAGCAGCATGCAGCGCAACCCAAGGCCAGTTACCGGTTTACGTATTTCCGGAATGCGCCGGTCGTACGGGTCAACATGGTCGCGACCCAGTCGGCCGCGTTTGCCTGGAAGGAGCTGCACATGCTGGAGCTGCGCGCCAAGCCCGCGGGCCGGACGGCGTCCGCCGGGTCAGCCGCTCCTGCCGCGCCGCTGGTGAAGCGTTGGGCGGGCGGCGAACCCTTTCTGGAAGCTGAGGTCGCGCACACCGCCGGCACGCATCTGTTCAGCCGTTGGGCGGCGCTCCGCTTCGACAACGGCGTCATTGCCATCCTGAACCCGCATGCCACCAGCGACGGCGGGCAGCAAGCGCGGATTCATGACGGCGCCGGCTTGCTCTACGCCATGGGTCCGTGGTTGGAGTTTGCCGGGCCGCGCATCGAATTAGTGCGCTATCTCTACCTCGGCCCGGGCGGCGCATGGCGACCGGAATTGGATGAACTCGCCGGCCAGCTGGACCGGATGCAACCTCCGCGGGTGACTTTCCCGGAGTTGGAGGCGCAAGCCAGGTCGTTGAGCCAAGCCCTCCAAGCCGAGCCCAACCAGGATGCCCAAAGGATGGTGCAGCTCTGGCAGCTCAACCAGGCCCTCACCGACCTGCATGCCCTGCGCAACACCGCCGCCGCCCGCAAGACACTGGCCCAGCCGCCGCCGAAACAGAGCGCGCCGGTCGCGAAACAAAAAGGCGCCGAACAGGTGGCGCTCGGGGCGGGTCGCGCGGCCTTCGTGACCGACCAGCTGTTGCTCGCGCTCGACGACAAAGGCCGGTTGACGGATTTCTATCAATCGAAGACCGATACGGAATTGCTGTCACGGCCCTGCTCGATGTTCCGGTTCGTTGTGCATAATCCAGCAGGTGACGAGGCCCTGCTGACCGCGCACGGGGCCGAACATGTGACGACAGAGTTCAAGGCCGGGGCGTTACATTTGCGCTACAGCGGCAAGGTCTTTGGTACCACGCCTGCCCAGGTGGACTTGGTGCTCCGACCGGAAGGCTCCAGCGTCTTCTGGCAGGCCGAGGCCAAGGTGGCGGGCGAAGCCGCGGCCTGCTGGCGCCTCGACTTCCCCGTGCTCGACGGGGTGGGGCGGCGGGTTGGTGACGACCGTGCAGATGCCGTCCTGGTGCCCGACGGGTGGGGACGTGAGCTGCCCCGCCCGAGTGCCGCACACTATCAAGCGCGGTATCCCGGCGGCGGCGCCACGATGCAGGTTCTCGGCTACACGCGCGGCCAGACGACCTTGGGCGTCGTTGCCCGTGATGGCCGCTGTTTCAGCAAGGATCTCATCGTGCAGGGCGATGAGGGCACGCGGACGGCCGCATTGGAGGTGCGGCATTACCCGGTCGAGATGGGCCATACGAACAGCTGCAGCTGGCCCTACGAAGTGGAGACCGTCGCGTTGGCCGGCGACTGGTTCACCCTGGCGGAACACTACCGCACGTGGGCGACGCAGCAGGCGTGGTGCGAGGGGGGCCGGAACCGCCGCCGGCCGGATTCGCCCGACTGGTTCCGCAAACTGGTCTGGTGGCACCACGATGGCACCCGCAACGGCGCGGGGCTGACCAACACCTTCGACCAGCTGCGCAAGGCCGTGCCTTACCCGATGGCGTTCCACTGGTATAACTGGCACTCCATACCGTTCGACAATTTTTATCCCGACTACTTTCCGGCGAACGACTATGTTCCGGCCGTCCGGGCTCAGTTGCGCGCGTGGAGCATTCCCGTGATGCCCTACATCAACGGCCACCTTTGGGACACCCAGGCGAAAAGCTACACGAACGAAAACGCGCAGCGCTGGGCGATGAAAAAGGCTGACGGTTCACTCTACATCGAGCATTGGAGCAAGCACGACCACTCCACGGCCTGCCCCTTTACCGCAGCATGGCAAAACAAGATGGTGAGCGTCACCGACCGGTTGTTTCGCGAGGCCGGTGTGGACGCGGTCTACCTCGACCAGATCGGGGCCACCCAGGCCCAGTTGTGTCATGACGGGACGCATGGTCATCCGCGCGGCGGCGGTGACTATTACGTCGCAGGCTATTGGAAGCTGCTGCAGGCGGTTCGCGACAACGCCCGGCGCATCAATCCCGACGCTGCACTCACCACGGAGGACACCGCCGAGCCGTACATCCGCTACCTCGACGGCATGCTGATGTGTAACAGGGCCTGGCCCGACAGCATACCGTTCTTTCCGGCGGTCTATCATGGCCATGTTGCGCAGTTCGGCCTCTACATCCACGAGCCGGAGATCAAGGCGGGTGTCACCTTCCGTTCGAAGGAGGCGATGCTGTTCCAGTTCGGCGCCCAGCTCGGCTGGAACGGCACGAGCTGGAGCGATGCGCCGGCGCATCAGGAAAAATTCCGGTGGCTGGCCCTGCTCGCCGCGTACCGCCAGCTCGGGCTCGACTGGCTGGCCTATGGAGACCTGTTGCATCCGCCGCGCCTCACCATGCGGAATGGCTCGCCCCTGCCACGCATCGCAGAAACCTGGATACAATCCAAACGCGAGGTGGCCACCGAGCAGCCGGCCGTCACCGCCAGCGCCTGGCGGGCCGCGGATGGCCGCGTCGCCATGTTTGTGATCAATGTTTCCGACGAGCCGCTGCAGGTCGACCTTCAAACCCCTGCAGAAGCCCTCGGCAGAGGGCTCAGCGAATGGTGCCCGCCCGGCCAGGAAAACCGTGGCGGAGATTTCTCCGGGCGCCAGCTCCGCCTCGACCTCGCGCCGAGGAGTGTGCGGATGGTGGTGGCCAGGTGAGGTCTGCTGTGGCCTCAAGGCGAGGTGCCCGCCGCGCTGCAGCTGTGCTGGACCGACCTGCATCGTCAAAACAGGGTCACAAAAGATGAACTCGCGTCAAAGTCATGAAGTAATCGTTGGTTGCCGCCTGAACGGTGAAAAGTAAAATCAGAAACGAACGCCATGAAACCAGGCATCCCGAATGCTGAAGCGCCAACAGCACATCAACCCCGAAACCCGGTTACCGGAGCCTCCACCATGACGTATCCGATCCATGCGCTGAATCGCCGCGAGTTCCTCGCGCGTACTTCGCTGGGCCTCGCCACGCTGCCCTTTCTTGCACGGCCGCTCCTGGCGGAAGAGGCCGCGTCCATCCTGCCGATGGGCAGTGCGCCGGCGCCGCTGGATGCGGCGTGGTTTCCGAGCCGGCTGCATGCGTTTGTATGGCGGAACTGGGCGCTCGTGCCGCTGGAGCGCATGGCCGAGGTGGTGGGCGCCACGGCGGACGACCTCGCGAACCTCGGCAGCAGCATGGGCTTGGAGCCACCGCGCGGCCTGACCGAGGCGCAACGGCGGCGGGCACACCTGACCATCATCCGGCGCAACTGGCATCTGCTGCCCTATGAGCAGATCCTGGCCCTGCTCGGCTGGACGGCGGAGCAGCTCGCCTACACGCTGCGCGAGGACGATTTCTTTTTCCACAAGGTGGGCCTGCTCAAGCCGAAGAGCCTGCCGTTGCGCTGGGCCACGATCACCACCGCGGAAGCCGCGCGCGCGGAAGAAATCGCCCGCCTCGTGCGTGAACAATTCCCCGCCGGCGCGCTGGAGGGGAAGGACCCGTTGTTTTCCTTCATCGAAGAGCTGAAGGCACCGCTCCGGTCCGCTGCGAAGCCTGCCCCGTGCGATGACAAGGCCCCGCTGCGCATGGGCTATTCCTACTTCGCCCTCTGCGGCGACCCCTTGCTCGACCCCGCCCTCGATCCCTATCCCGACGGCCTGCTCGCCCGGCTGGCGGCGGCGGGCGAGAATGCGGTCTGGCTGCACGTCGAGCTGGGCCATCTGGCCACGGTGCCCTGGGCGCATGATTCGCGCATTGAGCAGCGACGCTCCGCCTTGCGTGCGCTCGTGGCCCGCGCAGCACGGCAGGGCATCAAGATCTTCCTCTACTTCAACGAGCCGCGTTCGCTGCCGGCCATCTCCCCGGTCTTCCAGCAGCATCCCGGCTGGCGCGGTGTGGCGGAGAAGGACTCCAACGCCCTCTGCACCAGTGCGCCCGAAGTACGCGAGGGTTTGCGCGATGCCGTGGCCGGCCTCTGCCGCGCGGTGCCGGAACTGGGCGGCTTCTTCACGATCACGGCCTCCGAAAATCTGACCAATTGCTGGTCGCATGGCCAGGGCGCCAAATGCCCGCGTTGCAAGGAGCGCCTGCCGGCGGAAGTCGTCGCCGAGGTCACCGCAACGATCGCGGAAGGCATCCGTGCGGCGGGCGGCAAGCAACGTTATCTGGCTTGGGACTGGGGCTGGCGCGACGAGTGGGCCTTGGATGCCATCGCGCGCCTGCCGACCTCGGTCGAGCTGATGAGCGTGAGCGAGTGGGGCCTGCCCATCGAGCGCGGCGGCGTGAAATCCGCCGTCGGCGAATACAGCATCAGCTCCATCGGTCCCGGCCCGCGCGCGCTGCGCCATTGGGCAGCGGCCAAGCAGCGCGGCCTGCGCGTGGCGGCAAAGATCCAGTGCGGCAACACCTGGGAACTTTCCTCCGTGCCCTACCTGCCCGTGCTGGAGAACATCACGCGCCACGCCACCGCGCTGCGCGAGGCCGGCGTGCAGGACATCCTGCTCGGCTGGACGCTCGGCGGCTATCCCTCGCCCAACATCGAGGCCGTCGCCGAGATCTATTCCGGCGGCACGCTCGACACGCTCGCGCAGAAACGTCACGGCGCAACGCACGCCGCTACGGTCATTAATTTCTGGCGCGAATGCAGCGCCGCGTTTGGCGAGTTTCCGTTCCACATCAGCTGCGTGTACCGCGCGCCTCTGCAGATGGGACCGGCGAATCCGCTGTGGCTCAAACCCACCGGCTACCAGTCCTGCATGGTCGGCCTTCCGTATGACGATCTCAAGGGCTGGCGTGCCATCTATCCGGCGGATATTTTCGCCGCACAGCTGGAAAAGGTTGCCACCGGTTTCGAGGCTGCCATCGCGAAACTGCGCGCCACCGTTGCCGCGCCGCCACCTGCGTTGGAGGAAGAACTGGTGTTCGCCGAAGCCGCGGCGCTGCATTTCGCCAGCGTCGCCCAGCAAAGCCGGGCCGTCATTGCCCGCGATGCCGGTGACCTGCCCGCGCTGCGCCAATGCTGTGCGACCGAGGCCCGGCTCGCCGTCCGCCTGCACGCGTTGCAAAGCCGCGACTCGCGCATCGGCTTCGAGGCCTCGAACCAGTATTACTACACGCCCCACGATCTCGTGGAGAAGGTCATCAACTGCCGCTGGCTGGCGACACGCCTCGGCCAGTCCATCGCACCCTGAACCACACCCATGACATCATCCTTGAATGGAAACGCACTGTCCTCCCGTTGCCTGCGTCTGCCTGCCACGGTTATCCGGGCCGCTCTGCTGGCCGCAGGTTCGCTGCTGGCCTGGAGCGCCGTCGCGGGCGAACGCGTGGACTTTGCACAGTGGCAGGCCGGGTCCTGGGAAGTCTGCCGCGAGCCCGGCGCCGCGCAGCCGGGCACATGGATTCAGGAGAAGGATCGCCTGCGCGCGGGCGAAAAGGAGGCCGGTTTCCTCAACCTGCTGTATCGCCCGGTCAACTCCGCCGATGTCACCGTCGAGTCGGACATGGCCTTCGCCGGCGATGGCGCCCCCTCGCTGATCCTACGGGCGCAAATCAAGGGCGATATGGTCGGCGATGTTTACTCTGTCGTGCTGTACAAGAAAGGCCTCAACCTCTGGCGGCGCGTAGACGGGCGTTCCACCAAGGTGGCGCAGGCTTTCTTCACGCCCGAGCCCGGCAAGCTGCATCGCGTCCGCGCCACCGCCGAGGGTTGGCGGCTGCGCGTCTGGGTGGATGGGACGCCGATGGTGGATGTGGAGGACGCCACGATCCCCATGGCGGGCCGCGTCGGGTTGTGGGCGGGCGAAGGGCTCTGCGAGTTCCGCGATTTCTCGGTCGAGGCCAAGGCGCCGCCGTCCGCAGGCCGCGAGCCACCCGCCTGGCAGGTCGCCGGCGCCGGACAGGCGGAGGAGGCCGCCTGGTCCACCCTCGCCGGCGCCGCCGGTGGCAAGCTGACATGGGGCAACAACAGCTCGGAGCAGCGGCTCGACACGGTGGACGGTGCCGTACGCATTGCGGCGCGCTCAAATGCGGACAAGGCGAACCACTATATCGGCATGCTGCTGCCCGTTCCGGTTCGCGACCTCCGCCAGCGCCAACTCGTGCTCGATGTGCGCAGCTCTACGCCGGAAGCAGCCAGCACGCTTTACGTGCGCCTCTACGACGCGGCGGGCCACCGGGTCGCCTCCTGGATCGGTCACCCGCACCTGTCTGCATCCACGCCCGTCACGCTGCGGTTGCCCGTCGGCTCCGGCGGATCTGAGTTCGTCTGGGAGCCCAAGGGCCTGCAGGGCGAACCTGCGGCGGTGACCGCGCTTGAGGTGCTCGTCGGCACAGCACGCACCAACGCCACCCTTGACCTGAGCGCCAGCAACCTCCGTACCGCGCCGCTGCCGACCAGCGTGCAGCACATCGAGAAGGTGAAGCCGCTGTTCCTCGAAACGCGGCTGGTGGCCGACGGGAAACCGGTGGCGCTCATCGTCGCCCCGGAGCGTTTCGCCGCCTTGGCGCTGGCGCTGCAGGCGCGCATCCGCGAACTGACCGGCGTCACGGTGCCGGTGCTGGCCGATGCTGCGCTCGCTGATGCCCAAGGGTGTTGGAACACCGACGGCATCGCGCGGCGGTCCGGCTCGATCATCGCGTTCGGCAACCTGGAACTGAACCGGCTGTTGCCGCTGCTCTACGCGCGCTTCTACACGGCGGTGGATGCTTACTTTCCGGGCCAGGGCGGCCATGCGTTGCATACCGTGCACGACCCTTGGGGCAATGGCCACAACATGGTCGTGGTCGGCGGCAGCGACGAGGCCGGCGTGCGCGCCGCAGCGGATGCGTTGCTGGCGGAACTGGCGAAACAACCTGCGGCCAAGAAGCTGTCGCTGCCGCGGTTGACGCAGTTCCAGCTTTCGGCCGGCCTGCTCAAGCAGCTTCCGGCGCTGGGCAGAAATCCCGATGGGAAGACCATCGCCCGGTCCGTCACAAAGGCGCGCGAGGCCTTCGCGCGCGGGCAGCACACGGGCATCACGCTCGACCTCTACCAGGCCGGCTTCAACTACGCGCACTCCGGCCACGAGGGCTACGCGGAGCTGTTCAAGCAGCTGGCGCGGCTGATGATCGAGATCTACCGCTCGAAGCCGGCGACCTATGGCGGACCGTGGGGCATGGACGCGGACTTCAACTCGATGCAGGTCATCGCCGCGTGGGATCTCGTCGAGGAAAGTCCGGCGTTCACCGAGGCGGAGCGGCTGGAGCTCACGCGCATCATCGCCGAATACGCAGCGTACTATGGCGAGTTCGGCAATGTGCTCGGCGCGTCACGCCCCCACGTCCGCAACAACCACAACACGTTCCCCTGCCTCGGCGTGCTGTTCGCGGCGGAATATTTCGGCAAGTACTATCACGTCGCCGAGGCGGCGCGCTGGTTAGCCGCGACCGATGCGTGCTTCCAGGCGCAGGCGCTGAGCTTCAAGCCGCAGGAGGACTCCAACGGCTACCAGTGGCTGACGGTCGGCCACCTGATGCGTTACGCGCTCGCGCGGCCCGACCACAGCTACTTTGCCAACGGCAACGCGCGCCGCACGCTCGACCTGGCCGTGGCCACGATGGACAGCCTGGGCTTCCAGTCGGCCTTCGGCGACGTGGGCGGCTGGCGCGGCTGGGCCTCGGAAGTGCCGCTGTGGAATATCGGCACGTGGTATTTCGGCGATCCCACCTATCGCTGGGCCATCGAACGGGAGCGGCCCGTGCAGCCCTCGGCGCGCATCGCCTTGGGCGGATATGAAACCACCCACCCGCCGGCCGGTGCGCCGACCGGCTTCGACGGTACGCACATGTTCCCGATGGAGCGCCGGTTCTTTGATTACTGGGCGCCGCATGCGACCAACGACACAGAAAAGCTCTGGCTCGCGCCGGTCGAGCAGACCTACGAGAAGGTTTCCTTCCGCGGCAGCTTCGATGAACGCGCACCCTATCTGCTGCTCGACGGGATCGGCTGCGGCGGCCACCGTCACTACGACGGCAACGCGCTCGTCCGCTACAGCGACCGCGGCCGCGAGTGGTTTGCCGATGGCGACTACATCAAGGCGCTGCCGAAATTCCACACCTCCGTGCTGGTGTTCCACGACGGCCAGTCGAGCACGCTGCCGCCGTTCTGCGCGCTGGAGGCGCACGCCGATCTGCCGGGCGCCGGCCTCGTCCGCAGCACCGTGCGCGACTATGGCGACGCCGACTGGTCGCGCAACCTGGTCTGGCTCAAGGGCGGCTGCTTCGTGGCGATCGATGCACTCAAGGCGCGGGCGGCGGGCGAGTATTCGTTCCGCACGGTGTGGCACACGCTCGGCGAGCCGCGCATCGAAGGGCAGCGCTACTCGCTTGAGCAAAACGGCGAACGGTTTGTGCTCGATAACCTCGACGGCGCGCGCCTGAA
Source organism: uncultured Lentisphaerota bacterium (assembly GCA_903896925.1). Lineage (GTDB taxonomy): Bacteria > Verrucomicrobiota > Kiritimatiellia > CAIQIC01 > CAIQIC01 > DP16D-bin41. The sequence goes on along the minus strand of CAITZM010000181.1, from coordinate 163,241 downwards.
GCTGACCGACGACGAGGCGCTCGGGAAAAACTGGGTCGGCTATACCAACGCCGCGCCGGTGGATCGCGTCCTGCAGCAGATCGCCGGCCGCACGCTGCAGGCCGGCGAGAGCCATCACTTCCTCAACGTCTTCGGCGCCGTGAACGGCGCACCGGTCAAGGCCGGACGCGCCAGCGACACGAGCCTGCTCGTGACCGTGAAGGGCGGGACGTCGCTGGTCGGCGTCACCGAGGGCAAACGCGCCGCCATCGCGCCTGGCATCGAAACCGATGCGGCCATCTACGTGTTGCGCCCACGCGGTTTCGCGCTGGCCAAGGCCACTCTCCTGGTCGCTGATGGCCGCACCCTGTTCAAGAGCGATGTGCCGGTCAACATCGAGTGCGATGGAAATACCGCTCGCGCTGTCGTCGAAGCGCACAGCCGCGTGAATGTGGAACTCTTCGCGCAGGCGGCGCAGGCCTTGGCGCCGGGCCGGCAGGAACTGGCGCTGGGCGCCGTGCCGTCCCTTACCCTGTTCACGCTGCCGCCGGAGGCGCCCGCTGTGGCCAATGTCAGCGCCAAGGCGGCCGCGGTGCCCGCGCTGCCGGTGCGCTGGACTTTCGGTGGCGGGTTCACCTGCCTCGCCACCGCCGACCTCGATGGCGACCAGCGGGCCGAGACGATCGCGGGCGGTGCGGATGGCCGCGTCTGCTGCATCGGCGCGGACGGCAAGCTGCGCTGGGAGTTCAAGGCGTCGAAGGCGATCAACACCGTGTGGGCGGGTGTGCTCGATGGTGGCCGGCGCGGCGTGGTCGTTGCCGGCTCGGCGGACGGCAAGGCCTACCTGCTGGATGCCTCCGGCCAGTTGCTGTGGGAACATGCCTTCCCCTATTACAAGCGCAGCCCGGCTGTGGCGGTTGTCTTCGCGGCCGATCTCGACGGCAGCGGCAAGAAGGCGATCATCGCCGGGACAGAGTCATGGCACTTCTACGCGCTCGACCGCAGCGGCCGGGAATTATGGTCCTACGAGAGCGTTCACGGCTCGACGTGCGGCACGGCGGCCGACCTTGATGGCCAGGGGAAACAGTCGGTCATCGCAGGCACGGAATATTACTGGTGGCACGCGATCGCACCGGACGGCAAGCGGCGCTGGAACTACACGACGAAGAGCGGCCCGCACGCAAACTGCGTGGCCGCAGGCGCGCTCAACAACGGCGGTCCGCGCGCGGTTGTCTTCGGTGGCGCGGACGGCAACCTGCACGTGCTCGGCGCGGACGGGAAGCCGCTCTGGCAGTTCAACACCGGCGACGAGGTCACCGGCGTCGCCGTGGCGGATGGCCGCGTGTTCGCGACCTCGATGAGCTTGAATCTCTATGCGCTCGACGGCCAGGGCCGGTTGCTCTGGCGGCGGGACCTCGGCAATGTGCCTCGCGCGCTCGCGTTGCTCCCGGCACAGACGGGCACGCGGCCGGGTATCGCCGTGGGCGGCGAGGATGGCCGCATCGCGGTCTACGATGCGGACGGCACGCTGCAAGCCGAGACGAAACTCGCCGGTGCCGTCACCCACCTGAACGCGGCCGATCTCGATGGCCAGGGCCGGTTGGAACTGGTGGCGATCGCGCCGGCTGGCGTCATCGCCCTTGGACAGGGTCCGTATTGATTCAGCAACAACCAAGACTATTATGAGCAACGAACAAACAGATAAACAGGCTGCGCCGGATTTCGCCGCGCTCGTGGACCTGTTCGCCATCACCGGCGACTTTGTCAGCGCCGTGCGCCACGGCTCCGGGCACATCAACGACACCTACAAGGTGACCTGCGACCTCGCCGGCCAGCCGGTCCATTACATTCTCCAGCGCATAAACCACACGATCTTCAAGGACCCCGCCGCGCTGATGGAGAATATCCAGCGCGTCACGGCGCACTTGCGCACCAAGTTGCAGGCCGCAGGCGTCAGCGACCTCGCGCGCCGCGCGCTCACGGTCATCCCTGCGCGCGCCGGTGGTCCGGTGTTGCGCGATGCCGCGGGCCAGTGGTGGCGTATGTATGTCTTTGTCGAACGCGCCCGCACCTTCGACAAGGTCGAGACGGAGCAGCAGGTCTGCGAGGCTGCGCGCGCCTTCGCGCAGTTCCAGTGCCTGCTGGCCGACCTGCCCGCGCCGCGGCTGCACGACACGATTCCGAATTTCCACAATGCCGTCCTGCGCCTTGCCACGTTGCGTGACGCCATCGCGCAGGATCCGCACGGCCGCGCCGGCGGCGCCGCCGCGGAGATCGCGTTCGTCGAGCAGCGCGCGGCGATGTGCGCCCGCCTGGTCGAGCGCCACCGGTGCGGCGAATTGCCCGAGCGCATCACGCACAACGACACCAAGCTCAATAACGTCATGCTCGACGAGCAGACCAACGCCGCCGTCTGCGTCATCGACCTCGACACCGTGATGCCCGGCCTCGCGCTCTACGACTTCGGCGACATGGTCCGCACCGCAACCGCTGCCGCGCTCGAGGACGAGCGCGATCTCGCCAAGGTCTTCTCGCGCCCGGAGATGTTCGCCGCCCTCGCGCGCGGCTACCTCTCCGAGGCAAAGTTCCTCACCGCCGCCGAGCGCGAGGAACTGGTCTTCTCCGGCCGCCTGATCACGCTCGTCATCGGCATCCGCTTCCTGACCGACCACCTGCTGGGCGACGTCTATTTCAAAATTCACCGCCCCGGCCACAACCTCGACCGTTGCCGCACCCAGTTCAAAATGGTCGCCAGCCTCGAGAACCAGTCCGAGGCGATGGAGCAGATCGTGAAGGATTGTTTGAAATAATAGTCATCGTCCTCGAACAGCGGGTATAGTGACCGAAAGAAAAGGAAAACAAACATGGCCCATTACCTTATCACCGGCGGCTGCGGTTTCATCGGCTCGCACATCGCGGAGGCGCTCGTGGCCGAGGGGCACACCGTGCGCGTCTTCGACAATCTGGCCACCGGCCACGTCGAAAACCTGCAGGGCTTCGCCGACCGCGTCGAGTTCGTGCGCGGTGACATCCGCGAACCGGCCGCGTTGCAGGCGGCAATGCGCGGCATCGAGTATGTATTTCACGAGGCCGCGCTGGTCTCCGTCGCCATCTCCGTGGAGCAGCCGGAGGAGAATGACGCGATCAACATCCGGGGCACGCTCAACGTCCTGCAGGCTGCGCGCGCCGCCGGCGCCAGGCGCGTCGTGCTCGCCAGTTCCGCCGCCATCTACGGCAACAATCCCGACCTGCCCAAGCGCGAGGAGATGCTGCCGGAGCCGGAGTCGCCCTACGCGCTCGGCAAGCTGGCCGGAGAGCATTACCTGCACCTCTTCAGCACGCTCTACGGCCTCCAGACGGTTGTATTGCGTTACTTCAACGTCTTCGGCCCGCGCCAGGACGCGCGCTCGATGTATTCCGGCGTGATCTCCAAGTTCGCCGCCGACCTCCAGGCAGGCCGCACGCCGGTCATCTTCGGCGACGGCGGGCAGACGCGCGACTTCGTCTTCGTCAAGGACATCGTGCAGGCCAACCTGCTCGCGATGCGGTCCGACCAGGTCGGCCGCGGCGAGGCGTTCAACGTGGCGACGAGTACCAAGGTTTCATTGCTTGAGCTGCTGGAGGCCCTGCAGCAGATCGTCGGCCGCCGTGTCACACCGGAGTTCCGCGCGGCGCGCAACGGCGACATCCGGCACTCCTATGCCGACATCTCCAAGGCGCGGCGCGTGCTCGGCTATCAACCCAAGTTCAGCCTGACCGGGGGCCTGCGCGCGCTGCTCGGCGTCAACTGATTCCGCCCTTCGATGTTCGATGTTGGATGTTCGGTGTTCGATGTTAGCCGCTCTGCTGCAGTTCGCGGGGCTGGAAGCCCCGCCCTATCAAAAGGCGGGCGGAGCTTTCGTGCTGCTGTAGCGGCGCCTTGTTGTCGACGCCGGCGATCACAGGGCGCCGCTACAGAAGAGGCTCTGTACGCGATTGTTCTGGCTGGGAGCGGCGGCATTTCTGCCGCCGCAGCGTAGACGGCCAGCGACGGCCTTGCTCGTGTTGAGTGGATGATGCGGAAAGAAAACGAAATGAGAACAGAAACCGCCACCGCCAGTTTTCAAGGCTTGGTCCCGACGCGCTGCGCGGTCGGGATTCCCATCCTTGGAGCTTTGGCCTTGTTGGCTTTCCAACCCATGGTGAGCTTGTCGAAATCATCACCGGAAACCATTGCGTCGCCGACGAACACTGGGATAGTGCTCCTCAAGGTCGACTACGATGATGGGCAGATCACAAGACCCGCACAGGGTGTGACGGCCGTGTCACCCAAGGCGGCGGATGCGCTGCAGGCCACGAAGGAATGTGCCAGAAGCGGCACGTATGCCATCCGCAGCAAGGTGGCGGTAAGCGACGATTATATTTCGGCGGGCAAGCATCGGGCGGAGTCCGATGCGATGAAGTCGAAGGCGGCGCGCTATCAGGCGGGCGACCGTCGCCGCTATCAGTTCAGCGTGATGCTCGACAAGAGCTGGCAGGTGAGCAAGGCGCCGACGGTGGACATCATCTGGCAGTTCAAGCGCACGGATGGCGGCCCGGATATGTTTGTCGGCGTCAAACGCGATGCGGTTGTCTTGCGCCACATGAACGAGCAGGACGTGCTGGTCAAAAAATATAAGGCCGGCGAGTGGATGGATTTCCGGTTCGATATCACCTGGTCCACCGGGACGAACGGACTGATAGAAGCCTGGGTGAAAACCGGTCGGCAGCTGGAATTCGCCAAGATGCTAAAACATGCCGGTCCCAACATTGACGAGGACCGCACCCACCAGGTCGGCTATGTTAAGTGGGGGCTCTATCGCCCCGGTGCGCCGGAGACCACCGACGTCACCAATGCCCGCATCGTGTATCACGACGATATTTTGATCACCACCCTGCCATAAGGAAAACCATGCTCAAATTCAACCACACCCGCTCAAGGTTTGCAGCCCTGTTGATGTTTGCGATGCCCTTTGCTCATGCCGCGCCACTGACGGGCGCGGAGGCGATCGCGCCGCGGGACAAGGCGCCGTTTACGGTGCCGACCGATCCAACGGCAAAAAAAGTCTTGGTGCAGCAGGTCAAGGATTACATGGTGCTGCCGCCGGCGCAGGTGAAGGCGCATCCCTCGGCGGCGGATTTCCCCGGCGTCGCTCCGGCTGGTGCACCGCGCGTGACCCGCGTCGTCACCGTGCACGGCCCGAAGAACCACGGCCCGGACTCCGCGCTCTATGCCGGGCGCAAGGATGGCTGGCAGAGCACGGGCCTCTACGCCAACGCAGGCGAGATTGTCACCGTCACGCCGGTGGTCGCGCTGCCCGCGGGGGTGACGATCGAGATCCAGGTGGGCTGCCATACCGACCGGTTGTTCAACGACAAGATCGACAAGTGGAAGCGCTTCCCGTCCATCGCGCGCAGCTTCCCGCTCACCCAGCAGCCGACGCAGATTGCCAATGCCTTCGGCGGCCCTCTGTTTGTCTCGGTGAAGCTGGCCAAGGATGCGCCGCGCGGCGACCTCAACATCGGACTGCGTTTCGCGAACGCGGTGGAGGCGCCGTTCTTTGTGCTCGGCAAGACCAGCGTGGCCGATTGGAAAAAGAGCCGCAACGCGCTTGCGCCGTGGGGCGAGCTGGTCGGTCGCGGCATGATCCTGCATTTCCCGGCGGCGCAGGTGCGCACCATGGATGACCCCACGCCGCTGTTGCAATGGTGGGACAGCGTCATCGCCGCCGAGGATGGCCTCGTCGGCTGGCCGGCGCGCGCCGCACAGGAGCGCGTCGTGCCCGACCGCCAGATCAGCGCGGGCTGGATGCACTCCGGCTATCCCTTCATGTGCTACCTCGCCTCGGCGCCGATGATCACCGATCTCGCCGCGCTCCGCACGAAGGGCGACTGGGGCTTCTTCCACGAGCTCGGCCATAACCACCAGTCCGCCGACTGGACCTTCAACGGCCAGACGGAGGTGACGGTCAACTTCTTCTCGCTCTATTGCATGGAGCACATCGTCGGCAAGCCGACCGGCCAGGGCCACGGCGCGCTCGACGGAGCGAAGCTTTTCAAGGCGCTTGACCGCCGCCTCGGCACGCCGCCGAGCACGGATCCCTTCGACCAGCTCGCGCCGTTCGTCGTGCTGCTGCGGAGCTACGGCTGGGAGCCGCTGCAGAAAATGCTGGTCTCCTACCAGGCCGTGCCGCTCGGCCGCAAAATGCCCGAGCCGCAGCGGCAGGCCGAGTTCGTCCGCCGCTACTCGCGCAACGCCAAGGCCGACCTCACCGGGTTCTTCAAGCAGCTCGGCTACGCCTGCCCCGACGAACTCTGCGCCGAGCTGAAGAGCCTGCCCGCGTTCGATTACGCGGCGTGGCGCAAAGCAGCAACGCCCGCGCAGCAAGCCAAGCCGTGAGAAAAAGCATGGTTTTGCCAAGGACGAAAGGGACAAGAGGGACTGAAGGGGCAGGCTTTAAACGATGTCGCCCATCCCGTCCATGAAGTCCCTTGAGCCGCTTGGCTGGGATGGGTCGCGGGAGCGGGGTGCGCCGGGTCGGAGACCCGGCCTACAGAGCGATGGGGCTCGGTTGGCTCATGCCGGGATGGCCAGCCGTGCTTCGTACAGGACCACGGCTTGATTGTGTTCAAGACCTCTTGCGACGGAGGGGAGCAGCAGTGGCTGTTTGCTGGCTCTCCCGCGCAGTCTCTGGAGCTCTGCGCCTTACGCTTTAAGCTCCTGGAAATATTTCAGGTGAAATTACCGCAAATCGGCACTCTTCAATCTTCAATCGGCAATCATTGGCGGCCGCGGAGGCGGTCGAGCGTGGCGTTGAGCAGCGCGAGGTAGCCGTGGACATCGAGGCTGGCGGGATCGGGCGCGCCGCGCGCTTCCATCAACCAGCCGGCGCCGTGCGGGTCGCTGCGCGTCAGATCGCCATCGCCCGCCAGTGCGGGATTGCCGCGGACGAACACACCCTCCACGACGCTGAACAGTTCCGTGACCGCCTTGAGTCCCTCGTAATTGCCGATGGTCTGGCCGAGCTGGATGGGTGCACCGGGCTGCGGGTCGAGATGGAACTCGACGAAATCGCCGAGCATCCGCACGGCGAAGGCCGTAAAGCCGATCCGCCAGGTGTCCGGTTCCGCCACCTTGGCGAGCCAGTAGTGGCCGGCGGTGTAACAGAAACTCTTTGGTAGCGTCAGCGCGAGGCCGCAGCGGCGGAAGGCGATGGCGTCGCCGGCATCGGTGACGATCGCAGGGAAATCCAGCTGCTGTTTCGGCGTGGTCATGAATAGGCACCGAAACCGAAGAACCAGTATTTCTTGGCCAGGCGGTAGGGCCAGAACTCCTCCGGGATCTCCTGCCCGGGCGTGTGCTGGCTGCCGCGCGGCTGCATCGTCGCGAGTTCGGCGAGCGCGGTCTGGCGGGCGGTGGTGTCGCTCAACTTCATCCGCAGCACGAATTCACGCAACAGGTCGGGCCGCTCCAAAATGATGCAGCCGCGCGTGGTGGTCGCGGCGAGCCGGCGGAACTCGCGCAGATAATCCGCCTCGGTGATGGTCTTGTAAATATCGCCGCCGTTGTCGCTGATGTTCGCGCCGGCGAACTGGATGATGGGACAGGGCTCGATGGCGCCGGTGGGCGAGATGTGGTGGCTGACGCCGGTGGCGGCGGGGCAGAGCGCGTGCCCGGTGTCGTCCCAGTAGGCATCGATGATGCCGATGGGTTTGCGCTTGCGCATTTCGACGCAGAAGCGGCGCAACTGCAGCACCTGCTCCGGGCGCAGAGCCAGCTCCGGCGCCGGCTGCGCACCGACGGGACGGTAGGTGTAGAACCAGACATAGAGCACGCCACGCCGGATCAGCTCATCGAGCCACGCCTCAGTCAGCAGATCGCCGATGTTGTTCTGGCAGACGCTCGTCGCGACGCCGGTGATCAGCTTGTGGCGCACACTGGTCTCCAGGCCGCGCAGCGAGCGGTTGAACACGTCCGGCCGCCCGCGCCGCTGGTCGCTGATGAGCGCGTTGCCCTCGATGCTGATCAGGGTCGTGACGTTGCCCAGCTGGCGCAGCCGCGCGGCGGTCTCATCGGTCAGGAACTGGCCGTTGGTGAAGACCTGGAAATAGCAGTCCGGGTGCGCGGCGAAGATATCCAGCAGTCTCGGGTGCATGAACGGCTCGCCACCGAGGATGCCGAAGAAGCTGTTGCCATAGCGCTGGGCGCTCACGATCAGCTTGTTCAGCGCCTCGAAATCGAGCTGTTGCGCCGGGCGGTCCACATCCACCCAGCACCCCGTGCAGCGCAGGTTGCAGGCGCTGGTGATGGAAATGTTGAGAAATGGAGGGAAATAGACGCCCTGCTTGATACGCCGCTTGAAGAGCTGCACGGAACGGATGCCTTTCCAGCCGCAGTTCCAGGCAAAGTTCAGCAACAGCCGCATTTCGCTGGCGGCCAAGGCCCGTCTGGTCATCTGTAGGATCATGGGCGCGAAGGATAGCGCGGCCGCGGCCTTGGGGAAGCAAAATCGCGCCGACGGGGAGGGCACCCGGGCGGCAGCTCAGATTTGCAACGATGAGAGGCCCGGGCTGGCGGCACACCAGATATAGACCTCGGCCCGCTGCCGGCCCGCCAAATGGGCTCCCGGAACGCGATGGCATGACATCTGCTAGATAGGTTCCAGCTCGGTGCTTGGGTTTTGGGTACTGTGGGGTTGTAAGCGACAGTCGGACCTAGGAACCGGGGCGGAGAATGAAAAAATGAAAATAAAGCAGAATAGAAAAGGGTTCACCCTGGTTGAGATCATGATCGTCGTAGCTATCATCGCCTTGCTGGCTGCGATCGCGGTGCCGTCGTTCATCAACGCGCGCTCCAAATCCATGCAAAGCTCCTGCTTCAACAACATGCGCCTGCTCGATGGCGCGATGCAGCAGTATGCCTTGGACTATTCCAATTCCGTGGCGACAGCCATGACGCAGTTGGTGGGAACCAATGGCTACATCAAGGACACGCCGGTCTGCAAGGGTGGCGGCGCCTATACATTGCCTACCGATCTGTCCGGCAAGACGGCTTGTTCGGTGCACGGACCGTTCTAAGCCCTGTGGTCGCGGTGGTTGGTCGACGGCGGTTTTCGCAGCGCGCGCGGAGTGAGGGAACTGTGCTGGTGCGTGCTGCGGCAACCGCCGTGTTTATTTGCAGACGGGCCGCCCTGTTGGGCGTCGCCCTATGCGGCGGCGGATCCGCTTGGCCACGTGGTGTGTGGTCGGCGCCGGGCAGCCGGGTGGAGATCTTGCCGTGGCGGCAGGCTCAGGACGGCGGTGGCACCCGGTTCGGGCCGGGGCCGTTGAATTGCTTCCAGTAGAGCGCCTTGAATGGATTGATGGCAGGTGCGGTTTTGTGCGCATCTTCGTTGACGAGGCACGGCAGGCAGGCTTGCCACCAGGCGTCAAAGGCCTTGTCGAGCCGGGTGACCACGTCACGATGCTCCGCGGCGACGTCGGTGGTCTCGCCGGGGTCGGTGCGCAGATCGTGCAGGGTCCAGCCCTTTTTTTCACGGACGAGCAGGAAGTTTTCCCAGCGCAGGCTGCACACGCCATGTTTTTCGGGCGGCGCACCCGGTTTCATCCCTCCCCAACGACCGAGGTGGGTGAAGAGGATCCGGTCATCGTGCCACGGCGCGTGCGCGTCGGCCAGCAGCGGCAGCAGGCTGAAGCCCTCGAGCTGCGCGGCCAGCTCCGGCGGAACCGCCGCGCCCGCGAGCGCGGCGAAGGTCGGAAAGAGGTCGAGGTGGGCGGTCAGTTGCGGCCGCGCACCGGGTGCGATATGGCCGGGCCAGCGCCAGAGCGCCATTGCGCGAGTGCCGCCGTTATACGCCGTCCCTTTGCTGCCGCGCATCCCGGCGTTGAAAATTTTGCAGCCGCCGGTGCCGCCGTTGTCGTTGATGAAGATGACGAGCGTGTCGCGCTCGCGGCCGAGCTCCTTCAGGCGAGCCAGCAGTCGGCCTACGTTGTCATCGATATTTGTCACCATGCCCAGGTACTTCGCTTCCTTCTCGGTGACTTTGCCGGCGTACATTGCTTCGTACTCCGGCGGGCACTGCACCGGTGCGTGCGGCGCGTTGGTGGCGAGGTAGCAGAAAAACGGCCCCTGTTTTTGCGCGGCGATCCACTGCTGCGCCTGCGCGAAGAACACGTCGGTGCAAAAACCATCGGTCTTCACGAAGGTGCCATTGTGCTTGATGACCGGGCCGAAGTAGCTGTTGCCGGGCGCGTCGCCGCAGGTGCCGGGGTAGGACTGCCCGATGCCGCCTGCGCCGTGGATGAAGACCTCGTCGAAGCCGCGCCGCTCCGGCTGATAGGCGTCCTCGTCGCCCAGATGCCACTTGCCGAAGATGCCTGTGGCGTAGCCGGCGCGCCGGAGCACCTGGGCGATGGTGGTCGCTGTCGGCGCCAGCCGCTCGCGCTCAAGGATCGTGTGCGTGATGCCGCTTTTGAATTCGTGGCGACCGGTCATGATCGCCGCGCGCGTCGGCGAGCAGGTGGGGCTGACGTGAAAATCCTCGAAGTGTGCGCTCTCGTCGTAGAGCCGGTCGAGGTGCGGCGTCTTGATAAGCGGATTGCCGTTGCGGCCGAGATCGCCGTAGCCTTGATCATCGGTGAGGATCAAAACGATGTTCGGGCGCCGGCTTGCGAGCGGCTGTTCCGCGGCTTGAAAAACCGGACCCGCGCTTCGTCCAAGCCTTGGAACGGCGAGCACGCCCGCCGCCGCCAGCCGTAAAAAGTCCCGCCGTGAACTCGTCATCATGGGCTGTCCTTTGATCTGCTGTTTGCATGGCATGATGCGGTCTGTGGCGTGCGCCGTCAATCATGGGAAAGCGTTGCCGGCTGGAATTCCAGCTGGTTTCAGGTGTCACCTCCAGCCCGCAGCGACCGGTGTGCTGCCCCGGCCCGCGTTCCCAGCTTCCCGGGAAACCCCGATAATCCTGCAAATCAGCCCGTTGCCATCGCATACTTGTGCAAGTGTGCGATGGGGTGATGTCGGCCGGGTGGCGACCTGCCAAGGATGGGTCCGTTATGCGGCGGCGGCGCGGGCTTCGGCCAGAATCTTGAGGCCGGCCGAGACGCCGAGGCGTGTCGCACCGGCGTCGAGCATGGCGAGTGCATCAGCCAGCGTCCTGATGCCGCCGGAGGCCTTGACTCCGAGGCCGGCCGCCTTGACCTGCGCGGACATCAGCCGGAGGTCTTCGGCCGTCGCGCCGCCGGCGCTGAAGCCGGTCGAGGTTTTGACGAAGTGGGCGCCGGTCTCGATGCAGAGCTGGCAGGCGAGGATTTTTTCCTCGCGCGTCAGCAGGCAGGTTTCGAAGATCACCTTGCTGACGACGTGGTGCGCGCGGCAGAGGGCGGTCACGGCGGCGAGGTCGTCGCGTACGGCGTCACGCTGGCCGCCCTTGAGCGCCCCGACGTTCAGGACCATGTCCGCTTCCTGGGCCCCCAGCGCGATGACGCGCGCGGTTTCGGCGGCCTTGACGGCGGTGAGCGTTGCGCCCAGCGGGAAGCCGATGACGGTACAGACCTTGACCGGCGAGCCGCGCAGCTCGGCGGCGGCAAGCGCGACCCACACGGGGTTGATACAGACGGAACAGAAGGCGTGTTCGCGGGCTTCCCGGCACAGGCGGCTGATGTCCGCCGCCGTGGCTTCGGGCTTGAGCAGCGTATGGTCGATCAGGCCGGCAAGCTGGGCGGGCGCGAGCATGCCTCGCTCAATAGATGTCAGCCGGCACAGCGTTCGGATTGGACGCATTCCGCGGCTTCTTGGCGGACGTCTCGTTTTCCGACTCGGCGATGTTGCGCGCGCGGTGATCCACCAGCCTGCCGCCCTGGAGCAGGTAGGCGGAGAAGGATTCGTCCAGCGAGCGCAGCTGCTGGCGGTGGATATAGGTCAGGATCTGCGGCCGGAGCGGCTTGAGGGCCGCTTCGTCGGCGACCTTGCGCTCCGTGACGCGCGCGACGAGCAGGCTGCCATCGTTGCCGCGCTGTACGTCGCAGACCTCGCCCACGTTGTGCAAGAGCGCGGCGCGCAGCAGGACCTCGGCGTTTTCATTGGCGTTCGTGCGGGCGCTCATGACCGTGCCGGTCAGCGCCATGCTGGCCACGCCGAAGGGCTGGACGATGCCGGCGAGGGGCGCCGCGGGCGGCGCCTTGGCGATGGCCTCGCGCACCTGATTCGCCTTGGCCTCCTGGGCCTTCGTGCAGGCCTCGGAGCGCGCGGCTTCGAGCGCATCCTGGGCGACCGCGGCAAACGCGGGCACATGGGCCGGCAGGCGCGCGTCCAGGTAGAGCACGTAGACGCCCGTGGCGCCGCGGATGCCGACGCTGAAACGCTCGTCGCTGTTGGTGGAGAGCGAGAAGGCGGTGCGGTTGAACGTGGTCACATCCTCCAGGCCGGCGACCGGCTCGCCGGCTGCGAAGGGCCCGGCGGTGCGGACCGGCAGGCTGCGTTTGTTCGCGGCCGTCGCGAAGTCGATGCATTTGCCGTGTTTGTCCGGCGCGAGGGCGGCGGCGAATTCGTCGGCAAGATCCGCGGCGTGCGTGCGGGCGGCTTCCTGCTTGAGGGCCGCGAAGATGTTGGTCTTGACCTGATCGAACGGCAGGCGCTCCTGCTGTTTGCTGATGACCGGCGCCGCGTTGGTCGCGCCGAACGGCGGCGGGTTGGTCACGCTCACGAGCTGGGTGAAGCGCTCCATGTGCTCGTTGTAGAAGTTCATGGCCTCCTCCACGCTGGAGGTGGCGCTGGCCGTGAAGTTCGCATAGGGCAGCTCGACGTAGCTGACGCGGACCTTCTCCGGGACCGTGAAGGCCTTCGGGTCGCGGTCGAACAGCGCTTGCGCCTCCTTGAGGGTGATGCGCGCGCCGGCGTTCGTGTTGGCCGGGATGCTGGCGTAGTCCAGCCGGAACAGGTCGCTGAACGAGGAGACCGCCTGCTGCAGCTCGCTGGGCGCGACCAGCAGCGTGCCGGACACCGCCTGGCGCAGCTTCTCCAGCAGGATTTCCTCGCGGAGATAATCCTCGAACTGCAGCTCGTTGAAGCCGAGCTCGCCGAGGGTGTTGCGCACAAACATCGCGAAGCGGCCCGCTTCAAAGCGGCCCTCCTGCTGGAAGACCGGCTGGCCCTCGATGGCGCCGCGGACCTCGGCGTCGGTCGTCGCCGGCAGGCCGAGGGCGCGCGCCTGGCGCTCGGCGGCGAGGCGCTGCCACGTGGTGTGACGCAGCTCCTTTTCGAGTTCCGCGGAGGGCGGCGGCATGCGGTTCAACATCAGGCCGATGGCCATGCGGCTGTTGAAGTAGGCCTTCCGGAAATCTTCCGGCGTGACCGGCTGGCCGTTCAGCATCCCCTCGGCGCGGTTCTCGCGCTCCTCGCGCGCCGCGCCGGGCATTTTCGTGCCCCAGATCACAAAACTGAACACGATGACCACCAGAAACGCGCCCCACAGCAGCCGCGACTGGATCAACCGGTGAAACTTGGAAATCAGCATCGCCATATTGGTTCCCTTCCATGCAAATGAGCGCGGCACAATAACCAGAGCCGGCGCGCCGGTCAATACAGGAGTGTGATCAGAAAATTTTGAACTTGGGCAGGTCCTGAATATCCACCATGCCGGCGAGCTTCCCGCACTCGTCCACGACCACCAGATCGTCGATGTTGTGTTTTTCGTACACCGCCAGCACTTCCACCGCCAGCTGGTCCGCGCGCAGGCTGATCGGGTGCGGCGTCATTACCTGCGCCACGGTCATCTCCGCCAGCGGCGGGCCGTCGTTCAGGTGCCGCCGCAGGTCGCCATCGGTGAAGATCCCCACCACCGTGTTTTCGGCATCCACCACGGCGACGGCGCCGGCCCGGGCGCTGGTCATCGCCAGCACGGCATCGCGCACGCGCCGGTCGCCCTGCACCTTGGCCAGCCGCTCGCCGGTGCGCATGATGTCGGCGACGTGCAGCAGCAGGGTGCGGCCGATGGCGCCGCCCGGGTGGAGCTTGGCGTAGTCCTCGCGCTTGAAGCCGCGCGCGTCCAGCAGCACCATCGCGAGCGCGTCGCCGGCCACGAGCGTCGCGGTCGTGCTCGTCGTCGGCGCCAGGTTGAAGGCGCCGGCCTCGCGCTCGACCGTCACCGCGATGATCACGTCGGCCGCGCGGCCCAGCGCGCTGTCCGGCTCGCCGGTGAGGGCGATGATCGGCACATCCTGGCGTTTGATCGCCTGGATCAAGGTGAGCATCTCCTCGGACGCACCGGAGTAGCTCAGCGCCAGCATCACGTCGCCGGTCGTCACCAGTCCGAGGTCGCCGTGCATCGCGTCGGAAGGGTGCAGGAAGACGGCCGGGCAGCCCGTGCTGGTCAGCGTCGCCGCGATCTTCTGGCCGATCGGCGCGTTCTTGCCGACGCCGGTGACGATGATCTTGCCGCGCTGCTTCAGCCGCTCCAGGATGATCTCGATGGCGCGCGAGAAGCCGCCATCCAGGCTGTCGCGCAGCTTCAGCAGGCCGGCCACTTCGATGTCGATCACCTCGCGGGCTTTTGTGGCGTAATCCATAAGTTTTCCGGGTTTTCGCGGCCAGACGGGCTGCGCGGCGGCATTCTCCAAGGTTTGGCCTTTTTTTCGAGCTTTTTCCCGCGGCCGGCGCGGACTTGCTTTCCGGCGGCGGATGCGGGAAGCTTTGCGCCGCTGACGGAGAATAACCCATGAACATCAAACGGGCCTTTACGCTGATCGAACTGCTCGTGGTGATCGCGATCATCGGCATCCTGGTCGCCTTGATCGTGCCGGTGGTCGGTTCCGCCAAGGAGAAGTCCTACCGCGTCAAGTGCCAGAGCAACCTCAAGCAGATCCATCTGGCCAGCCTTGGGCTCTTTGCCGAGAATCCGACCCGGTTCCCCATTGCCTTGGATACGGCCCGCGTCGAGGCGCTGATGCCGCATGTGAAGTACATCCGTGATGTGTTCAGCTGTCCTTCCGCGCCCAACGTCGGGACCAATACCATCAGCTATGTCTTCAACGACAACCTCTGGTCGGGTCTGAGCCAGTCCATTGTTGCCGATGCTACCCTCGCGGTGCTGTGCTGTGATGCCGACGACAAATCCCCCAACTCCGGGCTGCAATATACGCACAACGAGGGCTTGAATGAGGTTTTCATGGATGGTCATGCGGTCTATGTCGTGACCAATAAGCATCCAATCAAAGTGTCGGCCTCAATCTTCTGGGCCAACGGCATCGAGAAGTGAGCCGCAGTGTCGCGGTTCTACGGTGGGGGCTGGAGCGGCGGGGCCGGGGGCTTGTTCGTCACGACGGCGCCGAAGAGCCGGCGCTCGAAGCGGTCCAGCGGCTCGCGCAGCAGCGGGAGTTTTCCCAGCCCTGCACATCTTGAACCGAAGCCAACGAAGGGAACAACGCTGCTTCTTTTCCTTCGTTGGCTTTTGTTGCGCTCTCCGCTGTCATTTCTCCGGCAAAGCTTCGGCGCCTGTGATTTTGAAGGCGAACGCGTGACGGCACGGCGCGGCATCGGGCCCGAGGTCGGGCGTCGTGATCGTCAGCGTGGTGCCATCGAGTTGGGTCTGGAGCGCGCCGGGCACGCCGAGCAGGGTCACGACCGCGCCGGCCGGGACCTTGACGTCGCGCAGCACGAGCTGCTTGCCGGGCCAGCCGGCGGTGATGGCATAGAGCGCGCCGGGCTGCTTGGTGAAGAACACCTGCTTGACCGCGACGCCGTTCTTCGGCTGCTGGCCGATCTGGTCCATCAGGCTGTACTTGACCATGTACTCGCCGAATTTCTGCTCGGGCTTGTTGCCGCCGGTCCACTGGCACGTGCGGCCGGCGCCGCGCGAGCCGTAGATCGCCTCGCCGTTGACCTTGAGCCAGTCGCCGATCTCCAGCAGGCGCTGCTCCATCAGCGGCGGAATGGTGCCATCGGCCGCGGGGCCGATGTCGAGCAGCAGGTTGCCGCCGCGGCTGACGAGGTCCACCAGCACCATGATGAATTCGCGGCCGGTCTTGTAGTCGCCGACGCGCTCGGCGCGGTTGAGGCCGTAGGAGAAGGCCATGCCGCGGCTCTCCTCCCACGGATGCGTGCCATCCTTGAGGCCCGCGGCGTATTCGGTGGTCCAGTAGCCGCCGTGCTTGTGCCGGCAGTCCTTGCCCCAGCGGTCGTTGATGACGACCTCGTCCTTGCACGGCGACTCGTTGAACAGCCACGCCAGCAACTCCTCGCTGCGCCACTCCTTGGAGGTGATGTCCCACTCGCCGTCGCTGAAGATGAGCGCCGGCTGATAGCGTGTCACCACGTCCTTGAACTGCGGGAACAGGTGCTCGCTGACGTAGCGCGGTTTGTCGCTTTTCCACAGCGGGTGGTTCCACTCATAGAGCGAGTAATAGAAGCCGAACTTCATGTTGTGTGCGCGCGTCGCCTTGGCCAGCTCGCCCATCAGGTCCCGCTTCGGGCCGATCTCGACCGCGTTCCACGGCCGGCCGTACGCCTTGCTGGCCTCGGCGCTCGGCCAGAGCGCAAAGCCCTCGTGATGCTTCGAGGTCGGCACCACATATTTGACGCCGGCGCGCTCGAACAAATCGGCCCACTGCTCCGCGTTGAACAGCTCCGCCGTGAAGCGCGACGCAAAATCCTTGTAGTCGAAATCCGCGCCGTAATTCTTGACGTGGAACTGCCACCAGACGTTGTCCGGCTTCTTGTTGGCCATCTTGCTCCAGTACCATTCCGCGTACTCGCCGACCTTGCCCCACGCCGGCACGGAGTAGACGCCCCAGTGGATGAACACGCCGAACTTGGCGTCGAGGAACCACTGCGGGCACGGCCGCTGGTCCAGCGCCGCCCACGTCGCCTCGATTTTCTTTTCTTCCGCGCCTGCGCCCAGTGTCGCCGCCAGCAGCGCCATCGTCAGCCCCATCTTGATGGTTGTATTCATAATATTCCTTTTTTCCGGCGCGGAAGCGTTTCGTCGCGCCAGCGTGCCGGAGAGCCTAGGGGAATCGCGCGCCGGCGCAAGCCGAAAGCGCGCCGGAGTTCATTTTACGGATCCGCCCGGTGGGTGGTGAGGATGGCCCGTGGCCGGCCCTCAACGGGCTTCAACGAGTTTTACAGGCCGCAGCGTCACCGGCCCGAGCAGGCCGGACTCGACGAGCGGGTCGGCTTTCTTCCAGAGCCGGTGCGAGGTGAAGCTGAAGCGGCCGGCCGGGCTGGGTTTTTCATCGAGCACAAATTGCGGCCAGGCCTTCAGCGTGCCGTTCTTGTTGCGGTCGCTGTCCTCCGGCAGTTGCTCGTCGCCGATCAGGCGGTTGATCCACAGGTTGACGACCTTGAGCTCCAGCGTATTTTCGCCGTCCTGGAGCGCGTCGGTCACGTCCACGCAGAACGGTGGCTTCCATAAAATACCGAGATCCTTGCCGTTCAACTTCACCTCGGCCATCACCGCCACCTTGCCGAGATCGAGCAGAACATGGTGGATGGTGGATGGTGACCGGCGGAGGGAAGAAACAGTCTGTGCTTGTCCGTTAGCCATCAACCATTTTCCATCAACCATGAACTTGGTCCGGTAGCTGGCGGTGCCTGAATAATATTTAATCCCGTCCTCCGGTCGCTGGCTCCAGTCGGAGAGCTTGTCGAATGTGACCTTGGCGGGGCCGCCCCGTTTCGGATCGAAGGCGACCTCCCACGGGCCGGAAATGGCCTGCGGCGCGGGGATGGCGTCCACCTGCGCGGACAATTTCTTGCCGCTGGCTGTGGTGATTTCGTAGTGGCCCGGCTGCGCGGCCTCGACGACGAGAGCGCCGCCGCTGCCGACGTGCAGTTCCGCCGCCGCGGGTTGTGTGACGATGTTGCGGGCGAGCTTGAGCATTTCGTTGTCGGTGCCGGTCGCCGTGAGCGCCTTGCCGTTGGAGGTGTATGCGACGGTGAGCGTTTTCACGATGCCGTAGGCGGGATCATCGCCCTCGGCCAGCTTCGCCACCTTGAAGCTGAAGTTGCCGCCATCCACCAGAGCCTGCACCTTCGCCTTCACGTCGCGCGTCTGCGCAGCGTCGCCCGGCACGCCGTAGGTCGCCTGCTGGATTTCGATCTTGCCGCCGTTGTCCTGCGCACTGATGGGCGCGCCGTTGCGCGTGAACGCGACCGCGGGATCGCACGCCGGCGCGCCGGGGCGGAAGATGACAAACAGCGAACCGCTCGGTTCGAAGCGCAAGGGTAGCTGCGTCACGCCGCCTTTGCTCTCATAACAGGCGGCCAGTTCGGTGCGTCCGGTGTCGGGCCGCCAGATTTCCGGTTGCTTGCCGGTGACCCGGAACGAGCAGACCGCCTCGGCGTCATGCTGGTTTTTGTTGGCGACGAAATAGACATCGATGTCGCCGATCGCTTTGTGGATGTAGCGCAGGCCCGCCGTCGGGTCGGTGGAGCTGAACGCGAAATCCGGCGGCACGCCGGCGCGCTCGAGCAGCGGCATCACGTTCGCGATGTTCGGAATCGGATCGCCGCCGTTCGCGCCCGACTGCGGCTCGACGATGTCGCCCCACGGCTGCATGCCGAGCGGGCCGAGTTCCAGAGCCGCACTCCAGTTTTTTGCGGCCGCGGCCGAGGTCTTCCAGTTATCGGCGATGTGCTGCGCAACTTCCCACTGGCCGTCCGTCGCGATGACCTGCTGCTGCTTGCCCCTGTTGATCTTCAGCGAGCCGATCAGGCCGGCGGGATTCGGCGCGTCGGTGGTGTTCTCCGCGAGCACGGCGATGATGTTCTGGCCGGGCTTGAGCAGCTTCGCGACATTCGCGACGGTGGCGTTCTTGTACTCTTGGCTGTCGCATACGCGCTTGCCGTTGATCCAGCACTCGAACACGTTGTCCACCGTCATCGTCAGCGTCGCCGCTTGCGCCGGCCCGTCCAACGTGAACACACGGCGGAAATAACGCTGGCCCGGCGGCGCGGACTGCGCGGGCCGGCCTTCGTTGAACCAGATCCACTTGGCGCCGGTGAGATTCGCAACCGGCTTGAGTTCCTGCGGCGCGGCTTTCGGCGTGCGGAATTCGCCGCCCCAGATGATTTTGCCCCGGCCGATTTTCCGTTCCGTCGGTTCGGCGGGGGCCGCGCCGCCGCCCCACAATTCGGCGGCGAGCTGCTGCACCGCCGCATCGCTCTGCGGATAACCCACCAGGCCCGGCGCCTTGACCGGCGGCGCGCCGACGATCGTCGCGCCGGCGGTGACCAGCTCCTTGATCTTGCCGAGCAACTGCGGCGACATCACCTCGACCTGGGGCAGCACGAGCATGCGGTAGCTCATGCCGTCGGGCAGCACGAGGCGGCCATCCTTCACGCTCATGCGCGTGAGCACGACTTCCGTCGGGCAACCGTCGAAGTTGTAGCCGGGCCGGTCGTGGCCGCTCTTCACCGGCGAACGAAAGCCCAGCGGTGAACCTTCCGGCTCCATGAAGCAGAGGTCGGCGACGAACAGGCCCTGCTGCAGCAGGTACTGGCAGCGCGCGAGATAGGCGTGCCACGCCTTTGACTGCTCCCACCAGGTTTGTGTGCGTTCATAGTGCAGGCCCCATGGACCCATCGAGATGCCTGGCGCGCAATTGAGCCACGGCTGCGCGGCGTAGCGGTGGAACACGAAGCGGTTGATGCCCTCGCAGAACGCCCAGTCGCCGAGGTCCTTGATGTTTGCCGGGTGCCCTTGCCATTTTTCCTTGTCGGTGGCGGTGAAGGCCTCGGCGCCGAGGATTTTCTTGCCGTAGACATGCGCCGCGGATGACATCTCCGTGCAGGAGTTCGCCGCGCCGAACCGGTTCCACGACCAGAATTCCGCCATCGGCTCATCGGCCTGTCCGCCGTAGGCGAGGTTGTCGTAGGGACCGTCGCCATAGGCCTCGATGGAAAGTCGCAGCCCGTGCCGGTGCGCCAGCTCGCGCATGCACGTCGCGTAGTTCTGCATCAGCAGCTCGTGGACGGTCAGGCGCACGTCCCACAGGAAACGCTCCGAGATTTCGAGGCTGTCCACGACGCGGCCGGTCATCACCGGCAGCAACGGCAGCGGATCGTAGCCGCGCAGCCGCTGGAAATCGGCGCGGAACGTCGCCGTCCAGTTTTGCGAGTGCGTCTCCCAACTGTCGATGTGCGTCGCCACCAGTGTCTGCCCGGCGAGCGGCCCGTCGTCGTCAATGAGCTTTTGCATCAGCCCGTCGAAATGCACCTTCGTCGCCGTTGCGCTCAACTTGTCGCTCTCGAGGCCGCGGCCCGGCTCGGGGGCCGGGTGATTGTCCTTGCCTGTCGTCGTATGACCGATGCGCAAAACCGTCCACTTGCCGGCGGGGACATCCCACGCGAGTGTGCCGTCGGCACCAAGCTTGGCGGTGAGGTCGATCAGTTTGTCGCGCGCCACGACGGCCTGCGGCGGCACGGTCGCATAGTCGGCGCGCGGTGCGATCTCGGCGCGCGTTGCCGAGGATTTGCCGCTCAACAAGGGGATGGAAAAATGTTCCGCGGGCGTCGGGTAGGCGAACAACGCGATGTCGCGGTAATACTCCAGCGTCGCCTTCGGCTGCGGCAGCGCGCGCTCGAGGCGCTGCGGGCCGATGACCTCGGTTTCCGACCAGACCACCTTCTGCATCGAAAGTGCCGGCGTGATCCACGGCCCGCCGCTGCCGCACCAGCCGGCGTCGTTGTTCATGTTGATCTCGAGGCCGAGCCGGTTTGCCTCGGTGGTCGCGTGCTTGATCAGGCCGCGCCACAGCGGGCCGCCGAAATCCGCCGGCCCTTTCGGCGTACCCTGGTCCGTCTCCATGTACAGCACACCGCCGATGCCGACGCGCGCCATCGCCTCGAGGTCGGCGGTGATGCCGTTGCTCGAAAGGTTGCCCGAGAGCGGGAACCAATAGACCCACGGCCGCGCCGAGGGCGGCGGCTGGGCGAAGCTTTGCGCGAGCTCATCCGCGGCCAGCGCGGTGGACACCAAACCTAGCGCCGCCTGCAGCAGGCAGATTATTGTCTTCATGTATTACACCTTTGTGGACATCCGGTTTCGTTCAGCAGACACGGTGTACCTCCAGCCGCAGCAGGGCGCCAAGCTTTTCGAGTTGCGCGGCGCGATGGCCGACGCCGATGGCGCAATGATGCGCCGGGCCGGCCTTGGACCAGGCGTTCATGAACGCCTTGGCGCCGAGGCTGAAGCGGTAGCGGCTGTTGGTGTTGCCGATCTGGAGCACGGGGCCGGGCACGCTCTCGCCCTCGGCGACGAGCAGGGATAATGTGCCGCCCGCGCCCTGGACCACGGACAGCAGCGTGACCGGTCCGTGCTTCACGGTCATTTGGATCGAGAGCCCCTGGCCGGGCTTGCCGTGATAGACCGGCAGCGGCACCAGCCCGACCTGGCCCTCGGCGATGGCGAAGTGCGCCGGCCCATCGTGGCCGAGATAGACCACGTCGTCCTTGAAATCCGCCAGATAGAATTCGCTGAACGAGCCGCCCGCGCCGAAGCAATCCATGATCTTCATCGCCTGCACGTTTTTCACCTCGCACTCGCCGGCGACGGGCACGTGCCGGCCGGTGAGCAGCGTGTTGCCGGCGATGACGCTGGTGACGATGTCCTGGTAGGGATGACCCGCCACGCTTTCATAGTAGTAGGCCAGCGACCCCAACTGGTGCTTCGCCACCAGCGCATCGAGCGCACAGGAGGTTTGGGCGGCGCGCCGCACTTCAGCCGCCTTGCATTCCTTGGACACGGCGAACTGCGCGCGGAACTCCTTGAGCTTCGTCGCGACCTGCGCCTTGGTCACCTGCTCCCGCAGCGCATGCAGTTCGCACATTTCGACCAGCTCAAAGTGGTTGCCGAACACCGCCGACTGCTGGGTCAGGTCGGAATAGACATCGAGCATCCCGCAGTAGTAATGACCCAGCACGCCGACCCGGTTGTTCCGCATGGCGGCCGCGACCTTGGCGGCGGCGACCCAGTCGCCGATCTCGCGCCAGGCCTCGTCATCCTGCAGGTGGCCCGTGACCAGGTGATAGGCAATGCCCGCGCGGTTGAACACGCACGCGATCTCCGGCGCGCTGCACGACTGGCAATGCTCCAGCCAGATGCCGGTCATCAGGCCGCGATCGCCCAGCGCGTTGAACTTTTCGTAGTCCAGCTGCGGGACGGGTTGGAGGTTGAGCACGATCACCGGCACGTGCGCCTGCTGCACGACCGGCAGCACGGTGGAACTCAAAGCGTAGGTGGCAATATAGAGAAAAATCGCCTCGACGCCCTCGCGCCGGAACAGCTCCGCCGCGGCGCGCGCCTTGGCCGGGCTATCCACCAAACCGGCGTCCACCACTTCGACGCCAGCGCCGGCGAGCCGTTGCCCGATCACGTCCTGATAACCGACGAGCCGCTCTCGCAGGCCCTTGAACTGCGGCCAGTAGGTGTCGAGACCGATGCCAAACAAACCCAGCTTCACTGCAGGTGCTTTCATCTTGCGCATCCTTTCGCCACGACGGCAGTACGCCGTCACGGTGTCACTATAGGTTCTGCGCCGCGCCCTGGGAATTGCACAACTGCTCAATTTCATGTAAATACTGCCCGTCCTTTTATGCGCGACTATTTCCTGTATCTGCCCAGGCCCAACGCCACGCCGCTGTGGGGCGCGGCGGTGACCGCCGCCGGTTTCACGCGTGTGCCGCCCGGCACGGAATATCCGGGCCGGGCCGCCCGGCACCCCGCCGACCACCTGTTCACCTGGCAACACGGCCGGGTGCTGGACGTCTGGCAGGTCGTGTTGATCCTGGAAGGGTGCGGCTGGTTCGAATCGCAGCCCACGGGACGGCGGCGCATCAAGGCCGGCGATGTGTTTGTCCTGCTCCCCGGCATCTGGCACCGCTATGCGCCGGACCCGCAGACCGGCTGGGTGGAAAGCTGGATCGAACTCGATGGCCCGCTCCTCGGACCCTTGCGGCGCCTCCCCGTGTTTCAGCCGCGGCGCGCCGTCATGCGTCCGGGCCCGCAGCCTGAACTGGCCGAATTGTTGGACCGCTGCCATCTGCTCGCGCAAGACCAGCCGGCGGAATTCGCCGGCCGGCTGGCGACCACCGGCCTGCAAATATTGGCCCTTCTCCAGGGGCTTGCGCAGCAACGTGGCGGCACACCCGCGCGCCGGCAGGCACTGATGCGCAAGGCGCAAATCCTCTTGATGGAACAATGCGAGCGGCTGCCGCCCTTGCGCGAGTTCGCGCGCGGACTGGGCATGGGCTATTCGCATTTCCGCCGGTGCTTCCGTCAACACACGGGCCTGGCGCCCAAGCCCTACGTTCAGGCGTTGCGCCTGCGCCGCGTCCAGGAACTGTTGCGCCATTCGGGTCTGACCATCCAGGAAATCGCCGAGCGCATGGGCTATCACTCGCCGTTCCATCTCTCGGCGGAATTCAAGAAGAGCACCGGCCTCGCGCCCCTGCGCTGGCGGCAGCGGTGTGCCGAGGGCCGCGCGTCTCCAGGGGCTGGACGAAAAACCTCCTGAGATTTTCGTGGCCGCCCCGCTCTCGGGCTCGCCGCCTCATTTCCGGTGCAACTCCCGGCCGGGGCAACGGCCAGGGAAGACTCCGCGGCACCCTGCAATTTCTTGTCCGCACACGCGCTTTACGCTGTTGCGAAAGGGGGGTGGACGATAGGATGCGCTTGATGCACACACACGGAAAACTGGCGCTTGCGGCTGCCACCGTGCTTTGCGCCGGCCGCTGCCTGGCTGCCGGGGTGGAGCACCTTCCACTGTCGGACGGATTTGTCCGGCCGCCGTCCGCGGCCAGGCCGCTGGTCTGGTGGCACTGGATCAACGGCAACATCACCAAGGCCGGCATCCGCGCCGACCTCGAGGATATGAAGCGCGTCGGCATCGGCGGCGCGCAGATGCTCGACGTGAGCATCTACCTGCCGCCCGGCCCGGTCCGCTACGGCACCGACGTCTGGCATGAACACGTGCAATATGCGGTCCGCACCGCCGGCGAACTGGGCCTCGAGCTCGACCTGATGAACTCGCCCGGCTGGTCGGGCAGCGGCGGGCCTTGGATCACGCCGGAGCGCGGCATGAAGCGCTACGTCTGGACCGAGACCGAGGCCGAAGGCGGGCCGGCCGTGAGTGCGCAGCTAAAGCGACCTACGGCGAAGCTCGATTTCTACCGCGACGCGGCCGTGCTCGCCTTCCCGGCCGGCACCAAGGCCACGGTCAAGGAGGAGCCCTCGCTCAAGTCCGTGGCGGCGGTGAAGCTGGATCCGAAGGCAATACCTATCGCGGCCGACCGCTTGCTGGTGCTCACGTCATCCATGAATACCAACGGTCTCCTGCATTGCGATCTACCCGCCGGCCGCTGGACGATTTTGCGGTTCGGCTATACGACGACCGGCAGCATGAATCATCCGGCGCAGCCTGAGGGCCACGGGCAGGAGTGCGACAAGCTGGACGAGGAGATTGTAAAGTTCCAGTTCGAGCAGTCGCTCGGCCGCATCCTCCGCGAGGCCGGACCGCAGGCCGGCAAGGGCCTGCGCGGTATCCTTTTTGACAGCTTCGAAGGAGGCTACCAAAACTGGAGTGCCGCGCTGCCTCAGGATTTCCTGCAGCGCAAGGGCTACGACCTCGTGCCGTGGCTGCCGGTGCTGACCGGCCGCACAGTCGGCTCGGCCGCACAGTCGGAGGCGTTCCTGCGCGACTTCCGCGGTATCATCGCCGATCTGGTGGCGGAAAAATATTTAGGCACGATGCAGCGGCTGGCGCACGCGCACGGGCTGCAGGTCTACGCCGAGGCGCAGGGCGGGCCGCTGAATCCGTTCCTTTGCAACGAGCACACCGATGTGCCGATGAACGAGTTCTGGATGCCGGACGCGCGGCCACGTTTCGGCAACATGAAGCAGATCGCCTCCGTCGCGAACCTGCTCGGCCGCCGGATCGTCGGCGCGGAGGCGTTCACCGCCAAACCCGAGGACGGTCGCTGGCTCGCGACGCCCGCGACCTTGAAGGCCTGCGGCGACGGTGCCTTCGCCGCGGGCATCAACCGGTTTATTTTTCACACCTATGTCCACCAGCCCTATGCCGGCATTGCGCCGGGCTTCACGCTCGGCCGCTACGGCACGCACTTCGGGCGGCTGAACACCTGGTGGCCCATGGCCGATGCGTGGATGGGTTACCTCGCACGCTGCCAGTTCCTGCTCCAGCAGGGCCACACGGCGGCGGACCTCCTGCTGCTCACCGATGGCGAGGTCGGTTACTTCGCCTCCAAGAAGGCGCTTGAAGTGCCGCGCGGCTACGACTTCGACGTCTGCTATCCGCACCACCTCGCGACGCTGGAGTGGCGCGACGGCGCATTTCGCTCGCCGCACGGCCCTGCCTACCGCCTGCTCGTGTTGCCGGAGAAGTGGGTGGCCGATCTGGCCACCTTGCAGCGCTTGAAAACGTTTCTCGCGCAGGGGGCCGCCATCGTTGGCCCGCCGCCGACCGCACCGGCCGGGCTGCTCGACCAGCGCGACCATCTGGCCGCATGGCGCGCGCTCGTCGCCGAAGTTTTTGCGCACATCCCACCGCGCGAACCCCTGCAGGCTGCGCTCGACGCCCTCAAGCTGGCACCAGATGCTGCCTTTGCAGCACACGGCGACGAGGCGGAAATCTATTATCTCCATCGCACCACCGCCGAGGGCGACCTCTATTTCGTCTCGAACCAGAGCGGCAAGCCGCTCCAGCTCGCCGCGGACTTCCGCTCAGGTGCGCGGGCGCCGGAGATCTGGGACCCGGTCACCGGGAAGATTTCGGATGCGCGCAACTTCAAGGCCGACGCCGGGCGCGTCAGCCTGCCGCTCGTGCTCGACGTCGCGGGTTCGACGTTCGTCGTCTTCCGCCGCCCGCTGCCCGCCGATACACCCGTCGCCGTGCCACCCGTGGCGGAGCTGCCCGCGCCCCTGACCATCACGGGCCCATGGCAGGTGAACTTCCAGCCCGGCCGCGGCGCGCCGGCGGAGATCAAGCTGGACCAGCTCGTTTCGTGGACGCAGCACCCCGATCCCGGCGTGAAATACTTCTCCGGCATAGCGACCTACCGGGCGAAGATGATGGTTGATGGAAAACGGTTGAGGGGGAATGGAGGGAGAATCACGGCGCAGTCTTCCATCCTCCATCCTCCATCCACCCTTAACCATCTCTTTCTTTCGCTCGGCAAGGTGTGTGACGTTGCCTCGGTGAAGCTCAACGGCCGGAGCGCCGGCGTCGCGTGGACGGCTCCGTTCGAGCTCGACGTCACCGACCTCGTGCGCGCTGGCGAGAACACGCTGGAAATCGCCATCGCCAACCGCTGGGTCAACCGGCTCATCGGCGACGAGGCCCTGCCGCCCGACGCACGCTACGAATGCACCGGCTCGAAGTTCACCATCGGGCGGCTCTCTGAACTCCCGCCGTGGTTGGGCAACGCGGAACTGACGCGCCAGCGTCAACGGCTCACGTTCGCGACCTGGCATCTCTACGAGAAGGAGGCGCAGTTGCTCGACTCCGGCCTGCTCGGCCCGGTGCAACTCGAAAGCCGGCGTTCAACCGAAAGATGAACCGCATGAACCACCTCATCTCGCGCCGGGTCTGCCTCGCCCTGCTGGTGCTGCTGGGCGGAGCGCAGGCCAGGCAGCTCAAGCCGACCGCGTATGCGCTGCACGTCACCGCCGACCGCGCCGAGCCCATTTATCACCGCGGCGAGCAGGTCACCTTCACCATCCTGCTGACCCACAGCAACCAGCCGCTGGACGGCGCGAAGGTGAAATGGAAAATCTCACGCGACGGCAAGGAGCCGGCTTTACAGGAAGGCACCAGCGTCACGAAGGCCGGGCGCGTCGTGCTCTCCGGGAAGCTGGACGAGCCCGGCTTCCTGCAATGCCGCGCGGATTTCAGCCTGCCGGGCGAATCGGTCCCGACCGGCCGCGCCGGCGCGGCGATCGATCCGCTGGAGATCAAGCCCAGCCTGCCCGCACCGGACGACTTCGACGCATTCTGGGCCGGGCAGAAAAAGCAGCTCGCCACCGTTCCGGCGAACGTGCGCCTGACCCCGGTGACCTCGCCGGCCGCGGAGGTCGAATGTTTCGACCTGCAGGCCGATAGCGCGCTTGGCAAACTGTCCGCCTACCTCGCGCGGCCCAAGGGCGCGGCGGCGAAGTCGCTGCCCGCCATCGTGCTGACGCACGGCGCGGGCGTCGCCAGCTCGCGGCTCCCGACCGCGACCAAGTGGGCGCAGGACGGGTTTCTTGCGCTCGATTTCGGCGCCCACGGGCTGCCGAACGGCCAGCCGCGCGAGTTTTACGCGGCGCTTCTGCGCGGCGAACTGAAGGATTATTTCTGGAAGGGACGCGACTCGCGCGACGCCATCTTTTTCCGTGAACTCTACCTGCGTCTGCAGCGCGCGCTCGATGTTGTGACCGCGCAGCCGGAATGGGACGGCAAGCGCCTCGTGGTCTGCGGGCGCAGCCAGGGCGGCGGCCAGGCGCTTGTCGCGGGCGGGCTCGATCCGCGCGTCACATTCGTCGCCGCGGAGATTCCAGCCTTCTGCGACCACACCGGCATCACGCAGGGCCGGATCAACGGCTGGCCGCGCCTGATCCCCAACGAGACCGAAAAGCCCGACCCCAAGGCCGTGGCAGCCGTGCGCTACTACGACGCGGTCAACTTCTCGGCGCGGTCCCATGCGCAGTCGTTCGTCACCGTCGGCTTCATCGACATCGTTTGCCCGCCGACCGGCGTCTACGCCGCCTTCAACCAGCTCCCGCAGCCCAAGCGCATCTGGAACCACCTCGACACCGGCCACATCAGCCGCGCCGAATATGAGGCCGGCGTGCGCGACGCCGTGCTGGCCTATCTGAAACAGTCCGCCCCATAGAGCGGTTCACCAATGATGTAGCTGCATCGAAGGCGTGGCGGCAGGGCCGCCGCCACGCGGATGAGGCCTCCCCGTTTCGCCCAAGCGCTTCACGGGTCAAGCCGGCCGCATTACACTGAGGGAAAGCGACCGGAGGTCGCTTCCACGAGGCGCTCCAAACAGGCTGCATGTGAACTGGAAACGCGCTAGCCGTGGCCGGTCAGGGGCTGCGGGCGAGTTAGCGCGCACGCCGGCGCAGGAAGATTTTCACGATCTCCATCAGCCAGAGCGGCAGCGAGGAGACCGCGATGACGAGCAGCCAGTCGTTCAGACTCAAGGTGACGGTTTTGAAGATGACCTCCAGGCACGGCACCGAGACGGCGATGAACTGCAAGGCCGCCGAGATGGCCACCGCGAGCACGAGCTTGTAGTTGGTGAAGAGGCCGAGCTGGAACAGCGAGCGCGTGGCATGGCGGCAGTTGAAGGCGTGGAAGAGTTGCGCGCAGGAAAGCACGATGAACGCCGCCGTGCGCGCGTTTTCCAGCGGCTCGGCCTCCACGAACCGGACCCACGCGAACGCGCCGAGCGAACAGGCGGCGATGAACGCGCCCTGCAGCACCATTATCCAACCGCGCCGCGGGTCCACCACCGCTTCCGACGGGTCGCGTGGCGGGCGCCGCATGATGTCCGTATCCACCGGATCCACGCCCAGGGCCAGCGCGGGAAGGCCGTCGGTGACGAGGTTGATCCAGAGGATGTGGATCGGCAGCAACGGCGCGGGGAGGCCGCAGAGCGATGCGACGAGCATGACGAGGATCTCGCCGATGTTGCACGAGAGCAGGTAGTGGACAAATTTGAGGATGTTGTCGTAGATGCCGCGGCCTTCCTCGACGGCGGCGACGATCGAGGCGAAGTTGTCGTCCGTCACGATCATGTCGGAGACTTCCTTCGTCACATCGGTGCCGGTGATGCCCATGGCGACGCCGATATCGGCCTCCTTGACGGCGGGCGCGTCGTTGACGCCATCGCCGGTCATGGCGACGATCTGACCGCGCTGCTTCCAGGCGCGGACGATGCGCAGCTTGTGCTCCGGCGCGACGCGCGCGAAGACGGGCGTATGCTCGATCTCGGCCGCCAGCGCGGTGTCGTCGAGCCGGTCGAGCTGGGCGCCGGTCAACGCATGGTCGTCCGGGCCGAACATGCCGAGCTCGCGACCGATGGCGGCGGCGGTGTGGGGGTCGTCGCCGGTGATCATCACCGTGCGGATGCCCGCCGCGTGGCAGGTGGCGACCGCAATTTTAGCCTCGGCGCGCGGCGGGTCCATCATCGCGATCAGGCCGAGGAACGTCAGGTTGCGCTCGACCTTTTCCGGCGTCGCCGTTTCCTCGTCCGGTCCCAGCTCGCGTTGCGCCACCGCAAGCACGCGCAGGGCGCGGCCCGCGAGTTCGGCGTTGGTCCGGGCGAGGTCCGCGCGCTCGGCCTCGGGCAGCGTGCAACGCGCGAGGATCACGTCCGGCGCGCCCTTCACATAGGCGGTGCAGCGATTGGCGGCGGTGCGGCGGACCATCGTCATGCATTTGCGCACGGAATCGAACGGCAGCTCGGTGACCAGCGGCTGCGCGTCCTCCAGCACGGCGCGCTTCAGGCCGGCCTTGGCCGCGGCGGTCAACAGGGCGGCCTCGGTCGGGTCGCCGGTGATTTTCCACACACCCTCCGCCAGCCGCAGGTTCGCGGCATTGCACAGTGCGCCGCAGGCGAGGGCTGCATTCAGTGCGGGTTCCTGTAGCGGCGACCTGTGGTCGCCGTTGCAACGAAACTCGCCTTCCGGCACATAGCCGACACCGCTGACCTCGTATTGCTGTCCGCCGGCCACAACGACCTGCACGGTCATCTCGTTGCGCGTCAGCGTGCCGGTCTTGTCGGAGCAGATCACGGTGGCGCAGCCGAGCGTTTCGACGGAGGGCAGCTTGCGGATGAGGGCGTGGCGCTTGACCATGCGCTGCACGCCCAGCGCCAGCGCGATGGTGACGACCGCGGGCAGGCCCTCCGGAATCGCGGCGACGGCGAGGCTGACGGCGGTCAGGAAAATCTCGCCCAGGTCGTGCAGGTGCCAGCCCGCGCGCCACCATTGCAGCACAAAGACGAGGGCGACGAGCACGGCGCAGAGCTTGACGAGCAACGCGCCGAACGCGGCGAGCTTCTTCTGGAGCGGCGTCGGCTCGGATTCGATCGCCTGGATCATGCCGGCGATGCGCCCGAGCTCGGTCTGCATGCCGGTCGTAGCGACGAGCGCGCGGGCCTTGCCGCTGACCACCACCGTGCCCATGAACAGCAGGTTGGCGCGCTCGGCCAGCGGCAGGTCGGCCCCGGCGATGGCCTCGGCCTGCTTGGCGACCGGCGCCGATTCGCCGGTCAGGCTCGCTTCCTGGACGGCGAAATTCGGCGTGGGCAGCGTCACGCGGGCGTCGGCCGGGACATAGTCGCCGGCCTCCAACTCGACGAGATCGCCGGGAACCAGCTCGGCGGAAGGCACCACGACGAGCTGGCCGTCGCGCACGACGCGCGAGTTCGGGTTGGCCATCCGCCGCAGCGCCGCCAGCGCCTTCTCCGCGCGGTATTCCTGGACGAAGCCGAGGATGGCGTTGAGGATGACGATGCCGACGATGGCGGCGGTGTCCACCCACTCCTTGAGAAAGCCGGACACGAGCGCCGCGCCGATCAGCACCCAGATGATCAGCTCGTTGAACTGCGCGAAGAAAATCCGCCACGGCCCCGTGCCGGGCTGTTCGAGCAGCTGGTTCAGGCCATGCTCCGCCTGCCGCTGCCGGGCCTCGGCGGTGGTGAGGCCCAGCGTGGCATCGCTGCGCAACTGCGCGGCCGCGGCGGGGATGGTCAGCTGCCAGATGGGTTCCATGACAGGGAATCTGCCGCACCGGCGTACGCGAGTCAATCCTGCACGGCGACAAGGTGTTCCCAGACCAGCGGAATACGCCTGGCTGCGAGGCCGGAGGTAAAAGCTGGATAGAGCAATCCGATGTAAACCTGAACAGGAGCATCGGCCGGGTCATCACGCAGGACATCCAGAAGAAGGAGAAGCGGGCTGGATACGGCGACCAGATGATCGAGGGGCTGGGCCGACGGCTGACCGCCGATTATGGTCACGGGTATATTACTGCAAGTGGAACAATTTAAAAAAATGCACATCGCAATACTGTTGAAGTATTCCCAAGCCCGGTGGCAATGCGCTAAATTAATAGAACAACTCCGCATGAATTCTCTGGCAAAGCACCCCGGCATGTTCCAGCACTTGTGATGTTTCCGTGACAAACGGAACAGAGCCGCAAAGGAAGTAGTCCTGCATTCCGAACTTTGAACAATATTGCTTCAACATGGATCCGTCAAAGCGACGATACTCCCCTGCTTCGTCTGCTTTTTCTTCCTGTTGTGTCAAACAATAAACAATACGGACGCCTCTCAACGCCTGGGTGATGCCCTGCAACTCTCCAAAAAAAACGATGTCCTCCCGACGCTTGTTACTGTAAAACAAGAGCACCTCTTGGTCCTGAGCATTCCTGCCCACAAAGCCCTTCAGAATGCTCAAGAACGGAGCAATGCCGATGCCTCCGGCGATGAACACCAGTTTTTTCATCGACGGTTGCGGGATGAAATTCCCCGCGGGACCACGCAGAATAACCCGGCTTCCTGGAGTCAGCTCGTGCAGTGCTCCGGAAAACGCACCCAGTTTTTTGACACTCACGGACACAAACGCATCGCTTGGGGAACTGGAGATGCTGTAGGGCCGGCTCGGCAGTCGCTTCGGCCGTTCGATCATATCGACATAAACATATTGCC
The DNA here is from genome assembly GCA_903896925.1 of uncultured Lentisphaerota bacterium. GTDB lineage: Bacteria > Verrucomicrobiota > Kiritimatiellia > CAIQIC01 > CAIQIC01 > DP16D-bin41. Next base: position 131,527 of record CAITZM010000181.1, on the reverse strand, counting down.
CTGCATGAAACTGCATCAGCTCCCCTGCTTCCGGGGCGAAGGAGAGCGTCAGCACCTCAGGGGACTCCCGGGTCACGTGGTCCAATCGGTAGATAGTGTCTTCGGAAGGGATCATACGCTGGCTGCATCCGTCACGTCAGACGGAAGCACATAGGCATCTTCCTTGGTAAGGAGCTGACCGCAAGCACCCTTCACTTCCCGCCCGTGTCGAAACCGGACGGTTACCGGAACACCCGCCTGCTCCAAAACTGTTTTGAAAAATACCATGCGCTCCCTGGTCGCCGGCACGAACACGCCGGTTGAGTTGTAGGCGATCAGATTCACCATGCAAAGTTTCCCCTGCATCAGCTTCGCCAGCGCATGGGCTTGCTCATCGGCATCATTCTTTCCGCCGATCATCAAATATTCAAACATTACCTTGCGTTTGGTCTGTGCGATATACTCATCCACAACGGCAAGCAACTCGAGGACCGTATGCGTTCGCGCTACCGGCATTAATTCGCGCCGTGTCTTATCGTCAGGAGCATGGAGCGAGATGGCCAGATTGACCTGGAGAGCCTCGCTGGTGAACCTGCGGATGCCCTCAAGGATACCGCAGGTCGAGATCGAAATGTGGCGCGCGCCAATATTGAGCCCATCATGATCGTTCAGCATGCGCACAGCAGCAAGGGCGTTGTCATAATTCGCAAACGGCTCACCCATGCCCATAAAGACAACCCCGCTCACGCGCTCCCCTTCCGGCTTGAGCAGGCGCGCAAAGAAGAGCACCTGGAGCACGATCTCGGATGCGGAGAGCGAACGCAAGAGACTCATTTTTCCGGTCGCACAGAAGGCACACGCCATCGGGCAACCAACCTGTGAAGAGACACAGACCGTATTACGGCCATCCGTATGTCGCATCAGGACTGTTTCGATCCGTTTGCCATCCGACAAGCGGATCAAAGCTTTCACGGCGGTCATCTTGGTATCCCCAAAGGTCTGCGCCTCGATAGGCAGCGGAAAATCCACAGCAAGCCTTGCTCGCAGTGCCTTGGGGAAGGCCGTCACTTGCTCCCAGTCTTCCACCAAGTCCACAAAAATACCCCGTTTCGCCTGCGCGAGACGGTACTTGGGTTCGCCCTCCAACACCTCACCAATTTGAGTAAAATCCATGGTGGGCAGTATAGCACAGATCGAGGGAATCTCTACCACCGTGGGAGTCATTGGCAGGGGTGAACAAAAACCATTCCGCAAAAGGGTTGGACATGATTTTTAGCGTCAATCTGCGGCCGTAGCGTGGCGCGCTCCCGGTGGACGCGCCCATGCAGTTGCTTATCTTGCAGTCGTGCCGGCGGGGGCCGGGTTTCCCGCGGATGGCCGCTCCGGGAGAGGGGGCAGCACGATTTTCTTGCCGTGTACCATGCAGTTGAACAGCACGCGCGCCGCCCAGTCGCGGGTGACGAAGGCATTGCTGCCGGCGACTTCCGCCATGGAGACGACCACGTTTTTGTCGAGGTCGTAGAAGCGGACACCCAGTTTCTTGTCGGTCCAGTAGGTTTCGCTCTGCAGGTCGGCGTCGGACGAAAACTTGATCAGCATCTGCTGGGTCTCCCAGAACAGCCAGAGGTCGTTGGACACCGGCGAAATGGGCGCGAGGTAAAGGGTCTGGGCGGTGGCGAAGGAGTTGCTCACGAGGGTGGGCAGTTCGTGGCTGACCGCCGCCTCCATGCGGGTCAGCAGTGCCTTGGCGGGGAAGACCTGCTCATTCCGGTTGCTGAACAGGTAGTCCAGGATCTGTTGTCGCTCAAAGATGACCTGCTCGGCCCGGGCCGGAATGGCGGGCCGCGCGTCGAGGCGTTCGGCGGAGATGACCTTGAAGCTGTGGTTGGTCACGCGCAGGCCGAGTTCGGGGATGGTGTAGTCGGCCTTTTTCAGCTGCACGCGGTAGAGCAGGTCCGGGATGAGCACCTCGTAGAACTCGCTCCGGTCGCCGTCGTCGAGCTTGGGGTGCAGCGTACGCCCCCAGACCGGCAGCGTGGCGAAGTTCTCGGTGTTGCCCAGCATGGTCTCGTCCATGTGCCAGCGGTAGAGGTATTGGATGATCTCGCTGATGTATTTGATTTCAATGCTGCTGGGCTCGGTCGAGGCCAGCGGGGGCCGGCTCACGCAGCCGCCCGCCAGTGCCGCGACGACCAACAGACATAGCCCAAGCTTCTTCATGAGGGACATCCTTTTCATTTCGGCTGCTTGCGCAAGGTGAAAAACCGGTTGCCGCCCAGCGCGCCGCTGTCCTGGTCGGGTATCCGCACAAAATTGCCGCCGGGCCGGAAGCGGGCCTCGTCGGCCATCCAGGAAAAAGCCCGCCCGGTGACGGGCAGGCTGCCGACCCGCTGCAGGGGGGCGTGGACGTTGGGTTCGGTGTACCGGCCCCGGGTGTAGTTCGTGGCGATCGCGGCGGCATGGTTCAGCAATCGCAAAAACTTGCCCGGCTGCCCCTGGCCCGCGATGGTCACCAGATTGTCGATGCGCGCCGTCACCCGCGGCACCATCGCCGGCCGGCCGGTGGCGTCGCGGAAGAATCCGTCGAACTGGCCCCGCGTGCCGCCGGCGGTGATGATGTCCGTGATGCTGCGGGTGGAAACCGCCGCGACCTGCTGCTGGCTGTAGGGCGGGGGGACATACCGGAGGCGGCCATCCAACACATGCAACAGGGAGTTCATGGCGGTGATCGTGTCGGCCTCGGAGCGATAGCCCTTCTCGCCGGGGAAGGGTACCTCGTTGATGAGCAGACAGCAGACATAGCCCTCCGTGGTGCTGGCCGGGGGCAATGCCACGCCCGCTGTGCCGGTCACGCTGGCCGTGACGAGGAGTGCCAGCCAAACCGCGTTGTAATTTAGTGCCCCGTGCATCTGTTTTGCCCCGAACGGACCCGCGCATCCTACAGGGTTTGACAAATCTTTTACAATCGTTTTGCCGCGGTGTGACGACAGGCGCGGGGCTTTGTGATGGAATGCAGCCGCGAGATGAAAGGCGCGTGTGCGCCTGCGGTTGCGGAAAAATGCGGAGCGAGGGAACGGCGATGAAAACGAAATGGCAAATGCTGGTGGGTCTGGCGCTCGTGGCAGCCTGCGGTTTTACACAGCAGGCGGTGGCGAGCCGGACGGAGAAGGTGACGTGCAAGGTGGAGTTGGATCGCGGCGTCCTGCCCGCGGGCGCGAGCCAGCGGGCCGTGGTCAAGGTGTCGCTGGATGCGCCGCTGCTGCGCGAAAAGACGGAGCGGCCGCCGGTGAACCTGGCGATCGTGCTCGACCGGTCGGGTTCGATGAGCGGCGGCGGCAAACTGGAGAAGGCCAAGGAAGCGGCCATCGCGGCCCTGCACCGCTTGACCGAGCGCGACATGTTCTCGCTCGTGATGTTCGACCACGAGGTCGAGACGCTCGTGCCGCCGCAGAGCGCGGGCAATACGGAATGGATCGAGTCGCGCATCAACTCGATCCGCGCGCGTGGCAACACGGCGCTGTTCGGCGGCGTCAGCCAGGGCGCGGCGGAGGTGCGCAAGCACCTCGAGGGCCGGTACGTCAGCCGCATCCTGCTGCTCTCCGATGGCCAGGCGAACGTCGGGCCGAGCCAGCCGGAGGATCTCGGCCGCCTGGGCGCGGCGCTGATGAAGGAGCACATCGCGGTGACGACCATCGGCGTCGGCGCGGACTACAACGAGGACCTGATGACGAAGCTGGCGCAGCACAGCGACGGCAACACCTACTTCGTCGAGTCCAGCCGCGACCTGCCGCGGATTTTTGCGGCGGAACTGGGCGATGTGCTGAGCGTCTTCGCGCGCGACGTGAAGCTGGAGATCGAATTCAGCGACGGCGTCCGGCCGGTGCGCATCATCGGGCGCGACGGACGGCTCGACGACCGCAAGGTGGAAGTGCGCCTGAACCAGCTCTACGGCGGACAGGCGAAGTACGCGCTGGTCGAGGTCGAGGTCTCCGCCGGCTCCGCGAGCGATGTGCGCAAGCTGGCGAACGCGCGGTGCTCCTACGAAAACCTCGTCAACCGCCAGAGCGAGCGCGCCGAGGCCGAGGCCAGTGTGCGCTTCAGCGATCGCGAGAAGGACGTGATCAAGTCGGTCAACGTCAGCGTGCAAAAGGAAATGGCGTTCAACGTCCTGGCCGAGGCACGCGACGAGGCGATCCAGCAGGCTGACAAGGGCGACCGTACCAAGGCCGCCGCCACGCTGCGCAACGCCGGCGCCAAGGTCCGCGCGCAGGCCGCGGTGTACGAGCTCGACGACGCGCAGCTGAACAAGGATGCCGCGGGCGCGGCGGCGGCGGCCGCCAGCATCGAGGCGCAAGGCCTCGACAACCGGTCCCGCAAGAGCATGCGCACCGACAGCTTCCAGACGCGCAACCAGCAATCGAAACAATAAGTGGCAAGCCGGCGGGGCGGCGCAGGCCGCCCCGCTTTTTTGCTTCCCGCCCCTGTGTGCGCCGCTTAGCATCCGCGCAGGCGAAAACGAAACGGAGTTACGACCATGTCAGCGAAAGGGTTTGCCGCGGTGTTGCTGGTGTTGGCCGTCGTCGCTGGCGGTTGCCAGAGGCCAACGCAACCGGTTTCTTTTTATTCCAGCGCCCTCCAAGTAGATGCCCTGAAGACCTGCCTGGCCGTCGGGAAAAATGGAGACGTCAGGTTCAAGGAGGATATTCCCTCCGTTTATTGGGCGGAGCGCATCAAGGCGTTGCGTCCGCTCAACGTCTATTCGCATAGATCCAACATCGTGGTGGTTCAAAAGCTGACCGGCGCGCGCGAGGAAGGTCTCTACATCAATCTTCCCATTTCATCCTATGTACCCGAAGCGCATGTGGACGGTTTCGAGTTCGTTCCCGACGCCGCCTCCGCCAAGGCCTATGGCTATACGGACGGCCACGATGTCTGGCATTACACGCGCAACAGCGCGCCATGACGGCCGCGCGCTGCAAAACAGGTTGCACGAGGAGCGTTCAACGGTAAAGATGTCGCGATGCTGAAAGCTTCCAGTCTGCGGGTGGGGTTCGCGCTGCTCGCCGGCGCGACGCTGGCGATCGGCGCGCTCTCGCTGCGCCTGCTGCGCCACGAGGAGACGCGGCTTGCCGACGAAACGCGCCGCGCGCTTGAGGGCCGGGCGCAGATCATTGCCGACGACCTCCAGCTTGCTGTGCGCGCCGCGCAGGATGAACTGCTCAGCCGGCTGGCCGCACTGCCGGCTGCCGAACTGCCGCGCGCGCTCGCCGGCTGGTCGGACGCCAATCCGCTGGTCCGCAACACGTTCATCTGGAATCAACTATTGCGCCGGCTGGAGCAGCCGAATCCTGACGCGCCGACGACGGCGGAAGAAAAAAGTTTCATCCAGCGCTACAGCCATCTCTTTGCGGCGCGCCTCGACGCGCTCCTGCGCGCCGGCGAGCGCGAGGCCTCCCTGGCGTTGGCGCACGCTTCGGCGCGAGTGCAGTTGCTGAATGTGGCGCAGCAGGCCTACGAAGCGAAGCCTGTGCGGCGCGGCTGGATTCCGTGGTTCGAGGGCGACCAGCTTTTCCTGCTCGGCTGGGTCGAGCAGAACGGCCGCGTCGCGGGCGTCGAGCTGGAGACGGCGGCGCTGCTCGCGCGCCTGCTCGCCGTATTCCCGGGCGAGGCCGGCGCGGATCGTGCCTGGGCGTTGCTCGATGGCGCGGGCAATGTGCTGCACCAGACCGGCGGGCTCGATATCGGCAAAGGCCAGGCGCCCGCGGTCGCCGTCAGCCTGAGCCCGTCGCTGCCGCATTGGCAGGTGGCGTTCTTCGGCGCCGGCGCGCCCATGGCGGCCGCGGGCAGCTACCGCCTTGTCACCACGCTGCTTGTCGTCGCTCTGCTGCTGACGATCCTCGCGGGCGGCGCGCTCCTGCTGCTGGAGGCGGGCCGCAAGGCGCGCGAGGCGCGGCAGAAGACCAGCTTCGTCGCCAACGTCTCGCACGAGCTCAAGACGCCGCTGACCACGCTGCGCATGTATGCCGAGCTGCTGCGCGAGGGCCGCGTGCGCGAGCCGGAGCAGCGGCAGCACTACCTCGACGTGATGGTGACCGAGTGCGCGCGGCTGACGCGGCTGGTGAACAACATGCTCGATTTCGGCCGGCTGGAACAGCACCGCCGCACCTACGCGGTCGAGCCGCTCGAACTTGCCGTGTGGCTGCCCGCATTTCTCGAAGCGCAGCGGCTGCGGCTTGAGGAAGCCGGCTTGCAACTCGTCATGCAACTGCCGGCGGAACCGCTGGCCGTGCGCACCGACCGCGACGCGCTCGAACAGGCCGTGCTCAACCTCCTCGACAACGCGCTCAAGTACGCCGCCGACGGCAAGCAGCTCGAGATTGCGCTGCTGCCCGCAGCCGGCGGCGGCGCGCAGCTCGAGGTGGGCGACCGCGGGCCCGGCGTGCCGGAGGAGCTGCGCGAAAAAATCTTCGAGAAGTTTTACCGGCTGGACCAGTCGCTGACCGCGCGCGTGCCCGGCAGCGGCCTTGGCCTGAGCATCGCACGCCGCCTGCTGCGCGACCTCGGCGGCAACCTGGTCTGCCTGCCGCGCGCCGGCGGCGGCGCCTGCTTCCGCGTCACGCTGCCCGCCTTCGCCGCGGCGAACTGCGCCGGCTGAGCGCCGACCGGGCTTGGCGTGGCTGACGAATGTCATGTTCGCCGGGTCGGTGACCTGGCCTACAACGAAGCCCGTAGGTTTACTGATGTTTTTGTAGGCCGAGTGCCCCCACGCGGCGTCTGGTCCGACTTTTGGCGGTGCCGCCCAAGGATTGTAAAACTGGCTGGGCAGTCAGTTGAAAAGCAGCTTGCGTGAATAGATCCAGCGGTCGGCGAAGGCTTTGTTGCGCGCGTTGTCCGGCGAAGGGCCCTGCCAGCGGACGTAGAGGTGTTGCCCGATCAAGCGGGGCCAATCGCCGGCGAGGACGGCGGCGACGAGGGCGGGTGCGATGTTCGTCGCACCCTCGGAATGGATGAAATCCACGAGCATTTCCAGCGACTCGCGCGGCAGCGCATCGAACGGTCGCGCGGGCTGCTGGCGTGCGATGAGCAGACGCGCCTCAGCCAGCGCGCGGTGGAGGTCGGCGCGCAGCAGTTTTTCCGCATCGGATTTGGCGAGCCCGGTGGCGAACCAGGCCTTGTCGCTCACGGCCTGCCGCCACGCAATGCGCCGGCCCTGTGCGGTCGAGTAGGGCTGGAAGCGCCCGTCCTTGGCGAGTCCGAACTCCTTCGGATTCGCGCCCTGCTGGATATAGGCGACGAATTCATCGGTGATGGCGAAGGGCTCCGCGGCCTGCGCGGCGCAGGCCAACAGGCAGCATATCAGCAGCCATCTCATCGGGTGCCTCCCGCTGCGGTCGGCGTCGCCGACTCCGGCTGCAACTTCAAGACGATCGGCGCGCTGCGCTGGATTTCCTGTTTTGCATTCTCGATCTCGAAGACGCACTCGAAGTCGCCCGCGGCATCTTCCAATTCTGGCGAAAATTCATACGGGAAAATCTCGTCGGCCAGCTCGTGCCACGGGCCGTGGCCCTGCCGCCAGCGCAGTTTGGCGGCGATGGTGGTGGCCGCGGCTGCGTCGGCATAGACGAATGCCGAGGTCAGGCCGCGGCCTGCCGTCAGCAGCGTGGCATGCACCGTGCCGAAGGGCGCCGGCGTCGTGGCAAAGCTGTGGGGCCCGAGCGCCGGAGCGGTGGCGTCGTACAGCCGCGCCTGCAGCCGCGTATGGACCAGCGCATCCGGGAAGGCGAAGGCGACGAGGCCCTTGGCCGGCACCGTCACGTCAAACTGCCCGTCGCGGATCGTCATGGGCTCCGCGGCCGCGTGGCCGCGCCAGACGCGTACGCTGCGCGCGCCGGCGAGTCCGACGAGCGCTGGGTTGATCTGCACGGTCGTGGTTTCCTCGCGGAACGATTGGTTCCAGAGCGCGAGGTAGAACCGGCTCTGGCCATGGCCGGCGAGCCAGTCAATCTGTCTGTTGCTGCTCGCGATCAGCCCGTGCGGCAACCAGGGCCGCACGCCGATGTCGCCAAAGAAGCGGCCCGGCCGTGCACCGTAGACGCGGACGCGGAAGTTGCTGCCGGCGGCGGTCTCCGCGGGAAAGTCGATGGCGCCGCCGGAGCGTTCGAAGGCGTCGCTGATGAGGAAGTCGAGCAGCGCGCCGACGAAGTCCCACGCGTGGCCGGGGTTGACCGTGGCGAAATTCCAGTCCCACGGCGGACGCTCGACGGCGTCGGGCCGCTCGCCGACCAGCGAGACGAGCGAGCGGTTGTCGCCGGGGTAATTGCCGAAACGGCCGGTCACGCCCCAGTGCGCCACGTCGCGCAGAAACCCGTCGTGCGCAAGTCCGGCGGTGCGCAGCAGTGCGCCGTGCACGTTCATCCAATACTCGATCGGATAGGCCGGCGAGGGCAGGCCGAGCCGGGCGATGCGCCACGCGGGCACGGTCTGCTCCGGTGCGGCGACGGGCTCCGGCGGCGCGAAGCCCCAGATGTTGCGATGTCGGCCGATCGAGTGCGGATGCACCGGTGCATGGCCGGCGGCATCGACGGTCACCAGCGCATCCGGCGGTGCCGGCGAGAGGTTCAACGCCGCCACCTGGTGATAGGCCGCCTCGACTGCGCCGCGCAGGCACTGAGGGTCGTTTGTCGCCTCGGCGCCTTCGAGCAGATCGAACAGCGCCGCCTCGCCCAGCGGTCCGCCGCGCGCCAGCATGGTGGCGACCAGTTGCCCGGCTTCGGCTCGCGTGGCGGGGTCCTGTGTGAGCCGCCAGCGCGCGAGGGCGTCGGCGAGGCTGTTGTGTGCCGGGCCCGCCTGTTCGGCCAGTGTCGTGACGGCTGGCACGCGCCGCTGCAAGAGCTCGTGCAGGCCCAGCAACTGCGCATAGCCGATATACGGCCCGCCGACCTCGCGCTGCGCCGTGCCGACCATGTGCATGTTTGCGGTCTCGTAGGGCGCGAAGACGTTGTACTTGCGCGACAGCGCGAACTCGACCGCCGGCCGGGCGCGGCGGCGGTAGAAATCTTCGTCATCGGTGATGATCGCCGCGCCCAGTCCGTAGAGCGGCGAGAACGGCTTGAAGACACCCGCGGTGTCGGTGAAGTAGTCGTAGTACTTCTGCTCGGCGTGCCAGCAGGCGTGGTTGTGGCCGTCGCGGTCGGCGAGGAAGTCCATGACGCGCTCGATGGCGCCGTTCAGCGGACCGGGGCCGGAGTTGTCGCGCTGGTCGCGCACGCCGCAGATATCGCGGGCGATGTGGCGGGTCATGTCCTTCCAGTCGCCCGCGCGGACGACGCAGCGCAAGGTGAAGCGATAGGCCGCCCCGGCTTCGCGCCGCGACTCAGCGCCGCCGAACAGCGGCGCCAGCAGCACCGGCTGCAACTTGCCCGCCGTCTGCTGGAGCATCAGGCCGAAGCGCGCGTCCGCGCCGGTCGGCAGGCGGAACGGCGACTCGGAGGGATCGGCGACGAGCGCAACGTTGCCCGCCGCGGTCGCGACGTGCGCGCGCGGCAGGCGCAGGTCGGCTTCGCCCATCACGAAGTTGAACTGGCGGTGGCCGCGCGCCTCGCACTCCTGGGGCACGGCGCGCGTCGCGGCCAGGTCCGTCGCCGGCGCGCCCATGAATGCGACGCTCCAAAAGGCCCCGCGGCGCGGCGTCAGCGTGAAGGTCAGGAGCGGGTCGCCCGCGTCGGGCGGCAGGCGCAGCTCGGCGCTGAACTCGAAGCCCGGTTGTGGCGCATAGACCCAGCGGATGACGCCGTCGCTCTCGGAAGCGCCCGTGGCGCTAAGCGGGGTGCGCTCGCCTACGCTGAACGGCCGGCTGGTCTGGCGCGCCGCCGCGCCGGTGACCGGTTTGGCCCCGCGATAGGACCACGTCCAGTTGCCGCGCGCGTCCGTGGTGACCTGGCCTTCCACCCCCGCCTCGCGCAGCCAGACGTTGGCCGACTCCGGCGTTTCGCGGTTATGCGCCCAGCGGACCGCATTGCGCGGTGCGACGTGATAATTCGGCTGGCTGGGGTTGCGGGAGTAGCCGGGGTCCTTGGCGCTGTGCAGCACGACGAAGTCCGGCGCGAGCCGCTGCTCCGGCATCCCGGCTACGCGGAGGCTCACCGCGTGGTCGGCCGTCAGCGCGAGCCGGTAGCTGGCATTGGTCAACTCCGCGCGCAAACCGACGCTCGCCGCGAGGACCAGCACTCCCGCCATGCCGACGCTTTTCATGCCCGTTTTGTAGCACGCGCCAGCACTTTTCCAAAGGTTGGAAACCGGTAGGGCCGTTTTTTCCATGGTTTGGAAAAGGGTAGGGCGACGCCTCTGGCGGAGCCGAAAGCAACTCAGCCCCGCCCACAAAGAAAAGGGATGGTTGAGGTCAGGCTGCAGTTGGTAGGGGCGCAGCAAGACTGCGCCCCTACCGGACATGCCATGTCACGGATTGCCGCTTGCGGGCTTGAGCAGCGCTTCTTTCGTGTGTGCCAGCACAGGCGGGACACCCTGCAGTTGCACGAAGAAATCCTCGAGCACGCCACCAGTGGGTTTGTCGAGCTGCAGGCTCCAGATCTCGCCTTGCGCAGCGTTCAGGGGCGACGCGACGAACTGGCGGGCCTGGACGATGTTGTCCTCCGCTGCGACCGTCCGGCCGGTGGGGTCGCGCAGGGTGGCCTTCACCCGCTCGGCGGCATTGTCGCCGGAAACTTTTACGGCGAATTCCTTCGTGCCCGCCGGCACCCAGAAGAAATACTCGCCCGTCGTGGCCAGCAGGTGCAGGGCGGTATGCGGCGCATACAGGCAGACGCGGTGGCCCGGTGCGTTTACGGTGGCCGTCCCGATGCGCGGCTCGCAACGGATGGTGTAGGCGCCGGTCTCGGCGGGCCGGAACGTATAGGCGGTCTCGCCCGGTCCCTGGGTGTCCGGCAGCTTCGTGACCTTGCCGGACGGCGCGACGACACACACCGGCGCCGGCTGGGGTGCGGCTTTACCGACCTGGCGGATCAGCACGATGAAGGCGGCCGGCTGCCCGGCCTGGGCCCACAGCAGCCACTCCGCCGGCCCGCGCTGGCGCGCGGTGCAGAGCAACTTCGTCTCCGGTTGTGCCTGCGGCAGCGCCGGCTCGTAGCGGACGCCCTGTGTGACGAATTTCGCGATCGGCTTGAAGTTGGTGTGCGGCAGCCATGCGGCAAGCAGGGCCGGGGTCAGTTGATACACCTGGGCGGTCTCGTTGCTGCGCTGCAGCGCGAGGGCACCGCTGATGTCGCGCAGGCCGGCGTTGCCGGACAGGTCGTGGTAGGCGAGGGGCGGCAGCCGGCCCAAGGGATCGCGAACCGTGCAACGCTCGAACGAAATGGCGCCGAAATCATCCGTCGCGCTCGCCCCGCTGGAGAACTGGATCGGCGCCAGCGCAGGGTCGTTGGTGGCGGCGTTGATGAGCGCGCAGTCCCGGAAACTCACGCGCACGCCGCCGGCCGGCTTGTCGCCGATCGTGAGGCCCGCAAGCCGGCTGTCCGTGAAGGTGCAGTTACTGAACTCCATCGTGCCGGTGACCGCGCCGACTTCCCCGTTGTGGCTGGTAACGAACGCGGCCGACCGCCGGCAGCCCTCGGCGCGGCAGTTTTCGAGGCGGATCGAGATCGGCCGAGACGCCGCGTGCAACGGGCGCAGGTAGAAGGTGAAGGCGTCGCCGCGGTTGTTGGCCGAGACGCAGTTGCGCATGACGCAGTTGACCAGCTCCTCCGTTTCGTGGTTCGGCTCGAAATCGATCCCGGCCTCCGGCGCCGTGCCCCAGGTGTCGGTGAGCGTGCAGTTCTCGATCAGCAGGTTGCGTGCGCTGATGACGCTGATGCCCTGCCGGTAGTTGTTCGTGCAGACTACATCGCGGATGGTCACCTCCGAACAGGGCACGCCGCGCCGGGCCACGCCCAGATAGATGCCGTCGCCGCCGCTGTCGGCCAGCGTCAGGCCCGTCACCTGCACACCCGCGCAGCTCTTGAAACTGAGCACATGCCGCCACTCCGCGTGGGTGTAATGTGCCTTGTCGTCATAGTCGCTCTTCCACATCCGCAGCGTTGCGCAGCGGCCGGTCAGCGTGATGTTGGTCTGGAGCGTCGCTGAGAAGAGGCTGTCGCCGGTACCGTGGAACGCGCCGCGCTTGGCCTGCACGACCACGCCCGGCTCGAAGACGATTTCCTGGTCGCTGGCGAGCTGGAGCTTGTTCACGACCCATGGCGCGCCCAGGTTTTCGACGATGATTTTGCGCGCGCCGGAACGGATGGCGGCCTGCAGCGCCGCGGTGGCGTCGGCCGGGTCGAAGCCCCACCACGCGGCGTGCGCCTCGCGGCATTTGCCGGCGGCGACCTCCGCCAGCGCCGCTTGGTTCGGCGGAATTTTATCGATGGCGTACGCCGGCAGGACGAAACAGGCGGCAGCGACCGGCAGCGCGGTCGCCAGACGGAGGGCGGAAAGCCATGTGCATTTCATGGCGGCTTTATATCATGCGGATGTACGTTCCCAAACCTTCGAAATGCGGCGACCTCGCGCTCAGGGGCCGCAGCCCTTGGGTGTCTCCGCCGCGCCGGTGGTGCGTGATACCGGCGCAGCTGTCTTCGCGGGGCCGGCCGGCAGCGGTGTGACCGCGCGCCCGCGGAAGAGCTGCTCGGTTTCGATGGCGGGAGCGAAGTGCTGATCGCGCGCACGGTTGACCCACTGATAGGCAGTGGCAACTTGTCCGGTGTTGGCCTGCGCGTCAATGAAGTAGTGTGTCTTTTCGAACAGCCGCTTGCCGATCAGGGGGATCGAAGAAATGACGGGCACCCGATCCTGGACGACGACGATATGGCCGTGCAGGAGGGACAGCCCATAAAGAAACTGCGCGCGCGCGTCGCCGTTCGAGGCCGCCACCGAGTAGTCCTGCGCAACAGCCAGCCCGATCCACTGCGACAGCTCTTTGGGTTCCTTAACCTCGGCCGCCAGCGCAACGCTTGCGATCAGTAGTGCTATCGAGAGTGAGAAGATTAGTCCATGCTTCCTGTCCGCTTTATAGAATCCGAGTAGAGGCATGCCGACTTTGGCTTCGATTGTATCCATGTCTTCCGCGTTCATGCGCCTCCTCCCACCGGCATTAACGAACTTCAAGTGGTGTTCATGCCGCCATATTTTTCATCACGGCGGCAGCTTAGAAAGCTACAGCCGGCCTGACAAGCGGCAAAATAGCTGGCGTGGAGAGCAATGAGGCGCACAGGTGGCCACGGGTGGCCTGCGGCGCTCGGCGCTGCTTGCGTGGCGGTATGGGATGAATTGAACCGCCAAGACGCTGAGGACGCCAAGAGGAAACCACTGAGGTCAGAGAGGGAAGAAGCGGCTCACGGAGAGGCATGACCACGAAAGAACTTAGCGCGGCTAGGCCGCAACGAAACCGCCGCCATAGTAGTCATCTCGCTCCGCGAGATGCTTTCGTTCTCTGTCCTACCGGCCTGCTTCGAAACTGTGTTGAGAAAACAAAATTCTGATGATTAGCAATGCAGAGAATCACCAGAATTATTTTGGGATCTATGCGTCCTTTTGCGGCAAAGATTTCCATGCTCGCAATCCTCCGCCCGCATTCTTGCCCGACCTTGGCGAACTTGGCGCCTTGGCGGTAAAAATGCTTAGCTTTCGTCGTGTCCGCTGCCGACGTCTGTTCGTGGCTGCTTGCTCTGCTTCCTTCACATCCTCGGCTCAGTTGCCCTTCGCCAGGGCGGCTTTCCATGCGTCGGCGAGCTCCTGCACGGCATGGCCCGTGCGCTGCTGCCAGAAGGCCTCGGTGTAGGTGCCGGCGCGGGCGGCGGCGTTCAGGTGCGTGACAAGCTGGGGGTCGTATTTCGTGGTGACCCAGTTGAGGAAGTTGGCGGTGGTCCGGTAGCTGGCGTCATAGCGGGCCTTGGCCAGGGCGTTCTTGCCGAGCTCGGCGCCGTGCGACTGGGGTTCGTAGAGGAACCAGCGGACAAAATCGGCGATACCTTCCGTCACCCAGCCCGGCGTTGGCGTGGCCTTCGGATTGCGCCGGCTCAGGCCGTACTGCTGCACCACATGCACTAGCTCGTGGACGATTGAGCCCTTGCCTTCGCCCTGCAGATTCTGCCGGTACCATTTCGCTGCGCAGCTCACCCGCGTCCCGCCGGTCGCGGCGACGCCCTTCATGTCCGCGCTGAAGACGATCTGCACGTTGCGCGGGGCCTCGTAGCCCTCGCTGGCAAGCAACTGGATGATCCGCGGATACCATTCACGCAAAACCGGTGCGAGTTCGCTACGAGTCCATTCGGTCAGGTCGGGCGTCTCCGTCGTGTCCACCGCGAGCCGGTACCGGCCGCCCTCGACCTCGACGATCTCCACGTGACTCGCCGGCAGTGGCACCGGTTCCGGTGCGGGACCGCCGGCTTCGACCACGTCGATCTCGCTGAAGAAGGTGTTGCCGAACGGGTCTTTCTTCTCGGTGCAGGCGATGTCGAACAGCAGATAGCGGTAGCGGCCGAGACTGCCGGTGGAGTCGGTGATGCTGACGCCGTATTGCCCGCCAGCGCTGCCGCTCTTCGGTCGTGTGTCCACCTGCGCGACTTGTTTCCAATCGTCCTTGCCAGTGTTGCTTGCGGAGAGGGTGTAGACCTGCGGCCCGCGGTCCCCGCCGTGCCACGAGAACGTGTTGACCTGTTTGATCTCGATGGCGCGGCCCAGGTCCACCCGCACCTTGCCGCCGGCGGAGCCTGAGGCGAAAAAGAAGTTTTCGCCCGGCTCGTCCTCGGAGCGCGGCAGTTTCCCGTCATGCAGCACCCTGAGGTCGCCGCCGTTGCCGTCGCGCCGGCCTTCGACGATGGTGAACTCCGCTGCCGCCGCCGCGTCATTGCGCGCCGGTGGCGGCACGTGCTTGAAATGGAAATCGGTGGTCAGCTCGTTGCGTTCGCTGACGACCTGGACCGCCGCAAACGACGTTGTGGCGCAGAGCAATGCGCCGGCGATCAGCGCGGGTTGGGTTGGCCTGAGGTTCATGAGGTCTTCATATCGGGCCACGCATGAAAAGTTGATTTGCTGGCATGTTGGTTTGTCTGGTGGACATCGCGGCGCGATGTCCCTACCCAAGATGCGTTGCATCGATGCGCGGGGTCGAAGGGCGGGCACGCCTGCGGTGAGCTTGTCGAAGCCGCCGTGCCCGCCGCGGCGCTCGCGGCGCGAGAGCCCTGCCGTTCCTGGCCATCACGGCGTCCACTGTTCACCCTGCGGCTGCCACTGGTCGTCGAAGAAACCGGTGGCGGCGATGCGGCCGGGCCAGCGCGGGCCGGGCGGCTCGTTGAGGTTCACGATGGCCCAGTCGGGCAGCTTCGGCGTCTGGTCGGAGTTGTTGTTGTTGGCGCCGGAGCGGAAGGTGTGTCCGCTGTTGAGCACGATGTAGCGGCCGTTGTTGAGCGGGTTCGGGAAGATCATGACCGGCGCGTGGCAGGCGGCGTCGTATTTCTTCCCACCGAACTCCAGCGCGGCGGCGGACCAGCGCAGCGGCAGGCGGTCGGCGAGGCGCTTGAACAGTGCATTGCTCGCGGAGTCGCCCCAGAGGATCAGGTTGCAGTTGGTGATGTCGTCCGCGGTCACGGCGATGTCGTCCTTGATGGGCGCTTCGCCGCGGAAGACGCGCCGCCATTCGCTGCACGCGAGTTCCATTTCTGCTTTCGTCCACGCGCCGACCGCCGCGTTGAGCGGCTTGCCCGTCGGCCGTACGAACAGAAAGCGCGACATGAACGCATGGTCGATCGGTCCGCAGACGCCGGGCTTCTTGTGCAGCGTGGTCAGCGGCCCGCCGTGCCACTGGCCGGCCTCCTTGTGGAACTGCGCGCCGGCCTTGTTCCAGCCGGCGGGCAGCGTCGCGCCGTCGAGCACGACCTGCTGGATGCGGTCGCTCGCGAGGCCCGCGGCGAATGGCGTGGTGAAGCGCAGCGCGCTGACGTTGCGCGTGGTGGCCACGATCTTGTCGCCCTCGATCTTGGCTGTGACATCGGCGCGTTCGAAGGATTTCTCCAGCCCGTCGAGCTCCACCCAGCGCATGGTCGGATAGACGAGCGTGTAGGTGGTCAGATGCACCTGCCTGGGTTCCTTCGCGCGGCCCTTTTCGGCGGCCGCGGTGACGAGCGCCTCGATCTTCGGCTTGGCCTCGGGGTGATATTTGTGCGCGGTCTGGGGGCCGATGATGTGCGGGAAGGTCAGGCCCTCCTTCTCGGCGAAGCGCAGCATGATGTCGGCGGCCTGTTTCTGCTTGTCGATCTCGCCGGAGTACGCGACGAGTGTCACGTTGGCCAGGTTGGCGGCGTAGACCGTCGCATCGGTCCAGCGCCAGAGCTTCTGTTCCCACGGCGCGGGCGGTTCCTTGCCCTCGTCGAAGACGTGGGCGAACTCGGCGGTCTCGGCGAAGCCCGCGCCCGGTGCGGCCGCGGCCCAGAGGCCGGCGTGGTGCGCCGCGAAGTGCCACGTGGCGCCGCCGCCCATCGAGAAGCCGCGCACGACGACGCGGTCGTTGTCCACCGGGTAGCGGACGCGCAGGTGGTCCCACGCCTCGAAGAGGTCGCGTTCGCCGGCGAACTTGTTCGCGTTGCAGAGCCGGCCGTAGAGGAAGCAGACGTACGCGCCCGGCGGCGCGAATTCCGGTTTCGCGCGCGACTGCGAGTCGAGGAAGGACAGCTCGGTCAGCTTCTCGTTGCGGCCGTGGCACCAGAAGTCCAGCCGGCGCGGTTGGCGGTCGCCGGGCTTCCAGTCCGCGGGGACGAGCAGGCCGTAGGGCTGGAGCGAGCCGTCGATCTGCGAGCGGTAGGCGCGCAGGACCATGCCGGTCTGTTCGAGCCAGGGCGTGCGGCCGGCGGCGAGCGCGGTCGCGCGCGCCATGCCCTGCGTCAGCAGCCCGCGGGCGACGGCCAGCTGCTTGAGGTCGAGCACCTCGTCGTAGCGTAGCGCCCAGTCCACCGCCTTGTGGAAGATCTGCACGTCGGGCAGCGTGGCCGCCAGCTCCGGCCGGTGCTGGAGCTTTGCGATGGCCGTGGCGAGCTGGGCCGCGCCCGCCTCAAGTTCGCGGCGGTCCTTCTCCGGCACCACCACGCCCGCCGGGGGCACGCGCTTGGGCACGGTTGGGGCGGCCGGCTTCGGCGTCTGCGCCCAAGCCGACACCGACAACACCAGCGATAAGCACAAAGCAGAATAGTTCATAGCCATTCCCTTTCGCCGCGCACACTAGGCAAACGCTCCCGCCCCTGCAACCGGAAAGAGCCATAGTGCGTGCTTTTGTGATGGGTCGCAGCGTTGTCGCAAGCGTGGTAGGGCGAGGCGTCCCGCCGAGCCGTCTTCTGTAGCGGCGACCTGTGGTCGCCGTCGGTAGGCATGTGCTGCTGCTGCGGTTGGCGGCTCCGCCAGAGGCGTCGCCCTACCGCCCGCGCGGGGTACACTTGCTTGGTGCAGGGCTTGACGATCTCGGGTGTCCCGAGATGATTACCAAAAGGTGTCGCTCCCCATGCCTTGAGAGCAACGCGGCGTATTCACATTATTTTGCATCACGCACGGCCGCGTCGCGGCCGAGGAAGACGCTGTTGCCGCTGGTGCCGAGCAGCAGCGTGGCGGGGTCGTGCGGGCTGACGGCCAGGCCCTTGGGGTTCAGCAGCGTGAGGCCGCTGTTCTCGCGCCGCCACGTGCGGCCGCCGTCGGCGCTCTTCAGGACGCCGACGCCGAGCGGGTCGTCGTGAAAGGGATCGTCCTTGGTCGTGGCGTAGAGCACGCCGCGGCTGGCGGGGCTGACCGTGACGCCGGCGATGTAGCGGTCCGCAAGCAGGCGCTGCCAGGTATGGCCGCCATCGGTGCTGCGATAGAGGCCACCCAGGTAAAGACGGCGGGCGGTGTGGTCAAAATGTTCGCGGCCGGCGATATAGAGCGTACGGAAGTCGTGCGGATCAACGGCCAGCTGCTGGATGGTCGGCAGCGCGCCGTCCTCGTGGAGGCGCTGCCACGTGCGGCCGCCGTCGCGCGTCTCGCGCAGCTCGCGGCCCACGGCGATGATGAGGTGCGCGCCATCGGCCGGGTCGAGCAGCAGGCCGCACGGTTTCTGCGCGGCCCCGCCCAGATCGCCGTTGATGTTTTTCCAACTGGCGCCGCCGTCGCGCGTCTCGAAGACGCCGTTGCCGTTGGAAATCACCACCAGCCGGCGCTGACCGACTGCGCTGCGCGGATCGAGCGCCATCGCCAGCACCTGGCCATCCGGCAAACCGGCGGCGGGTTGTCCGACGACGCGCCACGTCCGGCCATCGTCGTCGGAGCGGCAGAGATCCCCGGCGTTGTGGTTCCACCAGCCGGTCGCCGCCCAGAGCGTGCCGGTCGCCTGCGGATCGGCGATGACGCCGAAGCAGTTGCCGCCCATCCGCATGCCTTCAACGCTGCGGCGACAGGTCGCGCCGAGGTCGTCGCTGATCAGCAGACCGATATCCATGTAGCACAGGTAAACGCGGTTCGTCCGCGCCGTGTCGAATTGGACGCGCCACGCGCAGGTGACGGCGAGTCCGTTGCCGGCGATGCAGCCCTCGGGCGCGGGCGCGGAGTAGCGCTGCTGCCAGGCGCCGCCTTGGTCATCGGTCAGGTAGATCATGCCGCTGGTGCCGAACGCGACGCGGTCGGGCGCGGTGGGCGAGAGCGCGAGGCACTGGACGGCCGGGCCCCACATCGAGAGCCAGCCGTATTCCATGTTGGCCTCGACGCCGTTCTTCCGCACCACCTTCTGCCAGTGCGCGCCGCCATCCGTGGTTTTGTAAACGCCTGCGGTGACCCAGTCGCGGTGGCCGATATACACCACATTTGCGTCGCGCGGGTCCACGGCGAGCTCCTTGGGGTTGGAGGAAAAGTGGCGCACGTCCTTCCCATCCTTGCTCACCTGCTTCGGCAGCCCGCTGCCGTTGACCGCGCGCCAGGTCAGGCCCGCGTCGTCGCTGCGGAACACGCCGCCGTTCCAGGGCTGCTTGCCTTGCGCCGTGCAGCGCAGCGTCGCATAGACCGTCTGCGGCGCCGAGATCGCGAACGCGAGCTCCTCGGCGTAGTGGTGCGGCAGGCCGTCGCACGCAAGTTTCCAGGTCACGCCGGAGTCGTCGCTGCGGAAAATGCCCGTGCTGGTCGCGGCGAGGATGACACGCGAATCCCCCGGCGGCATCGCGATGGAGCTGACGATCGCGTCAGCCGGGAGCTGCCCGCCATCCGCGCGCCGCCAGCTCGCGCCGGTGTCGTCGCTGCGGTAGAGCGCGCCCGTGCCGCCCTTGTCCGCGCGCGGCCGTCCCACGCCCGCCCAGACCACGTTGCTGCGCAGGGGATCGAAACAGACCGCGCCGATCGGCGCCGTGAAGCGGTGGCGCTCCGCCGCCGGGAAACCGTTGCGGATCCACTCCCACGTGAGGCCGCGATCGGTCGTGCGATGGATGCCGCTCTCCGTGCCGAGGATGATGAGGCGGCTGTCCTGCGGATGGACGGCGATGGCCTCAAGGAAATAGTCGTGCAGCCCGCGGTTGTGGATTTCGAAGGTGCGGCCCGCGTTGGTCGAGATGAAGAAGCCGCCGACGTCGCAGCCCGCGTAGAGCACATCTTTTTCGCGCGGATCGAATGCCAGCGACTGAATCCAGCCGCCGCCGCTCGGGCCGGTCAGCTGCCATGTGATGTCGCCGCCCTCCGGCGCCGCGCCGGCTTGGGGCACGTCCGAGCCCTGGGCCAAGGCCCAGCCGAAAACGGACATCAGCACCACCGGCAGCCGCAACGTGTTCTTCATCGCTCGCCCCAAGGGTTACCCACAACGCGCCGCAGTCTAAAGTCTGGCCCGCGCCGCACAAGCGCAAAACCCCCAACGGCTCAAGGCCACAGCAGTTGGAAGCGGCTGGGCGCGAGCTCGGCCGCGGCAGGCTGCAGCAGCGCCGCATATTTTCCATCGGGATAGAGCGTGGCCGCGCGGCGGAGCAGGCTGGCCAGCGCTGCGTCGGGCTGGTGGACTTCATGGATCTGCTGCCCCGGCCATTTTTTTGCGGGATCGAGATAAGGGACGGCGTAGTCGAGCGCGGCCCGCAGGCTGCGGCCGTTGGCGGTGCGGTAATGGTACAGATCTACATCCAGGCGTCGTCCGAGTTCGGCGAGCGTGAAGAGCGCCTCGAGGTTGAACAGCGTGTAGCCGTAGGATTTCGTGCGTTTGAGCTCCAGCGGCTGCCGGCCGTCCGGCTCGATCTGGCTGGCGATGCGCGCGCGGCCCAGCTCGACCTGCTTGCGCGCCTGGTCGACGTCTCCGGCGAAGAGCGCAAAGGCGGCGGTCTGGGCGAGATACCAACTGCCGTGGTTGTTCGCCGCCTTGGCCTCGTCGCGGCCGTGCTTGCTCGTCAGCAGCCACTTCAGGAAGGCGCGGAACCACGCCTCCAATCCGTGCTGTTGTTCCGGCGTCCAAGCCTTGGCGCCGGCCAGCAGACCGGCGGCATCGGTCAGCTTGATCAGCTGGGTCGTGTCGATGATGCCCGTGCCGCGGCCCGTGCTGCGGCCGGGGACGCCCTGCGCAAAATCCAGGTGCGGGTTCATCTTCGTCGCCGGGTCGAAGAACCAAACCCGCAGCAACTGCGCGGCTTTCTCTGCGTAGGGCTCGTGACCGGTGCAGTAATAGGCCAGCGCCAGCGAATCGACCTGCGAACACAGCCGGCTGAGCGCATCGTGATCGGTGCCGATCCGGCTTTCCGGGTTAACCTGGCCGTCGCGGTTGATCCACGGCAGGCCGTCGGGTTTGGCCGGGTCCGGCCACGAATAGGGGGCGAGGCTGAAGTAGTCATGCTTGTCGCCGCTGGGCGGGGTCTTGGCCTTGTCCATCACGGAGCCGGGTGCGGCCTTGAGCGCCTTGTCGGCCTCGCGCCGGAGCCGCCCGAGCGCGGGCAGCAGCGCGGCGTCGTTGGTGGCCAGCCGGGCCTTGGTCAGGGCGAGCTGTGGCGGATCGAGGCTGAACACGCGCGGGACCGGCGCCGCGTGGCCGGGGCTGACGAGCAGCGCGCCGCCGAGGAATGCGAGGCAGAGGATTTTCATGCGCGGATTCATAGCACGCGCACGGCGGCGGCAAAAGTGCGAACCTGAACTCAGCGCTTTAGGGCCGCGGCTGGGGTTCCTTTGGAGAAGTTAGCGCTGCGTGCGTTGGGGCGCCCTATCCCCAGACAGCATCGCGTGGGTTCTGACTACCGGTAGGGCGGCCACGCCGTGGCCGCCGGTCACCATGTCACGCGTGGGGTTCATCCCGGCGCTCGCGGCGCGAGCACCCTGCCATGGTGCCGTGCGTTGGAAATGATCCGCGCGTTTTCCGGGTAGGGCGGACGCGCCGCGCCTGCCGGTCATCATCCACCACGTTGGATTCATCCCGGCGCGCACGGCGTACGCGCCCTGCCTCCCTGCCGACAATTTCCACCCGCTGAGTGCGTTTTCCGAGGGCCGGTGTGCAGTCCGGCAGAAGAACGGGAAAATATGCGCAATACTTTTTTCATCTTGGTGCTGCTCGGCACCCTCGCGGCGCACGCCGGGGTAAAGGTCGCTACGGTGTTCGGCGACAGCATGGTGGTGCAGCGCGACAAGCCCGTGCCGGTCTGGGGCACGGCCACGCCCGGCGAAAACATCACCGTGGCGTTTGCCGGACAGGCCAAGTCCTGCGTAGCCGATGCCACCGGCCGCTGGGAGGTCAAGCTGGACCCGCTGCCCGCCTCCGCCGAGCCACGCAACTTTGTTGTCTCAGCTTCCTCAAATCAAAAATCGAAAATCATCCAACATCAATTCACCAACGTTCTCGTCGGCGACCTCTGGCTCTGTTCCGGGCAGTCGAATATGGACATGTCCATGCGCCCGTTTCCGCCGTGGCACCAGGGCGTGCTCAATCACGCGCAGGAAATCGCCGCGGCCCAGCACCCGCGCCTGCGCCTGTTCAACGTCGCCCATACGCCGCGGCATGCCAAGGCCGATGACGTGGGCGGCGAGTGGCTGGTGTGTACGCCGGTGACCGTCGCCGATTTTTCGGGCGTCGCCTATTTCTTTGGCCGCCAGCTGCTCCTGGAGACCGGCGTACCGCAGGGCCTGATCCTCTCCGCCGTCGGCGGGACCTCGATCCAGAGCTGGCGCGATCCGGCGCGCATCCAGGAGCCTTCGACCCGGCAGAAAATCGCCGCCGCCGCCCAGCAGTGCGCCGCCCACGCGGACCAGCTCGCGGCCTTCGAGAAGGCGCTGCCGGTCTTCTTGGAAAAGACCCTCACCGCCGCGCGCACCAACGGCGCGCGGCCTGCCGGGTTGCCGGAACCGTTCAAGGGCTACCGCTCCCAGCCCGGTTATTGTTACAACGGCATGCTCGCGCCGCTGGCGCCCTGCGCGCTGCGCGGCATCGTCTGGTACCAGGGCGAGGCCGACACCAGCTGGGCTGCGGGCTACACCGCCGCGCTCCGCGACTTCATCACCCAATGCCGCGTCGAGTTCCGCGACGCCACCCTGCCTTGCTACATCGTCCAGTTGGCCAACTATGATCCCACGCTGAAGAATCCCGGCATAAAAGCCCGCGGGCCGACCTGGGCTGCACTGCGGCAGAGCCAGCTTGAGGTGCTGCGCGCAGAGCCGTGCAGCGGATTGGCCGTCGCCGCGGATGTCGGCCTCGCCGACCAGATCCATCCACCGGACAAGCGCGCGGTTGGCGAGCGCCTCGCACGCTGGGCACTGGTGCAGGTCTACGGCCGGAAAATCGAATGCTCTGGGCCGCTGTTCCAGTCCTTGGAAATCTCCGGGGGCAAGGCGTTCGCCAAATTCAGTCATGCCGGGGGCCTGGTATTGAAGGCGGCTGGAGCTGTGTCCGGTTTCGAACTAGCCGGCGCCGATGGCGTCTTCCAGCCCGCGACGGCCACCGTGCGCGGCGACGCCATCGAGCTGACCCATCCTGCCATCGCCCAGCCCGCGGCCGCGCGCTATGGCTGGGCCGACCATCCGCACCTGACGCTCTACAACACCGCCGGCCTGCCGGCTTCGCCGTTCGTGAGCTCGACGCCGTGAGCCGCGTCCCGTTCAGCGCAGCGCCGGGACGCCGCTGCTGCGTGCAAGTTACCCTTGACTCTCGAGCCCGCACCGCAAGAATGCCCGCATGTTCTTCAAGCACTTTGGCCCTGCGGTCGTACTGCCGCTGCTGTCCGGCTGCGCACTCCTGTCACCTACCATGAAATATCCCGTCACGCCCCAGACCAACCAGGTTGATGTGTATCACGGCGTCAGCGTCGCCGATCCGTATCGCTGGCTGGAGGACGACAACTCGCTGCAGACCAAGGCGTGGGTCCAGGCGGAGAACGCCGTCACGTTCGCGTGGCTCAAGACCATCCCCGAGCGCCCCGCCATCAGGGCGCGGCTGACCCGCCTCTGGAACTACGAGCGCTACGGGGTGCCGCACAAGGAAGGCGGCCGCTACTTCTTCAGCCGGAACGACGGACTGCAAAACCAAAGCGTCCTCTACACCCTGCCTGCGCTCGAGGCCCAGCCGAGCGTGCTGCTCGATCCGAACCAGCTCTCCGCCGACGGCACCGTGGCGCTCGCCGGCTATGCGATCAGCGCGGATGGCAACCGGATGGCCTACGGCCTCTCCGTGTCCGGCTCCGACTGGGAGGAGTGGCGGGTGCGCGATGTGCGGACGGGGCAGGATCTGCCCGACGTGGTCAGGTGGGTGAAGTTTTCCGGCGCGTCCTGGACCAAGGACGGCGCGGGCTTCTATTACAGCCGCTTTGACGAGCCGACGGCAGCCGCCCAGCTGACCACGGCGAATTACTTCCACAAACTCTATTACCACCGCCTCGGCACGCCGCAGTCGGCCGACCGGCTCGTCTATCACCGGCCCGACCAGAAGGATTGGGGCTTCAACGGCAACGTCACCGACGATGGCCGTTACCTCGTGATCACCTCCACGCAGGGCACCGATCCCCGGCACCGCGTTTTCTACCAGGACCTGCAGCAGTCCGACGCGCCGGTCGTCCCGCTCCTGACCGACTTCGATGCCGCCTATGATTTCATCGACAACGACGGGCCGGTCTTCTGGTTCCGCACCGACCTGCAGGCCCCGCGCGGGCGCGTCATTGCGATCGACATCACCAAGCCGGCCCGGAACCAGTGGCAGGAACTCATTCCGCAGACCCGTGACACCCTCGTCAGCGCCCACGTGGTCGGCGGCCAGTTCGTGGTGAGCTATCTCCATGATGCGCACAGCCAGGTGAAAATGTTCGATCTCGCCGGACGCCTTCTGCGCGAGATTTCCTTGCCCGGACTGGGCACCGCAGGCGGGTTCGGCGGGAAACGGGGCGACGCGGAAACTTTTTATGCGTTCACGAGCTACACCGTGCCGGGCGTGATCTATCGCTTCGATGTGCGCTCAGGTGCGAGCACCGTGTTCCGCCAACCCCAGGTCGCTTTCGACCCTGCAGCTTTTGAAACGAAACAGGTCTTCTACGCGAGCAAGGACGGCACGCGCGTTCCGCTGTTCATCACGCACCGCAAGGGCCTTGTGCTGAACGGCCGCAATCCGACGCTGCTCTACGGCTACGGCGGCTTTGGTATTTCGCTCACGCCGGCATTTTCGGTGTCGGTGCTCGCGTGGCTGGAACTGGGCGGCGTCTATGCCGTGGCCAACCTGCGTGGTGGCGGAGAATACGGCGAGGACTGGCACCAGGCCGGCACGAAGTTGAAAAAGCAGAACGTGTTCAACGACTTCATCGCGGCGGGCGAGTGGCTGGTAACGAACAAGTATACTTCGCCCAGGAAACTCGCCATCGCCGGCGGCAGCAACGGTGGCCTGCTCGTCGGGGCGGTGGCGAACCAGCGGCCCGAGCTGTTCGGCGCGGCGCTGCCGGCGGTGGGCGTGATGGACATGCTGCGCTTTCACAAATTCACCATCGGCTGGGCGTGGGCCTCCGACTACGGCTCGGCGGACAATCAGGACGAATTCAAGGCCCTCTATGCCTACTCGCCGCTGCACACGATCAGGCCGGGGACAAAGTATCCCGCCACGCTGATCACCACCGCCGATCACGACGACCGCGTGGTTCCGGCCCACAGTTTCAAATACGCCGCCACGCTCCAGGCTGCGCAAGCCGGCTCCGCGCCGGTGCTCATCCGCATCGAGACCAAAGCCGGGCACGGCGCGGGCAAGCCCACCGCCAAGCTCATTGACGAGGCCGCCGACAAGTGGGCGTTCCTGGTGAAGGTGCTGAGGATGAAAGTGCCGGAGCTCTGAAGATGGCACGGGGTTCCAGTTTGTTTTTCTGCCTGGTGGTGCTGGCTGCGGGAATATCCCTGGTGCCTGCTGCGCGCTGCGCGGAGACGACCGACCTGAAGCATCCGCTCGCCGGCTTGGAGGGCTTGTTCGATTCGCTGGAGAAGTTCAACCGGGAGACGTCCGCCTGTGTGGTCATGGTGGACCTGACGGATCCGGCGGAGTTGCCCAAGCTGCTTGCGAAGCCGGGGCGGGCTGTCCCGGGTGCGCTCGGTAGCAGCCCGGATGACGGCGCTCGCGGGACTGGATTGCTACAGCTTTCACTACACGCAGCTGAAGCGAACTGCGCTGGACAGGGCGGGGGTCAAAGCCATCGTCATACGGCCGCCAGCGCCCGCGAAGCTGCTGACGTGTGTGGCGGCGCGCGATGAGTTTTGGGCGCTGCTGCGCGAGACGCGGACGCCGGTCATCGGCTTCTGCGGCGGCTTCCATCAGATCTATCTCGCTTTCGGAGGCACCTGCGCCGACATGCGCCGGCTGGCGGCGGGCGAGCCAGACACCCACCCCGCATACTGCCCGGGCTTCTTGAAGGAGTGGGGCTTCACCCAGGTCCGTGTTCAGAAATGCGACCCGCTCTTCGAGGGACTGGGGCCGGAACTGACCGTGCTCGAGCAGCACGTCTCGGAGTGCAAACAGGTGCCGGCGGAGTTCGAGGTGCTCGCCGGTTCGGCGGTCTGTCCGGTCCAGGTCATCAAGCACAAAACCAGGCTCATCTACGGCACGCAGTTCCATCCCGAGGCCTACGACGACGAGCATCCGGACGGGAAGCGGCTGCTGCAAAACTTTTTCCGCCTCGCCGGGATTGCTGTGACAAACTCGACCCCTCACCCATTGACGAAGCCCTGACCAGCAGGTACGGAATACACAGGCGCTTTCTGTAGGCCGAGTCTCTGACTCGGCGCACACCCTGTCCAACCATAACTGTTGCCCCAACCATCCCGCCCCTCGCATCGTGCATCGTTTATTCCGCTTCTGCTTTGCGTTCCGGTCACGGCTGCGCTACAAACGCCGCATGACGCTGCCTTTTTCCCTGTTTTTGGCCCTGAAATACTTGAAGCCGAAGCGGACGTTCATGTCCGTCATCACGATCATTTCGGTTGTCGGTGTGTTGCTCGGCGTGGCCGTGCTGGTGATCGTCCTCTCGGTCATGAACGGCTTCGACGACATGTGGCGCGACAAAATCCTGAACTTCAACGCGCACATCACCGTCTCCAAGTTCGGCGGCGAAATCGCCGATCCGGCCGACGCGATGGAGAAGGTCCTCAAGGTGCCGGGCGTCACCGGCGCGGCGCCCTATGTACAGGGACTCGTCTTCCTGCAGTTCAACAACCGGATCCAGACGCCGCTGGTCCGCGGCATCGACCCGCGCTACGAGCGCTCGGTCAGCCGCATCCCTGAGAACATGCGCTTCGGCGAGTTCACCGTGGCCGATGACCAGGCGGTCATCGGCGCCGACCTCGCCCGCCGCCTGGGCGTGCGCGTCGGCGACAAGGTGCTCGTCCACTCGCCGCAGAGCCTGACCAAGCCCGACGAACTGCGGCTGCCGGAGGAGTTGAAGATCGCCGGCATCTTCGAGGTCGGCATGTGGGAGTTCGATTCCGGCTTCATCATCACCTCGCTCGGCAAGGCGCGCGAGCTTTACGGGCTCAGCCGCGGCGTCCACGCGATCCAGGTGATGACGCGCGACCCCGACCGCGCCAGCGAGATTGCGCGTCGCGTCGAGGCCGCGCTCGGGCCGGAGTTCGAGGCGCAGACGTGGATGGACCTGAACCACCAGCTCTTCTCGGCGCTGCGCGTCGAGAAAAACATGATGTTCTTCCTGCTGTTCTTCATCGCGCTGGTCGCCGGCTTCTGCATCGCCTGCACGCTGATCACCGTCGCGGTGCAGAAGACGCGCGAGATCGGCCTGATGAAGGCCGTTGGCGTGCCGACGCGCAGCATCCTCGGCATCTTCTTCTGGCAGAGCTGGATCGAAGGCCTGCTCGGCAGCGGGCTCGGCGTCGGCTTCGGGCTGCTCGTGCTGAAATACCGGAACCACCTGATGCGCTGGCTGGCGGACACGTTCCACTGGGAATTGTTCCCGAAAGAGCTCTACCACCTGAGCGAGATTCCCTCGAAGGTGGATTCGCTGGACCTGATCATCGTCACCTCGATCGTCATGCTCATCTGCACGCTCGCCGGCGCGATCCCCGCCTGGCGCGCCGCCCGCCTCGATCCCGTGCCGGCGCTGCGCTACGAGTGAGGCGCGGCGCGGCAGCGATGGTGCATGGCGGATGGTTGATGGCACGAATCCTCCTCGCCGGCTGGTTGCAGGCGTTTGTGTTCGAGCTGCTGTGGCGGCGGTGGGAGCTGAGGCGCGCGGAAGCAAGCGGCCGGCACTGATCCTGAGCCTTGTGCCGCCGGGATCACCGATCCCGGCTACAACTTCCCGAGCATCGTTTGCGTGTTTGTGGAGGCACGCGTCCCGCGTGCCGGTGCAGGCGGCGTTCCCGTTTCGCCGAGCGCTTCACGGGACAGGCCCGCCACCTGTGCGAGCGTGAGACGGAGTTGAGCGGGGTTGTCGGGCGTGACGCCCGACGCACCGGCACGCGGGTCGCCTGCCTCCACAAGGAATACGGCGAGGCCAGCAACGCTTGTCTGTTGTGGAAAACCAATCACACCCGAGCGAGGCCGAGAACGAGGACGATGGGCTGGAGACAGCAATGCTTCCGCACACTCGACATACGACCCTCGACACGCTTCCTCCGCCACCCGCCACCCGGCCCTCGTCCCTGCTTCAGAACGCGCCGAGGAACAAACTGGAGAACGTAGTGAGCGGCGCGGCTTCGCGGAAGTCGTCGATCGCGGCGCGGGCCTCGGACATGGTCTTCTTCACGTCGTGGTAGAGGCTCTCGTCCATGGTCAGCTTGCCGATGGTGCCCTCGCCCTTCTCGATCTTGGCGGTGATGGTTTTGAGCGAGCCGGCGACCGCGGAAATGTCCTGGTAGAGCGCGTTGTCCTTCGCCAGCAGCTTGCCGAGCGTGCCCTCGCCGGCGGCGAGGCGGTTGCTGATGTCCTTGAGGTTGGCGGTCGTGCTCTTGAGGTCGGTGTAGATCGCATCCTCCATCAGCAGCTTGCCGAGCGTGCCCTCACCCGCGGAAAGACGGCCGGTGATTTTCTTCAGGTCGGCCATCGTCACGGAAAGGTTCTCCATCACCTTGCCGTCCTCCAGGTTCTTCTTGATGAGCGTGATCGCGCGGGTGGCCTGGTCAATCAAATCCACCGGCGTCAGGCCGTGCAGCACGGTGTCGGGCCGCAGTTCGGGCTGGCCGTTCGAGCCGAGGTCCACCGCCAGGTAGCGGCCGCCGAGCACGGAGGAGGGCAGCACCTCGATCTTGTAGTCGGTGTGCAGCTTGATCGGCACCTCGAGGCTGGCGTAGACGTGTGCGCCATCGGGTCTGACCGCGAGGCTGTCCACCTTGCCCACGTCCACGCCGCGCACGAAGACGTTGTCGCCCTTGCGCAGGCCCATGACGTGGTCGAAGACAATCTCGTACTTATGACCGCCGCCGCCGAAGAGCCGCGAGCGGCTCAGGATGGCCGTGCTGAAGAACAGGGCGACGATCATCATCGCGAAGAAGAAGCCCACGATGACCTCGACGGTTGTTTCCTGACGCCGGTCCTTTTTCATAATGTCCCCGCTTTTTCCCAAGCGCCGCGCTTGGTGATGTATTGCGCTTCCAGAAATTGCTGCACCTTCTCGTTGGACGATTTGATGAACTCCGCCGGCGTGCCCAACTCCACGATCCGGCCGGCGTCGAGCATCGCGATGCGGGTGGCGATGGAGAGCGCGCTGTGCATGTCGTGCGTCACCACCACGCTCGTCACGCCCAGCCCGCGCCGGAGGCTGTCGATCAGCTGGTCGATCGCGCGGGAGGTCACCGGGTCGAGGCCGCTCGTCGGCTCGTCGTAGAGGATGATCTCCGGCGAGGTGATGATCGCGCGCGCCAGGCCGACGCGCTTGCGCATGCCGCCGGAGAGTTCGCCGGGCATCTTGTCGTAGGCCGCCTCGAGCCCGACCAGGGCGAGCTTTTCGCGCGCCAAGGCCTCGATCTCCTCCTCCGGCCGGTTCGTCCGCTCCAGCAGCGGCAGCCCGACGTTGTCGCCGGCGCACATCCAGTTGAGCAGCGCCGCGCCCTGGAACAGGACGCCGAACCGCGTGCGGATCTTTTCCAGCAGCCGCCCGCGCGCCTCGCTCACGCAGTCGTCGCCGATCCAGACGCGCCCGCTGTCGGGCGTCAGCAGCCGCACCATGTGCTTGAGGCTGACGCTCTTGCCGGCGCCGGAGGTGCCGACGATGAAAAACGTCTCGCCCGGCGCGATCTCGAAG
Source organism: uncultured Lentisphaerota bacterium (assembly GCA_903896925.1). Taxonomy (GTDB): domain Bacteria; phylum Verrucomicrobiota; class Kiritimatiellia; order CAIQIC01; family CAIQIC01; genus DP16D-bin41. The sequence goes on along the minus strand of CAITZM010000181.1, from coordinate 101,837 downwards.
TCCACGCCATCGAGCACCGTGCGCCCGCCGAGCTTTTTATGTACTTTTTCGAACCGGATCATGCGTCACCGATAAAACATCCGCGTAATGAAATAGCCCATCGTCAGAATCGTCAGGAACGAGATGATCACCGTCCGGCGCGTCGCCCGGCCGACGCCGATCGCGCCTTCCGTTGTCGCAAACCCCTGGTGGCACGCCACGATCACCACAATCACGCCGAAGACGAACGACTTGAACAGGCCCACCAGCAGGTCCTTGTTCTCTGCGTAGCGCGTGCAGTTGTCGAAGTAAGCTATGAAGGTGACGTCGAGTTGCGTAAAGCCGACAATCGCGCCGCCGAGGATGCCGATCGCGTTGGTGTAGAGCGTCAGGAACGGCATCATCAGAGCCAGCGCCACGAGGCGCGGCATGACGAGGAACCGCACCGGGTTGATGCTCATGATTTCCAGCGCGGCGATTTCCTCGCTGACGACCATCGTGCCCATCTGCGCCGCGATCGCGCTGCCGACGCTCGCCGCGATGATCAGGCCCGTCATGAACGGACCCATTTCGCGCAGCAAAGAGATCGTCACTGCCGAGCCGATAAAGGCTTCCTGGCCATAGCGGCGCAGCTCCAGACCTGTCTGCAGCGCCAGGATCATGCCCGTGAACAGCGCCACCACGGTGATGACGCCGAGGCTCTTGATGCCGCTTTGGAACATCTGGTGGAGAGTGTCGTTACGGTTCTGGCGCGAGAAGACGAAGACGACCTGGCTCGTCGCCTCCGCCAGCAGCACCAGCGCCCGGCCCGTGTCGCGCAGCGCCGTCAGCACCTGCCGCCCGATCCGCGCCCAGGTGTTGACCGGCGGCACAAGATATTCTGGTTCCCGCGTATGAATAGTTCGTCTCCCGAAGTATCGGGCGGAACCATACACCCTTGTCCCGGGTTTTCCAAGGGCCTGTCCGCCACCGGCGTTTTCCCCGGCCGTCGAACTGGCTCCGAGGCCGTGAGCGATGAGGTTGTCACAAAGCCTTGGCGTACAGGAGCAGGCGAGCACCGCCCGGAGAACCATGGGTTCATCAGCTGGCGCGTTCCACCCTGCCGGGAGCGTCTTTGTGGAGACCAGCAGGAAGGGTCGCGCCGGGCCAACCGTTGCAGGACCGGCAGGTCAGTGATGTGGCAGGATGGCGTCCATATTCCGGACGAGAAAAGCGGTGACGGCCTGCGGATGCGACAGGGACAACGCGTGGCCGGCGTCCGGCACGATTTCGGCGGCCGTCGCGCGGGATGCTGGCAGGACCCTGTCCTGGGCTCCGTGAATCTGGAAGATCGGCACGCGGCCGGTCTCGCCGGGGCCATCCCATTCCAACACAGCCCGGCAGGCCCAGCGCAAAAAAGCCGCGTCGGTGTCGGCCATCTGCGATAGCAACGCCGCGGCGTGCTGGTTGAGCAAGCCGCCGCCGGACAACAGCGCGGCTTTGCTCAAGAGGTTGGCCAGCTCGAACGGGACGATCCCGGTGATGCCGGCCATTTTTCGGAGTGCGCGGAAGGACGGCGGGAAGTCTTCCGGCGCACGGGCGCTGCCGATGAGAAAGCAGCCTAGGACATCCAGGTGCCGGACCAGCTCCAGCGCCACAAAGCCGCCGAACGAGGCGCCGCCGATGAAACAGGGTGCGCCGGGATTGATGTGGACCGCCAACCGATCCGCATAGCGGGCGATGGATTCGCCGGCCTCGGGTGTGATCCACTTCGGCACCATCAGTTGGGGGAGATCTTGAAGCTGCGCGGCAAACACACGCTCGTCGGCGCCCATGCCCGACAGCAAAAGCAGCGGCGGCGGCTTGGGCGTCACGGCTTGCTTCCGGGCGCGTCCGGAGGGTCGTCCTCGCCTTTTTCCTCCTGCTCCCGGGCGCGCTGCTCGGCCTGGCGGAGCAGGTCGCTCATGTCGTCGGCGGCGTCCCAGACGTGGCGGGCGACATAGAGCGGGCACTGCTGCTGGATGGCGATGGCGATTGAGTCGCTCGGGCGGGCGTCGATCTCGACGACGTTGCGGCCGAGGTCGCTCGCCTGCTGGAGGTAGAGGCGCGCAAAGTAGGTCCCCTCGTCGAGGTCGCTGATGACGACCTTGAGCGCGCGGATGCCGAGGCCCGTGAAGATCCGCGCGATCAGCTCGTGCGTCAGCGGGCGCGGGGCCTGCACCTTGCGCAGCGCCATCAGCATCGCCGCCGCCATGGTCGGGTCGATGAAGATGGCGATGACCTTCTCCTGCTCCTCGGCGCCGAGGAAGATCCCCCAGTTGCCCGGCCCGGGCAGCAGGTTGCGGATGGAGACTGGTATCTCGTCGCTCATGCTGCACGCAGTTTACCACGACAGCGGAAGATTGAACAAAAGATAACGAAGACAACGAAGGGGTAGTAGGTTGTGGATCGCACTTCGTTTGCTTTGTTAGCTTTTGTGGAAAAGTGACGAGGGGTTATTCTTCCACGCTCACCGGCGTGCCGATCTCCACCATGCGCAGCAACTTCTGCGCGTTCCAGTTGGCCAGGCGGAAGCAGCCGTGGCTCTCCGTCTTGCCGATGTCCTCCGGCTTCGGCGTACCGTGCATGCCGTAGCCGGTCTTGCTCAGCCCCACCCACGCGCTGCCGACCGGGTTGCGCGGGCCGGGCGGGATGATCAGCTTGGTCTGGATGGTTGCGCTCTCCGGATCCTCGGCGAACAGCGCGGGGTCGAAGGTGTAGTTCGGGTTGGGCGCGACGACCGCGACGCTGATCTCGCACGGCTCGCGCTTCTTCGGGTCGCGCGCGATCGAGCACGGGAACTGCGCCATCTGCTGGCCCGTGCCATCGTAGACGCGGACGAGCTTCCCGCCGATGGAGATGCGGATGCGCGTGGCATGGGACAGCTTGTCCGTGGGGCCGATATCCGGGATCGTCAGCGTCGTACCTGCGGGCGGATCGGGCCAGACCGTCACTTGTGGATTGAGGTCGCGGATCGCCTGCTGCGTGGCGTGCCCGCGCTCGGCGAGGGCTTCGAGGATGGTCTGGTAGCCGAGGCGCGTCGCCTGCGAGCGGGCGACCCACGTCGTCGGGTTTTGCGTGAGCTGCGCGTGGTCGTCGCCGGTAATCGTGTAGCTGGTGAAGACGCTGCCCAGATCGCCGAGCGCGGCCAACGTCGCCGCGTTCGGCTCGCCGGTGACCGTCAGGTCGTGTGCCTTTTGGAACGCGCGCAGCGCCGCATGGGTGCGCGAGCCGACCTTGCCATCAGCGCAGTTGCACGAGAAATGCCGACGGTCGAGCAACGTCTGCAGCGCGATGATCTGGCGGAAGTTGAGGGCCAGGAGCCGGGTGCCGAGAGGCGGGAGGCGGGAAGAAGGGGCCGAAACGATGGTGGAGGGAGGCTGGTTGATGGTGGCGGGGGCCGGTGCATCCGCGCCGGGATTGGGCGGAGGGGTGTCGTGCGTTGCCGTCCGACCCACGACGCCTGTCCCATTGCCACTGCTCGTCACTCGACTCGCGACACTCGTCCCTCCTCTGCCATTTGCCCCGCGTGCCGCTTTTTCCAAGGCTTGGAAATCGGTCGGGGTGTTTTTTCCAGGGCTTGGGAAAGTCTGTGGCGGCATGACCGGCGGCGGCGGGGGCGCCGGCGGCGTCCGCCCCATGATCTGGTCGGCCAAGGAAGAGGCTGCGGGACTGGTCGTCCCGCGTTGGCTGTCACGTTCCACGCGACCCGTGCCACTCGCATTTCGTTTTTCGGCACTCGCCACGCGTCCCCCGTCTCTCGTCCCGCGTTCCGCGGTGATCGGCGGCAGGGCGGTGCGGATGGGCTTGGGCGGCGCCGGGTCGAGCTGGGCGGGCGGCGTGTCGGGGTATTTCTGCAGCGTGAGGCAGCCGGTGCACAGGCAGGCGCAGGCCACCGACAGCGCGGCGGGCAGGTGGCGGTGGAACGCGGGCATGTTTCGGGTCCTCATCCCTTGCGCAGGTGCGAGGGCAGGATCTTCAGCTCGTCGCGATACTTCGCGATCGTGCGCCGCGCGACGGTCATGCCCTTGTCCTTGATCCTGGCGACGATGGTCTGGTCGGAGAGCGGGTGCGCGATGTCCTCGGCAGCGATCATCTGGGCGATGGCGTCCTTGATGACCTTGTTGGAGACGGTCTGGCCGTCGGCCGTCTGGTAGCCCGGCGTGAAGAAGTACTTCATTTCGAACAGGCCGCGCGGCGTGAGCATGTACTTGTTGGCGATGGCGCGGCTGACGGTGGTCTCGTGGACGCCGATGATGCCGGCGATGTGCGCCATGGTCAGCGGCTTGAGGCCCGTGACGCCGTTTTCGAAGAACTCCTGCTGCACGCGCACGATCTCAACGGCGATGCGCGAGATCGTGTGCTGCCGCTGCTGGATGCTCTTGATGAGAAACGCGCCGGCGCGCACCTTTTCGCGGATGTAGCTTTTGACTTCGCGGCTGGTGGAGGGGTCTTCCATCAGCTGGCGGTAGTGCTTGCTGATCGAGAGGTGCGGCAGGTGCTCGTGATCCATCAGCACGACGTACTCGTCGCGCACCTTTTGGATGAGCACTTCCGGGGAGACGTAGGTGGGCTCGTCGGAATTGAACTTGCGGCCGGGCCGCGGCTCGAGCGTGGCGATCAGCAGCGCGGCCTCGTGGACGGCCTCGCTGGTCGCATGCAGCGCCTTGGCGATGGCGTCGAATTTTTTCCCGCCGAGTTCCGTCAGGTGCGAGCGGACGATGTGGGCTGCGAGCGCGTCCGCCTTGCCCAGGCGCTGCAGCTGCAGCAGCAGACAGTCGGCGAGGTCGCGAGCGCCGACGCCGATGGGGTCGAATTCGCGGATGGTGGCGAGCACGTGGTCGATCTCCGCCTGCGTGTAGCCGCCGGAGCTGGCGAGCTCTTCCGGCGTCGTCGTCAGGAAGCCGTCGTCGTTGATGCTGCCGACGATCAGGTCGCCGATCTTCTGGTCGTGCTCCGAAAGGCCGGAGAGATGGAGCTGGTGGAGCAGGTGCTCCTGCAGCGACTCCGGCCGCGTCAGCGAGTTCATCAGGAATTCGCGCTTGGCCGCGTCGTCGGCCGTGTAGGGCCGCGCCGCCTGTGTCTGGCGGAAATATTCGCGCCACTCGTCGTCCATCTCGGAGAGCTTCTTGAACTCGTCCTGGAATTCCGCCTCGTCGGCCTTGGCCTGCGTCTCGGCGTCGGGCTCGATCTCGATCTGCGTGTTGTCCTCGGGCTTTTCCTCGAGCGTCGGGTTGCGCTCCAGTTCCTGCTGCACCAGGGAGCGCAGCTCCATCATCGGCACCTGCAGCAGCTCCAGCGACTGGCGGAGCTGTGGCGCCAGCAGCATCTGCTGCCGCTGCTGCTGAAACATGCCTATGGACATTTCCGCCATGTGAATTTCTCTAGGGGAAGCTACGCGCCGCACCCACACCGGGCAACTGAAAAAGCGCGCGCCGGTCGAAATAAATCCATTGCTAGCGGCGCATTCCGCGCGATTTTCCGCCCACGCCGCCGTGCGCGCCGCGCGGTATGGTGGCTGCTCCGGCAGCGCCCGCCAGGGAGGCGCGCACGCCGGCGACGGGCCGCAAGCCGTGTGCGCCGGAGGCTTTGCGGCGTGCGCCCGTTCAGCCGCAGATCACTTTGTCGCCGTCAGCTTCAGCAGCACGACGCCGTGCGCCGGGACCTTGAGCGCGAGCTTGCCGGTCGTATCCGGCAGATCCTTCTGCCGCCAGAGGTCGCGCACGCGCTGCTTGCCGCCCAGGCCGATGCGGGAAAGCTTGTTGAACTCGGCCTGGTATTCCTGCTGGCCGCGATTGAAGAAACCGAGTGCGCGGCTGCCATCCTCGAGCTCTTTCAGGTAGACGTCCACCGGGCCGACCGTTGCGACGCGCACCGCCGGCTTGCCGAGCGCGTCCTGGTCGAGCGCCAGCACCTCGTCGTTGGAAAGCAGACCGAGCGTGAAGGCGTCGAGCTTCTCCATGTCGCAGCCGATGAGCAGCGGCGCGGAGAGCAGGCACCACAGGCTGATATGCGTGTACTGTTCGTCCGGCGTCAGGTGGCTCGCGTGCAGCTGCGGGCCCCAGCCCACGTGGCCGACGACGAGCATGTCCGGGTCGTTCCAGTGGCCCGCCCCCGCGAACGGCGCCCAGCGCTCCTGCGTGAAACCGATCTCCGAGACGCTGTAGCGCCAGTCGTGGTCGCTGTGATCCCAGTAGTCCCAGATGTCGCCGGTCGTGCGCCAGCAGTTGGCCCATTGGGCCCAGTCGTTGGCGTGCTCGAACGGCGCGGAGTTGGAGAGGCTGTAGACGACGTCGCGTCCGGTCGCCCGCAGCGCCTCGCTCATCTCCTTGACGTGCTCGAGATCGTTCGGGTTCCAGTCGTATTTCAGATAGTCGAAGCCCCACGCCGCCCACTGCTTGGCGTCGGCCGCCGCGAACGAATGCCGGCCGTGCTTCCAGAACTTCTGGTCGGACAGCTTCTTCGTCCACACCCCTGCCGCATCATCGCTGCCGCCGCCGCAGAACTTGGCGTAGGAGGTGATCCACGGCGTCGAATAGATGCCCGTCTTGAGGCCGAGCGCGTGGATGTCATCGGTCAGTTTCTTCATGTCGGGGAACTTTTCGTTGCCCTGGATGGCGCCAAAGGGCCCGCCGCGGACGCCCTGCCATGTGTCGTCGATGTTGATGAAGGTCCAGCCGTGTTCCTTGAGGCCGGAGGCAATCATCGCGCGTGCCGAGCGCAGCACCTTGTCCTGGTCCACCGCCTCGGCCCAGCAGTTCCAGCTGTTCCAGCCCATGGGCGGCGTCAGGCAGATCTTCTCACCCACCACGATCTTGAATTTGCGCGACGTTTCGCCCTTCGCGTTGCTGGCCTTCAACAGGACCTCATACGTCCTATGGGTCGTATCGGTCACATGGCCCGTGATGCTGCCCGTCTGTTCATCAAGCTTCAGCCCCGCCGGCAGGGTTTCTGCGGCAAACTTCACCGGCCGCGCGCCCGTCGCCGGGATGGTGTAGAGGAACGGCGCGTTGGGCCGCACGCCGAACACGCTCGGCCCGTTGATCCGGGGCGTCGCCGCCGGCGGGGGCGTCAGTATTTTTTCCGCCGCCAGATCGTCCGCCATCGCGCCCGTCGCCGCCAACATCAAACCCATCAGCCAATGTTTCATCTGCATGGTTGCTCCCGATTGTGAAAACGCGCCGCGCATCATGCCGCCGGTCCCCGTGTGCGGTCAAGAAGCGTGATGCGCGGGAGAAACTTGGCTCTGGACCACGGATCGTCGCACGCGGCGGTGTACGTGGGCGCGGAGGCTGACGTTGCTGGGACACGCCGGCGCCTGGCCCGGGGCGCAGAGCCTTCGTGAGCTCAAACGCTTCATCGCATAGTTGTACAACTGTGCGATGAAGGCCCGGGGGCGCACCCGGAGCACTGGCGCGCGGGCGTCCCACAGGCCGGGTGCCGCGGGGCATACCTAGCCACGCAGTGCCCGCCGCGTGGCCGGACTTTCCATACTCGCACCTTGCTAATCCGGCGATTCACGGCACATTAGGCGCGGTGCGCGGCGGCGGGCGCCCGGGCCTGGAAGCGGGTGAGCCCGGTTTTTCCAAGCCTTGGGAAAACCCCCGTGCACGGTTTCCGGCCCGTCACGGCGGGCCAGCCTGGGACAACATGAGCGACGAAAGCGGAAAATCTTTGGCCGACGCCGGCACACTGGCGGCGGCGGAACAGGTGCTGAGCGGCGGCCACCAGCGCCGCGGTCTCAAGCGCCTGCTGCCGTTCCTCGGCCCCGCGTTCATCGCCAGCATCGCCTACATGGATCCGGGCAACTTCGCCACCAACATCCAGGGCGGCGCGCAGTTCGGCTATACGCTGCTGTGGGTGGTCCTCGCCAGCAACCTGATGGCGATGCTGATCCAGACCCTCTCCGCCAAGCTCGGCATCGCCACCGGCCGGAATCTCGCCGAGCTGTGCCGCGAGCATTTCCCGCCATGGGTGGTCTGGCTGATGTGGGGCGTGATGGAAGTCGTCGCGATGGCCACCGACCTCGCGGAATTCCTCGGCGCGGCGGTCGGCTTCTACCTGCTCTTCGGCGTCCCGCTCTGGTTCGCCGGGCTGCTGACGGCGGCGTTCACCTTCCTGCTGCTGGGCCTCGAGCGCCGCGGCTTCCGCCCGCTGGAGGCGGCGATCACCGCGTTCGTCGGCGTGATCGCCGTCTGCTACCTCGTCGAGACGCTGCTCGGCCACGCCGACTGGAAACAGGTCGCCTTCCATGCCGTCGTCCCGCAGTTCCACGGCACGGAGAGCATCCTGCTCGCCACCGGCATCCTGGGCGCCACGGTCATGCCGCACGTGATTTTCCTGCACTCGGCGCTGACGCAAAGCCGCATCGTCGTGCGCGAGCCGGCGCTGCTCAAACGGCTGTTCCGCTACCAGATCGCCGATGTCACCATCGCCATGGGCCTCGCGGGCCTGATCAACATGGCGATGCTGATCATGGCCGCGGCCACCTTCCATCGCGCGGGCATGACGGACGTCGGCTCGCTGGATTCCGCCTACAAGACCTTGGAGCCGCTGCTCGGCAAGGCGGCGGGTGTCATCTTCGCCGTCTCGCTGCTCGCCTCCGGCCTCTCGTCGTCATCGGTCGGCACGCTGGCCGGGCAGGTGATCATGCAGGGCTTCCTGAAGCGGCACATTCCCGTCTGGGTGCGGCGCATGGCGACGATCGCGCCGTCGCTCCTCGTCATCTGGCTCGGCTTCGATCCGACGCGCACGCTGGTGATCAGCCAGGTCGTCCTGAGTTTCGGCCTGCCCTTCGCGCTGGTGCCGCTGATCCTCTTCACCCGCCGCAGCGACCTGATGGGCGTGCTGGTCAACCGCAAGCTGACCACCGTGATCACCGTGGTCATTGCGGCCCTGATCGTCGCGCTGAATTTCTATCTGGTCTGGCAATTCTTCTTCGGAGGCACCGGCCATGGCTAAGGGCTTGTTAATTTTCTGCGTGCGGCGGCGTGACACGCCGCCATCCAGATCGAAGGATGCCCCGCGCTTCGGGGGACGATGCAGCGACTTCAGATCCGCCCTTCGGTGTTCGATGTTCGGTGTTCGACGTTCGATGTTCCTGGGAGGCTCCGGCCATGTTTAAGCACATCCTCGTTCCGCTCGACGGCAGCGCGCCTGCCGAGGCCGCGCTGCCCGCCGCCGCGTTTCTCGCCGCGCGCTGTGGTGCGCGTATCACGTTGCTCCACATCATCGAGCGCGACGCGCCCGCCTCCATCCATGGCGCCCGTCACCTGAGCCAGCCCGCAGAGGCCACCGCCTACCTCGACGAGATCCGCTGCCGCGCCTTTCCGGAGTCGGCCCAGGTTGCGTGTCACGTTCATGAAGCCGCCATGGCGGACGTGGCCCAGGGTGTTGTGGCGCACGAGAGCGAGCTGGCGCCCGACCTGATCGTGATGTGCGCGCACGGCCGGCGCGACCTGCATGAAAAGATTTTCGGGCGCATCGCCCAGCAGGTCGTCGGCCTTGGCCGCGTGCCGGTGCTGCTGCTACGTCCGCCGCAAGCCGGCCCGGCGCAGTTCGCCTGCCGCACGATCCTCGTGCCGGAAGACGGCCAGCCGGAGCATGAGATCGGGCTGCAGCTGGCCACCGACCTGGCCCGCGCGACCGGGGCGAAACTGGAGCTGCTGTTTGTCGTGCCGACCGCCGCGACGCTCTCCGGCAGCGACGCCGTTTCCAGCCAGCTCCTGCCCTCCGCCACGCGCATCATGCTCGACCTGGCCGAGCGCGGCGCGCGCGAACACCTCCACCAGCATCTCACCGCCCTGGTGGGCGGAGCAGCCAGCCCCGCGCTACGCGCAGCAGCCCAGGTGTTGCGCGGCGATCCGGCGCGCGAAGTGGTCGCCGCGGCGGAAAAGCTGGATGCCGATCTCGTCGTGCTGGCGACCCACGGCAAGGCCGGGTCCGAGGCCTTCTGGAGCGGCAGCGTCGCCGCCAAGATCATCCGCGACTGCGCGCGCCCGCTGCTGCTGGTCCCGGCGCAATGAGGTCGAGGTTGGAGCCGGCGCGCGGGTCTGCTATGCTCGGCCCCGGAGAACAAGACGATGAACAAGATTGCATGGAGCAAAGATTTGACCGTCGGCGTGGCCGAGATCGACGAGCAGCACCGGCAATGGATCCAGCGGCTCAACGACGTGGCCTCCGCCATCGCGGCGCACCAAGGACCCGTACAACTCGGCCAGACGCTGGCCTTTCTGGTGGACTACACGCAGCAGCATTTCGCCACCGAGGAAAAGTTGATGGCCGCGGCGAAGTATCCCGGCCTGAAGACGCAGCTCGCCCAGCACCAGGAGCTGACCGAGACGCTGAAGGATCTGGTGCGCGACTTCGATGAGGAAGGCGCCACGACGAAGCTGGCCGAGACGGTCAACACCTACCTCGGCAACTGGCTGCTCACGCACATCCGCGAGCAGGATCTCCAGTTCGGCAAGTTCCTGAAGTCCAAGCCGGCATAGGCTGGGCTGCCTTCGCCACACCTGTGTATTTGTTTGGCGGCTTTTGTGGGCGGGGTTTTCTAACCCCGCGAACCGCCCCTGCAAAGACTCCTGCAATCCTCAAACAAACGATGACTTTTGACGGCGGCAGGAATGCCGCCGCTCCCAGTTAGCCAGAGCATGTGCGCTGCCAAAACACGGCTCGGCCAGCCTCACCCTCCTCTACCAACCAAAACCGCGCTTAATCTGGTCTGCTTTCCCGAACACCTGCTCAAGCGTCTCGATCGAGCAGGGTAGCGACAGCGAGGTGCCGGTCTTTCGTGAACCCAAGCGGACGAAGGCTGTAGTCTTGGCCGGAGGAAATCCGTAGCGGTCGGCGGTGAATTTTACCAGGCATCCGCCCGCAAATTCAAAGGCATAACCTTGGTAATAATACGTGGACGTGGCGTGTGCTTGGCTGGAGGAAACGAACTTGCTGGTTGCAGCGTCTTTGATGAGGGCTTCAGTAATTTCCGCCAAAGGCACGCGCCGGGTCGCTGTCAGCTCGATCCACAGATCTCGAGCTTGATCCTCGGCAAGCCGTCGGGGCGAAACTTCGATAACTTCAAGCTGTTCTCGCTGGTCAGCTAGGCTGCCTTGAGCTTTGACCCCGCGCAGTTGAACAAAAAATAGATTGGGAGCTGCCGTGCAGCCAGAAAGAACAAAGCAGAAAATAGCCGCGGCGATGCGGCCTGTCCGCGCCGTATGCGGCTCGGTTCCAAGCCAGCGCAGAGTATTAGCGAATGAGTTCACGGCGCGCTGATTTTACTCAGCGGAATCGCGACGTTGAACGAGCCATCGCGGCCTTTGGCCTCGGCGGCGGCGCAGAAGAGGGCGACCGGAGCGCCGTTCTCCAGATAGAGTTGCGGACGTTCCAGCGCATCCATTTTCTGCGTGCGGCCATCAGCCCACGTCACCTGCGGCGTGGTCACCAGCACGTGCTCGGAAGGTTTCCAGTCGAAGCCCTCGCGCGACTCGAACAGCGCGAGCGAGTAGCCCCGGCCGGTGAAGATGCCGTGGTTGTCCTTGACCACCGCGCGGTAGCGGTCCGTGTCGCGCCAGATGAACGGATCCTCGGCGGCGAAATGCTCGCCGGGCTTGGTGAAGATCGGCTGCGGGAATTTTTTGAACGGCCCGGTCGCGGCGTCAGCCGTCGCCACCAGGTGCACCACCGGCCCGCCGAACGGCGGCTTGCCCTGCTTCGCCACGCCCTTGTAAACCATCAGGAAACCGCCGTCGGGCCGCTGGCACACCGAGGGATTCGCGATCATCAGCGCGTCGGGTGCGTTCGTATCGCTGCTGGCATCGATCACCGGCTTGTCGAACCGCTGCCACGGGCCTTCGGGCTTGTCGGCCACGGCGACGCCGATGCGCTGGTTGTTGCGGTGCGTCCAGTTCAGCGTCTTCATCGCGACGCCGTCGCCGGTGTTGCCCATGTAATAGAGGTAATACTTGCCGTTGGCCCGGATGACGGTCGGGTTGTGCGTGCAGAGGCCGTCCCAGAATTCCTTGCCGCGCGGCGGTAGGGTCACATCGGCGTGCTTGTAGGGGCCGAAGGGGCTGGCGGCGACCGCGTGCGCGATCTCCGAGTGCGTCACCCACGCCGCATGGCCGAGCTTGCGCGGCCAGCGCGAGTAGAACAGGTGATACTGCCCGTCATCGCCCTTGGCCATCGAGCCGCACCAGATATTGAACTCCGCGTCGCGGAACGCCGCCGTCGCCGGCACCGGCTGGAGCAGCGCGTGCAAATCCAGCTCCGCCGCCTGAGCTGCGCCGAACGCCGAGCAAAGCAGCGCCAACATCCATCCTGAACAGATCGTTTTCATTGGTGATCCTCTCGCGAAGTGGCGGCAGTGTAGGACGATGGGTGGTGGAGTCAAGGCGGAGGTTAAGGGCGCGGCGGCCACAGCTATGTGCAGCACCACAGCAGACCGCCATCCGGTCCTGAAGTTTGGCCTTTTCGAGGTTGGTCAACGCTTTGGGCGCTGTATTCGTCGCATGCGGAGAGTGTAGGCGGCCGCGTTCTCACGAACGCGGCTACAGAACAATCAGCCTTGGTGGGCGGGAGCTCCAGTTCCCGAGAACTGCATAGCACAAGCTGATAAACGCGGGAGCGGAGCTCCCGCCCACAAAGCAGGCGGGTTATGCCGGTCTGTCAGCCAGGGAGCCCGGCTGGGCGATATCACGCAGGCCCCTCTTATTCTTTTACAGCTGGAGGAACAAGGGTGCCAGGAGGCTGACGGAGACGCTGACCACGCCGAAGCCGATGAGCAGCAGCCTCCGCCACCATGCGAGGTTGCCCGTCTTTTCGTCTTCGGGGTCGATCAGGTTCCAAACGGTACCGGCCAGCAGGTAGAGGTTCAGGAGCGCCCAAGCCATCCAGGCCACGCAGGCTGCGGTTGATTTGGGGACGGCGATGCCCATGACGTCGACTTCCAGCCCCTTGATCGGAACGCACGTGCTCAGGAGCGCCATGACACAGAGCGCGCCCAGGGCTATTTTCCAGGTGGTCTGGCCGGCCTGGGACCTTGGGTAAAGCTTCTGGCGCAACCGCGCCAGCCATGCGTGCGCACCGGGTGCTTCCTCCACCAGCACATCGCCCACGCCAGGAGAGGCGTCCTGTGGCTGGCCCGCAGCCGTCTGGCGCGCGTCCGGATCGAACGTCGCGCCACACTGAGGGCAGACATAGATGTGTTCAGCTTGCCGCCGATAACGGAGCCGGGCGCCGCAGGCGTCACAGCGCGCCATCCAAGGGAAGCGGACGAGCAGCCAAACCAAGGCGCCGCCGATGGCAGGATAGGCGTACATCCGCCACGCGATGGCGTCGAACGGCATCTTCGCGACGGAGTGGCTGAACATCCTCACGCTGGCGTCAATGAACCAGACCAGCCCGCCTAGGCTGGCGCCGATGGCACCGGCCATGTTCATCCAGAAATAATGCCGCTTATAGTTCATGGCCAGAAAAGCCGTGACCATGGGCGTCGAGAGCACCCGGGCCAGCGTGGCCGCAGTGTAGAAGCCGCCGGATAGGAGTCAAGCGGGTGCTTGTGGGCGGCTAACCCTCGCGGACGGCGACGGAATCATAAACGATGACCTTCTCCCATAGGGCGGAGTGGTCGGCGACGAACTTTTTATGGATGGGGTGGTCCTGGTAGCTGTTCTGATCCTCGACGCTGTCAAAGATCATCAGTTCGGTAACGCTGTAGCTTGCATCAACGACGGGGCGCTTGGTCGTGTCGGCCGGGACACCGATATGCAGGGCGCGGACCTGCGAAATTTGCTGGAGCGTCCGCAAGCCTTGGATGAGCCGGTCCCGGTCGGCTTGGGATTCCTTGTTCTTGAGCCAGAACAGGACGTGGTGCACAACCTTCATCGCGGGCTGCTTTTCGGCGGCGTGGACGGCGGAGGCGGTCGCTACGGCGCCAAGCAGGCCGGCGGCGGTCAGAAATTTACGGCGGGTCGGCTGTTGGGGCCGGGTTGTCATCTGTTGCGTCCTCCTGTTGACGAAAACGGTTTACCCGAAGAACAGCGGCTGCATGTGCTTCGTGAACAGGTTGTCGGTCACCAGGTCGGCGATGACCGCGCGGTTCTCGTCGAGGGCCTGGAGGAAGGCGGCGCCCTTCTCGGCGGCCACCTTGTAGCCCACATGCAGGAGCTGGCGCAGGTTCCGGTTGTAGGCCGGGTTCCCCTGGTCGTGGCGCAGCGCCGCGGCGAACTGCGCGCCGGTCCAGGTGTTGACCTCGGCGACGGTCGGCAGCTGGTGGCGGTTGATGTCGATCACCGTCGCATACGGCCCGCACATCTCGTCGAAGCGCCCGAGCGCGCCGGCGTAGATCTCCCGCGCGAGGGTCAGGCCGTAGCCGCCCGCGAGCGCGAGGCCGGCGGCCTCCTCGAGCCAGGTGGTGCCGGCGGTCTTCAGGTGCAGGCCCGCGCCGGTGCGCTTGAGCGCGCGGCGGATCGGGGCGTAGATCGAGAACTTGTCGCTGCCCGAGTGCACGGAGAGCTTGAGGTTCGCCGGCAGCCCGAACTGGCGCACGGCAAACTCGATGACGGCGAGGTCGTCGTTGAACTCCTTCTCGAACTGCGCGACGTCGCCGACGTAGTCCACGCCCTTGTTGAACCGGCCGGTGAACTTCGGCGCGATGGTCTGCGCCGGGATCTTCTCGTCGGCGATCGCGGCGAGGATGAAGAGCATCTCCAGGGGCGTCTGCGGGGCGTCGGTCTCGTCCATCGAGACCTCGGTGATGAAATTCTCGGCGCCCTTCTGCGCGGCGACGTGGCGGTAGATCTTGCCGGCTTCCTGCACGGCGAGCAGGTATTTCTCCGCGATCTTTTCGATCTGGTGGGGCGTGATGTGATAGGTCTCGGTGACGCCGGGGATCTTCAGCGCGCCGGCGAGGTGGGCGTGGCGCGCGGCGAACGCCTGGATCGCGGCGGCTTCCGCGGGCTTGCCGGTGAAGTCGGCGACGTCGAGCGTGAAGAAGTCGCTGGCGGCGATGAAGCCGTCCACGTTCTTGAGGCCGATGTGGTCGGCATCCACATGATAGCCGCCCTGCCAGCCGGCGGCGCGGACGGCGGCGTCGGCCTCGGCGCGCACCGAGGGGGGCGCGGTGTGGATGATCTGGTGCTCGCGGTTGGACTTGTTCCAGACCGGCGCGATCGCGACGCCGGCGTCCTTGGCCTTGATGAAGGCGGCGAGCTGTGCGGCGCCCTCGCGCCCGAACCGGTCGCCCACGCCCATGCTGTATTTTTCGAGTTGTTTCATGTTCAGATTCCTTTCAAATATTTTGTCACAGGGCGTCCCGCTGTTCAGCGGAACGCCGCTTGCGTGGGCGGGGCTTGCAGCCCCGCGCTATTTTTCCGTTCATTTCGCGGGGCTGGAAGCCTCGCCCATAAAAAGTTTTTCCAAGCATGGGAACTGCCCGGCGTAACCTTTCCAAGGGTTGGAAAAACCAGGGGTCGGCCTTTCCAAGCCTTGGAAAAGTGCTGGAGCGGACGGGCGAAATTCCGGCGCGCCACCGCTCCAGCACGCGTTTTCTTCAGTGCCCCGGGCGGAGGACGAAGGGCTCATCGGAGCCGGCGTCCTTGCCCTCGAGCTTCTTCCAGAGCATGCCGTAGGCGGCGACGACGATGAAGCAGACCACCGGGATGGCGAAGCCGACCTTCATCGAGAAGTGATCGGCGATCAGGCCCATGACCGGCGGGGCAATCGCGCCGCCGACGATGGACATGACGAGGAGCGATGAGCCGAGCTTGGTGTGCTCGCCAAGCCCGCGGATGCTCAACGCGAAGATCGTCGGGAACATGATGGACATGAAGAAGAACGTGCCGAACAGCGCGACGACGCCGACCATGCCGAGGCCAGCCATCGCGAGCAGGGAGAGCACAAAGCAGATCGAGGCGTAGATCGCCAGCGCCTTCTGCGGCTTCATCAGGCCGACGACGAAGCTGCCGCAGAACCGGCCGAACATGAACAGGCCGAAGCCGCCGACGCCGAGCAGGTTCTTCGCGCGGCTGTCGGTCATGCCGTGGACGTTCTCGACGAGGTAGTTGATGAAGAAGCTGAAGATGCCGGTCTGGGCCGCGACATAGAGGAACTGCGCGAGCACGCCGAGCGTGAAGTGGTGGCGCTGCCACAGCGGCTTGACGGACTTGCCGACGACCTCGTCCTTGACCTCTTCCTCGTTGTGGATGTCAGGGATATAGGCGATGGCGAAGACGATGATGAGAATGGTCACCACAATGCCGACGCCCATGTAGGGGATGTAGAGGCCGGCGTTGCTCGCCGGCGCCGCCGCCGCGCCTTCGCCGCTGCCGCCGAAGACGAAATAGCCGCCGACGACCGGGCCGAGGATCCAGCCGAGGCCGTTGAAGGTCTGGGCCATGTTGATGCGCGTGGCGCCGGACTCCGGCGGGCCGAGCACGGTGGCGTAGGGGTTCGCGATCGTCTCCAGGCAGGTCATGCCCGTGGCGAGGATGAAGAGGCCCGTGAGGAACGCCCAGTAGGTGCCGATCTTCGTCGCCGGGATGAACCAGAACGCGCCGGCCGCGATCAGCACGAGGCCGATGATGATGCCGCCCTTGTAGCCGAACTTCTTGGCGAGCAGGCCCGCGGGAATCGCCATCAGGAAGTAGGCCAGGTAGTTGGCAAACTGCACGAAGCCTGACTGGAACTTGGTGATGTGCAGGGTGTTCTGGAAGTGCTTGTTCAGGATGTCGATCATCCCGTTGCAGAAGCCCCAGAGCAGGAACAGCGTCGTCACCAGGGCGAAGGTGACGAACAGGTTTTTTCCATCTTGTGTGGTGAACATTTTCATGGGGGGCTCCTTATTTGACGGGCGTGACGCCCTTCTTGAGAATGATGTTGCCGTACTTGGCGGTCTCGCCGGTCATGACGACGGCGAAGGCTTCCTTGGCGCGGTCATAGAAGGCAAACCGTTCCAGGCGGGAGATGGCCGGGGTCTTGGGCGCGTGGCGGTCCACGGCGGCGCGATAGGCGCGCTCGACTTTGGGATCGAGCTTGTCGCCCGGCACGGCGGCCATCATCACCAGCGGCGCATCCACGTAGCCGTCGAGTTCGTACACCGGCAGGATGGCGTCGATCAGGTCGGCGATCTTGAGGCCGTCGGCGCGCAGCACGCGCTTGCCCATCGTCTCGCCAGGAAAGTGCGCATCGGCGAGGACGAGCTCGTCGCCGTGCCCCATGCGGCACAGTACCGAGAGCAGCTCCGGACTCAACAGCGGCGATATTCCCTTCAGCATGTCTTTACTCCTGTCTGTGGTTTTTCCTGACGATCAAATCTTTCATCTCAAAATCGAGCCGGTGGCTCCCGGCGCACGCTACAGGGTCACCAACATCTTGGTAACAGCGGCGGGATTCTTATCCCATAGGGCCAGCGCTTCGCCAGCTTTTTCAAAGGGGAACGTGTGCGTCACGATGCGGTCGAGCGGGAACTTGCCGGTCTCGAGCAGGCTGATGACCGCGCGGAAGTCCTCCGGCTGCGCGTTGCGCGAGCCGCGGATATCCACTTCCTTCTGCACGAAATATTTCGTCTCGTAGGCGACCGCTTCCTTCGCATAGCCGATGTAGACCACGCGGCCCGTGAAGGCGACTTCCTCCACCGCGCCGCGGAACGTCTGCGGCAGGCCGATGGCCTCGATCACCACGTCGGGCCCGCCGTTGGTCAGCTTGGCGAGCGTCTCGTGCAGGTTCAGCTTGGCCGTGTTGATCGTGTGCGTCGCGCCCGCCTGGCGCGCGATCTCCAGCTTGGCATCATCGATGTCGATCGCGATGACCTGCGCCTGGCGCCACGCCGCGCCGGCGATCGCGCCGAGCCCGATCGCGCCGCAGCCGAAGACGGCGACGACGTCCTGCGCCGTCACCTCGCCGCGCGCCGCCGCGTGGAAGCCCACCGTCAGCGGCTCGACCAGCGCCAGCTCGCGCAGCCCCAGCTTGGGCGAGCGGAACAGCTTCTGCCAGGGCGTGACGATGTATTCCGTCAGCGCGCCATCACGCTGCACACCGAGCGTCTGGTTGAACTGGCACGCGTTTGCGCGCCCGCGCCGGCACGAAGGGCACGTGCCGCAGCTCGTGTAGGGCGACAGCGTCACCGGCTGCCCGACCTGCCACTCCGCGGGCACGCCCGCGCCGACCGCCGCGATGGTCGCCGCGACCTCGTGGCCGGGGATGCGCGGCAGGGTGACCATCGGATTCTTGCCACGATAGGTGTTCAGGTCGGAGCCGCAGTAGCCGACGATGTTCACCTTGAGCAGCACCTCGCCCGCGCCCGCCTGCGGCTGCGGAACTTCTGCGATCTCCGTCTGCCCCGGCGCCGTGATTCGAAAAGCTTTCATAGTTTATTCTCCTGTCTCGCGCCCCCGGCGGGCTTGTCCCTCCGGAGCCCCGCCACGGCCGGATTCTGCGGCTGGCAACCGCTAGTTCCAGAACTTATTCACCAGCCGGGCAAGCCGGCAGGGGTCTTTTCAGAAAATTTGTTTCCACCATCCGCCATCATCCATTCACCATGCTTTATTTCAGCCCATACGCCTCGACCGCCGTGCCGCCCATGATGCGCGCCTGCTCGTCGGCGGAAAGCTTGGCGATGAACCGCCCGACCAGTTCCACCCAGCGTTTGTAGTCGCAGGCGACGCGGCAGACCGGCCAGTCGGAGCCGAACATCAGCCGCCGCGGGCCGAACGCCTCGAGCACGGTGTCCAGATAGGGCTGGAGCTGCGCCTCGGTCCACGTCGCGAAATCCGCCTCGGTCACCATGCCGGACATCTTGCAGTACACGTTCTGCCGCTTGCCCAGTGCGAGCATGTTCGTGCGCCAGGGTTCCAGCTCGTTGGTTTTGATCTTCGGCTTGGCGATGTGGTCGAGCACGAACACCTGCTCCGGGTGCAGATCCACGAACTCGATGGTCGGCGCCAGCTGCCGCTCGAAAATCAGGATGTCATAAACCAGCCCGAACTCGCGCAGCAGCCGGATGCCGGCGTTGAACTCCTCGCCGAGGATGAAGCGGTCGTCCGGCTCGCCCTGCACCACGTGGCGGACCGCGCGGAGCTTCCAGTGCCGGCAATGCTTTTCGAGCGACCGGTCCACCTTGGGGGACGCCAGCGGCACCCAGCCGACAACGCCCTTGATGAACGAGTTGTTCTCGGCCAGGCCCAGCAGCCACGCGGTCTCCTGTTCGGTCTGCCGCGCCTGGACCGAGATGACGCCCTCTATGCCCGCGGCGGCGATCTCCGTCCGGAGGTGTTCCGGCAGAAAATCGCGCCGGATCACATTCATCGAGTCGTCGATCCAGCCGTACTCCTTGACGGTGTATTTCCAGAAGTGATGGTGGGCATCGATGCGCAGCGGTTTGTTGTCACCTGTCATGGGTCATTGGTCCCTTGTCGTACAGTTCAAATTCCTAATTCTGCCCGTAATCGTAATCTCATTTTTCTCCGCCGCGAAGCGTCACCCTCGCCATGCCGCCGGCGGGAACGCGAAACTCGACCGACGCACCGGCGGCGTCGAAATAGGTCGTGAGTTTGCCGGACAGCGGCTGGCCGTCAAGCTCCAGTTCAGGATTTGTTGCAAGGTTCACGGTGCACCATAAATTTTGAAGCCATCCACGATACAGCTGACACCCTCCGGCGCGCGGTTGATCACGCGGACGGTATGCCGGCCTTGGGCTAGATCCATTTTGCGGTAGAAGGGAACCTGGTAGAGTCGCGGCATCGGGTCCTGATAGAGATTGAACCTGCCTTGCGCCTGGCCGTCCAGCACAACCTCCACCTCGCCCATGTCGTGGAATTTCTCCGAGAGGATTTCAAGGCCTGCGCCGGCGAATTCAAAATCACAGTAGCTGCCGGTTTTATCTGTCACATGAACATCATCTTGGTGATCGCCTGCGCCGCGCCGCGGTTCGTAGCGCCAGCCGTCGGAATATTTCGCGGCGGTGTCGTTGACTGTCTCGCGGAGCTTGGGCAATGGCCGGGTGTAAAACGTGACGGGACAGGAGTTGTTCTTGTAGAGGCTGTCCGGCTTGTTCTCCCAAGTCTGACCGGAGAAAAGCAGAATCGCCGTGACACTGCCGTCGGGATTATCGGTGATGAACTTCGGACTCAACGTCGGACCATACCAGCGACTGACGTGGTTGGTGCCCGGCCCGCCGATGAATTCCATCGCCGCTTTGGCGCCGATGCAGGACCACGGTCCCCACGGATGTTCGGCTTGATAGAACGCGAACGTCACGTCCTCGGGATAATGCCACTTGGTGGTGGTGCAGGGATCGAACCAGGTGACGGTGACGTATCGTTTCAGCGAGGGCAACCAGAGCGGGCTGCCCATCGTGCATTTGTTCTGGCCGTTGGGCAGGCCGGGCACAGGCGTGGCCGCGCTCAACTCGCCGGTCCAGTTGCCGTCGCAGTAGAACTGCCAGTCGGCGGCATTGAGGTGGCCGAGCTTCGCGCGCGCCACGCGTCCGAGATAAAAGGCCGACCCGCAGTTCCAATAACCATCGTTGGAAATGGCATAGACGAACTTGTCCTGCGCGTCCTGCCGGGTGCTGCCGCCGTTCTGCCCGTATTTGAAAAAGAACGCGGTGCTGAACAGCTTGTTGGTCCACATGGGCTGCACCGCATTGGCTGCCATGGTGCGTGTCCAGGTAAGTCCTTTGTCGGTGGACTTGATGAGGCTCATGTTGTTCACCGTCTGGCGCAGGAAAGGATCCAGCGTGTTGCCACCATAGGCATTTTGGTTGCCATACCAGTTTTGAGCCACAAAGGCATAAAACACGCCATCAATGGAATCGGCTCCGGTCACCTTCCAGTTCGGTCTGCGGGTAATCTTGGACCAGGTCCGTTCCAATAATTGGGTGGAGTTTTCCGCCAGATAGGCACCATTCTTGCCATATTCCGACATCGGATTGACCGGGCTGCCGACGAGCTGATCCCACGCGGGACCGGTGAGTTTGTTGAAATTGAGGTTGTTATTATTAGTCCCGTAGCCACCACCGTCGCAGCCGAACGTATAAAGATGATCGTCGAGGGCCCAGAGATGATCCCACGTGTCGCCCCATGATTTCGCGTCGTGCCGGATGTGCGCCACATCCACGAACACATCGGTTATGGGCTTTCCGGCATCGGCGCGGACCGTCAAGGTCGTCGGCACCAGCAGCAGGGCGGTGAGCAGGGCAAAAAAATTTACCGTGGTTCCATCCGCTCCGCGACCGCTTCCAAGGCGTGGAGCTTTGTGCCTGAATTTTCCCAGGCCTTGGAAGCAGAGGCGCGAAATTTTCCAACGCTTGGAAAATTTCCCGGTTCCATTTCCAAACCTTGGAAACTCACCGGCATAATCTGTGGGGTGACATGGGCCGCTCATTTTGTTTCCAGACACACCACCGCAGCGATCAAATCGGGAGCTGTGGGCGGCAGTGCGATGGAAACGCCGCTTTCCGTCTGCGTCACGTTCAGCTCCGCGTGTTTCGGGTCGGCCAGCACATAGGCGTGCGAAATTATTTCTTTCACCGCCGGCAGCTCCAGCTTGCCGGTCGCGGGCCAGTGGAAGATGTGGATGTAGAGCTTGCCGGGCTTGGTGGTGCAGCGCCAGTCGGTGCGCGGCTCGAATGGCAGCTGATGATCCTGGGCCGCGCCGCAGACTTCGCAGCGCCATTCCCGATGTGGCGCGCTCTTCGCACCCGCCGCCGCTTTGTCCGGCGTGCCGAACTCTTCGCCAAACGGCGTGCGCCCGGCGCCGTAGATCGCCTCGCCGTTGACCTTCAGCCAGCGGCCCACTCCGCGCAACGTGTCCTGGCTCGGTTTCGGCACGACACCCACGCCGTCGGGACCGATGTTGAGCAGGTAGTTGCCGCCCTTGCTGACGATGTCCACGAGTTTGAACGTCACGTTGGCCGCGGTCTTCCAATGGTGGTCATGCTTCTTGAAACCCCACGTGTCATTGAGCGTGGCGGGCGTTTCCCATGCACCAGCGCGGGAGAGATTCGGGACGGCGTTATCGCCTTCGGAGGCGTAGTCGCTCTGGAATTTTCCGCCGAGCCGTCCGCTGACGAGGCAGTTGGGCTGCAACTCGTGCACGAGTTTTTCCAGCCTGGAAGCGCGCTCGACGTTCATGACGCCGAGCGGCGTGTCGAACCAGAGCACCGCGATCGGTCCATAGTTGCTCAAGAGCTCGCGCACCTGCGGGAGTGCTTTCTGGTCGAAGTAGGTGTCGAAATCTCCATTCTGTTTCGGATCCCACTGCGGCACTTCATAGGTCGGATCCGCCTCATGTCGGCCTTTCCAGATCGCGCCGCCGGGCGCGGACCAGTCCTGCGCCTGCGAATAATAGACGCCGAACTTGATCCCGCGCTTCGCACAGGCAGTGGCGAGTTCCTTGACCGGGTCGCGTCCGAACGGCGTCGCATCCATGATGTTGAACTTGTCCGCCTGCGAGCTAAACATCGCGAAGCCGTCGTGGTGCTTCGAGGTGATGATGAGATATTTCATGCCCGCGTCCTGCGCGAGCTGCGCCCACGCGTCGGCGTCGAACTTCACCGGGTTGAACTGCCGCGCTACCGCCGCGTAGTCCGCCAGCGGAATGCGCGCCTTGAACATGATCCACTCGCCGATGCCTTGGTAATAGCCGCCCTTCCACTCGCCCGCGAGTTGCGAATAAAGTCCCCAGTGGATGAACATCCCAAACTTCGCCTCGTGCCACCACGCGAGGCGTTGTTCGGTGGCCGTCTTGCCGGACGGCGGCTCCGCCGACCGCGCGACCGGCTGCACCAGCGCGCCCGCCGCCAAAGAAAGCGCCAGCAGCCACGCTTTGTGTTGCTTGGTTTTCATTCGACACCTCGCCTCCGACCATAAACCGGAAATCATAAATGCCGGTCAGCCTGCGTACGGATAATCCTTCGCGATCAGCCCGGCGTCCTTGCAGGCGGTCCAGAAGGCTTGTGGGACCACCGTCTGGACGAGCTCGACGTTCTGCTGCACGCGGTCGGGCTTGCTCGTGTTGAGCGCGATGCTGGCGACGCCCGGCGGCGTCAGGCCGAACTGGACGCACGCGACGGCCGGCTTGACCGCGAACTGCTTGCAGAGCGCGAAGAATTTTGTGCGCCAGACGAAGTAGGGCTGGTCCTCGGCCTTGTTCGCGTCGAGCTTGCGGTAGTCGAAGAACGCGCCGCCGGTCAGGAAGCCGGCGTTGAAGACCGCGCTGTTGACGATGCCGACGCCACGGGCGCGCAGGTCGGCGATGAATGCCAGCAGCTCCGGCGGATGCGTGTAGATCGTCAGGCTGCAGGCGAGCATGACCCAGTCGAGGTCCACCACGGCGGCGATCTCGCGGATGGTTTTCCAATCCTTGGAACCGACGCCGATCGCCTTGACCTTGCCCTGCTGTTTGAGCTGCGCCAGCGCGCGGTAGGCGCCGAGCACATCGTCCCAGCGCTGCTGGCGCTCGGCGGGCGTCTTGGCGGCGAACAGATATTCATCGGGATCGTGCACGCTCGCGAGCTGCGGGTGGTAGGGCGCGCCGACGAGTTGGCAGCCCTGTTCCCAGCATTCGAGGATGCCGTCGTAGCTGATCTTCTGGACCGCGTCGTTTTTGAGATCGGCCCACGCGCCCGGCTCGAAGGTCGGCTCCGGCCCGGTCAGCGGCGTCTGCACCCACGCGAGCTTGTTGCTCAACACGAGGTTTTCCGCCGGGATGCCCAGCTCGCGGCAGCCCTTGCCGATGACCTCCAGCGCGAGGCCCGCGCCGTATTTGCCGGCCGTGTCCAGCGCCACCGGCGCGGGTACGTGCTTGAAAAATTCGCGCAGGATGGCGAGTTTCGTCTCCCATGGCAGCGCCTCGTAGAGGTTGCCTAGGCAGCTCGTGCCGAAAATGATCGGCGGTATGTCCAGTCCTGTCCGTCCGAAGGGTTGACGTTTCATGATTCCGCTCCTAGCCGCGCATCGCCAGCCGACGCGACGACCGCGCGCAGCCTAGGTGCCGCCCGCCCGCCCGTAAATGCCAAAGATTGACCAACGCATGTCAATTCTTGACCAACTCCCGGCCGCAGCTATGATGCCGCGGTGTCGCGATAACGGGGTGGAAGACGGCTCGCGGGGACGCTCGCCCTCCCACACCTGCCGCCGGCCTCCTTGGGAGGGCGAGCGTACTCGCGAGCCGAAGCTGTGCGGAAAAATGAATGTGGCGGACATGAAAAGATTTTCCTCAAAAGCCCGCGACTAACTTCCGGAAAGGTTACCCCTTACACCTGACTTCCAGCTCTCCCGATGACAGCCCATAAGAAAAACGTACCCGAGGCCACGCCGGACTTCTACAGCGTGCAGGTCCGGTCCGCGCAGCGCTTCCTGCTCGACCTGCGTCCGCAGTCCGAGGCGGACCTGACGGTGATCAGCGGCGGCTGGGAGCGCTGCGCGCCGGACTACCGGATCCGGCGCGCTAATTTCCCCTGGAGCTGCCTCGAGTTCGTCGCGGGCGGCGCGGGCGAGCTGGTGCTGGCGGGCCGGCGCTATCATCTCGCGCCCGGCGTCGTCTTTGCCTACGGGCCCAACGTGCCGCACGACATCCGCAGCGACCGCGCGGCGCCGCTGCTCAAGTACTTCCTCGACTTCACGGGCGCGCGCGCGGCGCCGCTGCTGCGCGCCGCCGGCCTGCCGCCCGGCCGCGTCAGCCGCGTCCCGGAGCCGGTGCGCGTGCGCACGCTGCTCGATGACCTCATCCACGCCGCGCTTCAGCAGCGCCGCCACACGCCGAGCATCTGCGCGAACCTCGCGGAGAACCTGTTGCTGACCCTGGCCGACCGCGCCGTGCCCTACGACGCCGCGCGCTCGCCGGCCTACGCCGCCTACGTCCGCTGCCGCGGGTTCCTCGACGAGCGCGGCGCCGATGTGCCGACCGTGGCCGAGGCCGCCGCGCAATGCCACGTCAGCGCGGAATATCTCTGCCGGCTGTTCCGCCGGTTCGAGGGCCGCAGCCCCTACCAGCTGCTGCTGCGCGCGCGGCTCCAGCGTGGCGCGACACTGCTGCAGGACACCGACCTGCTGGTCAAGGAGGTCGCCGCGCAGTGCGGCTTTGCCGATGCGTTCCACTTCTCGCACGCTTTCAAGAAAGCCTTCGGCGTCAACCCCGCCGCCATCCGCCACCTCCGCGGCGAATGATAAGCGAGGGACGAGGGGCGGGTGACGAGGGACGAAGATCAGTCGGATCCGCCGGATCGGACCGGCCCGGGTCTCGCGGCCAGGAAAAAGCGCTGCAAACGTTGCCCAGGTCTGGAAAGATGCGCCGGTCGTGTTTCCATGCCTTGGAAAACCACTCATGAAAAAAATGTTGGCTGTTGTGTTGGGGCTGCTGATCAGCGTTGCTGGCGCGGAGCAGTTGCTGACGCCGGGCGTGTCGCTGGATTATGGCCCGCTCGCGTTCCGGCCTGACGCTTGGAAGAAGGCTGGTCTTTCCACGCAGATGACGCCTTGGTCCGGCGAGCTGGTGGTCTTCCTGACCACCAGCAGCAACTTCGAGGGGGCCGTGATGGCGCAGTTCGTTGCGCGCCTCGACGCCGGCTGGCGTTTATATGCCGACCTGACCGGCCGCACGCCCCGCCTGTTTAAACACTTCGGTGGCAGGGCAACCATTGCCGCCGTGCCGCGCGGCGAATTGACATGCGGCCTGGGTTGCGGCTACATCGGCGTCACCGGCATCGAGGTGTGCGGTTTCTATAACCACGACTATCCGCTCATCGCCGCGCAGACCAACGCTTTTCCCCACTACTATTTCTATGAGATGGGCCGCAACTTCTACACGTTCGGCGAGCGCCACGCCCTGTTTCTCACCGGGTATGCGGTCTTTATGCGCTATGTGTGCATGGACGCGCTCGGCTGCGAAGACCCCGACCGCGCGACGCGCCGGATCATTGAGGAGGCCGAAGCGCTCTATGCGAAGACAGACCTGGATTTTCTGCGCGCGTTCACCGCGGTCTGCGGGCTGGGCGAGAAGGAGCCGCGGCTCAAACGTCCCGACGGCCGGCCGCTCCAGCCCTCCGACCAGCCGGTGCTCTATGCCTCCGCCATGCTCAAGCTGCGGCGCGACTGCGGCGGCGATCAGTGGCTGAAAAGATTCTATGCCGAGCTGGCGAAGTGTCCGCCGTTCAAAGGCCAGGACCGCGAAGCTGCGCTGCGCCAGTCGCTCAACTGGCTCGTGGCCGCCTCGTGCGCGGCGCGGCAGGATCTCTCCGGCGTGTTCGCCGACCGCTGGCGCCTGCCGCTCAACCGCGCCACGCGCGCCGCCCTGGCGCTGGTCCGGTGGCACGACCCAACTACCGACGCCATCGCCGTGCTTGCGCAGTTGCCCAAGGATATCGGCGCGCTCTCCAAGGAAGGCCATCCATGAAATCTACAGCACTCCGCTGCTCCGGGGCTTTCGCAGCACTACTGCTTGTCGGCGTCGCCGCGCAGGCGGCGGAAATCTTCGTCGCGCCGGAGGGTGCGGCGGGCGACGGCTCGCGGGCGCGGCCGTTCACGGCGCTGGAGCAGGCGCGCGACGCGGTGCGGGCCTTGAAAAAAGCCGGTGCGTTGCCGGCGGGCGGCGTGACGGTCTGGCTGCAGCCGGGCGTCTATCGGCGCACGCAGACGCTGGAGCTGACCGCGGCCGATTCCGGCACGGCGGCTGCGCCGGCGGTCTGGCGCGCCGTCCAGCCGGGCACCGCGCAGCTGCACGCGGGGACGCTCCTCAAACCGGATAGCTTCCAGCCGGTCACCGATGGCGCGGTTTTGGCGCGGCTTGACCCGGCGGCGCGTGGACATGTGCTGCAGCTCAAACTCGCGCCGCTCGGGCTCAAGCACACCGAGACGTATCCGGCGGTGTTCAACAACGGCGGCGGGCTGCTCGAGTTGTTCTATAACGATGCGCGGATGCCGCTGGCGCGCTGGCCGAACGGCACCAACGCCACCATGGAGCGGGTGCTCGACCGCGGCGACTGGTCAAAGGGCGCGGCCCGCCACGGCGGCGCGTTTGTCGCGCGCGAGCAACGCGTGGCGCGCTGGAACGTTGCGGGCGGCGTCTGGCTCGAAGGCTACTGGCGCGTGCCTTGGGATCCGCAAACGGTCCACGTGCAGTCCATCGCCGCTATGACGCGCCAGGTCACGCTGGCCGAATCGGTGGCCGGCGGCATCGGCTCGAAATACGCCAAGGCGCCCGCGCTCGGCGATGGCCAGGAGCCGTGGTGCGCGCTCAATCTCCTCGAGGAAATTGACCTGCCGGGCGAGTGGTGCGTGGATTTTCCGTCGCGGACGATCTATTTCTGGCCGCCGGCTGCAAACGGTGCGGCGCAGCTTTTCGTCAGCGATTTCGAAAAACCGCTGGTGACGCTGAAGGACGCCGCACACGTCGAGTTGCGCGGTCTCGCGTTCGCGGGCGGGCTGGGCAATGGCGTGGAAATTACCGGCGGCGCCAGCGACCTCATCGCCGGGTGCACGTTCCGCAATCTGGGCGGGTGGGGCGTCATCGTACAGGGTGGCGTGCACAACGGCGTGCGCAGTTCCGATTTCTCCGCGCTGGGCCACGGCGGCATCTACCTCGCCGGCGGCGACCGCAAGACCTTGACGCCGTGCGGAAATTTTGCGGAAAACAACCATCTGCATCACCTCGGCATTTTGAAGAAGACCTACGCGGCGGGCATCCACGTCGGCGCGTTCGGTCCCGGCGACGCCGTCGGCTGCCGTGTGGCCCACAACCTGATCCACGACCTGCCGCACGCCGGCGTGCTCTACGGCGGGAACGACAACCTGTTCGAGTTCAATGAAATCTACCGGGTCGTGCTCACCTCCGGCGACATGGGCAC
The DNA here is from genome assembly GCA_903896925.1 of uncultured Lentisphaerota bacterium. Lineage (GTDB taxonomy): Bacteria > Verrucomicrobiota > Kiritimatiellia > CAIQIC01 > CAIQIC01 > DP16D-bin41. The sequence goes on along the minus strand of CAITZM010000181.1, from coordinate 73,999 downwards.
GTTCTACACGACGCACGACTGGACGAGCCAGGGGAATGTCGTGCGGCATAACTTGGTCCACGACAGCCCGCGCGCCAACGCCTTCTATATGGATGACGGCGACGGCGGCGACCTGGTCGAGGGCAACGTGATCGTCCGCTGCCACTACGGCCCGTTCATCGGCGGCGGGCACCTGAACGTGGTGCGCAACAATTTGATCATCGAGACCGACCGCGGGCTGCACTTCGACAACCGCGGCGTCTCGCGCGGCTACGCCACCGACAAGGGCCTGCGCGGCAAGCTGCAGACGCTCCCTGTGACCCAGCCGCCGTGGAGCACGCGCTATCCGGCGCTGCCGAAAATCCTCGCGCTAGACCTCGGCCTGCCGCACGGAAACGTCTTCGAGCGCAATGTCACCATCGCATGTCCGAAGCCGTTGGACCTGAGCGGCAAGAAAACCGACTTCGCCGACAACATCCTCCGCGACAACCTCGACCTCGGCGCCGAGGACGCGCGCTTCGTCAACGCCGCGCAACTCGACTACCGGCTCCGGCCCGACTCGCCCGTGTTCAAAAAGCTGCCCGCGTTCCAGCCGATCCCGTTCGAGCAAATCGGCCTGCAGCGCGATGCGTTCCGCGCGACGCTGCCGCCGCGCACCGCCGGTGCGGCGGCCGGCCGCGGCGACGTCTTCGATTCCGGCACCGACCTCGAGCAGTCGAACCGCACCGCGCCCCGGAAGCAGTGAAACCCGAAACGCGGCTTGTCACTGGCGGGCGCCGCCGCTACTCTCCCGGCAATGAAACGGAGTGACTTATGGCTGATGAAAATCTGACCGGAAACGCGGGCGACGGGCCGGAGCAGCCGGCGGGCGGGCGGGAAGAGATCTATTATGAAGGCACCCCCGCGCTGCGCGGCTCGCTGGGGCACTTCTTCTTTTGCGCAGTGCTGGCCGCCGGCGCCATCATTGGTACCTGGCTGTTGCGGTCCTACGGCTGGTACCTCCCCGTGCTCGGACTGCTGAGTGCCGCCGTGACGATCGTCGTCCCCGTGCTGTTTGTGCGCAGCGAACGCTACCGCGTCACCAGCTACCGGATCGATTACGAGCGCGGGGTGTTCTCCAAGGACATCGACACGCTGGAACTCTGGCATGTCGAGGATATCAAGTTCCACCAGTCCCTCCTCGACCGCCTGCTGGACATCGGCCAGATCACGGTGATCTCACATGACGACACGACGCCGGAACTGGTCCTGCACGCCATTCCGCAGCCCCGGCCGGTGTTCGACGCCATGAAGCAGCGGATCATCACCGTGAAGCGCCAGCGCGGCGTGATCAAGGTCGATGCGGGTTGAGCGTGGGGCGGAGCGGAAAAGTTTAAGTCGTAAACCAAAGGAACCACCATGCGTTGCATAAAAACAGAGCTGTATTTCGGCGTGGACGAGCCCGGCGGAAAACAGGTCGGGCCCAAGGCCTGGCGCGATTTCCTGGGCCAGGAGGTCACGCCGCGCTTCCCCCGGGGCATGACGGTGGTGGAGGCCTACGGCCAGATGCAACACCGCAGCGGGAACATCGAGCGGCAGGCGACCCGCATCATCGTGCTGGTGCACAAGCCGACCCCGGCGGCGGGCAGGCAGATCAGCGAAATCATCGGGCTCTATCGCTCCCGGTTCGAGAACGCGCAGGTGATGCGGCTGCGCATGCCGGTGCTGGCGGATTTTTTCACCGACTGACCGCGGCTGGTGCGGCGCTTCCGAGCCTTGGAAAAACCGATGGCTAAAGTTTCCAATCCTCGGAACCACCTGTGGTTGTTTGGTGGGCGGGAGCTCCCGCTCCCGCGTTCGTTGGCGCGGGTTTATGGTTGCGCGGGAGCTGGAGCTCCCGCACACAAGATTTCTCCGCCTGCACGGTGCGGATAATAATCGAGTGCGCCGTTCGTTCTCGGTAGCGCAGAGGGCAAGGGAACCGTATGAAGAAGACACGGCGGCAGTTTTTACGCGGGGTGGGGCGGGCGGGCGCGGCGCTGGCGGCGTTCTCCATCGTGCCTTCGCGCGTGCTGGGCGCCCACGCCCCGAGCCAGCGCCTCAATGTGGCGGTGATCGGCACCGGCAACCAGGGCGTCCAGGACATGCAACTGTTCCTCACCGAGGACGATTGCCAGGTCGTCGCCGTCTGCGATGTGAACCGTGGCAGCGCGGGCTATCGCAACGCCGACCAGTTCCTCGGCCGCGAGCCGGGGCAGAACATGGTGAACGCGGCGTATGCGGAGCAGAAGAGGTCCGGCGTGTATCGCGGCTGCGATGCCTATAACGATTTTCGCGAGGTGCTCGCGCGGCCGGACGTGGACGCGGTGGTCATCGTCGTGCCGGACCATTGGCACCGGGTGATGACCGTGATGGCGGCGGACGCGGGCAAGGACATCTACTGCGAGAAGCCGCTGAGCCTGACCGTGGCCGACGGCCGTGCGATGGTCGCGGCCGTGCGGCGCAACAACGTCGTGCTGCAGACCGGCAGCCACGAGCGGTCGCGGCGCCAGACGCGGTTCGCGGTCGAGCTCGCGCGCAGCGGTCGCCTGGGCCAACTCAAGAAGATCACCTCCATCGTCGGGCCGTGGAACAAGTCCGGCCCCGAGTCGGGCTGGCAGCCGATGCCCGTGCCGGACGGCTTCGACTACGAGCGGTGGCTCGGGCCGGCGCCGTGGGCGCCCTACCACCGGGACCGCTGCCTCTACAGCTTCCGGTTCAACCTCGATTATTCCGGCGGGCAGGTGACGAACTACGGCGCCCACTCGCTGGACATGGCGCAGTGGGGCAACGGAGCCGACCGCACGGGGCCGGTGGAGATCGCCGATGCGGGCAGCGAGTGGCCCACCGACGGGTTGTTCACCGTGGCCAAGGTGGTCCATTTCCGCGCGCGCTACGCCAACGGCGTCGAGCTGGAGTGCATCACGCGCGACGACAACGTGGCCTGCCGGTTCGAGGGCACGGAAGGCTGGGTCGAGACCGGCTACAAGGGCCTGTTCGCGTCATCCCCGGCCTTGTTGCGCGCGGATATCGATCCGCAGGAGAAGCTCGGCACGAACGCCAACCACGTCCGCAATTTCCTCGACAGCATCAAGACGCGCACCGACCCCATCGTGCCGGTCGAGGTCGGGCACAGCTCCGCCACGCTGTGCCACCTCGGCAACATCGCGATGCAGCTCAAGCGCAAGCTGCGCTGGGATCCCGCCGCCGAAAAATTCATCGATGACGAAGCCGCCAACCGCATGCTGTCGCGCGCGGCGCGCGAGCCGTGGGCGTGAAGATGAAAACGCAAGCTATGGATGCTCACCTGACGCGCCGGAAATTCCTCGGCCGGGCCGGCGCGGCGCTGGCGGCCTTTTCCATCGTGCCCGCGCGCGTGCTGGGCGCGAACGCCCCGAGCAAGCGCATCAACGTGGCGATGATCGGCACCGGCAACCAGGGGACGCTGGACCTGCGGATGTTCCTGGCGGAAGCCGATGTGCAGGTGGTGGCCGTCTGCGACGTGAACCGCGCCAGCCACGGCTACCGCAGCGAGGACCAGTTCCTCGGCCGGGAGCCGGCGCGCAGGATGGTGGAGGACCATTACGCCGGGCTACAGCGCTCCGGCGTCTATCGCGGCTGCGCGGCCTATAACGATTTCCGCGAAGTGCTCGCGCGGCCGGACGTGGACGCCGTCGCGATCGTCGTGCCGGACCATTGGCACCGCGTGATGACCGTGATGGCCGCAGAGGCGGGCAAGGACATCTATTGCGAGAAGCCGCTGAGCCTGACCGTGGCCGACGGCCGCGCGATGGTCGAGGCCGTCCGGCGCAACAACGTCATCCTGCAGACCGGCAGCCACCAGCGCTCCAATCCGCGCACGCGGTTCGGCTGCGAGCTGGTGCGCAACGGGCGCATCGGCAAGCTGCTGCGGATCGAGACCGTGCTCGGCCCCTGGAACAAGGTGGGGCCGGCGGCGGGCTGGCAGCCCACGCCCGTGCCGGAGGGCTTCGACTACGGCCTGTGGCTCGGGCCTGCGCCGTGGGCACCCCATCACAAGGACCGCTGCTTCTACACCTTCCGCTTCATCCAGGATTACTCGGGCGGCCAGACGACGAACCTGGGCGCCCACGCGCTGGACATGGCGCAGTGGGGCAACGGCTCCGACCACACGGGACCGGTCGAGATCGAAGATGACGGCAGCGTCTTGCCGGAGGACGGACTGTTCAACGTCGTCCAGAACGTGAAGTTCCGCGCACGGTACGCCAACGGCGTGGAGCTGACGTGCCGTACCGCTGAAGAGGGCGACAAGACCGGCGCCCAGTGCCGCTTCATCGGCACGGAAGGCTGGGTCGAGACGGGCGCGGGCGGGTTCTTCACCTTCCCGGACAAGCTGAAGCTGGAACGACTCGACCGGGACGAGCTGCGCCTGGGCACGAGCAGCAACCATTTCCGCGATTTTCTCGACTGCATCAAGACGCGCGCCACCCCGGCGGCGCCGGTCGAGACCGGGCACCGCTCGGCCAGCTTCTGCCACCTCGCGAACATCGCGATGCAGCTCAAGCGCAAGCTGCGCTGGGATCCCGCCGCCGAAAAATTCATCGATGACGAAGCCGCCAACCGCATGCTGTCGCGCGCGGCCCGCGAGCCGTGGGCGTGAAGATGAGGACCGGCCTCTCATCTCAATCCGGGCGAACGCCGCGTGAGGCTTGCCCGCCTCAGATGGGTTACGCGACCTGCAGTATCTGCGGCCTTTCTTGTTGTAGGCCGGGTCACCGACCCGGCGCACCCAACCCCGCTCCAACTTGCGTGGCACGGGCATCTTGCCCGTGCATCCCACCCCAACCCCACGGGCGGGACGCCCGTGCCACGCCGCACGCAGCAACTTCAAACAAGGAACACACCATGACGAACCTGCACCTGTCCCGCCGCCGCTTTCTGCAACTCGCCGGCGCCGCGCCGCTGTGCGCCGCGTTCGGCGCGGAAAAATTTGCGCCGCCGCTGGTGATCTTCGGCAAGGTCTTCGAGGAGGCGAAGCTGACGTGGGAGCAGTCCGCCGCCACGCTCGCCGCGGCGGGCTTCGATGGCGTGGACTGCACGGTGCGGCCCAAGGGCGAGGTCCTGCCGGAGCGCGTCGCCGAGGATCTGCCGCGCTACGCCGAGGTGCTGGGCAAGCAGAAGCAGAAGATCATGCTGCTGACGACGGCGATCACGGAGGTCAAGTCGCCGTGCGCGGAGAGCATCCTGCGCGCCGCCAGGAAGGCCGGCGTCACCTATTACCGCATCGGCTACTGGCAGCACAAGGCCGGCGGCCCGTCGCCGGAGAAGGTGCGCGCCGAGGTCAAGGCGCAGCTCAAGGACCTCGCCGCGCTCAACCGCGAAATCGGCGTCTGCGCGATCTTCCAGAACCATTCCCCCAACAAGAAATCCACCAGCCGCTACGTCGGCGGCGACCTCGGCGAGATGCGCGACGTGCTGCAGGATTTCGACCCGAAACAGATCGCGTGCGCCTTCGACCTCGGCCATGCGCTGATCGTCCATGGTGACGAGTGGGGCAAACATTTCGATGCGCTCAAGCCGTGGCTGAAGATCGCCTACGTCAAGGACACCAAGCGCGGCACCGGCTTCGTGCCGTTCGGCGAGGGCGAGTTCGGCGGGCTGGATTTCTTCCAGCGGCTCCGCAAGATGGATTACCGCGAACCGCTCTCGGTGCACATCGAATTCAAGTGGAGCCCGATGGACCAGCCGACGCTGCTCAAGATCCTGACCGACACGCGGCGCGTCGTCGGCCAGTGGCTGGCGTGACGGGGAATTTTTATGGAACTGATAAACAAAGTCGCGTTAGTGACCGGTGGCACGAAGGGGATCGGCGCGGCGACGGCGCTCGCGCTGGCGGAGCGGGGCGCGGATGTGGCGGTGGTGGCGCGTCATCTCGATGCCGAGGCGCAGCAGGTGCGCGCGCAGATCGAAAAGCTGGGGCGGCGCTGTCTGCTGCTTGCCGCCGACATGGGCCGGCCGGACGAGGCGACGCGCTGCGTCGAGCAGGCAGCGCAACAGCTCGGCGAGGTGGACGTGCTCGTCCACTCTGCGGGCGGCTGTGTCCGGGGCGGTTTGCTGGAGCTGACGCCGGAAACCTGGCGCGAGGCGTTTGCGGTGCACGTGGACGCGGTCTTCCATCTCTGCCGTGCCGCCGTGCCCGCGATGAAAAAGAAGAAGTCCGGCGCCATCGTCCTGGTATCGTCGGTCGCCGGCCTGCGCGGGCTGAAGATGAACCTCGCCTACCAGGTGGTCAAAGGCGCGCTGCCGCAGTTCGCGCGCGGCCTGGCCTATGAACTGGCCGACGACAACATCCGCGTCAACTGCATCGCGCCCGGTGTCATCCGCACGGCCTTCCACGCCGCGATGTCGCCAGAGGTCAAGCGGCACAACATCGAGAACCGCATCCCGCTGCACCGCGAGGGCACGCCGGAGCAGGTCGCCGGCGTGATCCGCGAACTGGTCTGCAACGACTACGTCACCGGCGAAACCTTCACCGTGGACGGCGGCCTGACGATGCGGATCTGTTGAGCGCGGTTTTCCCGAGGTTCCAGAACACCGCAGCTGCATTTTCCGCTTTGGCCAACCGGGAGCGGTGGCATTCCCGGCTTCGTTCAAGCACTTCGCCGGGGCAAGCTTGCCGCCGCGTGATCAACAGCAAGCGCGGGCCTGGCCGGTTTGGCGCGATGTGGGGCGAGTTCGGCTGCGGTTTCGTCGGCGGCAGGAATGCCGCCGCTCCCAGCTAGTGTTCATGGGCCGACACAGCGTACAGATTAATTCGGGTTCTCCAGGATATTTCGACGCCGTGGCAGCAGGGTGGGGTGCGCCGCGTTCTGACGAACGCGGCTACGTATTGCAGCGCCCATGCCTATGACGGAAGCCTTAAACATCTTGATGTTATGAGCATCGCCGTAGCCGCACTCGTAAGAGTGCGGCCCATCGCCGCCTCAGCGATGACAACTGCCGCTCTCATTCAACCAAACTCGACACCTGACCTCGGCTTTCAGGGGCCTGGGATTGACAGGCTCGGGCATGGCTTCCTCTTGGGAGGACATCACCCAAACGTTTTCGTTTCCCATCCTCCATGGTGGCCGGTATTCTGCACGGCCATGAAAATAATCATCCGTTCCCTGGTGATCGGGCTTCTCGCGTGCGGCGGTCTGGCTGCCAGGGGCGCGCCGGACCTCGAGGCGCTGCGCAGCCAGTTCATAACCCCGCCCAAGGGCTCGGGCACCACCACGCTCTGGTGGCTGAACGGCAAGCTGACCAAGGCGGAGATCCGCGAGCAGCTGCTCAACCTCCGCGACCGCGACGGCTTCGGCGGGGTCGCGCCCCTGACACTGTTCCACATGAAACCGCCGACAGAGCCGGCCTATCTCTCCGACGAATACTTCGACATGTACGGCTGCATCCTCGAAACGGCGAAGGAACTCGGCCTGACGGTCGTCTTCTATGACGATTGCGATTTTCCCTCCGGCACGGCCGGCAAGCAGATGGCGGAGCGCTATCCGAGCGACCTGATGAAATATCTCGCGCGCTCGGTGACGACCGTCCAGGGCCCGGCCGAGGCGGTGATGCCGGTGGCCTCGGGCACGGTGATGAGCGTCGTCGCGAAGAACCTCGACAGCGGCGAGCGCCGCGTGGTGACGGCGGAGGCGAACTTCGCAGCCTCGACACCGGTGGGTGTCAGCGGCAGCGCGGGCTTCCGGCAGCCGCCGGAAGAAGAGGGGCGCTACGAATATTTCCGCGTCCGGGATGCCGACGGCAAGGTGCTGTTCGAGGACCAGTTCGCAGGCCGGGCGAAAAGCGAATGGGCAGCGCCGGGCGCGTCGCAGGTCCAGAAGGACGGCCTGCACGCGACGGGCTGCCTGCCGATGTCGGTGAAGAATTTGAAGCTGCCCGCGAAGTTCACCATCGAGAGCCGGCTGGCCATCGTCCGCACGGCGGCGGCGCTCGCGTTCGGCGTCAAGGACGAGAGCGACCTCATCTTCTGGCAGTTCAACGCCCACGCGAAGGCCATCCGCCCGCATGTCCGGCACGGCGGCTACAAGGCGCTGGCGAGCGTGCCGTTCCCGTTCGAGAAAAACCGCGCCTACGACGTGCGCCTCGTGGTGGATGGCGGCAGCGTGGTGACGTGGATCGATGGCCAGCGCGTGGCCGAGCACAAGGTCGAAGGTTCCACGACCGCTGCGGTCCGCTGGCCGGCGCCTGCCGGACGCTGGGAAGTGCAGACGTTTGTCTGCGCCACGGCACCTGCGAAACGCTTCGTGGATTGCCTGGATGCGCAGGCGATGAAGAAGTTCATTTCGCTGACCTACGACCGCTTCGCCCAAAAGTATCCGGGCCACTTCGGCTCCACGATCCGCATGACGTTCTATGATGACCTCTCGACCTATCACGTCCCCGAGTGCCTGATGTGGTCGCCCGCGTTCAACGAAAAATTCCGGGCGCGTTTCGGGCGCTCGCCGGAGGCGCTCTATCCCGCGCTCTGGGAGGACATCGGTCCCGACACCGGCGCCGCGCGCGCCAGCCTCTACGGCCTGCGCAACGAGCTGTTCGCCGCGGGCTATCCGCGCGCCGTGCAGGAATGGTGCGACCAGCGCGGCATGCTCTGCTCCGGCCATCCGGCCGCCTCCTATCGCGCCAATCCGCTGCAGTCGCCCGGCGACGCCATCCTCTTCTACAAGTACCAGGGCGCGCCACTGACCGACTACATCCACTACTTCGACCACGGCATTGATGGCTTCAAGATCCCCGCCTCGGCCGCGTACAACTTTGACCGGCGGGAAGTGGTCTGCGAAATCTACGGCAACTTCCACCAGCAAATGCCGAACGACTCGAACATGCTCTACCGCGCCGGCATGGAGATGTATGCGCGCGGCATCAACTACCTGCTGCCCCACGGCACGTGGTGGGATCCGGCGAAGATGCGAATTGTACCGGAAATCTCGTGGCGCAATCCGGCGTACGGCGCCGAGTTGATGAGCTACAACCGGTGGGCCGCGCGCTGCGAGGCGCTGCTGCGCGCCGGCCGGCACGTCGCGGACATCGGCGTGCTGTATCCGATCGACGACCTCTGCGCACGCTACCACGTCGGCCTGCTCCCGTTCACGCACGGCAAGGACCCGATCCCGGGCTCCGACTATTACGAACTCTCGCGCCTGCTGACCGGCGAACTGCGGCGCGACTTCACCTTCCTGCATCCGGAGGTCGTGGACGCGCGCTGCCGCGTCGCGGGCCGCGAGTTCGTCCTCGACAACACCAACAACTGGGAGCGCTACCGCGTCCTGATCCTGCCCGCGTGCCGCACCATCCGCGTCGGCAACCTGCAGAAGGCGCGCGACTTCCTCGCCGCCGGCGGCCGCGTCATCGCCACCACCTGCCTGCCGGAGCAGTCCGCGGAATTTGGGCGCGACGCCGAGGTACGGCGCCTGGCGCAGGAAATGTTCGGCCCCGGCGGCAAGGGCGTCTTTGTGCCGGCGCCGGACGAGACGACGCTGCTGCAGGCGCTCGACGGGCTTGGCTTTGCGCCCGACGTGCGCCTCACGCACGCCACCGACATCCCGCGTAATTACCGGAAGGCGCACGACTACGGTGGAGCTTTGCAGAAGGATCCCGACGCCTACGAAGGCGGCAACCGGGCGTTCGCCTGCCTGCACCGCAACGTCGCCGGCGCGGAAGTTTATTTCTTCTCCAATGCCAGCGGGCTCGACGTCTCCAGCGACGTGCAGTTGCGCGGCAAGCTACGGCTCGAACTGTGGAATCCGCACACCGGCGCCATCCAACCGCTGACCGCCACCATCGCCGAAGACAACGGTGAACCGGTTACGCGCTGCAAGCTGATGCTGCCCGCGCTTCGCAGCGCGTTCGTCGTCGGCAGGGCGGATTGAGCGCCGCGCTGGCCCCTCGCCTGTCATGCTCCTGGAACCACATGGAATTTATAAAAAACGATGCCTGGACGAAGGACAACCTGACCGAACGGACCCGCCGGGCCTGCCTATCCAACCGAAAAGAAAACGCACCATGAAATCTGCTCTGTTGCTGACCGCGCTGCTGCTGACGCTGAATACGGGGGCGGTGGACCCTGCTGAGCCGGGGAAAGCCTTGGCCTGCAACACCGAAGGCTACGTGCGGCACTGGCTTGTGGCGGGCCCGCAGCGCACGCCCTATGCGGGGCCGGGCGGACGCGGCGTGGATATCCGCCGCCGTGTCACCGAGCCCACGTTGGCCACACCGCCGTGGGCGGCGGGTACCGGCCAGCTGGCGACGAACGGGATGCCGTGGCGCTGCTATGCGCCTGGAGAAAACTTCTTTGTGGACTGCAGCGGGTTCTACCACCAGCTTACAAAACTGGATTTCCTCGCCTGCACCGAACTGCGCATGCCGCGCGCCGGCACGGTGCCCGCGAAATTCTGGGCGAGCGGCATCGCCGACTTCTGGGTCAACGACGCGTTCGTCGGCCGCTTCGACACACGCCGTCTCGAAGGCCGCGACTGCCAGCTGCCACTCCAGGCCGGCGTCAACCGGCTGTGCGTGCGCCTGCAGGGCCTGGGCGCGCGCGATACGCACCTGATGTTCGGCCTGCAACTGCTCGCGGGGAGCGCCGGTGCGGTCATCACGTTGCCGGGACCGGCGCAGGTGACGGCGGACTTCGTCGGGGCCGAGCGCTGGCTGCAGGGGGTGACCACCGCAGGGCGCAACGCGCTGTTGGCGGCGCAGCCCGCGCCCCCGGCGGTCACGGTCAGGGGCAGCGATGGCAAAACACTGAAGTGGCCCGCGGGACAAACGCGTTGCGAGGTGAAGCCCGCCGCAGCGTTTCAATTGCAGGTGACGGTGGCCGTCGCCGGGCAGAAGCTGGAACGGCAGCTGGAAATTCCCGCCAACAAACCAGCGACCGGGGCGCTGACCGGCACGGTGGAGGAGCAGCGCAGGAAAATCATCGAACATCTCGCCGAATCCGGCAAAGGCGGCGGCGATGTGATGCAGCTCCTGGCGCGGCGTCTGCTGAAACAGGCTTCGCCGAAAGACGCGGATGTTCTGGCCTCGACCCTGCGCGGTATCGAGGCGCGCCGGGATTGCTCCGACTTCTTTCTCGCCACCCTGCTGCGGCTGCAGCTCATGGGCCTGACCACGCCGGAGGAGGCCGTACAGATCAAGCGCGTGGCGCTGGGCTTCCGCTACTGGATGGACGAGCCGGGCGCCGATGCGATGTGCTTCGACAGCGAAAACCACAGCCTGCTGTTCCATGGCAACCAGTGGCTGGCCGGCCAGCTCTGGCCCGACGCCCTGTTCACCAACAGCAAGCGCACCGGCCGCGAGCAGGCCGCGCTGGGCCGCAAGCGCTGCGAGGCGTGGCTCGATCATGTGGAGCAAAACGGGTTCCGCGAATTTTTGAGCAGCACCTACATTCCGCTGACCGCCGCCGCGCTGCTGAACGTGGTGGACTTTTCCGGCGAACCCGCCCTTGCGCGGCGCGCCGCCGCGCAGGTGGACCGTGTCTTCCGCGAGCTCGCCCTGCAGGCGTTCGACGGCGTGACGGTCGGCCCGCAGGGGCGCGTCTACCGCAACGTGCTCTATCCGCAGGACTCCGGCACGCAGGCGCTGCTGGCCTACGCCACGCCCGCCGCCGCGCCGGCTTACAACAACTGGATCGTCTATCTCGCCGCCTCGAAAACCTATCGACCGCCCCAAGGGTTGGACCAGCTCATGCGGCAGCCGGTGACGAAAAATTACCGGCATGAGGACGTCGAGCTGGCTCTCCACAAGACCGCGGGCTACCTGCTTTCGTCGCTGCAGATCCCCGCGGCGCCCGTGGCCGCCGCCGGCAAGGAGCGCAAAGCGCGCGGACTGCAGCCGGGTGCGCCGGGCTATCAGCAGCATCTCTGGCACGCCACGCTCGGCCGCGACTGCCACGTGTTCGTCAACCACCCTGGCGCGAGCTTCGATCTGTGCGAGTCGCGGCCCGGCTACTGGTACGGCAACGGCAGCCTGCCGCGCCTGCAGCAAAGCGCCGGCCAGCTGCTGGAAACCTTCGACATCCCGGAAACGCACCCGCTCCCGTTCACCCACGCCTACTGGCCCGCCGATACATTCGACCGTCAGGAGGTGCAGGGGCATTGGGCGTTCGGTGCGAAGGGCGCGGGCTATGTCGCGCTCTGGTGCAGCGGCAAACTGACGCCGCACAACGCCGTGCTCACCGGCCGCGAACTGCGCGCCGCAGGGCGCCGTGTTGCATGGCTCTGCCGGTGTTCCGACGCCAACACCAGCGGCAGCTTCGAGGCTTTTGTCAAAACCTGCCAGCAACAACAGCCGGCGTTCGACGCCGCCACCCTGACCCTGCGGCTCAACGGCCGGCCCGCGCTGGCGTGGAAGACACCGTGATCGGCTGACCAACCCGGCCGGCCGGGAGAGGCGGTGTTCTCACCTTCTCACAAAAGCAGAGCTTTACCGCCAAGACGCCAAGGACGCCAAATTCGGAGAAGATCAAACCAAAGAAGAAGCAGGAGCGGAAGGATTCCAACCGCTGCACCCTTTTGTTCTACTTCTTGGCGAGCTTGGTGCCTTGGCGGTTCAATTCTTCCAATACCTCCAAGGCGGGAAGAAGACCACGAAATCATGTGTTACAAAATCATACTGCCGCGAGAGTGCTCTGCATGATTTTGTCCCCATGATTTTGTGAATCTCTGCGAGAGAAATTACGTCACCCAAGACCGCAAAGATCACAAGGATTCTTTGTGCGGCTTTGCGTTCTCTCGCGGCTACTCCTCGGGCTAAGGCTGGTCGGCCGACTGGAGGGCGGCGTGTCACGCCGCCGATGGGTCGCTGTGCAATGAAGTCCACCACGAGTATACCGAGCACACGGATTAAAAAGATTTGTTCTTCCATGTGCTCGGTGAGCTCCGGGTTCCTTTTCCGATCCTGCCGTCCTTGTGCTCGTGTTCGGTTGGTTTCGCGGGGCAAGATGCCCCGCCCACAAAACATGAGCTTTGCTGCGGATGGTTGATCTGGCGGCTCGGCCGGCCGGTTCGACCCTTCGACAAGCTCAGGGCCGGCATGCTCACCGCAGGGGCCTCGCCTCAAACCATTCGGGCTGCGTTTCAGGCAGGCTGGTTTGTGGCTGAGTTAATGGCGGCGGGCGCGGCGCGCCCGTCCTACCGCCCTTTTGTTCCCTCTTCAGGCGGGCGGCGTGACGCGCCGCCGGGTCAGAGCGCGAGGCCGTGGCGGGCGAGCAGCTTGGCGCGGCCCTGCGGGCCGGCGCTGCCGTAGGCATAGGGCTCCGGCGCACGCTGCGTGGCGGCCAGTTCGTGCAGCGCGCCGTCGAGCACGTCCCACGAGGCGGCAAGCTCGTCAGCGCGGATGAACAGCGACTTGTCCCCCTTGACCACGTCGAGCAGCAGCGATTCGTAGGCTTCCGGGATGACGCCGGTGAAGGCGGCGCGGTAGCGCAGGTTGAGCTCCGTCGGCGCGAATTTGGTCTCCAGACCGGGGACCTTGGTGTTGATGCGCAGGAAGATCGCCTCGTCGGGCTGGACGCGGATGACCAGCTCGTTGGGCGGCAGATGCGGCGCCTTGGCGCCGAAAATCTTCACGGCGTTGTCGTGGAAGCGCAGGCGGATTTCGGCGAGCTTGGTGTCCAGCGCCTTGCCGCACTCGACGAAGAACGGCACGCCGCGCCAGCGGTCGTTTTCGATCTTGAGGACGGCCGCGCCGTAGGTCTCGGTGCGCGAGTCCGCCGGGACGCCGTGCTCCGCCCGGTAGGCCGGCCGGCCGCCGATGCCGTGCTCGGCGGCGGCATATTGGCCCGTCACCAGATCCTCGAGGGCCAGCGGCCTGATCCCCTTGAGCACGCGGACTTTTTCGTCGCGGATGTGGCCGGCATCCAGGTGGAGGGGCGGCTCCATCGCGGTGAGCGCGAGCATCTGGAGGAGGTGGTTCTGCATCACGTCGCGGATGATGCCGAAGTCGTCGAAGTAGCCGGCGCGCCCGGCGATGCCGATATCCTCTTTCCACGTGATCCGCACGTCGCGGATGAAGTGGCGGTTCCACAGCGGCTCGAAGATGTGGTTGGCGAAGCGCAGGACGAGCAGGTTCTGGATGATCTCCTTGCCGAGGTAGTGGTCGATGCGGTAGGTCTGGTCGTCGCTGAAGACCTGGCCGAGCGCGGTGGCGAGCTCGTCGGAGGTGGCGCGGTCGCGGCCGAAGGGTTTCTCGATGACGATGCGCGTCCAGCCGTGCCGGTTGTCGCAGGTGGTGAGCCCGGAGTTGCCCAGCGCACGGGCGGCGGGCAGGAAGACCGAGGGCGGGATGGCGAGGTAGAAGAGGCGGTTGAACGTGAGCTGGCCCAGCTCGGCCTGTAGCGCCGCGGCCAGGTCCAGGTAGGCGTCGGTAGCGCCGTACTCGCCGCTGCAATAGTGGCAGCGGGCGAGGAACTGCTCGAGAAACGCGGCGCATTCGTGCGCGTCGGGCGTGTAGCGGCAGGTGAGATTCTCGGCGGTGCGGGCGCGGAACTCGGCATCGGTCAGCGGCGTGCGCGCGAAGCCGAAGATGCGGAAATCCGCCGGCAGCAGCTTCTGTGCGAAGAGCGAGAAGAGCGCCGGCAGCAGCTTTTTCTGCGCCAGATCACCCGACGCGCCGAGGATGATGATCGCCAAACGTTCTGTTGCCATAGGGGTTTCCTTCGCCAAACGGAGCTTACCATACCAAGCCCTGCGCCGTTTTCCAGCCGCGGAAACAAATTGACTTGCCGCGAAAAGAACAGAAAATGCCGCCACTTTTCGACGGGAGACACAACATGCAGACTAAGCTGATGCTGGGCATGGCGTTGAGCGCGATGGGCGCGCTGGCCGCGGGGACGGACTGGCCGCAATGGCATGGCCCGCAACGCGACAACCTTTCCGCGGAGACCGGCCTGCTCAAGGCGTGGCCCGCCGAGGGGCCGGCGCTGGCGTGGAAGGCGACGGATCTCGGCGGCGGCTTCTCCAGCGTGTCGGTGGCCGACGGCAAAATTTTCACCATCGGCGACCTCGGCGACTCGGCCTATGTCGAGGCGCTCAACCTCAACACGGGCAAGCTCCTGTGGAAGGCCAAGCTCGGCGCGACCGGCGGCGGTGGCGGCCATCCGGGCCCGCGCGGCACGCCGACCGTGGATGGCTCGCTCGTCTACGCTCTCGGCCAGTATGGCGACCTCGTCTGCTTGGGGGCGGCCGACGGCAAGGAAGTCTGGCGCAAGAATCTCAACAGCGACTTCGGCGGCAAGATGATGTCGGGCTGGGGCAACGCGGAATCGCCGTTGGTGGATGGCGGGAAGCTGCTGTGCACGCCGGGCGGCGCGGACGGCACCGTGCTGGCGCTGGACAAGCAGACCGGCACGACGCTGTGGCGCAGCCAGGAGCTGACGGACAAGGCCACCTATGCTTCGCTGATCGCGGTGGATATCGCCGGCGTACACCAGGTCATTGTGCTGACCGATGCGCACGTCGCCGGCCTCGCCATCGAAACCGGCAAGGTGCTGTGGCTGGCGCCGCGCGCCGGGAAGGTCGCGGTGGTGCCGACGCCCATCTACAAGGACAACCAGGTGTTTGTCGCGTCCGGCTACGGCATCGGATGCAACTCGTTCAAGATCACGGCGGCGGACGGCAAGTTCAGCGCGGCGCAGCTCTACGCCAACACCGACATGGTCAACCACCACGGCGGCGTCATCCTGCTGGCCGGGCACCTCTACGGGTACAGCGACAAGGGCGGCTGGACCTGCATGGATTTCAAGTCCGGCCGGGTCGTCTGGTGCGAGAAGAAGCTCGGCAAGGGCACGCTCAGCTTCGCCGACGGGCATTTCTATCTGCGCGACGAGAACGGTCCCGGCGCGCTCGTGCTGATCGAGGCCACACCCGCCGGCTGGAAGGAAAGCGGCCGGTTCAACCAGCCCGACCGCAGCCAGAAGAAGAGCTGGCCGCACCTCGTCATCAGCAACGGCAAACTTTTTGTCCGCGATCAGGGCACGTTGCTCTGTTACGACATCAAACAGAAATAAGGAAAACGACCATGACCATCCGCAACCTCTTGTTCGGCGTCCTGCTGGCCGCCGCGCCGCTCGCGCACGCCGGCGACTGGCCGAACTGGCGCGGCCCGACGCGCGACGGCATCTCCACCGAAACCGGCTGGACGACGCAGTGGCCCGCCGGCGGTCCCAAGCAGCTCTGGCAGGCGCACGTCGGCCTGGGCTGCTCCGCCGTCCATGTGAGCGCCGGCCGCGCCTACACGCTGGGCAACAAGGACGAGACCGACACGATCTACTGTTTCGACGCCGTCACGGGCAAGGAGCTGTGGAAACACTCCTATCCCTCGCCGCTGATGCCCAAGTACTGGGAAGGCGGCACGCTCGCCACCCCGACGGTCGAGGGCGACCGCGTCTACGCCGTCAGCAAAATGGGCCGCCTGTTCTGCTTCGACGCCGCGACCGGCAAAATCGTCTGGCAGAAAAATCTGGAGAAAGACTTCGGCGGCAAGGTGCCCACATGGGGCTTCGCCGGCTCGCCGCTGATCCTCAAGGACCGGCTGCTGCTCGAGACCGGCGCGCCCGACGGCTCGGTCGTGGCGCTGGAAAAAGCGACCGGCCAGCTCGTGTGGAAAAACGGCAGCGATCAGGCTGGCTACAGCACGCTCCAGCCGTTCAGTCTGGGCGGCAAGGACTATCTCGCCAACTTCAACGGCGTCGCCCTCGCCGTGCTCGAGCAGAACGGCGGCAAGGTGGTGGCGCGCTATCCGTTCAAGACGAAATACGATGTCAACGCCGTCACGCCCCTCGTCAGCGGCGACAAGCTTTTTATCGCGGCCGGATATAACCACGGCAGTGCGCTGGTGAAGTTCACCGGCAGCGCGCTCGAGCGAGTCTGGGAAAGCAACAAGATGCGGAACCACTTCAACAGCTGCGTGCTGGTGAACGGTTTCCTCTACGGCTTCGACGAGAACGCGCTCGCCTGCATGGAACTGGCGACCGGCGAGGTGAAGTGGAGCGAGCCTTCGATCGGCAAGGCGTCGCTGATGCTGGCCGACGGCAAGCTGATCGTTCTCGCGGAGAAGGGCGACCTGATCATCGCTGAGCCGTCGCCGGCTGCGTTCAAGGAAATCGCCCGCGCCAAGGTGCTCGGCGGCAAGTGCTGGTGCGTGCCGGTGCTCGCCAACGGCCGCGTCTACGCGAAGAACAACGCCGGCGACCTCGTCTGCCTCGACGTCTCCGGGAAGTGACGCGCCGGAAGATCCAAGGCTTGTGGTCGGTGGTTATACGACCCCTGCCGGCTTGTCCGGCAGGTGAAGGCGTTTTGTGGCTAGGACACGGCCTGCCAGAAAATCCCGCCACGGCGGGACAAGCCCGCCGGGGGCGGCAGAGACTTTAGTCGGTGCCGTCAAGTTCCGGGAATGACCCGCGGTGCGGCGGTCCAAGCCCTGGGAAGATCGGGTTTGGTCGTTGCCAAGCCTTGGAAAAAGCGTATTTTGACGCCAGTCTGTTGGGTTTCATTATGAAAAAAGAGTTATCGAGCCGGTGCAGGCGGGCGTTCACCTTGATCGAACTGCTGGTCGTCATCTCCATCATCGCCATCCTGATGGCCTTGCTGATGCCTTCCGCGGCAGGTATTTTGGAGCGCTCGCGCGAGGCGATGTGTGCTAACAACGAGAAGCAGATTGTGCTGGCCTGCATTAACTATGCGGGCGACCATGACGGGAGGTTGCCCAATAACAAGGAATGGGTGCAGTGGGTAAATGATATTTCAAATCCAACCTATGTTACCAATGGTTTGGTATACCCCTATCTGCGCGATATGAAGGTTTACTTGTGCCCCTCCTTTTATCGCATCGTGAGACCTGCTACACCCTCAGCGAAACGATCCTATTCCATGAATTATCGCGTGGCCTTGAAGTCAGACACGCAGGATGGCCCGCAATACCATGTAGAAACCATGGGTAGTGTGCGACGCCCGGGTGGCTCCGTAATGATTTCGGAAGAAAACCCAAATTTTGCCCCTTGGACTCCGGTCTTCATCAATGGAGAACGGATGTCAAATATTGGAGTCGATGACGCTCGACTTTGCTGGGCTAATAACAGCGAATATTGGGATAATGCCACCGTACGCAACGCGCCTGGTACCTTTCACCGTAAGAATTCGGCAATGGCAGCTTTTTTCGATGGCCACACCGAGTCATTCATAATGGATCAGAGTTCCAAATGGAAATACAAGATGGAGCCGACGGCACCATGAGCATGACGCGTACGTTTCTTGCCTGTAAGGGAGTTGGGGTTGTCAGTGCAGGGGTGGCATTGCTGCTTGCGTGTGTTGCTGGCTGTGGCCCCGGTAAGCCCGCTGTGGGCACTTATGTGGCCAACGTGAAGAATGTCTCGCCGGCGCAGTGCGTTGAAGATGGACAACAAATTGCTCGGCTGTTTGCGGAACTGGCGGTCCACCATGGCTTGACTGTAGTGCAACCCTTGCCCAGTGACACCGTGGCCCTTTACTTCCCTAGTTCCACTGGCTTAAACCTGTCATTCTCTGCCATAAATATGGGTCCGCATGCGATTGCGGTTACAGTTATGCCCGTGAACATGGGGCATCGCGATAATGCTTCGTGTCGTAAGGTCATCGACACCGTAGATCAAAAGCTTCAGAAAATTTTCACTGACCGGCTCCAGAAGTCCATGTGAGACCGACAATGATTATGCAAGGCATAGTAACCCATCGGCGTACGGCCGCGTTCACGCTGATCGAGCTGCTGGTCGTGATCGCCATCATCGGCATCTTGCTGGCGCTGCTGGTGCCCTCGCTGTCCGGTATGCGCGAAAAGGCCAACCGCCTGAAGTGCATGAATAATGCGCGGCAACTGGTGCTGGCCTCCCTCCATTACGCCGGCGACCACGACGGCGTGCTGCCCTATCCGAACTGGGATAATAATAAAGGCAAACTGCCCGACTGCCCGCCCGGCTGGGCTTTCGACGCTCACAAGCCCCTGACCGGCACCAACACCGATGGCGCGCTGTGGGCCTACCTCAAAGATCGGAGCGTTTATCACTGTCCCAACGACCGCTCCGCCACCACGCCGGGCGTCAGCCTGAACCTGAAGCTCACCTCTTATGTCATGAATGGCGCCGCGTGTGGAGGCTCGCAGATCAGCAAGCTGGCGCCGAACTATGCGTGCCGCTATACCCAGTTCAAGCCCTCCGATGTGTTGTTCTGGGAAGGCTCCGTGAGCGCGATGGGTTCGTCAGGCGATTTGAGTTCCGGGCCCAAGGAGGGGATGACCTTCCGGCACACCAACCGTGGCGCCTATGCCTGCTTCGACGGTCACTCCGACTTGATCTCCAGCGAAGATTTCACGGCCATTGGCAGCAGCAGCACCCGGAATCATTTTTGGTGCAATCCCATGCAGCTTGACGGTCACGGCTACTGATCAGCGGCGAGGCGCCGTTTCCACGAAGGCGGATGCTGGCCGCTAGCTCGAGGCAGGGGCATGGTCAACGTGGACGCGGCCTCCGGCCGCGTAACTTTCTGATTGGCGCAGAAAACAGTTTCCCTCTGCTGTGGGCGGGGCTTCCAGCCCCGCGAACCCCCACCCAACACAGCACAGATGGAAGGCGTTGAAAGCGTGGACGCGGCGTTCCTGTTTCGCCCTGGCGCTTCACGGGCCAGGTTCGCCGCGCACCAAGCGTTTGGGCTAAGCGGCGTGACGCCGCTTCCACGAAGCACCTTGCCCGCCGCCCTGTCACAAGGCCTCCAGCGCCTCCAGAATTTCCATGCGCACGGCATCGGCGATGCCCCGCTCTTTCGGCGCGGACCAGGTGAGCTTGCCGGCGTCGGGCGCATGCAGCACGCGATCGGCGGCGCCGGCCAGCAGCCGGCGGGCGCGGTCGACCGGCAGCCCCGTGCGTCCGGCTTTATCGGCGGCGGCGAGCTTGTCGCGCAGCAGGACGAGGTATTCATAATCCTCGATGCTCTCGCGGATTGCCTCCATGTGCTTGCCGGCGGTGACGCCCGCCGGGTCGAGGAACAACGGCGTATAGGCGGCGGAGCGCTGCTGCGCGTATTCGTTCCACGACGAGCCGCCGCCGGCATCGCCAAACGCCCAGAAGTAGCTCGACCGCGCGCCCTGCTGCCAGCAGGTCCAGGCCTGCAGCCGGTGATAGGCGTAGGGATCGAGCAGCCGCGCCGGGCCGCTGCACGAGTAGAAGGCCAGCTCCGTGCCGGCCGCGTGCCGCTGCGCGTAGTAATCACGGAACGGCTGGTTGCCCGCCAGGAACATCGGCCGGTTCGGGCAGAGCACGTCACAAGCCGCCATCATTGTCTGGTTCGCCTTCGCCGGGTTGCCGTGCGTCGGATCCTCCCAGATCTTCACGCCGGTGTTCGCGGTACGCAGCGCCTGGGCCCAGGCGAGGATGATCTCGTCCTGCCGCGCCTCATGCGGCTCATCCACGAGATGGATCAGGAGTTGTTGCGGCTGCACGCCGTTCTTGGCCGCATGGCCCGCCCAGAACCTGATCCAGTCGCCGACCTTTTGTGCGAACTCCGGCGTGTCCGGCGCGGCGCCATCGAATTTCGCTCCGACCGAGGCGAAGACGCCGTACTGCCGCGCCTTCGGCCAGCGCGCGAGCCAGCGGTCGAACAGCGTTGTGTCGCGGTTGGCCGGCAGCACCGCGGAGCCGGCCCATGGCGAGTCCACGAAATGGGCCCGCAGGTGGGCGATCACCGCGTCGCGGTTCAGCGGGGTGATTTCATAGCGCGCGTCGGCATCGGTGTAGTCCCAGCCGCCGACATGCAGTGCGGGCGCGGCGGGAAAGCGCAGCGGCGATATTTTCACCTCCAGCGGCAGCCGCTGCTCGCCCGTCGTGCTGCGCAGCACGATCGCGCCGCGATAGACGCCCGGCGGCACGGCCGTCGGATGCAGCGTCAGCCAGACCTGGCGCGTCAGGCCGGCGGGCGCGGTGATGCAAAAATCGGGACCGTCGCGACCGGCCTCCGGCAGCGCGGCGGCGACGGGCTGGCCGCTCTTGGTGTCGGTCCAGGCGACCTCGTGTACGGTGATCCACGGCGGGTTTTCGCCGCTCGGCAGCCCGGTGATCCGCAGCCGCACCCGGGCCTCATGCGCCCCGGCATTGGCGAGGTTGAAGGCTGCGGCGCGGTACTCGTTTTTCATCAGCGCCACGCTGAGCGCGGCGTTCGTGGCTGCGCGCGGGGGCGCGGCGAGGTGGTCGAGCGGGTCCCACGGGTTGCCTGCCCAGAGCGTCAGCGGCGCGCAGCCCTGCGCGCGCCACAGCGCGGCCTGGACCCGGAAGATGCGGGCGTGCAGCTCGTTCAGCGGCAGCACCGCCCGGAAATCCGGGCCGTGCGTACGCGGCAACTGCGCCAGCTCGCGGGCGATCGCATCCAGTTCGTTCGTCAGCGCCTGCTGTGCAGCGGCGGCGCGCACGGCCGACAGATCGTCGCGCAGCCGGCGCTCGATGGCGAGGTGCGTGCGGTAGGCGCGGGCATCGGTGATGGCCGCGCCGGAGAACGGCAGTTGCACCCAGTCCGGCTCGCCCCGGTGGATTTCGATTTCGTCCGCGAACACGAACGGCCCGCCGGGCGCGACCAGGAACTGCACGTAGCGGCCGTGCGTGCGCAGGGTGTCGGTCCAGAAGCGGTGCACCGCGTACCCCGCGCGCGGCGGCCCGCCGTGCCGGGCGTCGAGGCCGACGAGTTCGCCCGCGGGGAAGAAAGCTTTCCCGTCATCGCTGACCAGCACCGTGATCCCGAGCGGCCACTCGACGCCGGCCACTCCGGCGGCGGTGTTGAACGCCGCCCCGCGGATGGGCTGCACCGTGCCGAGGTCGAGCGTGATGCTCACACCGCTCGTATGGTTCCAGCCGACGGTCGACTTCTGCGTCCAGAAATGGCCCTGCGTATACCGGCCGTCGGTAAGCTGGGTCCGGTCGCCGGGGTCGGTACAGTGGGCGTAATTCGGCCGCGGATCGAGTTTATAGGTTTTACCCAGCGCGAGGTTCTCGGCGGGCGGCGGCGTCTCCGCGGCGCAGACGCAGCGCGCGCCCATCAGCAGCAACAACAGCAGGCGTTTCATGGCAGACTCCGTGGTAGATAGGGACAGTTTCCAAGGATTGGAAAGGCAACGCAAGCGCTTTTCCTAGGCCTGGTGACGCCGAAGTCGAAGCGGACGGTGTGGCAGCACCTCTCGAATAGGCTCGCGCACTATCAGGCCGCGGTGGGTATCCTCGCCGTTCGCCGCCACGGCAGCGCACAGGCTGGCGCGAAAAAGGCTGAGGTGGGCGGAATCACAGGTGGCGAGGGAACAGAAGCCGGGAAAAAGTTGCCACCGGAGTGGCACCGACCAAGACTGACTTGCCGCCGCAAGCCATAAACCATTGAGTTATCAATGGTGGAGCGAGTGGGATTTGAACCCACGACCCCCACGTTGCGAATATTGCCCTTAATTCATTGATATTATTAGTATTTAGCACAGTTTATTGACCTTTTAGGCGGTTGTGCTGCTTATCAAAATCCTCGTTTTCCTCGACTTGGGCGTAGTGAAGGCGAAAAGTTGCCACCGATGTACCACCGGATGGTGCGACGGAGAACCAGATGACACTCGCTGGAACTGGGCAGGGAATGGGCCGTCAACGCCCTGCCGTGACCTTGGATGGACAAACGCTGCCGCATCTCCCGAATGCGAAGCTGACCGTCAAGGCATCATGAACGCCCGCCAACAATGCCCCTGCCCATCAGCAAGCGGCGCGAACGATGGAAACCCAAGTCCTCGACCTGCTGAAGCCTGCTACGGCACCTGTGACGCAGCCTGATAGGGCCTTGCCCGTCTGGGGGAGCCTGATTTACTGCCTGACCCGCCGAGCCTACGAGCGGCGTTCAAGCCCGCTTCAAGGGCGGCGGTTCAATCCCCTTTGGATTTACTACCCGTTTCTGAGCTGGGATTAAAGCAACAAGAGAAATGACGAGGACAATTTCGAGAAATGGAATTCTATATTTGTTTGCGATTGCCTGCGTGGCCCTTGCCCCATCAAGCCATGCGTCCCTGTATTCTTGTCCCCTGCTGCTGTCAATCTGCGCTAGGGAATTTCGCATCGAAGCGCAAAACCCGCCATCCATGAGACTCCATGCGAAGAAGATTATGAAACCAACACACAGGATACGGACGAGGAAATTCCGTCGGAATATAATTGCGATAAGGGCAGGTACTATGATGAGAAGATGCCAGATTAATACGTTTGCGTTCATCTAATCTCCTCCACTGTGACGGGCTCCCATAGCGAGCGGCTTCATCATTTCATTCATCGGTTGATGCTACGGCTCTGCCTGCGAGATAGTCAAGCGCAGCGCATCCCCCATTTTCAGAAATCACTGCCGTTTTGACTGGTTCATCATCGGCCTACAGAAGCCCCAACCCTGCCCTTGACCTGCTGAAGCCTGCTACGGCCCCTGTGACGCAGCTTGACGAACCTAATGGGTCGCCTTGTCCGTCTGGGGGAGCCTGAGTTCCATGCCCTTTGCCGCCACGCCTTCAGGGGGCAATCCTGCATCAATGCTTCAATACAAACGTTGGGATTTCCATGCCTATAATTTCTTGTCGAAGTGGCGGATGAAAAACTTATAGATGCCACAAAGAAAGAAAAATAAACCCAAACCAACGCCTAGCGTTACGGCATATCTGATGAACACGTCCAACAACAGACCGCACCTATTAAGAAAGAAATCAGCATCGATGCGCTTGCGCACAATCAGCGACACATCAAGTGCAATGGCGATTATTACAGAAATTATCGCTATCACGCGCTTTGGCTTGGGTTGCCTGATTAGGAACAGCTCGTTTAGCCAATCGCTCATTGTGCCTTTCGCCATTCAGACAACTTCAAGGGCTACTGAACGTCCAGATTGCTGCTGCCGTCATCACATCATCCATCCTTCTGCCGCCGAAATAATCATGGGCGCAGCGTAGGCTTGGAAATCGGGTGGGTCAAGCGCAACGCAAGCATCCGCAAACGATTTATTGGAGGTTTGGCGCGACCAGCGAACGCGGATGGACAAACGCGGGCTCCAGCGATAGCATCAATCATGGCTGACAACGAACAGAGCGGGGCTCAAGAAAGCGCGGATGAAGTGCGCTCAACAACGCTTTTAGGCGGCAGCGTAAACACGAGACGATTTGCACCCTATTTCATTGCGACACTGGTTGCTCTTGCCATTGTGGTGTCCCAGCCGCTGATTGTTTTTGGAGGGGATGACTTCACCGTCACGCCAGACGGGTTCAAGGTGTTCAGATACGGCTTCCCCTTTGCCGTTATTGATTGTGCGGCACATTTGCCCATGCACATGACTGTTGGCAAGGTTGCGCTGCGCTTCATCGGCAATTATGCAGCTTACTTTTTTATCGGAATGCTCATCGTTCATGCGGTTCGGTGGTTCCGACCACCCAAGGTTCAGCGATAGGCTCTATTGAGAGTGATGTTTTACCGTCTAACAATGTCCATCAGGCTCCGCGCCACTGCCGCCCTGCGTTCGCGGTCATCGGCAATTTTCTCCGCCATATCTCGTATGAGCAACTGAACGGCCAAGGCATCCCGATAGCTGTTCAAGGTGCAAAGTAGCTCTTCAGACTCTGGCATCCTATCATCGCGCGCCTGACGGATGTAGATGCCAAAGGTTTCATCGGACTCGGCGGTCATGCGAACGGACACGCGACCATCACTTGAAAAACTTGGCTGGGTAGCTTGAGCGTCTGGCGGTGTTAGCTGTAGCAGGCGTTCGGGAGTCAGATATCCGTAGTCATCCCCCAGCTCCATCCATTCCGCTTTCGTCAGCCGTAGCAAGCAGCTCTGGCCATCGGGTTGTTCAATTATTTCCATGCGCCACCTCCACTACTGGGCCTTGTCCGCGCAGCCGTTGAACCTCATCGCCCAGCACCTCTGACTGACCTTTGCGTTCGCATAGCCGAGTCACAAGGTCATCTATCACGCGTTTGACGTAGGCCGCTCCTTTCATGTAGCAGGTCAGGCAAAGCAGTTGTTCGCCAAACTCGCCGCTGATGTAAACCGCCCACGCCTTGTCGGAGTATCGCTCGATGCGGGTGGTCATCGTATCGCCTGTGGGAAGCAGGAACTTCGTATTGCCGATGTCGGGCTTGGAGTCATCGGGAGCTGGGGTTTCGGAAACTGGAACCGCATCCTTCGGTTTCGTTTTTTTTTGCTGGGGCTCGAACCAACCCTGACCCTTGCCGACTGAACTCCATTCTTCTTGGGTCATCTTCAAAAGGCATGACCCGCTATCTGATTTGATAATTTTCATGCCCAGTTATTCGTGGAGGACGGGGGGAGTTCCTGCATGGACGATAAGGTACCCCCTGTGTTTCAAATCCGATTTGGAAATCCACAAACGAAAGTCCGCCACGCCAGTCTTGGGAACCCTTCGACAATCCAGAAAGGGAAATTGGTTTGAGCCTATGACCCTTGGCTACTCCAGCCAGAACGGGGGCTGAAAACTCACTCCTGAATTACAGCCTTACACTATGCAACATGTTGATTGGCAAGCCATTTACACATTGACAAAGGGCTGTGAATTATGATAAAATGCGCTTAACGATGGAGAACACATCCATCACCAATAAACGCAACAACCAATAGGAGTGAAACATGAACGCAGAAGGCAACGCACCCGCAGTTGAACAGGCCCCCAAAGTCGAGACGCAGACCGTCGAACCCAAGCCCGCGAAACCTGCCAAACCCGCCAAGGCCAAGGTCGCCAAGAAGGCCAAGGGGAAACCCAACAAGGCCAAGGCGGCGACAGGCAAGGCGAAGAAAGCCAAAGGCCCTGCCAAGGCGAAGAAGCCTGCCAAGGCCAGCAAGCAACCGAAGCCGAGCAAGGGCGCGGGCATCGCCGTCCCCAACAACTCGCCTTTTCGCGCCACGAGTTCCTACGGCAAGCTCTGGTCGGTTCTGTTCGACCATCGGGACAAGGGCATCCGCAAGGAAGAGCTGGTCAAGGAAGGTATCCGCATTGTCGGGAAGCCCCAACGGAACATTCTGTTCGATGTCAGCGTGGTGATTTCGCCCAGCAAGGATGGCTCCGCGCATCGTTCCGCCAACAAAGCGGCCAACAGCTACTGGGTCGAACGCATTGGCGATGGCTTGCTCAAGCTGCATCTGCGTTAAGTCGCCAAGCAAACCAACAACGGGAGAGCGGGACTTGGGTTCCCTCTCCCTGTCTTCGAGAACGAGAACAAGCCAATGAGTGACCTGACCGCCATGCCTGCCGAAGCCCTCATGTGCAAACTGGGCGAGTATATCTGCAAGCTCTACTACGCCAGCTTGGATGACCCTTTCAGCAGGAAGGTCGAGGGGAAGCCTGAAGAGTTGCGGAAGAACATCGCGCAGGCAACAGTCATCGCGCAGTCCTTCATTTCCAAGAACCCAACGTTTGAAGCTGTCAGAAAACGGATGGGTTTGGAACTGGGCCAAACGCCAACACCCCAAACCACGCAGATGCTCTGCCTTGCCTGTCATGGCACGTATATCGGCACTTCTACGGATGGCGTTGATGATGTCACCAGCAAAGCCGCCTACGTTTTCCATGAAGATGCCGTGCAGGGAAAACTGGTTGCTAAAAAAGTTATGGCCCAGTTGTTGGCGCGGCAAGTTTTGGTCATCAACGACCACCATCTAACCCTCTGCCAACCGCTCCATGCCGTTATGAGCAAGGGCAACCCGCTGCTGGGGAACATCGTCACCGATGAAACGGTTCGGAACTACATCACCAGCAAACGCAAGAGTGCGGTAGCTCCGCAAGGGGATGCCATGACAGAACACATTAAGAACATCCCTGTCATGAAGCCCAGCGAAATGGCTGCAACGATAGGCAACGCTGGCTATATTGGTCAGACGGCTGCCGTTCGGGCTATCTGCGTTCAAGCGTATCGGCACGTCCAGCGGCTTCGGCGCATCCATCTGGAAGGCGTGAAACCCAGCGAGTTACCCAAGCGCGAAAACATCCTGTGCATGGGTTCGACGGGCGTTGGGAAAACTTATCTGCTGACCATCCTGTTTGAACAGGTTCTCAAACTGCCTACGGCCATCGTGGACTCGACCCGCCTTTCAGAAACTGGCTATGTCGGTGACTCAGTGGAGACCTGCCTGACGCGCTTGCTCCATGCGGCCAACGGAAACATCGCCCTTGCCCAAGCGGGCCTGCTCGCCTTCGATGAAATGGACAAGCTGGCGGGCAACGCAGGAAGCAACGCCATCTTCGGTGGAGCGGGAACAAATAAGGACGTTTCTGGATTGGGCGTTCAGCGGGGTCTGTTGAAACTTCTGGAAGGCAGCGTTTGCGAGGCCCCCACGGATGTCAGCGACTTCTCCAACCGTCAACGGGTGCGCTTCGATACGGCCAACGTTCTGTTCGTCGGGGTCGGGGCCTTTTCGGGTTTGAGTTATCTCCGCGCCCAACAAAAGACGTTGGGGTTTAATCCGCCGCCAGCCAAGCAAGCCCATACGGATACGGCTCGCTTGCTCCACCGCTATGGGTTCCTCAAGGAAATCTGTTCGCGCTTTGGCCAGTTTATTGAGTTCGATGACCTGTCCCGCGACCAGCTCAAGGCCATCCTTGAACGCCATAGCCTTGCCCAGCATCGGCGCGAACTGGAGCTTGAGGGCATTGGCCTGACCGTCGAGCCTGCCGTCATCGAGTTGTTGGTCAATCAGTGCGCGGAACGGGCTACAGGCGCGAGAGGTATTTCTTCCTGCCTTTCCACAACCCTGACTGACGCCTGCTATGCGGCCTACTCAGCCAAGGACTGCCATGGCATCAGCTTGTTCGTGGATGGGGGGAACATCGCTTGGAGGCTCGCTTGAGGCGACGGGGGGACGGCCCGAACGAGGCTCATTTCTGCGTCTTATAGAGTGATAATAAAAACCTGTGTGCTGGGAAGGCTGCCAGCGAGTCTGTTAGGAAAATCGAAAATCTGGGGTCAATCATGGGCCAGAAATTATTTTGATGCGAACGCGAGTAGCGGTTCAGAAGTTCAATATTCGTGCAATTTACGAAACGCCGAAAGCGACCCCCCGTCCAACAAAACGAACGTCCTAAATAGGAGCTATGCCATGAAGAAAGTTGCCATGTACCTGCGGGTCTCCACCAGTAGCCAGACCTGCGAGAACCAGAAACGCGAACTGGAAGCCTACTGCCAACGCCAAGGCTGGGTAATCGCCAAGGTCTATGAGGACTCTGGTTACTCAGGCAGCAAGTCTGACCGCCCCGCCCTGAACCAGATGTTGGCCGATGCAACATTCGGCAAATTTGCCGTTTTGGTCGTGTGGAAAATCGATAGGCTGGCCCGTTCGACCTCCGACCTGTTGAACATACTGACGACCTTGAAGAGCCATGGCGTGGACTTCTGTTCGACTACCCAAGCCATCGATACCACCACCAGCTACGGCAAGATGGTGATGACATTCCTTGGGGCCATTGCCGAGTTTGAGCGGGATACCATCATCGAACGGGTCAAGTCGGGTATTGAGCGGGCCAAGGCCAACGGGGTCAAGCTGGGGCGGCCCAGAGTCGCCTTTGACGTTAAGAGGGCCTTGGAGCTGCGCGACCAGCAAGGCATGGGCTACAAGCAGGTCGCCAAGGCCCTTGGCGTTCCTCGAACGACGGTCTATCGAACCTTGGCGGGTATTCCAAAAACCTCCAAGGCTTGAAGGCCCGACAGGCTATTCCGCAACCCTGTTCCAAAAGCTATTCCGCAAACAAATGATTTTGAACCAAGACGAAGGATGACCGATGAACATGAAGACAAAATATTGGATGCTGGTTCCACTGCTGCTGACCCTGACGGGCTGCGCCGCAGAGTTGGCAAAATTACATCTGGACGAACACGGCAAGCCCTGTCCTGAAGAGCAACAGTTCGCGTATTTTTTAATCAACAGCTTCAATCTGGCGTTCGAGAGCCCCTTGTTGCTGCTCGGCTCCATCGTCGGCGTGTTTCTACTGATGAGCTTCGGGGTAGCGTTCTGGGCCAAGGGCGGCGTCTGGAAGCTCATTGGCGTACTGATGGTGGTTGTGGGGGCGGCCCTCTACGCCTACTTTCTGAGCATGGTGTTTTTCGCCATGGCCTTGGCCTTGGGCGTCATCTTGAGCGGGTTTCGGCGGGGTTGATTTGGGTAGGTGTTTGGCTTGACCTGACTGATGGCGGAGCCTACGATGAACCAACAATTTACGGCGGGGGAAGTCATGCCACCTAGCAACCCAAATAAGCATGAGAGAAGTGTTGAGTTTGTATTGATGGGACTAATATTTCTTATAGTTGGTGCAGATTTTATCTGGGATGGTTTGCAAGGACACGACCATTATTGGTCAAAATGTAAATGGGTGTATGATTCAAAAGAGGTTCTTGCACAAGGGATTATTTTGTTCATTATCGGAAGCTTATGTTTATTTTGGCGGAGTGCAAAACGATAGGACAATATCCTCGCGGCGCATGGGAAACGAAAAACCAGTCACTAGACTTTGACTGAATACTTTCAATGCAGATGAACTTTTGCCGCTCTGATGATGGACTGAACGTCGCGTCGCTCATTTCCCCATTACGTCAACGAGACTTTTCAACTAAGGCGTTTAACCTCAGGCGTGCTCTACATTTTCTTGGCGATGGCCTTGGGCATCATCCTAAGCGGGTTTCAGCGGAGTTAGGGAGAGGAGCCGTGGAGGGCGGCGGTCATCGTCACGACATACTTAGGGAGTCATCTATCCCATAAGGATGCGTCCTTCCACGTTGCGAGAACGAACCACGACAGCCCTGCCGTATCAAACAGCCCAGAGATGACGCCCAAGAGTCCAATGGCTACACTCCCGAACCCGACAACGCAGCCTGCAACCAGAAGTATGGTGCCTAGCATGGGCAGTCCTGACACGAATTTGTAGCCGCTGTCAGTCCCATGCCGCCGTTTCCAGAGCTGAGGGCGAATAAATGACAGATGAAAATTCAGCCCAGCAATCAGGCATGACATGCTGACGAGGCAAAGGCCGAAGACATGCCGCGTTGGCTCTGATGGAACAGGCCATAAAGCTGAACAGGCGGCAAACACCAAGGGCGACACGCCTAAAACCACACCAAGAGTCCGACGCAAAAAGTTCCGTTTATTACGCTTTTCAGTCATGATTGCTTGTGTTTTCGGCTGGCGATTTCTTAGGTTTGAATTCGGCAGCGCGTTTCTTGCCTTCCGCGATTTGTTCGGGGGTCATTTTCGCGGTTAATACATCCCGCAACTTTTCTGAATTTTCAATCCCCAGCTCCACCGATATACTAATCCATTTGTACGCTTCCACATAATCCTGCGGAACTCCTCTACCTTCATAGTAAGCAACTCCAAGAGTACTCTGAGCAAGACCTCCATTCTCTACCGCAATTTTACACAGCCTTACCGCTTCGATATAATTCTGCGTAACGCCTTCACCTTTATAGTAAGCCGTCCCAAGCATACTCTGAGCATGAGCATTCCCTTTGGCTGCCGCCATGCGAAACCATTTGACCGCTTCAACATAATCTTTCGGACAGCCGTGTCCATTGTAGTAGGCCATGCCTAACAAGGTTATCCCATTTAAATCTCCCTGAGCTGCCGCTTTATGAAGCCACCTTAAAGCTTCGTTATAATCCTGCGGAACGCCTTTCCCTCTATCGTAAGCAGTGCCAAGAATCATCTGTGCATCGGCATTTCCTTGCTCCGCTGCCTTGCGATACCATCTCATAGCTTCAGTATAATCCTGCGGAACGCCTTTGCCTCTATGGTATGCAGTACCAAGAATAGTTTGTGCATCGGCATTACCTTGTTCCGCCGCCTTCCGATACCACTTGACACTTTCGGAATAATCCTGCGGAACGCCTTTGCCTGCATAGTAAGATGCGCCAAGATTAGCCTGTGCACCGACATCCCCTTGTTCTGCCGCCTTTCGATACCACTTAATGGCTTCAACATAATCCTGTTGAACGCCTATGCCCCTGTCGTAGGCAATCCCTAGCTTGTTCTGAGCATGGGCATGACCCTGTTCTGCCGCTTTACGAAGCCATTTTATAGCCTCGATATCGTCCTTCGGTACGCCTTTACCGTCATAGTAAACAGTGCTGAGATTATTTTGTGCGTCGGCATTCCCTTGCTCTGCTGACTTGCGGAACCATTTTACACCCTCGACATAATCTTGCGGAACCCCATTACCATCGCAGTAGGCAACCCCAAGGTTGTTTTGGGCCTGAGCATCACCCTGCTTCGCTGCCTTACGAACATGTTCGATGTTAGTCTTATGACCACAGCCGTTCCCCAGACACGACGCAAGCGCGACAGCCAGCATCGCCAGACCCCGAACCAGATATCGTAGTATCGTCATGCTCATGCTCATTTAAGGTTTCTACTTGCCCGCTGGCTCCGATTTCTTGGGGACGAAGGCCGCAGCGCGTTTCTTCGATTCGGTGATTTGTTCGGGAGTCATCTGCTTAATCAGTGCATCTCGATACTCGGCGGCTGCTTTGTTCCCTTTCAGCGTAGCGAGATGATACCACTTCAACGCTTCTACGACATCCTGCGGGACACCGCGTCCATGTTCGTAGTTTACGGCAAGAATATACTGCGCGGCAGCGAGCCCTTGACTACCTGCATGAAGATACCACGTTGCAGCCTCGGCATCATTCTGCTGGGTTCCTTGGCCGTATGAATAGGCCATGCCCAACTTGTACTGCGCCATGGCGTCTCCCCGTTCCGCCGTCTCGCGCAAGCGTTCAAGGTCAGTCTTATGGCCGCAGCCCGACCACGTAAGGGTAGCGAGCGCGACAGCCAGCATCGCCAGACCCGAACCATTTCGTTTCATCGTCATGCTCATTGGTGGTTCACTACTTACTCGCTGGCTCGGCTTTCTTGGGGACGAAGGCCGCAGCGCGTTTCTTCGATTCGGTGATTTGTTCGGGCGTCATGCTTTTTGAGAGCGCATCACGATGCTCTCCCGAAGACTTGCTTCCATTTGTCGCCGCAAGACTGAACCACTTATACGCCTCCACATAGTCCTGCGGAACGCCTTGACCATAATAGTAGGCAAGGCCTAGTTTTGTTTGCGCTGAGACGTAGTCCTGTTCGGCTGCCTTGCGAAACCATTTTACGGCATCGGTATAGTCCTGTTGAACTCCACGCCCATCAATGCAAGCTATGCCGAGATAGTCCTGCGCTAGGGCATCCTCCTGCTCCGCAGCCTTTCTAAACCACTTAACGGCTTCATCGTCATTCTGTGGAACGCCCTGACCTTTGTAATATGAAAGTCCAAGATAGCATTGAGCATCGGCATCATCTTGTTCGGCTGCCTTGCGAAACCAGTTAACCGCTTCAACATGATTTTGTGGGACACCCAATCCTTCGTGATAAGCCATGCCGAGCGCATATTGGGCATCGCTGTAGCCTTGCTCCGCTGCCTTCCGATACCATTGAACGGCTTCGCTGGCATTTGTAGCAACACCTCGACCATGGTCATAGCAAGCCCCCAACCCAGTTTGTGCGGCAGCAAGACCTTGCTCCGCCGCCTTACGAAACCACGCAACCGCGTTCGGATAGTCTTTGGGAACGCCATCACCGTAGTAGTAGCTTTTTCCGAGAGCGTATTGCGCCTTCGCGTAATTTTGCTCTGCTGCCTTACGGAACCATTGGGCGGCTTCGGCCTCGTTCTTTGCGAGACCTTTGCCATCGCGGTAGCACAAGGCGAGCTTATACTGCGCGTCGGCATCACCTCGTTCGGCAGTTTGGCGTAAGTGTTCAACGTCGAATTTCTGACCGCAGCCCGACCAGAGGCATGAAGCAAGCGCGACGGCCACCATCGCCAGACCCGAACCATTTCGTTTCATCATCATCGTCATGCTCATTTGAAAACCTGACCCATTGTAGCCCTGCCAGAACAGATGACGAGTGTTTTCGGGATGGTTCAGGCGTTCTGGATAACCGCTCTGCGCTTGACCGACCCGCTGGCGGAGCTTAGGCTTCACTTAACGCTGTGTTGCCGATAAGCGAAAGCAATTGCCGGGAGTGGAGCCTCATGACAGGGAATAATAAACTAGTTTTGATAGGGCGACTTATCAGCATGACGGGGTGTGCGGCTATCGCTGCCGCTATGGTGATGTTTTACAGTTGGGTGTCTGACTACCGTTTTGAATGGGAGCATCAAGTTGATTCTTCGTTAGGTGCCGCGCATTCGCTGGCAAACTATGCAGTTTATGGCTTCATTATTCCGCTCGTCGTGGCTCTGGTCGGCATCCCCTGCATTCTCAAGACCCCACCAAGAAGGACGCTTTTCGAGATGACAATCTGGGTCGGGTTGGTCGCGTCAGTGGTGTGGATGGGACTCGCTATTACCCACTGGCAGTTGGTGAACGCCCCAATAATTACGCTCATGAGGGAGTGATATTGAAAACTGCCCATCATCCATTTCTGCTCCAAGCTTGACCAGCCCGCTAGTGGAGCCTACGCTGTTGTCATGGATAAGTTCTCCATAGTCGGTGACGTAATGACGCGACTTGGAGTCAGGCTGTCGCGGCATAGCCGCCGGGACATGTTTCTGGACACCCTGCAACGAAGGGAGTGATTTCGTATTGGATGAAAACAATTGCAAATGGCGGTAGGCAACTCAAGCGGGTTCGCACTCCTCGCTCCTTCCAAGGGCAAGGCAACGCTAAACGATATAAGTGCTTCTATCTACAATTACAGAGACTTACCAGTTTGATGATGAGGATTGCATGATGATATTTGCAGGAACAATGACTTCGGCAAGCTATGATAAACGTGACTTTATGAACTATGCTAAACTTGGTCTATTTTCCATTCTTATAATGGCGTCAGGCGGTGGGTGCGTTGGTAATCGGATTGCGACAGAGGCTCAGAATAATCCCGTCCTACTTCAGTATGTACAGGCAACTAAAGTATTTGAAGCACTTATCCGCGAGGGGGGTGTCCCCGACTTTAGAACAAATGACCAAGGCCGTGTAATGTCCCCAAGGATTGGTCTATATAACGAAACCAGAATTCAATACCCATATCATGTATATTTGCAGGTAGAAAGAGGCGAAGAAAGTAATGCTATATATTGGATTACAATGAAGAAAATCGAAGTGAATTCAGGGTGGGAGCTTGTTGAAGTATGGAAAACCGATACGAGGGCTCAAAATGGTCATTACATGCTACAAAATGCCGCGTTGAAGCTGAAAGGTGAACAAACTCCAACGCGAGAGTCGCTAAGATAACTGGTGAACAACATGAAATCGCTCCTTATTGCCTTGATTGCCTGCTTTGCTTTCTTTCTTACTTCGGAGACAAGGGCCGAGACTATATCACCACCCGACCCGTCTTCTCTAATCTCGCAACTTATGCTGATTTCCACGTCGCAGGTCTATAGCGCATCCTTGCAAATGGCCGAGGTGACCACGTCGCAATGCACTGACTCAACGAACACCCACGTGCTTACCATAGATGGGCCGGCCATTTACATCCAAGTCGTAAAAAAGCAGTCGAATTCATTGGTTATGTTTAAAAACAAGGCGACAGGAGAGAAATGCTGCGCCCGCGCCAATGTTTCACCGTGTATTAAAATCAGCTACGCAACGAATGATTTTTCCATTACGCATGCCCTGCTTTACGGAACCACTTCGCGTCGGATACTCTACTTCAACCAAACGGATATTAGTAATTTGGTCGCAAAAGCCTCTGGCTGGAAATGTCAGACCGAAACTCACCATAGTGCGGTCATTTACACCTACACGTCAGGCGTCACAGATAGTCAGGCGCGATTTGGCATTTCGAAGTACGAGATAAGTATTCAGCTTTTCAAAGCGCAAATAAGTGCTCCAAGGGGGATGATTATGAATTTACAGGTGCGAGTGGGGGACAGTGAACGCTATACTACGCAGGACGATTTCAGTCGGGAGAAAGGGTTAAGGATTGTTGATATCGAGGATAAGGACGTGACTGAATTTATGAAGATATTCTGTGGCCTTTGGTCAAGAAACTTTTCTCAGCCAACATTTACCATGAAAGATATGGTAGCGTTCTTGGACTCGTTGGGGCCAACCCCGAAGTGATGTGCTGCTTCGGGTGCTAGGCGTCAAATAACGCATCAAGGTCAATCTAACGATGCCTTGCGCAGCGCATCCAGCTTCCCGACCTCCACCGCGCCTAGCTGGAAGACCTGCGCCCTGCGGGCCTCTACCAGCTTCCCAAGGCTGCGCTCTATCTTCATCCAAAAGGCATCATTGCCGGTCAGGTCATCGTTCTCCGACAGGACTCTGGAAACGTAGGCCCGACTCAAGCCGCTTCGGCAACGGCGGCGGCTTGTCGGCCAGCACCGCCTGCGGTTAGGAGCTTGCCTTGCAAGCGAGCCTCCATCCGCCATGAATTCTGAAAGGCCGTGCAAGTTTCGCATCCAGCAGCGAACCACGATGGCCGACCTGCCTTGGGGGCGGATGTAGGCTAGGGGACTACGGGGGCGGGGGTAAACGGGAGTAGTTCTGACTTTTATCCTGTATGATATATAAAATACTTCTCTTATATAAAAATAGTTCAAAATACCCCCGTAACCCCCGTCAGGTGCGAAAAACCTTGCAAACATTGGTCGAAATGAACGGGGGTTAGGACGGGGGTTGCAAAATGCCAACCCCCTAACTCCCGTTTTTGGGCGTCGGCCAGCCGTCGTCAGCCCCTCCCGACCTCATCCATCCCCAGCCAGTCGTCGTCCGTGGCGGGTTTGGCGGGTTTGGACGTTGGTGGCGGATTTGGCGAGTCTGGCGAGTTCGGCGTGTTTGGTGGGTTTGACGCTGGCCCGCTGGTTTCGCTGCTTCCGCTGCTTCCGCTGGCTGGGGGCTTGTCCCCGTCGGCCTCCTCGCTAGATGCTATCGGCTCGACAAACCCCAAGGGCTCAACCGTGACCGCAAGCTGATGGTCAAGAAACGTTATCTTGCAGCCAAGGTCTTCCAGAATGGGTCGGATGGCTCTGGAAGTGTACTGGTACTGCGGACGACGCTTCTCATTGATTTGGTTGCAGAGTTCCGTCAACTTGAGGGTCTGGGGCATCGTTGCCGTAGCCTGCATCTCTTCGATGTAGTCCCTGACCAGCGCACTCTTGTAGTCCTGACCTGCATCGGTAATCTGCTGCTTCTTCTCGGTCATCAGCGGAACGGACGCCGCATCTTCATCAATAGGGCGTGATAGCAGGTAGAGCATGAAGGCTGGTAGCGCATCCTTCAGCTTCTGGAACTCGAACCATGCTTCGTGCGCCAAGTCCTTGTCCTTGCCGCCTGCGATGACGCTGTAGCGGCGGTCGCCCTTTTCGATGACCAAGGGAACGTGGGATGACTGCTCGTTCGAGGCGATGACAATGTAGTTGTTCAGGTCGCAGGGAACGGGCTGGAGATGCTTCTCGTTGATGCTTTGGGTTTCGTTGATGAGCTGCTTCAGGCGGTTCTTGAGCTGGTTGCTATCCCGCTGGCTGTTGGCCAACTCGTCCAGCAGCACAACGGCATTCATGAGATACCCGTTGAACTGGGACTCAATCAGCGCATTGTCCACCGCCATATAGCCGCCGATACCATCGCCAAACAGGTGCATGGCAGCGGTCTTGCCCGTGCCTTGCCTACCGACCAAGACAGGTATGGTACGCGGCTTCTTCAGGGTCTGGACGTAAACCGCCATGTGGTTCAGCAGCCATTCCTTTTCCGCCTTCCCTGCCAGATTGTCGAAGACCTGCGACCAGATGTCAGGCAACGGCGCATCGGCAGGATTGGCCTTGGGCTCTTGCAGCAGCAGCGCGGAAGGCGCGAACAGGTTGAACTCGTCCTTGGACTTCATTCCGCCCTTGGAGACGCGCCATGTCGGACGGCGGTAGTGGAGGTCGAGGTTCGCCACCGTCACTTGTTGGGTCGGGTTGCGCTGGAACTTCCGCAGGTTCCGAATGAGGTCGGTACTCTTGAAGACCTCGTAATGTTTGTCATTCTGACCGAAGCGGTCTTTGGCAAACACGGCGTAGATGTCGCTGGTGAAGACGAAGAGTTCCTTGATGTCGTCGCCATAGATGTCCCGCCAAGCCCAAGGGATGCTGGTCATCTTCCGCATGACTTCCCCAATCGTACATTTGGCGTTGTTGGCCTGAATGAGGGCGACCAGCCTGTCCGCCCCGCGATAGTCTTGGTAGGCCATCATACGTGGCAGGTTCCGCAGGCATAGCTCTTCGTCGTAGGTCAGGATTTGGGAGATGGGCTTGGCCTCCTCAATCATCTTGCAGACCTGCGCCCCCAAGGCGTTTTGATGGAGCTGATTGATGTCCACCTTCTCGTCGCCGGGATTGTGTTTGACCCAGCGAACGTCTACGCCTCGGCTCCACAGCCATACCGCGATTTTTTCGGCAGCATCGTTGCCGGGCCGTCTGCCATCCGCCGTAGGCTTGTCGTTGTCGAGGCAGATGGTGAACGTCCAGTCGGGATGGTTCTTCAAACGCCACCGCAAGGCCTTCAGCAGCTCGTCCCGATGCTCGTTGATGAGGTGACAGGTGATTTCGCCCGCTACCCCAAACCCCAGTTCCATTAGCGAAGCACAGTCGAACATGCCTTCGCCCCAGACCACCTTTGCATCCTGATAGAGGGCGTCCCCGTTCCAGATGGGATGCTCAAGGACGCCGCCCTCGCGGCTTGCCTTCTTGAAGTCCTTGGTGGCGATGTCCCTCGTGCAGTAGTAGGCGGGCTTCCCGCTGTCCAGATACCAGAGGATTATCAATTCTTCGCGGTGCTTGAGTCCCGTCAACGCGATTTCCTCTTCCGACAGAACCGCAGCCAGCTCGCCCTTTGGGATGAACCCGAAGAGATGGCGGGTCTTGTCCGTCACCATCCGCTTCTTCAGGTACTCTTGGACAGGCGCGGGTGTCTTTTCGGGCGTGATGGCAAAGGCATCGTAGACCTTCTTCAACGCCTGAAGGGCCTTGTCTCGCTCGCCAAGAACTCGTTCGGTGGGGGCATCGGCTATGAATGGCACTCCCGCTGACTTGCAGAGGCTTTCCAAAGCCCGCCGTTTGTCTTCGCCGTTCATCCGCAGGGCCAACTGCCAGACGTTGCCGCCGTCGCCGGTGGCGTGGTCATAGAACTTGGGGCCATGCACTACGAAGGCTCCTGAGTCCGATGATGACCTGTAGGGGCAGTTGATACTGTCCCCGTCTACTACATCAAGGCCCAGATGACTCAAATACTGGGCGCAATCCTGCTCATACACGTCACTGCTGTAGCTTTCGCTCCTTTCTTTTTTGGTTCCCATACTATCTCCTTTTATTACGCTCCTTTCTGGATGACATACATCATCCGAGGAAGGTTTCTGGGGATATTTTCTTGTATAATAATACAGGCATATCCCCATCGCCTGAATTACGCGCAGAGGTCGGCTTTACCACCGACCTCTGTTTCTTTTCCTACACCGCTAAACCGTTTGAGCTGCCCCCGCTGCCTGTGACCGCAGCGCATGGCTGGTCGCATCCAGCAGCTCGATGTGTTTCAGGCAGAGTTTCCGCAGATAACTCGACGGATAATCGTGTTCCTGCTCGGCAACCCTGCGGACTGCATCCCGTTCTCCCTCGCTGAACCGAATGGGTATCTGTTCGGTGCGCCGCTCCTGTCTTGTTCTGTTTCTCATATGACCTCCTCTCTGGTGACCCGCCTTTTCTGGGCGTCGTACATTTATTCTCAATGTCTGACAAAAATCCTCTAACTATTTTTTACGATGCGTTTCGCCCAGTGTTTACGCGGGTTTACCGCAGGTCGCCGCTTGGCTCGGCACAAGCCGCCTGCTGGATTTTCCACGTTCGAGTTCGCGTTTGACAGCTCCGCTGCTATCAGCCCATCGCCGCCTACCGCCCGCCGCTGCCCGCCGCAGTCGCCCATCGCCCATCGCCTACATCCGGTATCAGGACGACGGCAGCGACCTTGGCCGACCAAGACCGACCTTGATGGCATTGACGCCCTACCAGCCCTTGCCCGACCCCCGACCTCCGACCTACTACTGTTATACAGGCGAATTCTGAAAGTCAGAAATAAATCTTCGAGTGGATGAGAATTGGCAGGAAATCGGACAGGCGACACAACCCCCAGCGGGTCGGCGGGCCAGCAACCCATTGACGAGGCGGAACGGGAGCCTTGCCGAGCCCAACCCACCCACCGAATGCGGATGTCACGCCTGATGAAAACCGCCATCCCGTCATCATTCCGCTTGGACGGGGCGCACTTGAGGCAGAAGATGGCTTCCGATGACAGGCGGGCATAGGGCAAGGACAGCCCCAGCCGCGTTATACAGCGTTCTGGGGCCATCCCGTCGGCCAAGACCCGTCCTGAGTCCAAATCAATTGTTAAAAGGGCCGTAGCAGGATGACCTCATGAAAACTTCGTCGGAAACTGCCGAGCAGAACCGCAACCGCTTGGCCATACTGGTACAGGCCTTCGACCTGAGCTTGGCCGAGGTCGCCAAGGTCATCGGGCTCTCCCGTTCCATGTTGAGTCGAACGCTCCATGGCCACAGCGGCATCAACCCCGAACAGGTCTATGCGAAGCTGGAGAAAAACCTGCCCGCAATCATCGCCAAGCGCGGGAAGGCCTTCTTTGAGGTCGAAGCCGTGGCGGTGGAAGCGGTGGACGAACTCCGCAAGGCATCCTGACGTTGCCACGTTTCCTCGTTCTCCGTTGGTCGTTGGCCGTTGGCCCGCTCATCAGCCCCTTCCCGTCTCCTTTGCCGCCTTATCCTTATAGAAGAGCCAAATAAGCTCAACTTCCATCCATTTTGACACTGTTCGCCAAACATTTTCGCTGGCAAGTGCATTTTCCACTGATAAGCGAGTGATTTCGCTCGACTTTTAGGGTTATTTCGTGCTACTCTGCCCGTAGATGGGAATTGCACTGAACACTAAATGTGCGGATATGGAACATGAGTGAGAATTTAGCGGTGGAGCGATGGCAGGGCTGGCGGCAGGAGCTACCGACCCAAAATTGTAAGGTCGTGCAGGATTGAGGACGAAAGGAACGAACATGGCAACTGAAGTGACAGCAGAGACCGAGGCGTCAACCGCCACCGCGCTGGCGAAGGCCGCCGAGAAGGTCAAACGCCTCGTGATAAAAGAGACCAGCTTTCTGAACCTTGTCCAGCAGAATAGACTGGAGGCCCTGTTCGTCGCGTGGGACATTGGGGACATCATCGAGAACGAGGTGATAGGGGCCTACGGTGAGGGGCGGGTGGCCGAATTCGCCAATCTGTGCGGTTTCAAGACTGAAAGGACGGCCTATAATTACCTCTATCTCAAGCGGGCGGTATGGCTCAAATTTCTTCTGAATGAACATTCCGACCTGCCACGCACCTACTGGTATGCCTTGGGTAGCAGCATCCGCTGGCAAGATGATGTCATGGGGCAATCGCTACGGCGCAGCCTGCTCCAACGCCCATTGTGGAGGGACATCAATACGGGCGAAGAGCCAGACCCCGATGACCCGCAGAGAAAACGGGTAGTGGATAGCGAGAAAATTCAGACTGTTTGCAAATGCCTGAAGACCCTACGGGCCGAACTGGAGGCAGACGGCATCCTCTATGCCTTTGAAGCGTACGACTACTACGTTGGCAAGCCGCCAGCCAGCGACAAAGAATGGGAGGCCCTATTGAAGGACGAGGACTGGCTCGTCTCCAATCGAGACCCCGACAAACAACCTCACCGTGAGATGTTGGTGCATCTCTACGAGAGCGTGTCGGGGGATGGCGATGAGCGGATAGACACTTTCTACGTCCTCTCCATCAACCAAGGGGATAAGGACAAGTTTCAGAAGGCCCAAGCGACAATCGCCTTGGCGTGGGATGTCATCGCTCAATCAATCGGAGAACCCCAATGGATTACCACTGATTTCAGCCCTGAAATAAATGCCAAGGTCAAAGCCAACCGCCTGCCGCCTGAGGTTTACAAGAAAGGCCACGCAGCCGTCCTGTACAAGCTCGACAAGAAACGCAGGGTCAAGGAGGCGCAGCAACAATCGGGCGCGGCCCAACTCGTGGAAGTGGGACAAAAGGTCATCTGCGGGAAGGCTGAAGAGGTGCTGAAGACCGCCGCCTTCTCCAAGCACATGATTGACGTTTGCCTGACCGACCCACCCTACGGCAGCTACTCGGCATGGCGCGAAACAACCGATGTGGATTATGACGAGCCCGGCTCCGCTGAAAAAGCCGCCGAGCTGGTCAGCAAGGTCGCAGAGGTTCTGGTGAAACGCGAACTCATCAAGAAGCAGTTCATCTGGCTGTCGTTCTGTCCGCTGGATGCCGTACACATTTTTCTGCCACCGCTGCTGAAAGTTTTTGAGGGGCTGAGCGTCAAGCATCAGGTGCTGGTTTGGGACAAGGAAGCGGCTGGGCCAGTCAAAGGTCACATCACCTTTGCGCGTCATGCCGAAGCGATTTTGTACGTGAACGTGGGAGACCGCGCCCTGAGCAGCATCACCGTAGCTGGTAAGGCAGAGGAACTGCATCCGAACATCTTTAACTGTCGGGCGGAGTCCAAGGCCGACGGTGATGAATACTGGAAGCCCGTTCAACTCTTGGAGCATCTGATACGGCTGACCACGGGCGAAGAGGACGATGCGGACGCGAACCAACAGCTCATCCTCGACCCGTTCTGCGGAAAAGGCTCGACGGGCGTGGCCAGCCTGAACTGCCATCGGGACTTTCGCCTGATTGATAGCCATCAGGGTCAACACGCTGCCGCCGTCGAAAACGTGACCTTGGCTGCGGTGCCATAGCCGTCCTGCCCAGTCGCCTTACGCTGGCCGCCCTCAACTCTGGTCTGACCAGACTTGGGGGCTTTTTTTTGCCCAGCCCTGCCCTCCCTACCCTGAATGGAGGCGATTGGGGGCATCCGCTGTCGGCATAAATACCCCGTTTACCCCTGTGCAAGGTCGCCATTCCGCCCAATGATACCAACCCTTTCTGTGTATGCACTTGCGAAATGCCCTGATTTTATTGGTCGGAACCGCTGTCGGCCAAAAATCGGCATCCCCCGTTAAAATACAACTTGTTAAACAGTAATAACCTACTAACCTAAATTATCCTTGGAACCTTGCCCGATTGGGTAATCAGTCATCCAAGGTCATCCCGTCAGCAACGGCAGAAGGGAGAAAACAGCCGAAACCTGAAAACCGAGTCCTCGCGGTCAGGCTGCAATGAACAGCGGGGCAGAAAGGAAAGTATGCCGAAGACGAAAATAGTATGGACGGAAGAGACTTGGAACCCCGTGACGGGCTGCACCAAGCTGAGCAAGGGCTGCGCGAGATGCTATGCGTTTACGATGACGCAGAGGCTGAAGGCGATGGGGTTGCCCAAGTATGCCAACGGGTTCGCGGTGACCGTCCATCCCGAATGCCTCAACCTCCCCTTGGAGAAACGCGCCCCGACGGTCTACTTCGTCAACTCGATGTCGGACTTGTTCCACGCCGAGGTTACCGAAGACTTCATTCAGGAGACCTTCGCGGTCATGAACCGTTGCCCCCAGCATACGTTTCAGGTGCTGACCAAACGTTCGGCCCGCCTGTTGGAACTGGCTCCGCGCCTGAACTGGTCGGAGAACATCTTGATGGGCGTCACCGTCGAGTCGAACGATTACTACGGGCGGATTGACCACCTGCGCCAGACCCCCGCCAAGACCAAGTTCCTGTCGCTGGAGCCCCTGCTCTCCGACCTTCAGGGTATCCAACTCAAGGGGATGGACTGGGTCATTGTCGGCGGGGAAAGCGGAGGCGGCGCGAGGCCTATGGACGCGGAGTGGGTTCGGGACATTCGGGACAAGTGCGTTCGGCTGGACATCCCTTTCCTCTTCAAGCAATGGGGCGGCGCAGGGGCGGCCAACAAGAAGCGCGGACGCCTGCTGGATGGTCGTCTTTGGGATGAGAAGCCCGCTCGGCTGGCCGACTTGCGGCAGAAGGATTGAACCAACAACATGAGCAAACCTGACGGCGATGACTAAAGCTCTGGGTCGCCGTCGAAGCTACGCGAGCAAAGAAAGGATGTGATGAACGATGAGATAAAAGACAACGAAAGATACGCACGAATGATGCAGACTGACCCTTGCGCTGCGCGGAACGGAACGGGTCTGCTCTGCGCGAAGAAGCTGACGGTGCCGGAAGCCGCGAAAGTCATGTGTATCGGACAAACCAAACTGCGGGAGCTGCTGCGGAAGGGGGACATCCCCGTCATTCGTATCATGGGCAAGATACTGCTCCTCGAACGTGACCTCGAAGCGTTCATGCAGAGAAGCTACGGGCCGCTGAAGGTAGCCGAAACGAAATCCAGCAACCGCCTGCCTCCACTGCCGAAGGACATTGCCGAGTCTGTCCTGCTCAAGAAGGCGATGGGAGGCTCCCAATGAAATGGAAGCTCCAGAAAGATGCGCGGAAC
Source organism: uncultured Lentisphaerota bacterium (assembly GCA_903896925.1). Classification (GTDB taxonomy): domain Bacteria; phylum Verrucomicrobiota; class Kiritimatiellia; order CAIQIC01; family CAIQIC01; genus DP16D-bin41. Next base: position 30,492 of record CAITZM010000181.1, on the reverse strand, counting down.
GGGAACTATTTCGTCTGGGTCAGGCGCGATGGCATCAAGAAGTATTTCCGCTTCGACACCAACAAGCGCGTGGCCGAACAGGAGCTTGCCGAACTCGAAGTGCGGATTGCCAAGGGCGAGGTGGCGTTTGCCGAGCAGACGACGGTCGCCGTCCTCACCAACGGCAAGAAGGACATGCGGATTGAGGAACTGGCGGTCAAGCATCTGGAATGGGTTCAGAACAATCGCTCCCCCGGCACGTTCAAGAACCGCCAGTATTTCGTGCAGGCGTTTCTGGGTTTCCTCGGCCCCGCCATGGTCTCCGACATCACGCGCATCAAGCTGGAAGAGTTCTACGCGTGGGCGAGGAAGCACCATGCGAGAGGCGAGAACGGCGGCAACCAAATCTACAGTCACATCAAAACCATGCTGCGGTGGGGCGAGGAAATGGAAATCATTGACCTGAACTTCAAGCGGTTCCCACCCATGTCCTATACGCCCCCAGAGACCAAACGCCTCAACGAAGAAGTGGTGCAGCTTTGCTTGAAACCCGAACCGGCGGCTTCGGAGTCGGGTACTCCGCAGGAGCCTGATGAGTTTCGGGACATGCTGCACTTTGGCTTGCTGACAGGGTTGAGGCCGAAGGAGCTACGCACCATTTCCAAGGACAACATCCGCCATAACGGAGCCGGTGGCGTGTTCCTGTTGATTGAGCGGCATAAGACCTCCAAGACCGCGAACGAACCAAAGCCCAGAAGCGTTCCGCTGTCACCACCGGCGGTCAAAATCATCGCACGGCAACTGGCCAACCATCCCAAGGCCAAGTGTCTTTTCCTGAACGCAGATGGTGGCCCCTATACCCGCTACACGCTGAAGACCAAACTGAAACGGTACTGCCAGAAGCTGAACATCAAGGTGTTCGCCCCCTACGCGCTCCGCCATACATTTTGCAGCATGAAGTCGGAAGACGGCATGGAGACGACCAGCCTCGCGCAACTGATGGGTCACAGCTCGACGCGGACGGTACAGCGGTACATCTCGAATACCTTCGCGCACTTTCAGAGCGCGGTGGATACCCTTGCTACTCGACTCGAAGGCATCGTACAGGGCGACAAAAAATCGGCGGAAATAAATGTCGAGACGGTTAAAAGCGGGAGCGGAGAGGGAGCAGGGTTCGGACAAAATGTACCACCGGATGTACCACCGACCAAAGACTGACTTACCGCCGTAAGTCATAAACCATTGAGTTATCAATGGTGGAGCGAGTGAGATTTGAACTCACGACCCCCACGTTGCGAACGTGGTGCTCTACCAACTGAGCTACCGCCCCAGAAAGGCGCGGGATTTCTAGCATCGGTTTCCGGCCTTTGCAACCTCTTTCCCGTAAAAAACGCTTGGCAGCGCGGCGGCGCTCGTGTATAGCGTCCGCCGCTTTAGACGAGCAACCGAAGGGAAGTGCAGCATGTATTCAGCGTCAGATTTGCGCAAAGGTTTGAAAATTGAGATGGATGGCGTGCCCTACGACATCGTGGAGTATGAATTCTACCGGCCCGGCAAGGGTCAGGCGATGTACAAGTGCCGCATCCGCAATCTGCTGAACGGGAACGTGACCGACAAAACGTTCCGCGAAGTGGACGGCATCGGCGAGCCCAACCTCGAAGAGCGCGAGATGCAGTACTCCTACAATGACGGCGAGCACTTCGTCTTCCTGGAGAACCGCACCTACGAGCAGATCACGCTCAACCCGGAAGTGCTCGGCGACCAGAAGTATTTCCTGACCGAGGACATGACCGTGAAGGTCCTCTTCCATAACGACCGCGCCATCGTCGTCACCCTGCCTTCCTATGTGGAGAAGAAGATCATCTCGACCGAGCCCGGCGCGCGCGGCGACACGGCCACCAACGTGACCAAGGCCGCGAAGATCGACACCGGCTACGAGATCCGGGTGCCGCTGTTCATCAACGAGGGCGACCTCGTCCGCATCGACACGCGCAACGGCGCATACGCCGAACGCGTCACGAAGAAGTAAGCGCCGCCGAGCGGCGGATGGTGAATGGTGCATGGAGGATGTGTGACGGATAAGCGAGCAGAGTTGCGCACACCTCCTGAAGCCACCATCATCCATCCACCATCCGCCATCTCGTCATTTCTTCCCGTCCTCCATCTCCGCAGCCGGGTGCTGCAGGCGATCCGCCGCTGGTTCGGCGAACACGACTTCATTGAGGTCGAGACGCCGGTGCGGCTGGCCGCTCCCGCGCTGGAACTGCACATCAATGCCGAGCCGGCGGGCGACCGGTTCCTGCGCACCTCGCCGGAGCTGCACATGAAGCGGCTGATGGCCGCCGGCGCCCCGCGCATCTTCCAGATGGGCCCGTGTTTCCGCCGCGGCGAGCGGGGCTCGCGCCACAATCCCGAATACACCATGCTCGAGTGGTATCGCGTCGACGCCGGCTATGCCGAGGTGTTGATGGACACCAAGATGCTGCTGCTGGCCGTCGCGCGCGAGGTCAAGGGCACGACCGAACTCACCTATCAGGGCCGCCCGCTCGCGCTTGCGCCGTTCTGGGAGCGGCTGACCGTCGCCGAGGCCTTCCTCCGCTGGGCCGGCTGGGATCCGACCAAGGTCTATGACGCCGACCGCTTCGACTTCGACCTCGTCGAAAAAGTCGAGCCGCGCCTGCCGCGCGAAGTGCCGGTCATCCTCACCGATTATCCCGCCGCCGCCGCCGCGCTTTCGCGGCGCAAGCCGGACAACTCCGCCGTCGCCGAACGCTGGGAGCTTTATCTCGGCGGGCTCGAAATTGCCAACGCCTACAGCGAACTGACCGATCCGGTCGAGCAGCGCGCGCGGTTTGCGGAATGTGCCGCCGCCCGGGCCGCCGCGGGCCGGCCCGTGTACCCGCTGGACGAGGACTTTCTCGCCGAGCTGGGCCGGATGCCGCCCACCGGCGGCATCGCGCTCGGCGTGGACCGCCTCGTGATGATCCTCGCCGACCTCGCCACGCTGGACGATCTCCTCCCGTTCCGGGAATAAGTGCCCGCCTGCGGCATTTTGCTGTCGTTAAGCGTCAGCCGTTCGTTCGAATTAATTTAGCGCGAGGTTCGCGGGGTTGGAAAACCCCGCCCACCAAAACGAGATGCGGCTGGGCTGGGGGGACTGTTGCGCACCCCGCTGGTCATGGGCATTCCCCGCTGCGTGTTCCCTTGGCTTTCCTGTGGGTGGGGCTTCCAGCCCCGCGAAACCAACTCAGCCTCACCGTTAGGCCCAATACCACTTGAAGTCGGAAAGCTTATGCAATTTCGCTCACGGCGTCTTCAGCCCGCAAACAAAGCGTTGAGGGGGCTGGGCGGTGAACTCGATCGTCTCCCCCTCCGGCCCGAAGTGGCCGCCCCAGCCGACGCGGACTGCGGTGACCTTGGTGATATCCAGCGGCACATCGGCGCCCCGCGCCCAGCCGGCGCGATGAAACTGGCTGAACAGGACGTGCGACTTGTACACGCCCGGGGCGCTCAGCAGCCGGCCGGTGCCGGCCACGTAGTCACCGCCCTCGCTGGTGTGGACCATGACCAGCAGTTCGCCGCCCGCCTGCTGCCGGGCGGGCACCGCCGTTTCAAACACCAGACCGTCGCTGGTGCCGAGATCCAGCGGTTGCGGAAAATTGAACGAGAAGAACAGGTGCGTATCCACTCCGCCCTTCGTCAAGGTCGCGGGCGCGCGCCAGCCGCTGGCGGCATCCCCGTCCAGGGTGGCCTGGACGAATTGCCCCTTGCCGATGGCGGGCACGACCGAGGGCAAGGCCGTGCTCGAAAAGCTCGGTACGGCCAGCTGGCCGCCGCCGGTGCGGCGGGGTGGGGCGACCTCGGAGGCGCGCCAGAGCATCCCGCCATAGGGTCCCAGTTGCAGCGTGACGTTGGTGCCGCCGGCGAGCGGCGTCATCGCGCCGGTCGCGGGATCCCACTGCTCGCTGACGCCGCGGCCGGGGAACAGCACCGTGCCGCCCCACGGCACGTTGCTGTCGTTGATCGCAAAATAGACATCGTGTTGGTCCACGCGGCGGTGCGTGATCTTGAGCGGCGCCTGCGGTCCGCTGGCGTGCGCGTCGCGCCCGAGCACGGTGTCGAGCAGGCGCGGCAGCAAGCCCATCATGCCCACCGGCAGGCTGATGCCCACGCCGCCGGCCGCATTGGAAACGACGGCCGGGCCCTCGCCCGCGCCGAACAACTCGCGCGCCAGCGCCTGCACGCGCGCCGACGGGAACTCGGTCGCGCTGTTCGCGGGCCGCGCGCCGATGCTGGCCACGATGCCGCCCGCGCGCCAGAAGCGCGCGAGGTTTTCCCACGCCGCCAGCGGCAGCGTGTCGGCGGCGGGCAGCACCACGACGCGCCACCGCAGGTCGCCATGCACGAGCGCGTCGCCTTGCACCTTGGACCCGACCAGCGCGCGCGCATCCACGTAGGTGAAGTCGCGGGCCGCGCCGAACAGCACGTCGCTGACGCCATGATAGGTGCGCTCGATCTGCCGCGCGGTCATCGCGTCGGTCGCGCCGTGATGCGCAGGAATGAACCTGGGCCAGATGCTTTCGATCGGATAGAGCACGGCCAGGTCGGTCACCTGGTGCCCGCCGCCGAGCAGCGTGCTGCAGCGGCCGATCCAGAGGTTGAGCTGGCGCAGTTGCTCATCGGCGAGGCCGTTGAAGGCATAGTAACTGGTGATGGTGTTGATGCCGCCCCAGAGCAGGCGGTTGCAGGTGCCGCGGATTTCGTCGGTGGTGACCACGCGGACCGGCCGCGTGTCGCCCGCGGGCCGGTACCGCTGGCAGTGGTCGGACGTCTCGCACATTGTCACCGTGCGCCCTTCGAGGTCGGCGATGCTGCTGATCAGCCGCGCGATGGACCACGGCACCTCCGCGGGGATGCTCGTCAGGCAGTCGATGCTGGGCGCGTCCAGGCGCCGCGCGCAGCGGAAGAAATCGCCGTAGAGCGGCACGTGCCCCGCGATGGATTCTTCCATCAACAGGTGACCGCCGGACGCGACCCGGTGGCGGTGGCACCAGTCCTGGATCTGGCCGAAGAAATTTTCCGAGACCAGCTCGGCCACCGTCTGCCAGAAATCATACCGAGCTTTGGCGCCGCGTGGCCCGGCCTCGACGACCAGCGCCGGCAGCAAGGGCAGCAGCTTCTCGCCGCGCCGTTTCTGGAATTCATCCGCGAGCTCCGCCGACCACGGCAGCACGAGGTAGGGCATCGGGCGCATCCAGTAGTTCATCAGCGACGGCTCGTCGGTGAAGGTCGAGACGAACCAGCGGCCGAGGTTCTGGTCGAGCCGCGCGGCGTACTGGTCGTGCGTCACCTCGAGGAAGCGCGCCGTCGGCTCGCGCATCAGCAGGTTGATGCAGGGTTTCTTGAACGCGAGGCTGAGCGCGGCGTGGGTGCCTTCAAAGATCAGCTCATCCGTCAGCGCCAGCACGCGCCAGTCGCCCGCCGGCGCCTGCCAGTGGAGCTGGCCGTCCTTCACCGCCGCCGACAAGTCCTGCGCCTGTTCCAGTGCGGCGACGCCGCCTTGCACCGGCAGCGCCACGGCCTGCACCAGCCGGCCCGGCGGCAGCGCGAGCGTGACCGCGCCGCCGGCCGTGTTGGTCATGGCCACCAGCAACCCGCGCGCGGCCCACTCGGGATGGCCGCGCAGCGTCAGGTCGCGCGCGCTGCCGGAGGGATAGCCGCATTCGTCATAGAGCCAGAGTGACATGCCCGCCGCCTTTGCCGCGCGCACGCCGCGCAGGAACGCGGGCCATTTGGACTCGTCGTCCACGTAGCCGTTGAAGTTGACGTTGCCGACAAAGCCGCCGAAGCCCTGACCTGCGAGCTGCTTGAGCTGCTTGTCCTGCAGGTCGGGGTTGTCGTGTTGCTGATGGAGGATGCGCAGGATACGTGTCGCCGCCGGCGGGTTCGCGAAGCGCTCGGCGAGCGGCCGGTCGGCCGAAGGCTGGGGCGGCAGCACGAGGTTGTTGGTGGGCGCCGCCTGGCACAGCATGGTTGTTAGAATGGCGAGGGCAAGTGAGTTCAGTTTCATAGACGTGTTCGGATAACGGTGTAATCCGCCGAAGATTGTAGGGGCGTGCTTCAGCTGAAGGACACCCAGCGTGTGTGGCATGCGGAACGAACGGGGCAGTAGCACCTACGGCAATTATGGTGGACGAGAGATCCAACTTCCGCGTAGCTAACCCTTGCTTCGCCCGGCAAGGGCCGGGCTCCTACATAACTGGAGCAGCGCGCGCACCAGCGTGCGTTGTAGGAGCCGAACCCCGATCGGTGAAGAATGGGCATAGTTCGCGCCACAGCTGAAGTGACGCGGTACCTGTCCGTTTTTGTGGGCGGGAGCTCCAGCTCCCGCGAACATAAACGCACCCATGCGGGAGCTGGAGCTCCCGCCCACAAGAGGCAGCGGCCATGAACATCGAAGCAGGCCGCAGTCTTGGTGCGTTGGTAAATCCGCGTGCAGTACACCATGGGCGTCCTTTAGCTGAAGGACGCCCTACCGCTTCTTCAGCGTTGAGAGGGCTTTCTCGCAGGTGTCGGCCATCGCGCCGGAGGTGGAGGTTTCTTCCTGCTCGCACTGCGAGCGGTAGAGCGTGGCGGCGCCGGGCAGCTTGGGCATTGCGCTGCGATAGTCGGCCCACGCTGTCTGCCACGCGGTGAGTTCCTGCAGCGCCGCCTCGGCGTCCGCCGGTGCCCTGGTTTCCTGCCAGCGATAGAAAAGAAACATGCCGCGCACGTAGGTGCTCATCACCTGGCTCAGCTTGTGCAGGTAGACGAAGCCCGTGTGCGCCTCGTCATAGGCCTGCTGGCCGCGGGAGGCGACGATGTGCGCCTGCTCGTGCTCGAAGGCCGTCTGCATGTCGCGCGCGAGTTCCACCGCTTCGAGCTTTTCCCGCAGCGCCTCCTCGAGCTGTGGTTTGATCTCGGTATAGATCACCTTGAGGCCACCCTGGCCGCGCATTTCTTTCTCGCCGCGGATGATGTCGTCGCGCGTCAGGTTGCGGCTCGACAGCCAGCCGCGGTGCGCTTGCGCGTAGGGCGCGATGTAGAGCAGCTTGCGGACGCACTCGTGCGACTTCATCAGCGCCGCCGTCACGCCGCCGGCGGCCTGCTCGCCGAACTGCGTGGCGGCCCATTCCTTGGCAACCGCTGCCGGTTCAAGTTCCGGATGTTGAGCGAGGCGGGTCGTGGCGTAGATATTGAGACGTACCCAGAGATCATTTTTCAGCAGCGGCCCGCCCCAGCCGCCACCGAAGTCCCAGCACCAGACGCCCTTGGCGCCCAGCGCGAGCGCCCGGCGCAGATCCGCGCCATGCGCGCCGCCGACGTAGTTCGGATAGGCGCCCTTGCCCTCGTACTCGCGTGCGCATTGGAACTCGATGATCTGGTCCACGCCGCCGCGCCCGATGCAGGGATGAAGTCGTTGTATTGCCAGTAGTCGGTCTGTACGTGTTTGACCGCGACGAGCAGCCCGGTGCGGTTGGTCACGCCTGCCAGGATGCGGTCGTAGACGTTGGTGTTCGCGTGAAAGCCCTCGTTGCCCAGGTCCCATGTGCGCCAGATCAGCTTGCGCCCGGCTTCGTCCACCACGAGTTGCCGTGTCTCGTTGATCAGCCGCTGCATGTGGACGAAATAGGCGTCGTCGATCTTCTTGCCGCGGATCGTCTGCCCCGCGAACGTCTTCTTGTGGCTCGCGTAGTTCTCGCCGGTGCGCACCATCACATAGCGCACCTCAGGGAAAGCCTGGAGCACCTCGCGATATTTCGCGCGATAGAATTTCCAGAACTCCTCGCTCGCCAGGTCAATCCGGTTTTTGCTGCCGCGCTCGGGCGCGTCTTTGAGGAGTTTGTCCCAGACCGGCACGGGAAACTTCACCTCGTCGGTCGAAAAACAGAGCTCCAGCTTGTGCGCTGCGGCCTTTGCGCAGAGGTCGTGTATCGAACGCCGCGCGTGCTCCACGTCCTTGCGCACGTCGGAGCCTGCCGGCAGCAGACCCGGCGCGACCGCATCATAGGTGGCCAGCAGGTTGAGGTCGCCGTTGACGACCACGCGGATGCCGTATTCCGGGTAGCGTGCGAAATCCTTCTCGCCGCTGCCCAGCAGCAGCGGCGCCTGCGCCGCTGCCGCGCCGCCAGCCCATAAGGCCAGCGCCCCAAAAACAAAGCGGAAGATTTTCATGCGCCGAAGATAGCAAGCGTCCCCGCCAAAGGCGACCCGTCAGCACCTGCCCCGGCTTGTTTTAAGGCCTGGAAATAGAACCCATGGTTCTTTCCATACCTTGGGATGCCGGCCGCAACGTCTCCAAGAGTTGGTGATGCCCCATACCAGGTGCGGGGGGTGAGCTCCCGGCTGGCTGTACGAAAAAGCGAAACAGCAACGGCGATCGCGTCACCGCCTGACACTCGACGCGGAATGTCGTAGACGCGGCGTCCCGCCGCGTAGCCAGGGACAAGCGGCGATACGCCGCTTCCACGAATGAGACTGCGCCGGTAGGGGGCGCACCTGCTGGTTGCGGGACGGTCGAGCCTGCAGGCTATCTGGTTCATAGCTCCCGTACCTCCATACCCCCGCTTGGTCTCACCGCCCGTTCTGCGCCCATCCGCCATATCTAAGCAGCCCATGTGCTCGGGATATATATCCAAGGTTGGAAACCCCCGCGCGGGGTTGACTCCGGGACGCGCTTGCGCCAGCCTGTGGCGCGGTTTCACAGCGAGAGGAACAAGCTATGCGCGGATTTATGTGGCGGGTGGCTGGGTTTGCCGTGGCGTTGCTGGCGGTGCAGGCGAGCGCGGCAGGCAAACTGTTCAACGTCGCCGAGCTCGGCGCGGCGTCCGACGGCAAGACGCTGTGCACGCCGGCGCTGCAGCAGGCGATCGATGTGGCCGGCTGGCCCGGCGGCGGCACTGTGCGCTTTCCGGCCGGTATCTATCTATCGGGCTCGCTGCAGTTGCGCAACGTGACGCTCGGCGGCGTTGCGGTCCAGGCGCCGGCCGAGGTGCTGCTGCAGCTGGAAGGCGAACAGACGAAGCGCATCCTGCTGGACAAGAGCAATGTGCAGGCTGTCAAAAAGCTCATGGTCGCGGCGCCCGGCGTAGCTGTCGACGCCTTTCTCCAGAAACCCTGAAGGCAAGCATGGTAGCGGCAATCCAGGGCGGCATGTTGGTGTGCGGCGTGCGGGTGGAATTCATCCTGTTTGCCCTCACCCTTCTCGGGGTGGCGCTGCTCCATCGCCGCACCTTGGAAGTGGCCGTCGCCGGCCTGGTCGCGGTCACCCTCCATAAGGTTTTCGTCGCCGGTTTTCCGCACGGCCCGGGCTGGAGCGGCTGCCTCGCGCACGTACAGGGCGAGGGGGTCATGCTGCTCAATATCCTCGGCCTGCTGCTCGGCTTTGCGCTGCTGGCCCACCATTTTTCCGCGAGCCACCTGCCCGCGTGGCTGCCGCACCTGCTGCCGGCCGGCGCGCCGGGTTGTTTCCTGCTGCTCGTGCTGGTCTTCGCGCTCTCGGCGATCCTCGACAACATTGCCGCCGCGCTCATCGGCGGCACCATCGCCGCCAGCGTGTTCAAGGGGCGCCTGCACACCGGTTATCTCGCCGCGCTCGTCGCCGCCAGCAACGCGGGCGGCGCCGGCAGCGTCGTGGGCGACACGACCACGACCATGCTCTGGCTCGGCGGCGTCAGTCCCCTCAGCGTCCTGCATGCCTATGTCGGCGCCGGCGTCGCGCTGGTGTTCTTCGGCTTCTTCGCGGCGCGCCAGCAGCAGGCCTTCCATCCGTTGACGCGCGATGTGCCCGCCGGCTTGCGCATCGATGGCGCGCGGCTGGCGATCGTCGGCCTGATCCTCGGAGCGGCGCTCGTCACCAATCTCTCGGCCAACCTGTGGCTGGGTGCGCAGGCGGGCCGTTTCCCGTGGATCGCGGGCGCGATCTGGCTGGTGATTCTCCTGACTGCGCGCTGGCGCAGGCCGCACTGGGCCGCACTGCCTGCGGCGTTCCGCGGCGCCATCTTCCTGCTTGCCCTCGTACTGGCCGCTTCCATGATGCCGGTGGAGACGCTGCCCGCCGCCAGCTGGCGCTCGACGTTGGGCCTCGGTTTCGTCTCGGCGGTCTTCGACAACATTCCGCTGACGGCCCTGGCGCTGAAGCAGGGCGGCTACGATTGGGGCTTCCTCGCGTATGCCGTCGGCTTCGGCGGCTCGATGGTGTGGTTCGGCTCGTCGGCGGGCGTCGCGCTCGCGACGCTCTATCCGCAGGCCCGCTCCGTCGGCGCCTGGCTGCGCGACGGCTGGCACGTGGCCGTCGCCTACCTCCTCGGCTACGGCGCCCTCCTCGCCCTGCTCGGCTGGCAACCCTAGCGATTGGCAAGACGCAACGGCTGTCGACCTCATCCCGCTCGCAGCATTCGTATCAAAGTGCAAACCAAACCCAGGCTTGGGTGAATTTCAGGGTAAATTTTTTGAGACGGACATCATTTGTCCTGTTGCAAGGGGTAATCTGCTCGCGAACTGCAGGCTGTGCCGAAGGATGCCAGCACTGCCCTGAGTGGAGGATGCTCTGAAAACTGTGCCCGACAATAGGCGGAGAGGAGAGCGCGGTCATGCATAATGAACAAGCGGTGCCGGACGCCAGGGTCCAGCCTGCTGGCCGAGAGGCTGCGGGGCCGGAAGCTGCTTGTCCCGTGTCGGAAGCCCTGCCATGAATTCAGCCAGGGGCAACCGGTGAAAAGTGCAGATCGAACCCTCGCGACGAAAGCGCCAGCCTCAGGAGTTGTCGTTGTGCCGGGCTTTTCTTGTTGACTTGCCTTGCCCATGCGCCAACTATGCAAACCATGGTGTGCGTTTTTCATGGAGAGGCGCAAAAGTTGGAGAAAGGATGGTCAGTATGAAAATCAGTACATTTGTAACCGTGGCTTATTTGGTCTCAGTGACGGCTTCTTTTGCCGGCGTTGGTGACACCCGCGAGCAGTGTGACGGTCTTTACGGTCAGCCCAGCGCCAGCTATGAAAAGGCGCAGTTAGAGCGACCGAGCATGTTCCCTGGGGGAGCGCCCTTGAAGATGGAATGGAAGGCCTCGCTGGTCTGCGTTTATGCGCCGACACCCACCTGCCAAGTGGTGGCTTGGTTCATTCCTGCCGGCGAAAAAATGATCTGCAATGCCATCTACTGCCGTTCTTATAATCAAGCCGAAAACTTGCAGGCCAAATACTTGACCGTGCCGGCTCCCGCCATCAAGTGGTCCGAAGATCCTGGCAACCGGCAGAGCTCTTGGGAGCTTCTTTCCAAGGGGTTTACCCGATCCGACGGCAAGGTGGTGGCGTCCTATAACGAGCGTGCGATTGATGGCCTCAAATTACGCGAACTGATCATCTTCAGCCCGGCGCCCTGAGCGCCGGGTTGACTCCTTCGGGATTTTTACCATGGCAGAAAAATATTGGCAGTTGATCGACGCGCACGGTGGCGCCCTCCACGTGTTCAAAACTTTCCCGGTTGTCATCGGGCGGAGCGACGAGTGCGATGTCAAACTGGCGGACGATTCCATTTCCAACCTCCATCTGCAGGTCAATCAGAACGGCAAGAGTCTTCTCCTCTATGACCTGGACAGCAGCAATGGGACGCTGGTTGACGGCAAGCGGATCAAGACCGTAAAAATTACGCCGGTTCTGGGTGAGGAAAAGGTTCCTCTGCAGATCGCCGATATGCATTTCACCCTGTTCTACGGAACGGAAAAAGCCGCCGCCGGGAAAAAAGTCGTGGCTCAACAGGCCGAGGCCCAGCCGGATGCCGGGGAACAATGGTACTACAGCCATGGCGGGCAACAGATCGGCCCGGTCTCCTCGGCACAGATGTTCGACGCCGTAGATCAAGGGGCGTTGCAGCCCACCGACGATGTGTGGCGGCCGGACATACCCGGCGGCCTGAAAGCCTTTGAGGTGGCCGGTCTTTTCACGGGCGCTCCGGGGGCTGCGGAGGATGCCGCCGTCGTCATCAACGACCCGCTGAACCGCGAGCGGGCCACCTGTCCGTTTTGCTGGCACCGCTTTGCCCCGGAGGATGTGCTCTATATCGCCAGCCATTCCGACCTCCTCGGCGATCCTGTGTTAGGCTCTGACGAACCGCAGCGCTTCCTGCCTTCGCGCTTCACGCCGGAAGGCCTGGCGCTGGATGCCGGCGGCATGATCTGCCCCGACATGGCCTGCCCGCGCTGTCACCTGCGCCTCCCGGCGGCCCTGCTGAACATGCCGCCGCTGTTCATGTCCATCGTCGGCGCGCCCAGCAGTGGCAAATCCTATCTGCTGGCCAGCATGAGTTGGAAGCTGCGGACCACCTTGCCGGAGCTATTTTCGATGCGCTACACGGATGTGGACGCCACCACGAACCACTGGCTTAACGACTACGAGGAAAAACTGTTCCTGCAAGCCGACGAAAACGCCTGGCAGACCATCGCCAAGACGGAAATGCTCATCCAGAACAACCTCTATCGCCAGATCCGGTTGAATGGCATGAACGTTTTCCTGCCCTTGCCCTGCATGTTCACCCTGCAAGCGGAGCAGGGGAAGCTGGAAGGCATCGACGAAACCAACGCCCAGCGCACCTTGATCTTCTACGACAATGCTGGCGAACATTTCCAGCCCGGCGCCGATTCCTCCATCAACCCCGGCACCCGGCACTTGATCCATGCAGAGGGCCTGCTGTTCCTGTTTGACCCCACCAAGGATCCACGCTTCCGGCGCGTGGTGCATAGTGCGGATTTGCAGCTGCAGCGCAAGGACCTGGTGCAGCGGCAGGATGTCCTGCTGGTGGAGATGGTGGGCCGCATCCGCAAATACCTGGGCCTGAAGGCGGACGTGAAATACGCCAAGCCCATCATCGTCGCCATTTCCAAGGCCGACGTGCTGCGGGAGCTGGTCCAGCTCGACGAGAGTCCCTGGGTGTGGAACGCCGCCACCCAGACCTATGCGCTGAACATGTCCAAGATCGCCGAAATCTCCTTCATCGCGCGCTCGTTCATGCTGCAACATGCCCCCGAGGTCGTCCGCGCGGCCGAATCCTTCTCCAACCATGTGGTGTATCTGCCCAACAGCGCGCTGGGACACAGCCCGAGCTCCGTGGCCGGCGGCAAGGGTCTCGCCGTGCGGCCCGCCGACGTCAAGCCGCAGTGGGCCGAGGTGCCGGTGCTCTATTTCCTGGCCCGGCTCGGTTTGATCCCTTCCATCCGGCAGGACGATCCCGCCGCCCTGCATCCGGCCCGGTGCGAGCGCGAGGGGCAGACCTGGCGCGTGCACGTGACGGAAGCGGACGCGGCCCTCGATGTGCCGGTCTATTATTCGGGCCACACCTTGCTTTGCCCCACCACCCGCAGACGCTTTCGCGTGCCGCAGCTGACCACCGAGGCCACGACCCTGTGACACCGTTGACCGGAGCTATCCGCCATGGCCTATGAACTGATCTACACCTCCGTGCCGCGCGGCCTCAAGCCCGGCTCACGCGGGTTTGCCACGGTGGCCTTTACCGAGGGCATGCCGGCCAACTACGTGCAGACCTGTGAGGGCATCAGCGGCTACACCCACGCCTTCCCGCCGCAGGACCCGAACTATGCCCGGAATCCGGTGGCTTTCAGCCATCATCTCTTCCGCCTCGGCGGTCAGCTGTTCTCGGTCCTGTCGCGCGTGGCGGCCTACGGTACGGACTATTCCGAGCGCAGCAACAAGCTGGCGCACCATGTGATGGCCAGCGAGGCTGAACGCGTGTCCGCCGGTCCGGCCTGGGCCATGACGGCGCCGAATTTTTTCGTGACGGAGTGGAAGCAGGAGCCGCACCTGATCAAGGCGGCGCGCCAGGTGCGCGACATGCCCGTGGCCGGCTGCCGAGCCGAACAATGGCAGCGCCGGGCCGGCGATGCGGGCTGGGCCGGGGCCATGGCGCAGCGCTTCCTCGCAACGCCGGACAAGCCGGTTTTCCTGATCTTCCAGCCGGGCCAGGATTTGCTGCCACTGGTGGCCGAGGTCACCTCGCTCCTCCCTCCGGATAAGCGCTGGGCGTTCACCTTCAGCACCTACTTCACGGCCCTGCCGCAGGGCACGGATTGTTTCCTGCGCTGCTGCCTGCCGACCGGCGAGGGCTTGAAGATGTCGCGGCGCTCGCCGGATGCCTTGATCCTCGATCTCACCGGGCCGAAACAGCCCCTGACCGAAACCGGCCCCCTGGTCGAGGCGGCGCGCACCGGCGTCATGCCGGCGGTGGAACGCATCGCGCGACCGGCCTACGTGCCCCGTCCCGTCGAGGAAGAGGCCAAATCGGAATTGCGCAAAGTAACCCAAAGCAAGGTTAGAGTTTCTTATGATTCAAATAAACCAACCGCACCGACAACGAAACACCGACGTAGCGATAAACGCTGGTTGATTCCGGTGACTGTGGCTGCAGCGCTATGTATATTAGCAGGGTCCACAATATGGGTTCTACCTCATGCCCGAACTATGTTCAAGAGGACGAAAACAGCAATTTCGCAGCAACCACAAAGCAATAGTTCGACAAATATCATCAGCAATACGACGGCATCCGCGCAAACACCCCCAATAAACCTGCCCCCGCTGCCGCGCGGAACAAACGCGATACCGACCAATTCGTTACCATCGATTAAAGCGGTGAAATTGGCTGAGCCATTGCTTCCTAAAAAGCTGGATATGTTATCAGATAAAATGCCCGGTTCTATTGAGCAGCTAATTCTGAAGCCGAGGATTGAGTTTCTTTCAGTAGCTTCACTAAGCAAGTCAAGTTTTTCAACGAACTTTTGCAGCAGCAAAACACGATGCTCTCTGTATAATACATTGGGTGGTACAGAAGAACTGGCTCCACCAATTAAGATCGCGTTAAAATCTGCGTATTCATTCAAAGCAGTAGGCGGCCAATGGATAATGGAAGCTTGGAATTCTGGGCTGCTCCCACCTGAAACACCCGGTACAAACGTGGCCATAGCTCGCTTCAATAACGACAATCGATATATCCTGTTTCTTGTTTTCAGGCCAATAACTCTTGTTCGATTATCGGATACAGAATATAGATATCCTAAGGACTCTAACTCGCGGCATGAGTTGTCTAACGTGATAACGAACGCGCGTATAACGGTTGCAATGCTAAGCCACCCTGCGATAACCGGCACCTGGGATGTTCCGGTCACAGGCACCGAAAATGGAGTGAAAATAACATACGGAACCAGCGGAGCCTATGAGACATTCATTGAGAAAGACCCCGAGCGAATGTTTAAAGCTAACATTAAGGGATTTCTTAATGCTCTCGACTCTTGTGGGGGGGATATTTTCAAAACCCTCGCCACTGGATCATCTTGCAGTAATCTTGTCTGGAAGGAGGTTGGCAAAGCCCTTAAGGACGGGAAAACGGGCCTTGATATTAACAAACTCGGTCATCTCAAGGAGATTGACGACGTACTCAATGGCAAACATTCGGATTTTACACGCAAGTACATATACGTTCCAATGGATGCTTTCAAGTCAAGGTACAATGATGTTGTTTCGAAACTAGAAGATAAATTACAGCAAAACAACGCGGCGGATGTAAGTCAGAATTATGCCGCGATTGAAGGAATTCTAAATAGCTCCACAAGCGTGCTGAGTGGACTTGACTTGAAAGATCATAAAAATAAGAAAATCCATGGTTACTTTGACGATGATATCGGTAAATTGAAAAAGAATTTGGTGGAGTGGAAGAATGCAATTAGTCAAAATGTATCCAAGGTTTTACGTGACCGTTTACTGGCAGCTGAAAAAAAACCTGAAGTTCGTGTCGTCAACTTAGTGTGCTCGATCTCAGACATTCCTATTTTGAACTGGAGCGAGAAGAAGCCATAATGAGCCAAGCTGAAAATCACTCGCAAGTTCCGGTCGGAAGAAAACCGCTCCCTCCCTCACCTATTGCAATCAAGGCAGCAAATCGATCTCAAAACGATGGCTTGCCGGGGCAATTATCAGCCCCCAACAAAACCATTCAAGTCTCAATAGGCAGGCCTGTAATCATAAGCATCACTCTCGCAGGGGTGGTGATGTTGACGTGCATTTCTTTGGTGTGTTTATCCTTGGGTCGAATTAAAAGCCCACTTATTTGCATGCCTTCCGAGCTGGCGTATCGACCAAATTCATCTTCGAACAATCAAAATATAGCCACTACTCCAGACGCCAACAGGCACCCCGTCTCTATTTCTCTAACACCTGTAAACTATAAGCCCAAATCTGCTGCATCAGCAAAGGCAACAGCGGCCATCTCCCCCCCCCTTTCAGCACAACAAGTCATTACCAATGAATTGCATAAAAAACAAGTACTCTGGTTCGCGCGCGGTGGGATCTCGCAGGGGCAGCAGGAACTCGCGCTGTTTGCGTCCTCCAATGCGCATTGCGTGGTTTATGCGAAAACCGGCAGGCTTCTGGCGCACATTGAGCATCCGCTCAAGGCCCCGCTGGCGGATAAATATCTGTTCAAGACAGCCAACGACTCGTTCCGGTTGGAGGCCCGTCGGACCGGCTTAAGCGTGGAGGACGCGCCGGGGGATGTCGGCCTGGTACACATGCAAAATGGATGCACCAACCTGATCCTCATCCTCGCCCCCCTTCCGTTGGAGCAAGGACAGCCGGATGTCTGGACCAGCGCGCTGGAGAGCCCCCTGCTTGACTTGATGGCACCCTGTCTGGACGTCCGCCTGGCGCTGAATGTGCCGGGGTCGGGCGTGACGAACCTTTCTTGCCGGGTGCAGCCCGGGCAAGGTCGCACCATCCTAGATTTTGCCTCCCTGAATTTTATCCGTGCCTGGCAGCGCAGTTGGGAAAGCGCTCACAAAACCCGCGCGTTACGCTTGCAGCGACTCCAGCAGGACTTGTCGGGATCGTCAGAGGATGCGGTCGAACAAGTGGCTGACGCAGGGCGGTCAGCAGATCTCAGCCTGCCCCTGGTCAAGCAGGCGCTCTGGGGTGTGATGGCGCAATATGAGCGGACAACGCTGCTGGAAGTCGATCGGGTTGTCCAAGAGGTTGAGCGGCGTGAACAATCCGGCCGGAGTTCCTCATACACGGCAGGCAGCTACGACTCCGCACGGAGAAAGACCAGCCGGGGGCTTGCCTCCAGAACCAATGACCTGGAGGCGATCACGCAAGCCCGCGCGACCATCCGTTCCGCCTTCGTCCAAAAGGATGCGGTGGCCGCCTACCAGGACGCGCTCATCGTTTTCAAAAACAGCCGGACGGCCGAAGCCATCAGGACCGCCGCGCGGCAGGCGGTATTGCAAGGTTTGGCTCAGGAGGTGCAAGGCCTTGGCAAGGCCAAGCTGACGCCGCTGCGCTGCGAGGTCTTTGCCGCCGGACTGGATGGACAACGGGTTTTGGTCATGCAATGGAGCGCGAACAAACAATGAGCATAGCAGAGCAGATCACAACACGGATCCGGGGCATCCTCGACAACAAGGAAACCGTCAGCAACGAGGAGATGGCCAGGCTGGCCACGCGCTACCAGGAATACGGCATCCAGGCGAACACCCGGCTCCGGCAGGTGAGCGACCTGATCCGCAAGCACATGGTCAGCGAGGCGCTGCGGCTGGCCGAGAGCGAGCCGCCGCTCCTGGATCTGTGCGCCGAGCTCGACTTCGTCGGCGCCGAAAAGTGGCGGGAACAGTGCACCTTCCATGGCTGGCCGACCCCGGAACCCTTGCTGGCCGCGGCCATCAACCTCCTGAACGATGCCTATGCGTCGGGCGCGGCGCTGGAGCCGCTGCTCAAGGAATACCGCAAGGCGGTGCGCGAGGGCGCCACGGTGCGCGTCGTGCGCATTCTGCGGCGCGTGGCCCGGCTGGACGCCAAGAACAAGACCTGGGTCGAGGACCTGCGTCGATTCGAACATAAGCGGCTGGAGGAAATCCAGGCCGAGCTGCAAACCGCAGCACAGGGCAACGACAAGGAGACGCTCCTGCGGTTGCTGGGCGAGCTGGACGAATATCCGACCGACAACAGCGAGGCCGGCCGCCTGCGCAAGGCCTCGGCCGCCCGGTTGAAGGAAATATATGTCGACGAAGCCGGCGCGCGCGGCTCCAGGCTCATCAGCGAATTGAGCTCGGCCTATGCCGCCCAAGATGCCGGGCAGGCCGAGGCCGTGCTGCAGCAGTATCATGCCTTGCTGAAGGAAGGGTATTTTCAGCCGGTGCCCATCATGCAGACGCAATACGACGAGGCGCTGGAGTGGTTGCAGCAGGAACAGCGCAAGCGTGACGAGGAAAAGCTGTATGCAGACATCATCGCCGCTCTCTCGATGGCGGTGGAGCAAGGCCGCGCGGAGGAACTGGACGATCTGCTGAATCAACTGGCCCGGCTCAACCGGCCTGTCCCGGAACTGCTCGAGAACAGGGCGCGCTTGCTGCTGGAGCATCATCACCTCGCGAAGGAGCGCCGCCGCCGGCTGCATATCACCCTGGCCGCGGGTTTCCTGCTGGCGCTGGGCGCCGCCCTTGCGGTCACCATCTTCCAGTATCAAGCCCGCAAAGAGGTCGCAGGGGCGGAGGCGGAACTGGCGCAGCTGTTCCAGGCCCATGACCGCGCCGGCTTCGAGACCTACCTGAGCTCGCTGGAAAAAAACAAGGCCAAGGTGTTCAAGGCGCAGGCCATCCAGGCGTGGGTGGCCCGCCAGCCCGAGCTGCTGCGCACGGAAGAGCAAAACCAGGCGACCTGCCAGCGGACCCTGGCCCGGCTGGACGCCGTGCGCCAAGGCGGCTTTCATGAAGAAGGCACGCTGATTTCCAACCTCGTGGCGCAAGCCAAAGCTTGCGCCATAAAGGGCGAAGACATCAGTCGCGTCACCTTGTTCGTGTCCGAGTGGGCGGCGCAGCAGCAGCAGACGCGTTCCGGCAAGGATGCGGAGTTGGGCGCCTTGCTCGGCAAGCTCACGGAGGGACTGCCGGCGGCGGATGCCTTCGCCACCCAGCATATCGAGGATCTGGAAAAGAAGGTGAGCCTGCTCCAAGGGCAGGCGGGGCTGGCCGAAAAAGTCGACGGCGCTTCCCCGGAACTGACCCTGCAGCTGAATATGCACAAGGCCAAAATCAGCGAGTGGGCCAAGGGGCTGGAGGTGCGACAGGAATTACTGACCTCCATGACAGCCGCGCCCAGCCTGTATGACTACATGGAGACGATGCGTAAATATGTAAAGGCGTTCCCGTCCGATATGCTCACCAAGTACTTCGCGCGCTGGCTGGAAAACGAACCCGTATACAAGGACTTTTCCGCCGTCATCACGCTGGAACTGAGCAACCGGGTCTGGAATGTCACGGCCGGCGAACTGGCGCAACACGACAAGCGACTGCAGGAGAAGTGGGCGGAGGTGCAAGGCACCCTCGCGTCTCTGGGCGAGGACAAGGAGTTGGTCGAACTCTATAAGTACAGCTACCTGGACAGAGAGGGCGAGCGTCATGCGGTCTATTTTAAAGGCCTCCCCCGCGAAACGAGGACGGGGGTGATTGGCCAGAGCGGTATCGCCTATGAACCCCAGGCGGCCGATCAACAGGCGGTGTTCAAGACGCGGCGTTACCAGGTAGGGCAATTTGAAGAACCGTTTGTGAAAGTCCTGCCGCATTGTACCTACCTGTTGAACTTGATCACCGAAGCCAAGCGGATCCCTGCGATCAACGGCGATCTATTTCTGCTGAATACCATGATGGAGTTGAAAGGGAAAAATGAAATCCCCGTGTTGCTCCGCCTCCGCCTCGTGAGCTTCCTCATGGATCGCTACCTGGAATTGGTGGGCGCAGCGGAGGGGTCGGAGTGGAGTCGCATGGCCGGCAAACTGAAGAGTGTGGATCAGGATCTCTCATGGATTTGCGAGAAGAACCCGGCCGTGATGGCGGCGAGTCAAAAGGCGGCGACGATACTGGCAGAATGTTTGGGCGACAGCCGGCCGTTCGGCCTCTATCGCGCAGAATGGATGCTCAAGCGCGCGGCCCTCAACCGGACGGTGTGCTGGGTGGGGCTTGCGCCCTTCAAGGCGGGCAATCCGGCTGTAATGACCATGAAACGTGCGATCGGAGAGCTCTGGGTGATCCGACCCCTGACCGCGCTCGATCGCGTAGACATCCGTATCTGGGAGGAACAACGCGGTGCGGAGCGCGTCCATTACGAGGAGAGCCTCCCGGGCGAGCCCCTGTTTGCGCCGGTCGCCACCAAGAGCTCGCAGGCCTTGCTCCAGGAAATCAGAACCGCTTCGGGCCTCAACGATCTGAATCCTGCCATCTGGAAGACCGTGCCCTGGCCTGCCAATGTGCGCAACTAGCTTGCCATGCTTGAAGACAATACAATGTATTATGCGAGGTGGCGTGGGGAGATCACCGGCCCCTTTTCCGGGCTGCAGATCCGGCAGTTGTTGGACAAAGGACGCCTCACGCGGTTTCATGATATTTCGACCGACCGGTTGGTCTGGCGGCAGGTCCAGCAACTGATCGGAACAACACCCGCCGTGGCGACCTCCAACAGGGCGGTGCGGCTTGAGGCCTTGGATGGCGCGCAAGCGCAAGCCACGACACCCCCTGCGCGACCGCGTACGCCAGCGCGCGCGAACACAGCCTCTGCGGCGGAACGGCCTACCGGCCCTTTTCTGCCACAGCTCCCGGTTGACTATTCATTTTTACCGGTTACGGAGCTGTTTCAGCCGGGGTTGTTGCGACGCCCCGTGGTGCGGTGGGTGCTGATCTTCTGTACCTTCCCGCTCCTGATCCTCCTCGCCCATGAGTATCTCGCCTGGGGATTTGCCCAGTCGGCGTGGCTGGTGGAGAGTTTCTTTTGCTTTTTCTGGGCCGTTTTCTTTTTCCACGTCATGCAGCCGGAGCCGACCTTATGGAAAACGGGGTTGGCCTACGCCCTGTTTACGGCCTTCATTGGCATTCCGGCCCTGCTTTTATGGCAGCAGGTGCCGCTGATAAAATCCTTTTATTCGGGAGTGGCCAGTCATGGCATTCTGCCGCGGTTGTTGGGTTTCGTTCTCGGCGTGGGGTTGTTTGAAGAACTGTGCAAGGCCCTGCCCTTCTTTGTCATCAATCCGCGCCGCTTCGGACTGCGTACACCTGGGGATGGTTTGCTGTTGGGCATCATGTCGGGCCTGGGGTTTGCGCTGACGGAAGGCGTGGGGTATTCCGTCAATTACTGGCAGGATAATGCCGCGATCAGCACCACGGCGGTGGCAAAATCCATGCTGAATTTTCACGGAGGGTCAGCAGCCTTCGATCAAAATATGAGCGTTTTGATGTCGAACCTGGCGGAGTTCTATGGGGGCACCATCCTGATTCAATTCGTGCGCCTGATGATCATGCCCCTGTTGCATGCGGCGTGGGCAGGTGTTGTCGGTTATTATGTCGGTTACGCATGGCTGCGCGGGCAATGGGGCAGCCTGTTTGTGGGTCTGTTTCTGGTTGCGGGCCTGCACGGGTTATATGATTTCTTTCAAGGTACCATCTATTTTGTTATTATTGCCGGCTTGTCCGTGGCGCTGCTGTTGAGCATCATGGTGCATCACCATCGGGCCGCCGCCAGTATCGCCAAAGAGGGTGCTTACTAGGCTGAAGCGGGAGAGCTAATGGAAAAGTATTATTTACGTTGGCGTGGTGAGGTCACAGGCCCCTTTGACCTTGAGGAGGTGACCTCCCAACTGCAAGAGGGCAAGATTTCCAAACACCATCAGGTGTCCGGAGATCGGAAGGCTTGGGAGCCCATCTCAGAGTCCGATGATTTTCGGGACGCCTGCCGTCCTGCGCCTGCCGAGCCAGCCCAAGGGCCTGCCTTGAAAGTTTCCGAACCGGAAGCGGGCGCAAGCCCGGAGGGCGCCGGCGCCTTGCGCGTGGTCTACCGCGAGGCGACGGCCAGGCCGTCTTCGCCAACCATCTGGTATGCCGCACGAGAGGCAGGGGTTGAGGGCCCCTTCAACGAGCATGATTTACGCGAACAGCGGGCCCGCCGCCAACTGGACGAGAAAACCCTGTTATGCCGGGAAAACGAGCAGGCTTGGATTCCCGCGGGTGAACTGTTCCCCGAGTTGTTCGCCAAGCCCACCCCGGGCAGTCCCGTGACCCCCACCGGCGCTTCGGAAATGATCAGCCATGCAGGGTTCCTGAGCCGCTTCGCTGCGGCGCTGATCGATGGCGTTATTTTAACATGTGTTGATTTTCTGTTGCTGCTGATCGTAAACGCGATCGACCCGCACCCGATTGATTATCGGCACGGTTTCACCTTGAAAAAGGAGAACTGGCTTCTCCTGGGGGCGTTGTACAACGTTTGGAATTTCATCCTGACCTGGCTGTATTTCACGTTATCGGAAAGCTCGGCAAGCCAGGCCACCCTGGGCAAGAAAGCCTTGGGCTTGGTGGTGACGGATGAAGCCGGTCAGCGGATTTCTTTCGGCCGGGCCAATGGCCGTTATTTCGGGAAAATCATCTCCGGTCTCTTGCTGTGCATCGGATACCTCATGGCGGCCTTCACCGATCGCAAGCAAGCGCTGCATGATATTATGGCGGGCACGTTGGTGTTGAAGAAGGTGAAATTTCTCGCACCCTTAAGGAGTTAACATGACAGAAGAACGAGCAGACCGGCTGGTCCGGGTCTTGGACTGGAACCGGATGGATATTGAGCAGAAGATGGGTTTCCAGGGTGGCAAATACACCGACGTCAACTTCTGGTTGTCCCTTTTCCTCGGAGGTGTTTTCTGGATTATTTTCTTTGGCGGACTCATGGCGGTGAAAACGAGTCCGGTCGCCAGGTTTTTTCTTGAGCGGAGCGTCATGCAGTACTGGACCATGTTTTTCACCTGGTGGTCCGTTGCCATCATTTTCCTGAAATGGCGGAAACTGGCCCTGCAACGCAAGGCGCTGGAGCTCATGGTGGTGCCCCATTCCCATGATTTCGTCCTGGCCCCCGCCACCGCCAGTGACATCCTGCGGCGCATGTATGATTTGGTGGACGACCCCAAGAAGTTCGTACTCCTGAACCGCACCGAACGCGCTCTCTCCAACCTCAGCAACATCGGATTGATTTCCGACGTGTCCGAGATCTTGCGCGCCCAGGCCGATAACGATGAAGACCAGATGGAGTCCAGCTATTCCATCATCAAAGGCTTTGTCTGGAGCATACCGGTGCTGGGCTTTATCGGAACCGTCTTTGGACTTTCCCAGGCCATCGGGCAATTCAGCGCGGTATTGGCGGTCAGCGAGGCCGTCGGCAGCCTGAAAACTTCGCTTCAGAACGTGACGGGGGGATTGTCCATCGCCTTTGATACAACCTTGTTATCCTTGGTGGCGGCCTTGATCGTTCAACTGCTGGTGACGGCACAGAAGAAAAAAGAAGAGGCCTTTTTGGATGACTGCAAGGATTACTGTCATGCACACATCATCAGCAAGCTCCGGTTGATCCAGACCCAGCCTGCCATTGCCGGCCCTACCGCTTGAGCCCATGAGCCGTCGCGCCAAATCCGGAGCCCCGCCGATCATCCTGATCTTCTTCCAGGACATCATCACCTCGCTGTCCGGGATCATGATTTTCCTGACGCTGATGATGGCCGTGGACGTGGCCTCGCATCATGAGCTTGGCTTGTCCGGTCCCGTCCCGGCGGCTGCGAATAATGAAGGCGCCTTGCAGGCCCTGCGGAAGCGCGTGGCCAGCTTGCGGGAGGCGATCAGGCACCTGTCCCTTGCAGGCCTCACCAATGGTGATCCCCGCCGAGCCCTGGCCAATGCCACGCAAGCCATCCACGAAGAAAAGCGGCAGGTGGACCTCTTGCTGGAGCAGGAGGAGCTTCGCCGTGAAATCGAACGGCTCGAAAGGGAACTGGCGGCAGCCCGGCAGGAGTCGAAGTTGAGCCAGGCGGAGCAGCAGGAACTGGAACTTAAAATTAAGACATTGAACGAAGCTTTGGCCAAGGCGCTGCAGGACCGCGGGGTGGCCTTCATCCCCGAAGCCGGGATTGCCAAGACACCCCTGCTGGTCGAATGCTCAGGGGCAAAAATCCGGTCAGGGTTCCTCACGCGCGCCGAACCACCCACGGAGTTTGCGACCACCGAGGAGGGCATAGAAGCCTTCATGAAATATGCGGCTACACGTTCCGCGTCGCAGGAGTATTTCGTTTTGTTTCTTAAACCATCCTCCATCAAATACGGGAGAAAAATGGCGTTGCTCTTGAAGGGTCAAGGCTATGATGTTGGCTACGACGCCTTCGAAGAGGATCGCTCCATCCGGTTTGCGGGGAACCCATGAGCCGGCGGCGTGAAGAGCAAGCCAGCAGCTTGGACCTCCTGTTGGGGCCCATGTGCAATACATTTGGCGGTATTCTGTTCATTGCCATATTGTTGGTGATTCTGTCCCACACGGCGGGATCTGCCGTCGTGGATGAGAAGCAACGTGGCGAGCGAGCGCGGCGGGAGCTGCAGGTCACCGAGCAGAACGCCGAGCTTGTGCGTCTCCAGCAGGAAGCGCTGAATCTTGCCCGGATCCTGCAGCGGCATCCGCCGGCAAACACCAACACCTCGCCTCCCGTGGTTCCACTCGTGGCATTACAGAGCATGCAGGCAAGTAATGCCGTGATCCTGACGGATGTCGAAAAACAACGGCTCAGCCTGCTGCAGTTGCGCCAGGAGGCGGACCAGCTCAAGAAAGCCATGGAAAACCGGTTTGCGACCAAGGCCGATTTGGAGCGTCAGATGGCGCAATTGGACAAGCAATATCAGACGGCCTCCAAGAAGGAGGTGCGCACGCTCCGCCTGCCGCGCCTGCATGACGTGAATAAGCGAACGGTGTTTATGGCCGTCAAAGGCGGGCGTTTGTGCCCGATAAGCGATATCTCCAAGGCCAATGAATGGCGCAGGGGTTATGATACAACTTACGTGACGGTGGAGGCTGGCCCGCACCATGAAACGGTGAGCCTGCGACCCGCGTTGGGACAGCATATTGAAGCCGGCTCGGAGAGGGAGGGCGTTTTCCAGCAAATGCTCGCGAACGTGGACTCCAAGGCGGAGTACATATCCTTCATGGTCGATCCGGACTCGTTCGCCGAGTTCAACTATGTCAAGAATGTCGCCATCAAGGCCGGCTTTGAATATATATGGGCGCCCAGTGAGGGCTCCATCCGTATTGTCAAAGCAGAATCTGTGGACGCGCTCTAGCGCGCCTATCTGACCAGGGTTCCCGCGTAAAGCATCAAGATCTGCGAGGTCGTGTCCAGGCATATCTCCAAACGCGAGAAAGCGTTCGCAGCCAAGAGCAGGCGCTCCTCGCGTGTCGTGATCATAGCGCGGGCTTTCGTGAGTTTGGCCTGTTCGCCTGAACTCTCCAGCCCGAGCACCATGGCTTGCCCGATGGTGTTATAGGCCAATTCGGCGACCTTCACCGGGCCGTTGTTTTCCCCGAACGATGCTAGTTGGGCGCGCAAGACGGCGGTTTGCTGCATAGCGTCTTGAGCGCGGAGGTTGCGCGCGACAACCCGCAACAGACAATCGGCCGTCACGCGCGCCATCAGGGCGTCATGATCATCAAACGCGTCCGGTGGATCGCCGATGGTTTTCGACATCCTTTCCAGGTCAGCGGCTTGTGCTGCATCACTCCCACCTTGTCCGGCCAACGCCAGCGCGATGCCGGCCATGAGTTTGCTCTGGTTCGCAATGGAGCGTGCGCAATAGCGATCCAAGGGTTTCTTCGCCATGTCACTGAACGAAAGTTTGAAAGACTCATAAGCCGGGAGCGTCTTTGCGTCGCTCGAATATTTCAGCAAGGTCAGCAAGACCTCGTCGATGCTGTGGTAATGAAAGTTGATCTTTTGGTAGAGGGACCAATCGGAAAGACCGGTGGTGTCTCCCTTGATGCTGCGCACCACTCTGTTCAATTCGGTGGCCCCGCCCGCCTTGAAAAGGGGCCCAACGGGGGAGGGCTGGACGGTACCCGGAGTTGCGACCGGACCTGTGGAAGGTTGGCGCTGGCCTCCAGTTTCACCGCTCCCGGCTGACCCCACGTTTGATGCATTGGTGCCAGACGCCACTTGTCCCGCTGGACTTGAATTCCCTCCATCGTTAACGCCAGCACCTCCGCCAGGTCCGCCATTCCCAGGGGCGCCTGAGCCAACAGACGGAGCACCCCCACCAGATCCTCCATCCTGCCCCGTCCCTGCAACGGCTGCTGGCTTTTTAACTTCATATACGACCAGCAGGAGGCCCAGCAACGTCAGGCCTATCAATGCACAGCGAATAATGACCGGAACCAGCGCATTTGGCGGAGGTTGCTGCGGCGGAGAGGGCGGACGAAAAGTAGGACGGGTGAGTTCCGGGGGCAGAGGAGGTCTCGTCTGTTTCATGCGGCAAATCTGCTTAATTATTATTTTTATGCAAGGATAATCTCAGAGGCAATAATTAACTGCAACTTTATCAAATGGCATCATTTTGTTTGGAACATTAGAGTATCCGCGCGCTGCTTCAACGTATGCAAACCCTGCTGTTCCAGTACCCGCCAGTCTTCGCCACGCAAGCGCCACGGCTATGCCCTGCTGTGGCATACGAGCGCTATGCTTGCCCGCATACTGCTTCAAGGTCGATCTCTTGGCTCACACCACAGGTATTCGCTTTTGTGATTTGGCTGTATCGGCTCATCAGGGTCAACCGGATTGCCCTTGGAGTGGCAACCACTAGCGGCTCGCGCCTTGGGGTGGACATTGCAGAGAAGCGCTGATAGCATAATCAAAGGTTACGGACGAAGCATCAAAACCCATCGGAGGAAACGGTGTGGTGCTTGTTTTGGATCTAATCTGATTTGCTGGGCTTTAGAGGTGATATGGCTATCATTGAGATCATAGGCAAAGAAATCGGTGCCGAGACTAGACCGCTACCCCCCAAGAACAGCAGGGTGCCTACCAGCCCTGAACAGACAGTGCGCAACTGCCCCCAATGCGGCAAAGGATCACCCGCCAAGGCTGCTTTCTGTGTGACCTGTGGCGCGGCGTTGACCGCTACTCCCAAAATGGTCTGTTCCCAATGCGGCACCGTCGCCGCGCTCGTTGCTGCCAAGTTTTGTATGAAATGCGGGGCCGCTTTCGCGCAACTGGAGCCGAGTTCAGTATCTGTTAAGTGCCCCTGTTGTTCAGCGGATCTTCCCATTACCCGGGACAGATACGAGGCCTTGACCGGCAGTGACATTCACTGCTTCAAGTGCAACAAAACCTTTGCGATACCCTTTGTTGATGCCGCACACGGTCACAGCCAAGGCCACGGATCAACATGAGCGCGGCCCACGCAAGAGCGGTTCGACAAACATCACCCCAGAGCGGTGTGAAGCCATGGGCGCGACAACTAGCTGCTTTTCTGCCGGTGCTCAGACGGGGTTCTGAGGCGCGCAACGGGTGCCCCATTCATTTACAAGGAGAGCCGATATGCCGGAAATGATATTTTTTTGCCCGAACTGCGGACAGCGGCTTGAAGCGGCTCCTGAAATGGCCGGAGCGCAGGTCGAATGCCCGGCGTGCCATCAGTCCTTCATCGTCCCGGCACAACAGGACGAGGGCGGAATCAACAAATTACGCCTCAAGAACTCAGGCCCGCCGCAGGTGCCCAGTTGTCCTCACTGCAATCTCTCCCTTCCACCCGATACGGTCATTTGCATGAACTGCGGAAGAGACCTTCGCACGGGGAAAAAGCTCAAAACGGGTCAAGGTATTGCCTGGAAAGTTGCCTCGCTGCTCGGGCGTAAATCGATCGTGATCCTGCGTCGCTTCCTCTCCGTGGGTGGCCAGCTTGTGCTTCCGGGCATGCTTCTTGCAGCCTGCCTCTTTCCTTACTACCTAGGATACAGAGCGCAGCTAGGAATACGAAGCAGTATCGAGCAAATCAACCAGACAACGGGCCTAAAACTTCGTCTTCTGAACTACGACAGGGGGTGGTTCAAGTCATCCGCAGAGTCAGTTCTCGATATTAAGACGGATGCAGAAGGCATGATCAGGTTGAAGCACAACATCGATCATCTTTGCCTCCCTTGGAGGGGGTACGTGATCAGGGTGGAGACAACCCCGGATCTGCCGCCCAAGTTCATGGAACTTTTTAACCAGTACTTTGAAGGTGGTACGCCGTTCAGCCTGGAGAACAGAGTCCATCTCAGCGGTAGTCAGGACATCACCCTGACAACACCAAGTTATGCGGGTGCCTCTAAGCGCGATAAAAACGTCAAAATCATTTGGAGCGGGATCGATTGCAAGTTGTTCCTTGGAGCGAATGCGGCGACCTTTTCGGGCGAAGTTAACGTGCCAACACTTAGCCTCACAACACCCGACGGCAACGCGTTCTCCTTGGAAAATCTGACGCTAAAGCTGGACGCCAGACAGGCACCTGGCGAACTTTGGCTGGGTTCAACTCGTCTTTCGGTGGATGCCCTGGCTTTCGCAAATCCGTCGATTGGAGCCATCGAAAAGGAGCGCGGAAAGCTTAGCGGCTTTTCTTTCACGGTGGAAACCTCGGTCAAAAACTCATCCCTGGCGCTGCGAAACGGAATTACTTGCGCACTTTTCTCTGTGAATGATGAGGCCTTCAGGAATTGCAATTTTGAAGCTTCATTGAGTGATATCGACCTTGAAACCGTGTCGAAACTGGTTAAAAATATTCGCCGGATACGGGAACTAGACCTTTCCACCGACAAGAGCCAAGCCATGATGCAGGATGAGTTAAGGGTTGAACTCCCCGTCATTCTCCGCAAGCACCCGGAGGCACATGCTGCTCTCCGTGTTGAAAGCCCTGTCGATCAGGGCACAATTAACGCACAGGCTACAGTTAAATATACCGGGCAAGCCTCAGCACTTGATAATTGGGGCAGAGACTTGGAAGGCACGGTCAATGTACGCATGTCGTCGGCGTTTCGTGATTCTATGATCCGTGTAGAGGGCGCGAGACTGTATCAGGACTTACGTACAAAGCACCATCTTGTCACGGGCGCGTGGCCGAATGAGGCTCTCGACAAGGAATTGCGCGCGCGTAGCGCAAATTCCAGCCAGAATCAACCCCGTGACGAGATGTTTACCCGTGAAGGTGGCGACTATGTCATCCAGGCCACTCTAAAAGACGGAGAACTGTCCTGCAAAAACAAGGTTCTCTGGAGTGCTCCTAAGTAACCCGAGTGCCCACGGTAGAAAGTCTAAGCCACCCGTGTTGCTGCGGTGGGTTTCCTTTCGCCATCATTTGTTGGGAAGCCCCTCCAACCGTTCTGAAGCAGACAGTGACCGGCAACTTGGGCGGGGAGGCCGCGTTTGCTCGTGTCCTTAAAATTGCCGGAGCGGCAGCACCTCAAGATCCCGCGCTGGACATCACGCTTTGTGCGGGAACTCCTCAGGGCTAGCTTAACTTTTCCGCACCATACAGCGGGTAGATGAGCGGTGCAACCGCCCAGACGCGCTTGATTAATTCCAGCACTGTCGCGGACGCCAGGCGCCGCAGGGACGGCATGGCTAGAGGGCTATTGAAAAGTAAATCATTTCTTGGTTATGCCAAGCCCATCGCAGTCGGGGCAAACATGCTTGGCCTTTTTTTCGCTATAACCAACCCCTCGGCAAAACTTGCATTGAACGAGACTTCCATAACGTGGCGTGTTGAAGGTTGGTTCAACATCACCCCTGCCGCCACAGCGTTGACAATTGACGAAGACGGATAGCTCTGCCTCTTTCATACCGCGACAGGATGGACATCTAACAATGTTCCCTAATTCTTCTTTTGTTGTCCGTCCCGTCCCACTGCAAAAGAGACAGCTAACCGCTACCTTTTCAGTCTTTAAACCAGTTCCGAAGCAATAATGACATGCGCCTCTATCAAAGTGGCGCCTATAATAGTAGTCTGTATGCTCTATCTTGCTCCCTTTACAATAAACGCATGATGCTTCTTTGTTGATGGTTAATGTCTTACCGCCACGACAGACGGAACACACCAGTCCATTCGTTTCAACCACAGCCTTAACAACCACAGGAAGATTGGTCGCAGAAAATATTTGTCCGGCCAGTCGACTCTTTTCCTCCAGCAGTTTCATTTCCTGTTGCTGGATGGCGAGTTCTTCTTGTTTTATCAAAAGCTCCTTACGCTTAAGCTCCAAGGCGTTAAGCTTATCTTGATGAGACTCTTCACCGAAAACGGGGAGCATCAGAAGAACGATGATTACGATATGTATTTTCATACTTTTTTCTTTACGAGATAGGAGCTCGCTACGGCACACTCACCGTGAGCGCGCCTCATCACGCCCAAGTCATGACACTGAAATATCATGCGTAAATCGTATCACTCTGCCTGGCCAAGTCAAGCCTTGTTCATGGCAATGTCGGCGTGCATTTGAAATTTCCTTTTTTGTGCGTTGAAATTTCTTTTAGAGCTGAGCCGCCTCGATGCGACCCATGAGGATGGGGCGTTTGCCCTGTTGTGGTGGGCGGAGCAGGAAACTGTAGGAGCCGTCGCGATGT
>CAITZM010000180.1 GCA_903896925.1 uncultured Lentisphaerota bacterium | reverse complement strand
GGGCTGCACTTCGACGAAGTTGCAGATCACCTGTTGCCCAATGGGACCGCCGGGCGCGTCGGGTTTGGCCCAGTCGCTGATGCAGAGCTTCGCCGTCGGACCTTCAGCGCGGAAACGCAGCCAGTGATAGGTCATCCAGAATGGAATCTTGGCCGTGAATGTCTTCACCGGACGACAACTCGGGAAGGGATAACTGAAACCGCCGGGCAGAACCTCCGCGCCGGCGAGCGTGAGCGAGAGGGACTGCTGGCCCGTGCGCGATTTGCCGCCTTGCAGGTCCGCCGCGTCGGCGGTGATCAGTTTGAGCGAATAGAGGCGCCCCGGCTGCAAGCCCCGCAACTGTTGGCTCACGACATTCGGTGCCTTGGCGCTGCGTTTCAGGCGCAGGAAAGCGTCGCCGAAAGCCCCGCTGGGATAACGTCCCTGCAAGGTTCCGTAGCCGGCAAACTTGCCGGTGCTGATGGCACCCGCTTCGGCGGCGGCCACCTGCCAGTGGTTCGTGCCCGCCTCGAAGTCGGGATTATTCACGTACCGCAGTTCATACGGGTCGCTCAACATCCGCCCGGTCCGGCCCTCGATGCAGTAGTGCCGCAGCAGGCGGCCCATGCAGTTGAGGATTTCCTCATCAACGTAGTTGGAGCGATAGGGCTGCACGCCCCATAAACCGAAGAAGGCGGGATCGGTGGCCAGCACCTGCATCTGCATTTCCAGATGGACGCGGAAGTCGGCCTGCGGATACCGGTTGGCGGAGCAGTAGGGCAGACAGGAATACATGGGCGTGAAAATCATCCGGCGCAACGCGCCAGGATGGGCGCTTTCGTAAGCCCCAGCGACGCCGAGAAACGTCGTACGGATGCTGCTCGCGTTGGCTGACTCGGTGGACATCTCGCCGACATACACTTCCTCCGAGAAGGGCCAGCCCGCGCCCAGCACGGTTTTCAGGAGCAGATTGTCCGGCGTTGCGCCAAACTTGCCGGCCAGGAACGGAATCCACAGCTTGCCGGCGAATGATGGATGTTCCGCCAGTTGCGCGAGCGACTGCGTGAGCGGCGTGAGGAGCTGTGTTGACTTGGCGCCGGGGTAATACTCGTCCACCTGTACGCCGGAGAGCTTGGACAAGGCGAGGCCGGGCCGTTCGGCATGGGCCGTGGACGTTCCCGGCTTCAGCCAGACCGCGAGCATCTGCTCCACCGTCCATGGCTTCTCATCGAGCAGTCCGGGCGCTTGCACGTTGGCCAGCCAGAGCTTTCCCTGTCCGAGCCATTCCTTGTATTCGGGAGTATCCACGAGTGGACTCTCAATCATATTGCAGTTCGGCAGCATGTGCTTCCGCAGACGCTCCCAGGAGTTCTCCCCGAAGGGTGCGATCCTCGAACTGGAGGGATAGACGTTATAGACCAGTGCCGGGATGGCGCGGATGGTCAGGTCCGTGGGCGTGCCGGAGACCTGCACCACATGCTTGCCCGCCGGCAACCGTCGCATGGCCTCGACGGCAGATTTCCCGTCTTCGGCGGCCAGCAGGCGGTCGTCTCCGAGTACCAGCGCACAACTCCCGGTGGCGCGGAACCACACCCAGCCCTCGCGGGGATTCATGAACTCGATGCGGCGGCTCGCGAGCAGCCCGCGGGCGCGGGCGTCCATGAGTTCGCTCACGAGGTTGTTGAGCACGCGAATCTGCTGCTTGCCATCGGGCAGGACCGTCGTCACCCTTTTCGTGCGGATGGCCTCACGACCCGTGCCGTCGCGGAAACTCACGCACAAATCATACGCACCCCATGGCAGCGCGCTCACGTCGAGCGTCAGCAAGGGCCTGGCCGGTGGCGACTTGATTTGTCGCGACAGCGCTTCCTTCCCGGTCTCGCGGGAGACGAGTTGAAGTTGCAGCGTGCCCTCGCGCAACTGCCCGGCAGGCACGGCGAGTTGCACCTCCAGTTCCAGACGCTCGGTCTTGCCCGGCGTCAGCTCGCGCTGCCACGGGTCTTGCACCCGCACCCGCAGCGGTTCGAGCACCGCTGGCGCCGTCAATCCCAGGGTCGTGTGTTCCACCAGCTCCCCCCGATGCACCGCGATGGAAACTTTGCCGGCCTGTGGTTGCGGCACGCCGACAAACAGATCATTGCGGCTGCGCCAGACCGGCTGGAGCACGACCTCGCCCAGACTCACCTCGGTCTCCGCGCCGGGCTTCAACGCTATTTCCCGCTGCGCCAGCGCCGCACCACTCAATTCCACCCGACGCGATGCCTTGCTCCCGTTGCGGATCTTCACCGAGGCGATGCCCCGTGGCGCGGACTGCGAGGCATCGAACAGCACCGTCGGCGTTCCCACCTGTAAGTCCGCCTGTGACTCGAAGAGCTGGCTGAGTTCTTGCGCCGCGAGCGCGCGGTTGTAAAGGCGGACGTCGTCCAACTCTCCTTGAAAGAAACCATTGTAGAACCAACCGGTCAGCCGCTCCTTGACGGGAGCTTTGCTGATGGGCAGCGCTCCCGCCGTCTGGGCCGCTACCGCGCCGTCCACATAGAGCGTGATCCGCTCCTCCCGCGAGTTGGCCACGACAGCCACATGCTTCCACGACCCGTTCAGGTGTGTGGCCGGAGCGCTTAATGAATCATTGTTCTTACCGTCGGCCCATTCGAAGCGCAGCCCGCCACGCCCATCCATGCGCAAGTTCAGGTTGCGCTCCACGCCCAAGCCGACGTCGCCGAAAATCAGGCGTTCCGTCTTCGGCGCCACCGCCGCGTCCGTCTTGACCCACACCGCCAAGGTCATGTCGCCACTCAAGTTCATCGAAGCAATGTTGCCATAGCGCGCCACACTCCCCTTGCTGTCGAACCGCAACGCATGACCGCGCGGCGAAGGCACCCACTCGACATGCTTGAGCGTGGCATCGTGCCCATGGCCGGTGACATCTTTGGCGATATCGCCGCTGCCCTCGTCGAAGGTCCAGTGGGCGACGAGGCCCGCAGTGCAGTCCGCCGTTTGACCAACATCGCCACCACGCATCTCGCGGCAGCCACTACCGGACAGCAGTAGTACGACCAGCGGCAGCAGGGTGAGGGCGCGAATGGTGTTTGTCTTCATGCGCTTTCCCCGTTCATTTCCAAAGGTTGGAAGTTGCCCACCTGACTTTTTCCAAGGCTTGGAAATTCATAGGCGCGACCTTGCGCGGCCAGCGGCGCGAGCAGCAGGGCGGCGAGGAGGGTGAGGATGTGTTTCATGGTTCTTTCAAAGTTTGGCTGATGCAGCCGATGGATTGTGGGCCGAGTTCGAGGGAGAGGATGGCCTGGCCGTCGCGGAGTGCGGGTTGGAGTTCCTTGTCGTTCCACTCATCGCGATAGGTGGCTCCGTCTTGATGCGGCACGGTGAGCGCGGTGCCGCGGACGGTGGTGGGCCGGGCATTGTATAGCGTCCAGACGGTGCGGGCTTTACCGGGGAAACGGTTGGCGTAAACGGAGCCGCGCTCGGTGGGCACGAGCATCTCAGGCGCGTCGCTGGTGAAGCAGTCTTTGAAGCGTTTCTTCAACTCGAAGGCGCGAACCATGAAGGCGTGACCGCGCGATTCGTAGAATCTCCAGAACG
This sequence comes from uncultured Lentisphaerota bacterium, assembly GCA_903896925.1. Classification (GTDB taxonomy): domain Bacteria; phylum Verrucomicrobiota; class Kiritimatiellia; order CAIQIC01; family CAIQIC01; genus DP16D-bin41. The sequence continues at coordinate 26,795 of CAITZM010000180.1, read as the reverse complement.
AGTCATAAATGGCCTCGCCGTTGAAGAAGGTGAACTTCAGCGGGTGCCAGGTGTCATAGGCAAGGCCCAGCGGCAGGTCGAGGTGCATAAGCTTTGGAAACAGGAAGCGGTAGAGGTTCAGCGCGATCTCGCCGTTGCCCGCGGTGGTCTCCGCGTCGAACGTAGGGCTGAAGCGTTGGCCGCCGCCGCGGTGGAAATAATAATGGATGGCGCTGTCGTAGAAGGGTGTGGTGGTGTCCGTGTAGGGAAACTCACCGTAAAGCGCCACCTCGCCCGGCACCGCCTCGCGCAGCGCGCGGATAAAGCGGTTGTCCGCCGCGTTCACATGGCTCGGCACCGGATGGCCGTGGCCGGAGTGGAAGCACATGCCAGAGGTCTTGTTCACGATGTCCTGCACGGTGGCTTGCTGGTCCACGTAGAGCATTTTTGCGCCGGTCTCGCGCACAAGGCGCTGGTAGGTCTGAATCTGTTGTTCGATCCATTCCGGCGTGGCGTGGCACATGCAATAGGTGTCGCGATAGCGGATGAACGGTTTGCCGTCGGGAAGCTGCAGGGCCTTTTCGGCCAGGCGTTCACCGATCGGGATGTCCTTTCTGCATAGCGTGGCGTTGATATAGAGCGACATCGCGACGCCGAGGTTGTTTTGCACATCTGCGATGGCTTCCTTGAACGCCCGCTGTCCGCCGAACAGATCGTAGTCGGCTCCGCCGTATTCGCCCCAGCGCTGGATGGTCTTGGGGTCATAGGCCCACGCCCAGAGATGCAGTATGTCGGGCTTGTGGCCGGCGGTGCGCTCCCATTCGGCGAGAATGTCGCGGAACAGGATGCGTTTCGTTTTCGGGTCAGACCACGGCGGCAACTTGAAATAGGGCGGCGGCACGTCGTCGGTGATTTCGGCCAACAGCCAGAAACTCTCGCGCAGCCACTGCTTGTCCTGCGCCTTGAACGGCCGATACCAGGTCGCGAGCCAGTGGCGGTAGCGCTCGACGCTGGCGCGCCAGTCTCCGGCGTGGAAGCCGAGTTTGGTGACAGGGAACCCGGACACCGTGCCCGGCGCAAGCCGGGTTGTGAGGCCCGGATATTCGACGAACAAACGTGCGCCGTCGCCCTGCTTCGACAGGAAGTAGTTCCGCTGGCGGTCCGCCAGGTCCTCCGTGCGCAACCAGATGCCGCCCCCGGCGCGCTCATCGAACACATCGAAGCACTGCATCGGGAAGGCAACGCCCGCGTAAGCGTAATAGGTTGCGCAATCGGGCCCCAGCGCGTTGCGATATTGCGGGAAGAAGCACTGAAGGTCACCCGGTTGGCCAAGTCGCAAGCCGTTCAGCATGGGGAACCGGATCTCTGCATCCACCGATTGCGCGCCGTCGTTGCGCACGGCAAGTTCGAACGAAATCTCCGGCGAATCATCTACCCGTATCGTCACCCTGGAATAGAGCGCAGTATCCGTGCTGGCATAGTTCACCACAAAACCAAGCGGCAGTTCCTGAATCGAATCGAGTTTCCACGACGTGGCCGAAACCGGCTTGCCAGCGACTTTTGCTTCCAGCAATGGCGAAACGGAGACGCGTGCCGCGCCGGTCCCGAGCCGGCGATGCCGCAGCGCCATCGGCGTAAGAAGCCGCGCCGCGTCGAGCGTCATCTCGTAATGGGCGTTGCCCAGCCGGAGCAGATTGCCTTCACGCCGTGCGAAAGGTTTGATGGAGTCATCGAGCGGCTTCGCCTTTGCCACTTGCGGCTTCGATTCAACTGCCAGCGCGGGAAAGCGCCGCTGCTTGCCGGTGTTCACCGTCATCGCCGCCAGACGCACGCGTGCGCCGAGCTTACGATTGTGCAGCACCACTTCCTTGAGTTTCACACCTGTGGCTGGCACCGCGTAAATGCCCAAAGCGCGGCGAATCAGGTGACGGCCATCGAGGATCGAATAGGGAAACGCCCAGTCGCGGACGCCGCTCTCATAGACCAGTTCGACAGCGAACTCCTCCACATTGTCGAGCGTGGTGGGACTGCGGCCAGTGAAGTAATCCAGTTCACGGCTTGGCAGCTCCGCCGCCAGCAGGAGAAACACTTCGCTCACTTCGCGATTCACCGGCACCGTGATCAAACTATCGCGGCTGACCTTCGCCACCGCGCCGCGTGGAGCCTTGATGCCGAAGTGGTCAATCATCTCCTGATTCTCCTTCGGCTCCGGCGGCGGCACGATGAGGTTGTAGGCCGCCGGTTTGGAAACGACGCGGAAAGGAATGCCGCCGAGGCTGAGGTCATCGCGGGTGAACCAAGTGCCACCGTCATGCACCGCCGTGTCGCCCGTTCGTTGGGTGAGGGAGCGGTTCATCAGCCAGTCAAAGCGGTCATTGAACTGGAGCTTCAACGGTACGAGGTCAGGCTGCGCCGTTGGCTGCGAGTCCCCTACCAAGGCCGAACCGGTTTGGTCCACAGACGGCACCCAGTCCAGCCGCCGCACCTCAAACCATCCCTGCGAGTCCCTGCTCTGCAATGTCACGCGCAACGCGGTCGGACGGGCCGGATAGGGCTCGTGCAAGATCAAGCGATGCCACTGTCCATCCATGAGCAGGTCCGGAGTCGAGACGAGAGCTGTCACGACGGATTTTGCCGATGCGTCCTGCGAAACCGCGGCCAGCACGACGCTCTGCAGCCACCGCGCACGATACTCGAGCACGATGAATTGATTCGTCGCGAGCTCACCTAAAGTCCACGGCCGTTCCCACCGCATCTGTTTCGTCGTCGCCAGTTCACCGGCGAGCGAGAACCGCAGCCCTTCCTCCCCCCGAACCTCAAACCTCGCCGGCCGACGCCCCTCTGGAATCGACGCGACTGACGGCATCCAAGAGGCCGCGTCGAGAGTGGGTGGAAGATTTGCTGCGTGCGGCGAGGCCAGCGGCACGAGCAGCAGGGCGATGAGCGTGAGCACGGTGCTTGGCTTCATATGTTTTCTCTGTTCAGTTCGAAGGGTTGGAAAGCCGCAGGCCGGCTTTTCCCAAGTCTTGGAAACCGCCGATACTGATACGGGCCGGACTCATGTGAGCTGCGCTTTTTTCCAGCCGGTGGAGGTCTTGAGCCAGAGCGCCGCGGTCGCGCCATTTTCCACCCAGCGGATTTCACCGATTTCGCCGGAGGCCGCTTCCGGCGGCAGGGTCTGCCGCGCGAGGCGGAGGCCGTCACCCGCCAGATTCAGCGAAGGTTGCGGGATGCGATTTTCAAAACCGCCGACGACATTGCGCGTGCTGGTGCCGAGGATGCAGGCGCCTTCGAGATCGCCATCGAACGCCTTCGCGAGGCGATGCTCCTTGTCGGCGAAGAGCGCGTTGCCGATGTAGGCGCCGTTGCGTCCCTTCGCGGTGATCAGGAAGCCCGCGCCGGTATTGTCCGGCGCCCAGCGGCTGTAATAGACGCGGCACTGCATCACCGCCGCCTGCGCGGACGTGATGTAAAAACCCGCGACGGTGGGCGAGTCGCCGTAGCACTGGCTGAAGCAGTTGCTGCCGCCGTTGCAATGGAAGCAGTACTTCATCGGTCCTTGCGTCGGCTCCCAGTTCCAGACGTGGACCTGGTTGAACCAGTTGCTGCCCGCATCGCTGCGCACGCCGGTCTCGTAGCCGATGACATGGATGTTGCTGAACTTGCAGTCGGTGCGCTCGACGTGGACGCCGATGCTGCCGGGCGCGTAGCGCGTCTTCATGTCCACATCGCAGCGGACACGCGTGAGGTTGGATTCGTTGCCGCCCTTGAGCAGATGCACGCCCTTGTAGAGCGCGTTCAGCACCGAGAGGTCCGCGATCTCCAGCCGGTGCAGCGACTCGACCTTGATGCCAGTCAGCGGCTGGCGATTGCCGTCAATCACACCGCCGCGGATCCAGCCGGCTGTCTCCGAGGCAGTGGAATATTTGCCGCCGCCTTTGAGAAGAACCGCGTCACCTTGAAAATTCTTCTTCGCGCGGATGACCGCATTCGGCGTCATGACCAGGCTGACCGAGCAAGGCAGGCGCAGCGTCTGGGAGATCGCGTATACGCCATCGCCCAGCTCCAGCGTCCCGCCGCCGCGCGCGTCGAGCGCCGCCATGCGCTTGGTCAGCTCCGCGTGCCAGTCATCGAGCTTCACCTCGACCGGCGCGGCCGCCGCCTGCGCTTGGCCGCCGCCAACCGCGGCCAGCATGCCAAAGCCCAACGACTGACGCAGCAAGTTACGACGCGAGGTGGTCATGGTGTTGTTCCTTTCATTTGGGCAAGTCTCCGATCCCCGTGCGAGGGCGGCGCAGAGATGACCAGAAACTGGGCTGGTGTTTCCGCGGAATTCATCACACGGTGTATTTCGCCGGGCGCGATATGCAGGCCCTCGCCCACGCTCAGCCGCATCGAACCATCCGCCAGCTCGATCGAGAGAGCGCCCGACAGAACATAGAAGAACTGCCGGCTCTGCCGGTGGCTGTGCGCGACTTCAGCCGTGTGCGGCGGCATCGCCTCCTGGATGACGGAGAGTTGCTCGCTCTTCAACAGATGCCACCCGTCGCAGCCCGCGCCCCACGTGTAATGCTCCGCGGTGTGTTTGCTGGTTGTGTTCATGTTCTACTGCCTCGTGTTTCGATTACACCGGGCCACTAGGGGGCTCCGAGCATCTTGCCGATCTCCTGCAAGCGTTGGACGGCGCAGTCGGGCAGGCGCCCGGTCGTGTCGGGGCCAATGTCGAGCAGGTAGGTGGCGCGGCGCCCGTTGCACAGCTTGAGCCGGGCGACGACTTCCGCCGCGGGCAGCAGCCGGTTCTCCGCCCAACTCTTGTTCCAAAACCAGCCGGGGCCCAGTTCGTCGCACACCTCGGCGGGGCGCTGGTTGGTCGCAGGCAAAACCTCCGCCAGGGTCTTGCCCCTGAAGATCGGCAGCTCGTAGCTGTGGATGTCCGTTTGCTCGTCCTTGTGCGAGTTGTTGGCGATGACGAGGCAGTTTGGCTGGAGTTGCTTGAGGTGCGCCTTGAGCTGCGGCCAGTCCTTGCCCGTGTACTTGTTGGCCCACTGGTCGATCCACACCAGATCAATCGGGCCGTAGTTGGTCAGCAACTCGGTGAACTGTTTCTTCATGAAGCCCGTGTAGTCGCCGGCGGCTTCCGGCGGCAGACCGTGCAGCGAAGGTTTGCCCTCCGGCAGCGTGTTGCCATATTTTCCGTCGTAGTTGCCCGGCGCGCAGTAGTAGAAGCCCACCTTCAGCCCGCGCGCGCGGAACGCCTCCACAAACTCGCGCACGACATCGCCCTTGCCGCCCTTGAATTTTTTGAACACCGTCGCGTCGTGTGTCGTGTGCTGGCTGTCCCACAGGCACCAGCCGCCGGTGTGCTTCACGGTCAGCACGGCATACTTCATCCCGGCCGCCTTGGCGGCGTCGGCCCACTGCCCGCAGTCGAGCTTGTCCGGCGCGAACGTCGCCGGATCCTCGTAGCCGTTCGCCCACTCCTGGTTGTTGAAGGTGGCGATGTTGAAGTGCAGGAACAGCCCGAATTTCCACTGGAGAAATTCTTCCTGCGCCCGCGTGGCGTTGTTGGTCTCGGCGGCACAGGCGACCAGCGCGAGCGCGGCCCATATCATCAGGATAGGCTTGATCATGAGGTTTCCTTTTATTGCTTCATGGATGCTGCGCGGTGGGTTGTGTCACCGGTCCATAGAATTCGACTTCCCAGACACGCGCAGTGCCGACATGGGTTTTCGTGATGCAGAGGCGCAGCTTCGCGGTCTTCACCGGCGCGAAGATTCCGCTCCAATAGGGATCGAGATTGTTCTTCATGGACGCGGAGGGAATCTCCTTCCACTCCGTGCCGTCGTGCCACTGGAGCGCGAAATCGGCGAGCGGGGCGATCACCTGGCCGCCCGTGTTGAACCCCGAAATGATACGCGCCGCGCCGATGGTCACCGGTTCCTTCCACGAGAACTCGACGGACTGAGGCAGCTTGCCCTTGCCCAACCAGCGACCGTTATTATCGGCCACATTGGCTTGGCCATCGTTCAGCAAGGCAGCGGCACCGGGGGCAGAGACTTCGGCGGCTGGTGCGATGTTCGGCCCGGCCGTGGCCAGCCACTTGGGCACAACCACCACCGGCGTATGCGCCGGCGCCGGCCTGGCTTTCGGCTCGGCGCCGTTGTCGTAGTCGGGATTAGCGCCGGGCTGTTTCCCGACGCCGCGGCGCATCAGGGCCTGCAGTTCCCCGAAATGGCTCTCGTAGATCCGGCGCGGCGTGGTGTCGTGCTGCTTGCAGAGGCTCGCGGCCATGCCGACGATTTCACCCATACAGCCGCCGGTACGCATCACACGCACCGCGCCGAGCGCGTCGTGCTTGGTGCTGATGTCGCGCCCGGCCATGAAGAGGTTCGCGATGTTGCGCGAGTAGAGGCAGCGGTACGGAATCCAAAACGGCCGCCGTTCGCGATGCGCGGGGAATTCGCCGAAGTGTGCGCGGGAGATGAACGCGTCGCCCTCGAAGCCCTTCTCGAACTTCGGATCGGGCAGATGCAAATCGTTGCTCCAGCCCGTCGGCGCGCAGCCGTCGGGGTACTGCCGGTCGGCGGTCAGGTCGGCGAACGTGAGCACGATGTCGCCGAGCAGCCGGCGCGACTCGCGTTTGCCGAGGATATAGGCCGCCCAGTTGAGCCGGTGGTTGGGCAGCACCCGGTCCACGTTCTTCATCGCGTCCCACGCGCCGTACATCGCGCGGAAATTCCAGTCGCGGATATATTCCAGTTCCGTGATCGGGTCGCGGTCGAACCCGCTCTCCCAATACCAGCCGCCGAGTTGCTGCGTGTCGGGCTTGGTCTTGCTGCGACCGGGGAACGGCTTGCCGGAAAGGTCGAGCGCCCACGGACAGCGCGGAAAGGGTTGCGGCTCCGCCATGGCGGCCACGGCGGTGTTGAGGGCGTTGGTGTCCGCGCAGGCGCAGACATTCCAGAGATTACAGGGCCCCATGCGGCCTTTCGGCTCGATCTCGAAGTCCGCGCCCGCCAGCGCCCCCAGCGCCGCGTCGCCGGTGCAGTCGGCGAACCAACGACCCGCGACGCGCACCCGCCGGCCGGTGTTGAGCTCCTGCGCGATGACGGCGCGCAGCTGGCCGCCAGCGGTCTCGGCCGCCATGGCGCGATGCTCCAGAAAGAGGCGGATGTTCGGCTCGGCACGGACGAGGGCGAGCTTCTTTTCGTCCTCATAGATTTCCGCCGTGTTGGCTGGCCCGTAATGCGCCTTCTTTTTCTGCTCCAGTTCCGCCACGACATCGCCGACGCGCGGCCACGGCTCCTTGTTGCGCGCCCCCTGCAGCCACACGCGCACCTCCGAGCTGTTGTTGCCGCCAAGCACCGGCCGGTCCTGGATCAACGCCACCTGCAAGCCGAGCCGCGCCGCCGAGAGCGCCGCACAGGTGCCCGCAATGCCGCCGCCGGTGACGACGAAATCGAACTCGCCCGCCGGCTCCGGCTGCTCCGGCAGGCCGAGGCACGCGCGGCGGAAAGCCGCCAGCTCCGGGTCGGCGTTCGGCGGCATGAACTGCGGATCGCGCGAGAAGAGCAGCGCGTCGCAGCGCCCCTCGAAACCGGTGAGGTCGCGCAGCGCCAGCGCCACCTTGCCCGCCGTCAGTTCCACCGCGCCGCCATCCTGCCAATGCCATTCGGCGCCCTCTATGCCGAACGTTGTGTCGAGGGCTTTGCCGTTGAGAACCACCTGAAATTTCCCCGGCGCGCCCGGCGCCTTCCACTGCGCCACCCAGTCCTTCGTCCGCACCCACACGCGATAGGTTCCCGCCTGCGCCACGGAAAACTCCGTCGTCGCATCCGCCACCGGCTTGCCGAGGCCGTGCGCCAGCAGATAGGGCGAGCCCATGATATCCATGAACTGCGGATCCACCACCCAGCCGCCGTGCCGGGCAAAGCCCTCGGCCTCGACCAGGACAAATTTCGCGCGGACCGCTTCATCGGCGGACCGCCCGGCCAGCGGCGCCACCAACAGGATAGCGAGGGGGAATATCAGCCTGAACTTCATTTGGTTTCTTCCTGTTTCTTGCCGGCGAGGTTTATGGCCGGGAGTTTATCGAACTCGAGTTTCAGCACCCAGCCGACGGTCGAACGCTCATTGACGGGAAGATGCTTCACACGCAGGCAGCGGTTGGGCGTCTGGTTGTGCAGGCGCGGCAGCTCGGCCACATCGCAGGCGAGCGCTTCGCCGGTGTTGAGCAGCACCGCGCGGCGCGGCTGCTCTGTCAGTGGCGTGAGAAACACCGACGCGGTTTCCGGCTCCTTGGTCAGATGGACATAGAGCGTGTTGCCGCGCCGCGTGAGGACCACATCGCGATTGCTCGTCAGCGCGCTCGCCTGCTCGACGCCGATCAGGGATTCGCGCACGCAGCCGAACCATTTTCCGATGCGGTGGAGAATGGCGGCAGACTCCTCGCCGATGACGCCGTCGGGCTGCGGGCCGACGTTGAGCAGATAGTTCCCACCCTTCGCCAGCACCTTCTGGATGCTGCGGATCAGGTGCGCGTCGCTGTAATAATCCTCGCCCTCACGCCAGCCCCAGCTTTGATAGCCGACTGCCTGGCATGCCTCGATCGGTTTCTCGAACGCGAGCTGGGTGTTGACCGAGGTATCCCAGTCGCGCTCCGGCGTGCCGAAGTCGCCGTCGTCACAGCCGCGGTTGTTGATGACCGCGTTCGGCTGCAGCTGGCGGATCAGCGCGTTGAGCGAGCCGTCGCGATGCTTGAGGACGTTGGCGTCCCACCAGAACCCGTGAATCTCGCCGTAGTTGCTGCACAGCTCGCGGACCTGCGCCTTGACGTATTCCATGTAGCGGGCGAGGTCGGGCTGGTCGCCCGGTTCCGGCGCGCGCAACTCATAGGGCCGGCCGGCGGCGGGATAGTTCGGGTGATGCATGTCGGCCAGCGAGTAGTAGAGGCAGAGCGGGAACTTGCGCCGGTGACACGCCTCGGCGAGCAGCGCCAGCGCGTCCTTTGCGTAGGGCGTGCGCATCACGTTGTAGTCCGTCTGCTTCGTGTCCCACAGGCAGAAGCCGTCCACATGCTTGGTCGTGAAGGTGAGGTATTGCATCCCTGCCTGCTCCGCGAGGTCGAGCCAGGCGTCAGGGTTGAACTTGGCCGGATTGAACTGCCGCAGCAGCGGCGCATAGTCGGCGCGGGAGAGTTTCTTGCGGTACATGTGCTGCTCATGCCAGCCGGCGACCGAGTAGAGGCCCCAGTGGATGAACAGCCCGAAACGTTTTTCCGTGAACCAATCACGGCCATCGCGGAACGGCCCCGCCAGCCCCAGCAGCGGCCGCGTCATGGCGGCCGCGAGACCCGCCTTCAACAAGCTCCTGCGCGTCAGCATACGCATCCCCTCTCGCCAGCGCATGTGTCTTTTCCGGCCCGCGCGTTTTCCACCGGCGCGGCGCTGGAAACCGCCAGCGTCAGCCAGCATAATCAACTTGCGGCCCGGTGGCTATATCTGCTAGAGGCTTTTTTGTGTCTGATTCGACTCTCCAGCAGCGCAACCGCGGCGCCTACGACCAGCCGTTCTCCGGCGTCGGCGTCGAGTTTCTGCCGCTCGGCGTGCCGCCCGACCATTCCGGCGCCGTCCTGCACGAGACGGGCTACCTGGCGCGCAACGACTGGTGGCAGTTCCCCGATGTGCTCAGCCCGTTTTGGCGCCTCTACTACAACTTCGACCCCGGCCACAGCGTCGTCTTCGGCGGGCACGCGATCCCGCTGACCCCGCGCCACATCGTGCTCATCCCCGCCGGGCATCTGTTCCACTGCCGTGGCCGCACGCCCGCGCGCACCCTCTGGCTCGCGTTCAGCAGCGCCTTCCGGCTCGAACCCGGCCAGCCTGCGCCCATCCAGCTGCGGCCGACGCCCACCGAGCTGGCGCTGCTGCGCGACCTCGCGCGGCTGATCGGCACGCGCCGCCGGGCGACGCTGGCCACCCGCCCGATTTATCACCGCAGCCTCGCCCTGCTCCAACTGGTCCTCGCGCGCCCTGAGCTGCGCTGGCAGACGCAGGCCGTGCCGGAAGGCATCCGGCGCGCCACCCAGCACATCCACGCCGCGCTCGGCGCGCCGCTGACGCTGCCGGAGCTGGCGTGTCTGGCCGGCCTGAGCGTCAGCGCCTTCACGCGCCACTTCCGCCGCTGCCATGGCGTGGCGCCGACGCGCTACATCATGCAGGGGCGCGTCCGCGAAGCCGCGCGGCTGCTGGCGCAGACCGGGGCGACCATCGAGGAGATCGCCGAGCGCACCGGCTTCCCGAACCGCGCCTACTTCAGCCGCGTCTTCGCCCAGCTGACCGGCGAGCCGCCCGCGCACTTCCGCCGCATCCACGCCACCGAGCCCCCTGCCGGCTGACGTTTTCAAAAGCTGGAAACTGGCCGACGTAGTTTTCCCAAGCAGGGGAACGTCCGTGCGCGACGACCGAGAGGATTTCTTCGCCGAACCACTTGGCGGCGAGGTCGGGGCGTGCGTCGCGCCCGCCTACTTCCAGGGTTTCGTGCTTGAGCTGTTTGCACTGCATTTTTTTGAGAAGGGCCGGCGCGGGCGGCCTTCGCCGCCGGCGGCCATTTCCGCAGCATGGAATCGGCTCGCAAATGGGGGGCGGGCATGTCAGGAAGCGGCGGCGTGCTGCGTTACACAGCAGGCATGACAGGATGCTGCTTATGAAAAATTGGATCGTCGGTTTTATGGCGCTCGTCGTCTGTGGCTCCAACGCAAGCGCGGCCGTGGTGAAAATCGAAAAACAGGGCGACGGGTGGCGGCTGCTGCGGGACGGCCAGCCGTTTTTCGCCAAGGGCGCGGGCGGCATGATGCACCTCGACCAGCTCGCGGCCGCGGGCGCCAACGCCATCCGGTTCTGGCATACGGACGCGAAGGCGCTCGATGAGGCGCAGCGGTACGGTCTGGCCGTGCTGGTGGGGCTGCCGCTGGGCAAGCCGCGCTCGGGCTTCGACTACGCGGACGAAAAGAAACTGGCGGAGCAGCGCGAGAAAACCCGGGAACTGGTCCTCAAGTTCAAAGATCATCCGGCGGTGTTGCTGTGGGCGATCGGCAACGAGCCGACCATCAACACGCCGCAGGCACAGCGCGTCGCGCTCTGGAAGGAAGTCAACCGGCTGGCGGAGCTGGTGCACTCGCTTGACCCGCAGCATCCCGTCATCGCCGTCGTCGGCGCGGAGCAGTGGAAAAAGCATCTCGACGAGATGGATGCGCCCTGCCCCGCGCTCGACGCGGTCGGCATCAATGCCTACGCCGACATGCTGACCGTGCCGGAGGACGTCGCGCGGCAGAACTGGAAGCGGCCCTACCTCGTGACCGAGTTCGGCCCGCGCGGCCACTGGCAGGTGGCGAAAAACGAATGGAAGGCCCGGCTCGAGGACAGCAGCACGGAAAAGGCGGACTTCTATCGACGCGCCTACGCGCATGCCGTGAAAGATCGGTCGCAATGTCTCGGCTCGTTCGCCTTCATCTGGGGCTGGAAGATGGAAAAGACGCACACGTGGTACGGCTTGCTCCTGCAGGACGGCAACCGCACCGAAGCGGTGGATGTGCTCACGCAATACTGGACCGGCCAGCCGCCGCCGAACCGCTGCCCGCAAATCGGCCCCGGAAAAATCCAGGTGCAGCAGGCCGACGGCGGGCCGCTGCGCTGCACCGTGGAGGCGTCCGATCCCGAGGGCGACCCGCTTGCCATCGAGTGGGATCTGCGCCGCGACGTGACCGATGACCCGGGCGTCGGCGGCGATTTCCAGCACCTGGAGCCGGCGCTCCAAGGCGCCGTGCTGGAATCCAAAGGAAAGGCAGCCACGATCCAGCTGCCCGGGCAACCCGGCAAGTATCGCGTCTTCGTCTACGTCCGCGACACCCACGGCGGCGCCGCCACCGCCAACGTGCCCGTGCGCCGGCAATGATGCAAATCGCACAGATAGCCGGCAATACCCGGTGAACCCAGGCGCGCGCCCAAGTCGCCTAAAACCGTGAGGCCGGGCCTCCTTTCTCCGGTGACACCCCCTATAAATGGGGCCCCACGCGGCAAACGCCCCTCTTGGCGACCGGCTTCACGCCTGATAGAATCATCTCGTAGTTGCGCAAGTCCGTGATGTTTTGCGGAGGCTGTCTATGGATGAAATCATTACGCGAGCCATGCGGGCGCTGGCTTCACATCCGCGGTTGCAGATGCTCTCGCTCCTCACTCAAGGAGAGCAAACGCCCACCCAGTTGGGCAAGGCACTGCGCCTGTCGCTGTGCGCGGTGTCCCGGCATCTGCGTGTCCTGGTTACCGCCAATCTGATCACCCGCCGCAAATCGGGCGGTTGGTGTCACTACCGCGCCGAGTCCCCCTACCATGCCCCCACGTTCAGCGGCACCCTAGCGGCGTGGTTGTATGACCTGCTGAAACCCCAGCCAACCCGCCCTGCGAACCATCCCGGAGTTGCGCAAGTCCGAGATGATGCCGCCGAACAGGAAGCCGCGCTGCATCGGGCCCTTTTTGAAGCGGCGACAGCGTTTTCAGACTTGAGGCGCCTGCAACTGCTGCGCTATCTGGGACTCCAGCAAAGCGCAACTGCGCAGGATTTGGAAAAGGCGTTGAGCCTGTCGCCGCAGGCGCTGAGCCGGCATATGCGCAAACTGGCCCGACGCGGTTACGTGCAGACGCAGCCCGCGGGTCGCGCCGTTATTTATCACTTAAGACAAGACGCCAAAACTCCCATCCATCGGCGCCTGTTTGAAATCGTCCGAGCCGCCTGGGAACAACGCTCCCGGACTTTATCAAGTCCGGGATGATGCCTTTCACCATGGGCTCACCAGTGATCAAGGTGTGCAGACGAGGCAAGTGGTTTTCCATGGCCCGAAACATGCCGCCCGATTTTCAAAGTCCTGGAAAACAACACATAATTTCTCAGCGGGCCTGTCAGGAAACGGTGACGTGTTGCGTTACATAGCTGGTGGAATCATGACGCTATCGCACGACGAAATCATGCGGGTGTTGTTCGCGGCGCGGCCACGGCTGGGCGCGGCGGCCTATGTCATTGCGCGCGACGCGCAGGCGGCCGAGGATATTTTCCAGAATGTGGCGCTCAAGGCGCTGACGCAGGACGTGACGTTCGCGCACGAGGGCGCGCTGCTTTCGTGGGCCACGGTCTCGGCACGGCGCGAGGCGCTCGACTGGCTGCGCCGCCGCAAGCCGGAAGTACCCGTCCTCGACAACGACGTGCTCGACCTGCTCGAAGCCGAAGGTGCCGCCGCGCCGGCCGATACGGGCCGCGTCGGCGCACTGCGCGACTGTCTCGAACAAGTCCCCGCCACCTCCCGCCGCCTGCTGGAACTGCGCTACTTCGAGGGTCGCTCGTGCAACGAGGTGGCGGCGGAAGTCGGCGCGGGGCTGGACGCGGTCTATCAACGGCTGTCGCGGTTGCACCGGCAACTGCGCGCGTGCGTCGAGCAGCGGCTCGGCGGCGCACAGACGGAGGCCACATGAAGTCCGGACCCGACAAATTCGAATTGCTGATGCGCTACCTCGACGGAAAACATTCCGGCGACGAACTGCACGCGGTGAACGCCTTGCTGCGCTCGGACGCCGACGCCCGCGAGTGGCTGCGCGAAATTTCCCACCAGGCTTTTGCGCTGGGCGACCTCGCGCGCGGCCACGACGCCAAGGAACACCAGGCCGCACAACTGCGACCCACATTCAATGGGTGGCGGCCACTGGCATGGGCGGCCGCCGCTGTGGCGCTCCTTTCCGCCGGACTGTTCGGGTGGTCGCAGTGGGGCGCACGCCCGGTGGTCACGCTGACCGAAGCATCGGGCTCGGTCATCTGGAGCGGCGACCGGGGCGCGACGCGCACGGAACTGGCGACAAGCGCGCGGCTGCCCGCCGGCACGGTGGAAACCATCGGCGCAGTGTCCTCGGCGCAGTTGCGCTTCAGCGACGGCACGCTGCTGACGCTCGGCGGTAATTCCGAACTCGCCTTCGCCGTCACCGGACAGAAGCGCATCCAGCTCAAGAGCGGCTCGCTCACCGCCGCGGTGACGAAGCAGCCGGCAGGGCATCCCATGCTGGTGCGTACGCCGACGGCCGAGGTCGAGGTGCTCGGCACCCTCTTCGCCATCAGCACGGAACGGGAAGCGACACAACTCGATGTCGCCTCCGGTTCCGTCCGGCTGCGGCGGCTGGTGGATGGACGCGCGGTGGAGGTGACCGCCCAACACAGCGCCGTCGCCTCGCTCGATGCGCAAGCGCCACTGATCGCGGGCGTGCCGACGATGCCGCCGACACACTGGAGCGCGGACCTCGCCTCACCACCGACCGGCGGCGCGAAGGGCGACTGGCACGCGGCCGGGGGCGGCGCGCCGGCGCGGTGGCATGGCGTCCCGATGGTGATGGGGCGCAGACAGGGTGCGCCGGTGATTCACCATGGCATCTCGGTGCGCGACCACGCGCGGCCCTCCGCCGGTGCGTTCGTCACGCTCGCAACCGGGAGTGCGCTGACGCTGCGCTGGCGAACCCAGAAGCCGGCCGGGTTGCTCCTCTTCATCAGCACGCAATTACCCGGCGGCGCGTTCGGCGGAAATTTTGAATTGAAACCGACGAAAACGACGGGCGCGCTGGATGCCGATGGCTGGCACACCGCCACGTTTCCACTGCGCAGCTTCCAGCCGTTGCAGTCGAACCACGCGGAGTTTTCCGGTCACGGTGTCTCGGTGGCGATCGTGACGACCTACGAGCGGGACGCCCAGCTTGAGGTTACGGGCATGAGCATCGGGGCCTTGACGCCATGACTTCGTATCGCGGCCTCCTCTATGCCCTGTTGCTGGGCGCTGTGCCTGCTGCGCAGGCGCAAACAACCGATGTCGCTGTCGAGGCCGGGCACTTGGTGGAACAGGCCGCGCCGGAGGCGAAGAAACACTTACCCGGGCTGACCGAAGAACAGGCGGCGCGCGCGGCGGCGTTGCTCGATCACGCCGATCCCTTTGTCCGCGGCATGGCGGAGTGGGCTCTCGCCATCCGTGTCGCCAGCGATAACGAGCGGCGGAAATTCTGGCCGCGTCCGAATGCTCCGGAGTGGTACCGGCGCTGGAGCGCGCTGCCGCCCTCCACGCAACTCGACAACGATTATGTGCGGCAGGCCGTCGCGCTCGGCGTGCATCGCAACACGACGGCGCTGCTGAAGTCCGCGACCGAAACCACGCGCCGGGCCGAGGCGCTCGCCGCCACGTTCCGTCAGTCGCCGGCGGCGCAGTTGACCGCGCTCCGCGCGGCGCGGCAGCAACTGGAGGAGGCCGCGCGCGTCCGCCCCGACGACCTCGCGAGCCAGCGCCGGCTGTGGCTGGCGCTGCGGCACGCGGCGCGCGCTGTCGTGCTCGCCGGGCCGGATCTCGACTTCAAGGAGCTGGCCTATGTCACGCGCTACTCGTGCAGCGGCGCGCACAACCTGGCGAGCTACAGTTATCACCAGAATGCCTATTGGCCGGGCGGCGACGTGCTCGTACAGAGCGGCCTCGCGCCCGACGCGCCGGTGCGCGCCGTGCTCGCGGGCCGGCTTGGTCCGGGCAGCCTGCGCGGCATGGACTTGTGGTGGGACGCCGACAAGGTGGTGTTCGCCTATTCCAAGCAGCCAGATAGGGCTCCGCAAAACGCCAACACCCACGAAGGCGAGCCGACGCACCTCTTCGAGGTCAAACTCGATGGCACCGGGCTGCGCCAGCTCACCGACGACAAAAAGTGGATCGATACCGAGCCGGCCTACCTCGCCGATGGCGGTGTGGTGTTTGGCTCCGACCGCGCAGGCATCGGCAGCGAGTGCGGTGCGTGGGAACAGAATGCGGGCACGCTGAATCTCTTCCGCCTCGGCGCCGACGGCCGCACGCTGCGGCGGCTGACGGTGAACAAGGATTACGACCGCTATCCGCACACGCTCAACAACGGCCTGATCGCGTTTCTCCGCTGGGACTATGCCGAGCGGCAGTTTTTCAGCTGCCACTCGCTCTGGACCGTGCGGCCGGATGGCACGATGGCCGACACGATTTACAAGTCACACATCCAGGCCGCGCCCTACTCGCTGCGCGACCCGCGGCCGATCCCGAACTCCGACAAGCTCGTCGCCATCGCCTGCGGTCACCACAACCTGGCCGAGGGTGCGGTGACGCTCGTCAACCCGAACGCGGGCGTGAACAACCCGGCGGGCATGCGCTATGTGACGCCGCATGCCGGCCCGACCGAAGGCGGCTTCGGCACCATCGCGGCGGTGCCGGAAGGCGGCGTGCCGGATCGCGAAGGCCTCTACCAGACGCCGTGGGCGCTCTCGGAAAAAAGCTTCCTCGTCTCCTACGCCTGGCGGCACCCGGCCTCGGCGAACGCGGGCATCTACTACATTGACGTCTGGGGCAACAAGGAATTGCTGCACCGTGACCCGCTGCTGGAGTGCGCCTACCCGATGCCGCTCAAGAAGCGCGAGCGCCCGCCGGTGCTGGCCGACACGACACGGACTGGCCAGCCATACGCGGTGGCGCACGTGAGCAACGTCTACCAGGACCTGCCGGGCATCACGCACGGCACGGTCAAGTGGCTGCGGATTTCCGAGCGCGTGAGTTGGATTTTCGACAAGGCGCCGCACGGCGAGCTGCGCTGGGTGCCGGGCAATCCCTTCTCGCCGCAGTTCGGCTACTGGACGTGGGCGCCGATCCGCGTCATCGGCCTCGTGCCGGTCGAGCCGGACGGCTCCGCCTACTTCCAAGTGCCCGCCGGGCTGGGCGTCTATTTCCAGGCACTCGATGAAAACTTTATGGAAATCCGGCGGATGCGCAGCCACATCGCCTTTCAGCCCGGCGAGACGCGCGCGTGCATCGGCTGCCACGAATCGAAGGGCACGCAAACACCCGCGAGCAGCTGGCAGAAATCCGCGGCCGCCGCACGGCCGCCCGCGCGCCCCGCGCCGCCGCCGTGGGGAGACTGCGCCGTGCTCGACTACGAGAAAATGGTCCAGCCCATTTTCGACCGCAGCTGCGTGCGCTGCCACGGCGCAGAAAATCCCAAGGCCGGGTTGAACCTGACCGCGCAGCGCGACGACCTCGGCTTTGTGCAATCCTATCGCTCGCTCTTCGGGATCAAATCCGGCGCGCCGACGCCCGTCAGCGACGGCGATGGCTGGTATCGCCGCCACTTCCCTCAGGCCAAGACATGTGACGGCAAGGACTGGTTCCGGCTGGCGCTGGAGAACAAGGCGCCGGGCCAGCTCGTCGCGGTTTCCGATCGCACGAGTTCGCCGTGGCAGAAGCCGATTGATGCGAGCATCTCGCAGCCCAAGCAGTTCGGCTCGCACCAGAGCAAGCTCGTGCTGCATCTGCTCAACGATGCCGCGCACCGCGAGCGCCTCAAGCCCGGCTCCGCCGACTGGCTGACCCTCGTGACCTGGGTGGACGCCAATGCCCCCTATCGCTCCACCTTCTACCAGAAATTCGACGACCAAGGCCGCGCGTTGGCGCAACCGTTACAGGTGCCGATCTCGCTGCAACCACCGTTCGCCCCCGCCGCGCTCGCGCAACAGGAGAAATGAAACTGAATATTTCAAACATTGGAAAAGAGCCATGAAGATGATGAAGATCATGACTGTGCTGGCGACGTTGACGCTGGTGGCAACTGACCGAACGTGTGCCGTGGCTCCGGCCGCGCAATCCGCCCTCCCCTCCAAGCCCGTTGAGAAGGACGGCTTGCAGATGGCGGTGACGCTGCCGAAGGCAACCTTTGCGGCCAGCGAGCAGCCCAAGTTCACAGTGCGATTCAGGAACGTCTCCGACAAGCCCATCACCCTTTACGACGAGGACTGGTTCTGGGACTGGAATATCCGTTTTGAGGACGAAGCAAGAAACGGCTCGTGGCAACCGCACTTGCTGGTGATGGTGAAACGGCAGCCGTCCCTCTGCACCTACAAACCGGGCGAGTCGGCGGAAGTGATGGTGGACTTTGGGAAAGAAGCTCTTCTGTTTGAGTATCAATGGAAAGGCGCTCAGGAGCAGCCTGTGAAATCGCTTGAACAACTCCACCCCGGCAAGTACCGGCTCGTCATCGAGATGAACCGCGGGGACCCACTCAATCGCCCAGCACGCCCCGCGGGTTGCTGGGCCGGCCGGATTACCACCGAGCCGGTGGAGTTCAGGATCGCCGACAAGCCCGCCGCAACAATCAAGTGACGCCGGATTTTCCAATGACTGGGAATTTACGAAGCACGAAAATAAGTCGGGTCGCCTGCATCCTCGTGAGCCTCGTTGCGTTTGGCGCGGCGGCGAATGATTCATTGCAGGTCCGGCAGAACGAGGTGGCCGAGTGGCGCGGTCAGGCGCGCCGTGCTTATGCCGACCCGTTCAATGAGGTCACGCTCGATGCGTTGGTAACGCTCGCGGATGGCCGCGAGCTGCGCATGCCGGGTTTTTGGGCCGGCAAAGAGGAGTGGCGCTTCCGGTTCAGTGCGCCGGTCACCGGACACTTCCCATTCCGCACGGTCTGCTCATGCACGAATGACGCCGGGCTGCACGATCAACGGGGCGTGATTGAAGTCACGCCCTATCTGGGCAGCAATCGGTTGCTCCAGCACGGGCCGGTGCAGTTGAGCGCCAACCGCCGGTATTTTGCGCACGCGGATGGCACGCCGTTTTTCTGGCTGGCGGATTCGTGGTGGCACGCGATGTCGTCGCGGCTGACGAGGGACGGCTTCCAGGCGCTCGTCGCCGACCGCGTGGCGAAAGGGTTCAACGTGATCCAGTTCGCCGTGGCCAATCCCTGCGACATCGCGCCGTTCGATGACCGCGGCGGCAACGAGGCCGGGCACGCGTGGACGAAGGACTTCGGCACCATCAATCCCGCCTACTGGGACCTGAGCGACCAGCGCGTCGCGTATCTCATCGAGCAGGGCCTGCTGCCGAGCATCATGGGGTCGTGGGGCTACTACCTGCACTTCATGGGCGTGGAGAAAATGCAGCGGCACTGGCGCTACGTCATCGCGCGCTACGGCGCGTATCCGGTGGCGTGGATTCTCTGCGGCGAGTCGCGGCTGCCGTGGTACCCGCTGATCGGCAAGGGCGACGACGGTTATCAGCAGACGCTGAAGTGGACCGAACTGAGCAAGACCGTGCGCGACCTCAACACCACGCGCCGGCTGCTGGGCATTCACCCCGGCCCGCCGCTGTGGTTTCACGACGCGACCTACGAGGCGTTGAGCGACTACTCGGCCGTGGACGTTTACTATGGCATGGGCGGTCACGGCGGCGGCGACGAGTATCCGCAGGTGGCGCGCTGCCTGAAGACGATGGCCGACTGGCGCGCGAAAAACCCCGGCAAGCCCTCCCTCGTCGGCGAACTTTGCTGGGAAGGCATGTATGGCGGCAACTGCGGCCCGTTCGTCCAGCGCATCCAGTTCTGGGGCGCGGTGCTGGGCGGCGCGCCCGGCCACTGCTACGGCACCGACGCGCTCTGGCAGATGAACTCACGCGCCAAACCATTCGGCGAATCGGCGTCGGGTTTCACGTGGGGCAACTGGCCGTGGGAAGACGCGATGAACTGGCCCGGCTCCACGCACGTCAGCGTCGGGAAACGCATCCTGGAAAAATTCGAGTGGTGGCGGTTCGAGCCGCACTCGGAATGGCTTTCGTCCACGCTGGAAAAAGACGAGCGCGGACTCGTCGCCGCCGCGGCCGGCATCCCCGGCGAGGTGCGTGTGTTTTATTTCGCCAAGAAAACCAAACAGAAACTGTTGCACCTGGAACCCGGTTTGAAATACTCCGCCACATTCATCAGCCCGCTCGACGGCAAGGAGTATCCTGTCGGCACACCGCTCGCAGCCGAAGCCGACGGTTCCTGCGCCGTGCCGCCCGGGCCGATCAATCAGGATTGGGTGCTGGTGTTGAAGCCAGCCAAACAGGTAGTGGACAAATGAAAAGTAAATGGATTTCGATGGCGATGTTGGCGGCGCTGACCGGTTGGGGCTGGGCGGTAGAAACCGAGCCGACCGTCGTGCGCGTCACCGACAAGGTGCTCCTCAAAAACGTGATGCGCATCGGCATGAACACGAGCTGGGAGTCCAGTCCATGGGACATTCCGATGTGGAAACTGACCACCGAAGAGAACTTCGAGGGCGGCGTCAACCGCCAATGCTGCACCTTCACCGGCAAGTCCGGCCCGGATGGTTGGGAGATCACCGGGTTCAAGGGCGACACCACCAGCGACGCCAAGGGCCTGACCTATACCGTCATCTCCGGCGCCGCGAAGTGGCGCAGCGGTCCGGTGCTCGCACTGAAACTGGCCGGAGCCAGCAGTGGCAAGTCGGGTGCGACCGTCGCGCTCCGCGCGGAAGCTCTCACCGGCATCAAGAAAGGTGACGGCGTGATGCTTGAGGCGTCGCATCCGGAGGAAGGCTACTTGCACCGGTGGTACGCGAACGGTGGCTGGGCCTCGCGCAATCTCCGCATCGCCAGTGGCGATGCTCACCAAGGCTCGTTCGGTTGCTGCGCCTTGTTTATGCCCGGCACCAGCGAACCGGCGTTCATCCTGTTCCCGACCTTCACCAGCAAGCCCGGCGCGGCAGACGTCAACGGCCCATGGCGCGTCCGCTTCTGGGCCAAGGCGAAATCCGGCCATCCGTCGTTGACCGTCAGCGTCACCGGCCGCTCCGAAACGCGCCCCATCAAGCTCACAACCCAATGGGCACGCCACGACGAACTCATCACCATCGCCGGTGAAAAGAAAGCCGGCCCGTTGCCGACGATCCGCGTCGAGGTGCGCAGCGGCGACGCGCTGCTCGATGATGTCCAGATCTGGCCCGACGGTCACGGCAACGAAACCGGCCTGGCGAACGAGCCGGTGGGCTTTCGCAATGACGCCTTGGCCACATGGAAGCGACTGCATCCCGGCGTGATCCGCTGCCTGCAAGGCGCCGGCGCGACCGTGCTCGACACCATCAACCCCGGCCTCCGCTCGCGTCGGCGCGGCGGCGGGCTGCACCAGTTGTATCAGCTCTGCGAGGCGGTCGGCGCCGAACCGTACATCTGTCTGCCGGCCACCATGACGCGCGATGAAATGAAAGGGTTCATGGAATACCTCGGCGCGCCGCCCACCATCGGCTGGGGCAAACTCCGCGCCGAACTCGGTCATCCCAAGCCGTGGACCGAGACGCTCGGCGGCATCAACATCGAATTCGGCAACGAGCTGTACAACTTCGGAGGCTACGGCGGTCCCGACTACTGGCACGACCTGATCGAGGCGGGGAAGAAGTCACCGTACTACAATCCCAAGGTTTTCTTCACTATGGGCGTGCAAGGCCAGGCGCTCGACTACGCGCAGAACACCGACAGCCTGTCGGTCGCCAACTACGTCTGTTGGGGTTTCACCAAACAGCAGTATGAACAGAACCTCGCCGATGACGATGCGCTGTTCCGGTGGGCCTTTGCCTGGACGCTCAACGCCGCCGTCGGCGACAAAGCCAAGTTCCGCAGCCTTTACGAACGCGCCCAGCCGTTGAAGATCAAACTCTCGATGTACGAGGGCAACTACCACTCCAACTTTGGCGACGGCCCCAATGAGCCGCGTAACAAGCTCGTGACCTCCCAAGCCGGCGCCGTCAACTACCTCAACAGCCTCCTGTTGCTCATGCGCGAATACCAGATGCGCAAGCAGTGCTACTTCAACTTCATCCAGTTCGCGCACGCCGGCGGCGGCAACGCCTTCGGCAGCAAGGAAGCCGGCACCGTGCGGATCTGGGGGCAGGTGCTATCCATGGTACCAGACCACGAACGCTACCGGCCCGGTTTCCTCGCCGCGCAGATGCTCAACCGCGTGCTCGCCGGCGACATGGTCGAAACCGTTCACACCGGCACCAAACCTGTCTTCGCCGCCACCGGCCCATTCAGCACGGCGATCCAGGGATTCGCCAAAGACCCAGCGTCCACCCTCAAGGACCAGCCGGTCATCTGGAGCTACGCGTTGCGCGACGGCAAACGCCGGGCCGTCATCCTCGTCAATCTCGACACCCAACAGGCGCGTCCGGTTCGGCTCGATTTTGAGGGAGCCGTCAACGCTGCCGCGCACCAGGTCCAGCTCGCCGCCGATGCCCTCACCGCCAACAACGAACTGGACTGGAACCCCGACAAGCCGCTGGTCGAACTCCGCGAGAGCGACCTCGCCAACTTCCGCACCGGCCAGTCGCTGACTCTGCCACCCCATTCCATGACCACACTGCACTGGGAAGCACCGTAAGAGCCCAAATCCGAGGCCCTAATCCATGACAAACCAACAAGCCATCCTCGCCGTGATGCTCTTGGCTGGGACCGTCGTCGCCGCGCAAGCTGCCAAGCTAAACGTGCTCTTCATCATCGCCGACGATTTGAACCGGAGCTTGCCGTGCTACGGCCAGCCGATCGTCAAGACGCCGAACCTGGACCGGCTCGCGGCGCGGGCGGTGCGGTTCGATCGCGCCTACTGCCAGTATCCGGTGTGCAGCCCGTCGCGCGTGTCGTTCTTGAGCGGGCGGCGGCCGGAGCAAACGCGGATGTACGGCAACGAAGACGCGTCCCGTACGCCATCACTCAAGGACGCAGTGTTCATGCCGGAGTATTTCAGGCAGCAGGGCTACTTCACCGCGCGCGTCGGCAAGGTGTTTCACATCGGGCGCGATGTGCCGGAATGCTGGGACGTGACCGAGGAAGGCACGCCGGACGGCAAGGTCATCTACCAGCCGCAAGAGCCGGAGAAACTCGGTCTGACCGACAGCATCGTGAAAGAAGACCGACTCGACGGCGATACCGGCGAAGGCGGACATTGGTATAAGCTTAAGCCCGTCGAAGAAAAGCTCATTGATCCGAACACCGCACGGCGCGTGTCGGAACTGATCGAACAGGGCACGAAGGGCGGCAAACCGTTCTTCGTGGCGTGTGGCTTCCGGCGTCCGCATCTGCCGTGGATGGT
The DNA here is from genome assembly GCA_903896925.1 of uncultured Lentisphaerota bacterium. GTDB lineage: Bacteria > Verrucomicrobiota > Kiritimatiellia > CAIQIC01 > CAIQIC01 > DP16D-bin41. The sequence goes on along the minus strand of CAITZM010000180.1, from coordinate 3,825 downwards.
GCCAAACGACTTCTTCGAGCTTTACGCGCCGGAGAAGTTGCCGTTGCCTGTCATGGGCAACGTGCCGCGTCCCGGCGGCGATCCGAAGAAACCCGCAGCATCGGATGCTTCCCGCCGCGCCGCGCTGCGCGGCTACCTTGCGTGCATCAGTTTCATGGACCGGCAACTGGGCCGCGTGCTCGACACCATGGACCGGCTCAAGCTCTGGGACAACACGATCGTCGTCATGCTCGGCGACAACGGTTATCACCTCGGCACGCGCGGCGGCTACTGGGGCAAGGGCACACCCTACGAGGAAAGTTGTGGCGTGCCGCTGCTGATCGCCGCACCGGGCAAGGCGCAAGCGACGGGTTGCCAGCGCGTCGTGGAATACGTGGACTTCTACCCGACGCTGGCCGACCTCTGCGGCCTGCCCGCTCCCCGCGACGTCGCAGGTCGCAGTCTGAGCCCGCTCCTCGCTGACCCGTCCGCGCCGTGGGACCATGCTGCGTTCACCGTCAACGCCCGCAATAACCAGCCGTCGAACCTCGCCGTGAGCACCGAACGTTTCCGCTACATCGAATACGCCGACGCGAAGAAGCCGGTCGAGCTTTATGACATCCAAGCCGACCCGCGCGAGTGGACCAATCTCGCCGCCAAACCAGAGCACGCCGAAACATTGGCGAAGTTGAAGCAACTGGCCGCGGAACATTGTCAGAGGTTCTGGAAATGATCCGCATGCCACCACCCATGACACGCGCGCGCTTCCTGCGCACCTGTGGAGGCGCGGCGGTCACCCTTGGGCTGTGGCCGGAGTTGGCGTCGGCCGAAGAGGTGCGGCTCAAGTCGTGGGAACTGGTGGAACTGCCCGCGCTGCCGAAGAAACTCAATCCGCTACTGAAACTCACCGCGACCAATGGCACCGTCGGTTTCTCGAGGCCGGTGGCCAAGGATCTTGCGGCGGCAGCCGCAGCGGTGAAAGGCGCTAACCTGCTGGAGCATGAAAAGCTTTACGACGCGATGGTGGCCAAGGGTGTACCGCAGGCGCAGATCGCGACGCTGGATATCGCGTGCTGGGACTTGCACGCGCGGATGTTGAAGAAGCCGTTGCACGCGTTGCTCGGCACGCAGCGGACGAAGATGCTGCGCTACGGCGATGTACGCGGTCAGCAGCCGAACTTTTCGCCGCAGCCCTACGCCGACAACGTCGCACGCTATCTCGAACGCGAGAAGTTGCAGGCGACGAAGCTCCATTTCCCGGGCAACATGGGCACGCCGCAGAGCATCTCGTTTCCGATGATTCTCGAAACCTTGCGGGCGGTGCGCACAGCCGTTGGCAAAGACAAAATCCTCGCGTGGGACCCGTATCCCGGCTCGGCGGAATCGGCGACGACTTCGCTGGACGAAGCGAAACAGATTCTGACGCTGATGGACGAACTTGGCTACGCGTGGATCGAAGGCCCGTTGCCGCCGACGCCCTACGAGACGCAGATTCCGAAATACGCCGAGCTGGTGAAGACGGGCACGAAGCAGCGCATCCAAGCCGAAGGCCCCGGCTCGCCCATCGGCGACAGCACACCCTTTGAAGACATGAAACGCTGGGCCGAGGCCGGCGCGGTCACGCAATGCTCGACCGACGCCTACATCGGCACCGGCGTCACCAACTGCTTGCGCATGTTGGAATACGCGAAGGCTCATCCGCCGCTGGTCATCAACCTGCACTGGGACTGGGCGCCGCATGCGCATCTGGCGATGGCCTATGACGAGAAGCTCATGCCGCTCGGCGAGTTCGTCTGGGGCGGCGAGGTTCCCAAGAGTTACCTGACCGGCCCGTACCTCCAAGCGCCCGATTGGCCGGGCATCTATCGCATAGCCTAAGGAAAACCATGAAACGAATCTGGCCTGGACTGGTGGCGTTGCTCGCGCTGTTCCCAATGCTTGGAAATACAGCCCCTGTGGGTTTCCAATCCTTGGAAAACTCCAACCAGACGTTGCGCGTCTATTACATAGGCAACAGCGTCACCGACACGATCCGCTACAAGCCGCTCGCGGAACTCGCGGCGACGCGCGGGGTGAAACTCGCTTGGGGCCGGCACATGATCCCCGGCGCGCCGTTGGAGTGGCTGCACGGCCATCGCGACGAGGGCTTCCGCGAAAAACCGTATGGCGGCTGGCACAGCGCTCTGACCGGCTTCGCGTGGGAAGCGGTCTCGTTCCAACCGTTCGACCGCGGCTTCACCTCGACAAACAAGGCCGGCGAGGCAGTCGGCGATCTCGACCTCATCACGGCGTGGGCCAAACTCGCGGCGGACAAAAATCCCAACGTGCGGATTCTGGTCTATGCGCGCTGGCCGCGGATGCGCAGCGGTGGCAAGCCGTTCAGCTTCGACAAGAACGCCTACGATCCCGCCAAGCCCGGCAATGGCTATGACCTCGCGAAACTCGACCCGTGGGCCACGTGCTGGGAGAGCGGCTACGATCCGGCGACGCGCAAGGGCTCTAACGAGTCACGTGAGTATTTCGAGAAGCTGCACGCGGCGGTGCTCGCGAACACGAAGTTTCTCAAGCAGCCCGCCGAACTGGTGAAGGTCGGTCATGCGCTGGCCGCACTCGACGCGAAAATGAAAGCGGGCGAAGTGCCCGGCTACACGACGGTGTGGCAGCTCTACAAGGACGGGATTCATTTCAACGAAACCGGCAGCTACCTCGTCGGCTGTGTCTACTTTGCGCAACTGCTCCATCAAAATCCCGCGGGCCTGCCAACCGCGCCCTACGGCAAGGTGGACGAAAAGCTGGCGCCGCTGCTGCAAAATGTGGCCTGGGAAACCGTACATAAATAAGAACGAAAGGAAGCACATGAACAACCTGATTTGTTTGATGCTGATGCTGGTCCTCATGCTGACCGTGGGCGCGGCGCGCGCAGTCGAGCCGGTGGATGGCGAGTTGATTCCGGAAGCGCGCAAGGTGCTCGACTATCTCGCGTCGGTCAACGGCAAGCAGACGTTGAGAGCGAGCGTCAGCGGCGTCGCGGGCTGGGTGCAGGAAACCACCGGTCGCCTGCCGGCGATCCAGGGTTTCGATTTGTCCGGCTGGAACAGCCCGACCTGGGGCAAAAGCTATACGCCGGTCGTTGAGAACACTATGGAGGCCGTCAAGGCGTGGTGGGCGCGCGGCGGCATCGTGCAGATGCAGTTCCACTGGAAGAATCCGACGCGGCCCGACGGCTCCGCGTGGGCCGGAAATCCGCCGGGTCGCGGCACGGGGCCGGTGGATTGCGCCGCCGCGCTCAAGCCGGGCACGCCGGTCCATCTCGCGCTGATGGCCGATCTGAAAAAGAACGCCGACTACTTGCAAAAGCTGGCTGACGCGCGCATTCCGATTTTATGGCGGCCGTTCCACGAGATTGATGGCGGCTGGTTCTGGTGGACCGACAAGGAACAGCCGGAAAACACCGCGGCGCTCTGGCGTTTGATGTACGACTATCTCGTCAAGACTTGTTAGCATTAGATACAGCCTGCAATCCCGCCAGCTTACGCGCTATGCGTCCTGCTCTGCTCTGGCTCTGTTCTGTCTGGTTCATAGCGCGTAAGCTCCCTTACCTGCTCAGGCAAGCACCCACATACCGCGCCCGCTACCCTGTTTGATAAAGTTCTTTTTCTTGAGTCCCGAAAGGTAAACGGAAACGGTCTTAGGAGTTACCTTGTTCTTACCAGACTTAAGACAATATTCGGCTATCTGCTCGCTACTGCGTTCCCCGCTCTGTAGAGACTCTAGGCAGACCGCGCCCACCGTTCCATCTTTCGGGCGGGACTTTTCGCCAGCAACTTTCGCGGGCTTGTCTTTCTT
>CAITZM010000179.1 GCA_903896925.1 uncultured Lentisphaerota bacterium | reverse complement strand
GCACCGCTCACCTTTCCGGTCAGTCGCAATGACCATGCCCTGCGCATTCACGGTGCAATCATTCACGCTGATGGACCCGTTCTCAAGCTCAATATCGCGGGATCCACCAGGCGAAAAACCGGCCAGACGGCGAATGTTCCCCAGCACAGACTGGCGCGGCTTATAGACCCCGGGCTCTGACATGGCGGCAGGCGGCTCGCCTGCAGGTACGTCGGGCGTCCCGCCCGACAGCCGGGGGGTGCTGCCGAAGAGAGCATGGTTTGTACACTGGCGGCGTGACGCCGCCAGCACCGGCATGCGGGACGCATGCCGCCACGAAAGAAAAACAGACCCTTACTCCCGTTTTTTCTTCAACGCTTCGTTCAGACTGCCCATGCGGTAGCCGGCGAGGTCGAGGGTGACGTAGCGGATGCCCGCGGCCTTGAGGAGGGTCAGGATTTTCTCGCGCTGCTTGAGCGCGCGGCCGAGTTCGGCCGCGGCCAGTTCGATGCGCCCGACGTCGCCGTGCAGGCGGACGCGCAGCTGCTTGAAGCCCAGCGCGCGCAACGCCAGCTCGGCGCGCTCGACCGTCGTCAAGCCGCGTTGGGTGATCTGCGCGCCGTAGGGGAAGCGCGAGGCCAGGCACGCCATCGCCGGCTTGTCCGCCGTCGGCAGGCCGAGTTGGCGCGACGCCGCGCGGATGTCGGCCTTGGTGAAGCCGCACAACTTGAGCGGACTTTGCGAACCGACTTCCTCCAGCGCCTTGCTGCCGGGCCGGTAATCGCCGAGGTCATCCAGGTTGGAGCCGTCGCAGATACAGGCGATACCCGCGGCCTCGGCGACCGCGCGGATGCGGGTGAAGTCGATCTTCTTGCAGTGATAGCAGCGGTCCGGCGGGTTCCCGGCGATGTTCTGTTCCGTCAGCACGTTGATGCGCTCGACCCGGAGCCGGATGCCGATCTGCCGCGCCAGCGCGCGCGCCTCGCGCAATTCGGACCGCGCCAGCAAGGGCGTATCGATCGTCACCGCGAGGGCCTGTTTGCCCAGCGTCAGCTGCGCCACGGCCGCGAGGAACGTGCTGTCCACGCCGCCGCTGAACCCGACCGCGACGCGCCCCTGCCCCCGCAGCCAGTCCATCAAGGCCAGGACCTTCTTGCCGACCGCACCGCGCCAGACCATTGTTTTTGTTTTCATGTTTAAGCATTAACCACAGAGGTCACAAAGGTAGAAAGAGGTTCACAGAGGTCCTCCTCTGTGGCCTCCGCGTTCCTCTGCGACCTCTGTGGTGAATTTCTTCATTACCATCCACCATCAACCCTCATTCTTCATGATCCACCCGCCGCCGAGGACCTCGTCGCCGGCATAGAAGACGGCGGCCTGGCCTGGCGTGACTGCGAACTGCGGCTCAGTGAAAGCCGCCCGCCACACGCCGCCGGGCTCCGCCGTGAGCGTGGCGGCGGCGCCGGTGTGGCGGTAGCGCAGGCGCGCGAGGCACTCGGTGCCGTCGGGCGGCGGCGTGCCGCTGACCCAGTTCACATCGGCCACGCGGCAGAAATCGTTCAGTACCTCGTCGCGCCGGCCGAGGATGAGCGTGTTGGTCGCCGCGCGGATTTCCTTCACATAGAGGCGCTGCGGCGAGGCGACGCCGAGGCCCTCGCGCTGGCCGACCGTGTAGTGGATGATGCCGCGGTGCTTGCCGAGCACCTTGCCGGCGGTGTCCATGATCGGACCGGGCCGGCTCTCGCCGGGCTTGAAGAGCGGCGAGTAGTCGTCGCTCTCGATGAAGTCCTGGCTCTCTTCCTTGCGGGCGACGTCGGCGAAGCCATGGTCACGGGCGAGCTGGAGCACCTCGGTCTTGTTCATCGCGCCGAGCGGGAAGGCCAGCCCGCGCAGCTGCGTCTGCGTAAGGCGGGCGATGAAATAGGATTGGTCCTTCTTCGGGTCCACGCCGCGCAGCAGGCGGACCAGGTCGCCGGTGGCGGCGGGCTCGACGCGCGCGTAGTGGCCGGTGGCGAACTTGTCGAAGACGATGCCGCTCGACCGCGCGCGCTCCAGCAGCAGCCCGAACTTCAGCCGGTGGTTGCAGACGACGCACGGGTTCGGCGTGCGGCCGGCGCGGTACTCGGCGCGGAAATAGTCGAGGACCCACTCCTTGTATTCCTCGGTCAAGCCGATGACGTGATGCGGGATGCCCAGTTGCGCGGCGGCGGCCTGTGCGTCGGCGATGTCGCGCGCCTCGCCGGGGCCGTAGCAGCCGGAGCGGCCGGCATCGGGCAGGCTGATCGAGCCGTCCCAGATCTGCATGGTCAGGCCCAGCACCTGATGGCCCTGCTCCTTGAGCAGCCAGGCGGCCATGGTCGAATCGACGCCGCCGCTCATGCCGACGGCAATGGTGAGAGATGATGAAGACATGGTTAAGGGGAAATGGTTGAGGGGGAATGGTGCATGGTGAAGGGTGGATGGTGAATGGTTAATGGGTGATGGATGGCATGGCTTTTTTCCGGCCCGAAACTACGCCGATGACCGCCAAAATCAAGCCGGGAAGGAAAAGTCCGCCGGCCATGACGGCGCCCACCGGACTGCGCCCCGCTACGGATCAGCCGGCCGGCGCCAGCGCCTGGGCGAGGTCGGCGGTGAGGTCGTCGCCATCTTCGAGGCCGACGGAGAGGCGGACGAGACCGTCGTTGATGCCGCGGGCGTGGCGTTCGGCGCGCGGCATCGCGGCGTGCGACATCATCGGCGGATAGGACAAAATGCTTTCGACGCCGCCGAGGCTGACGGCGGGGAGCATCAGTTCGACGCGCTTGAGCAGCGCCTTGGCGGCCGCGCCGCCGCCGGCCAGCTCGAACGAGACGACCGCGCCACCGCCACCGGAAGCCTGCCGCACATGGATGTCGCGGCCGGGATGGCCCGGCAGCGTGGGGTAGAAAACCTGTTTCACTTCCGCGCGCGACTGCAGCCACCGCGCGATGCGCTCCGCGGTCACCTGCTGCGCGGCGAAGCGTACGCCGAGCGTCTTGAGCCCGCGCAGGGTCAACCATGCGTCCTGCGGGCCGAGGATCGCGCCGAAGCTGTTTTGCAGGCTCTTCAGCTGCTTGCCGAGCGTCGCGTCCCGCGCGATGGCGAGGCCGGCGACCACATCGCTGTGGCCGCTGATGAATTTCGTGGCGCTATGTACGACGATGTCGAAGCCGAGTTCCAGCGGCCGCTGGGCGACAGGCGTCATGAAGGTGTTGTCGGTGATCGCCAGCAAATTGTGTTCGTGCGCGAGCTGGGCGACGGCGGCGAGGTCGGTGATCTTGAGCAGCGGGTTGCTCGGCGTCTCGACGAAGATCGCGCGCGTCGCCGGCCTGATGGCGGCGCGGATCTTTTCCACGTCGGTGGCGTCCACGAACGTCACGTCGAGCTGCCACTGCTTGAAGATCGTGGTCAGCACGCGGTAGGTGCCGCCGTAGATGTCCTCGCCGGCGATCAGGTGGTCGCCGGGCTTGAAGAGCAGGAGCACGGTGGAGGTCGCCGCCATGCCGGAGGCGAAGGCGAGGCCGCGCGCGCCGCCCTCGAGATCGGCGATGGCCAGCTCCAGCGCCTCGCGCGTCGGGTTGTCGCTGCGCGAGTAGTCATAGGGCTGGCGCTGCTCGGGATCTTTCTGCGCAAAGGTGGAGCACTGGTAGATCGGCACGCTGGAGGCGCCGGTGTACGGGTCGCGGTCGCGGCCGGCATGGAGCAAGCGGGTGGCCAGTTTCATAGGACGGCTTCCAGGTCGGCGAGCAGGTCGGCGACGTTCTCGATGCCCACGGAGAGGCGCAGCAGCCGGTCATGGATGCCGAGCCGGTCGCGGATGTCCACGGGGATGTCGGCGTGCGTCTGTGCGATCGGGTAGGTGATGAGCGACTCGACGCCGCCGAGGCTCTCGGCAAAACGAAAGACCCGCACTCGCTTCAGGATGTCCGGCACGCGCGCGGCGGACTCGACGCTGAAGGCGATCATGGCGCCGCAGCCGGCGCTTTCGCCCAGGAGCACGTCGCGGCCCGGATGCGCGGGCAGCCCGGGATACCAGACCTGCGACACGCGCGGATGCCGCGCGAGAAATTCGGCGATGAGCCGGGCGTTCTCCTGCTGCTGGCGCAGGCGCAGCGGCAGTGTCTTGAGGCCGCGCAGCAGCAGCCAGGCATCCTGCGGGCCGAGCACGCCGCCGACCGAGTTCTGGAAGAACCCCAGGCGCTCCGCCAGCGCCGGCGTGCGCGCCACCAGCGCGCCGGCGACCACGTCGTTGTGCCCGCCAAGGTATTTGCTCGCGCTGTAGACCACGATGTCTGCGCCCAGTTCGAGCGGCCGCTGCAGCAGGAAGGTCAGGAAGGTGTTGTCCACGATCGTCAGCAGCCCGCGCGCCTGGGCGAGCGCGGCAATGGCGCGGATGTCGGCGATCTTGAGCAGCGGATTGCTCGGCGTCTCCAGAAACACGGCACGCACGCCCGGCTGCGCCAGCGCGGCCGCCACCAGTTCCACGCGCGAGGTGTCCACATAGATGGCCTCCACGCCGACCGGCCGGAAGACTTTTTCGAGGATGCGGAAGGTGCCGCCGTACAAATCCTCGGTGACCACCAGCCGGTCGCCGGGCTGGAAGAGCCGCAGTACGCAGTCGATCGCCGCCAGGCCGGAGCCGAACGCGAAACCGCGTGCGCCGCCCTCGGCGGCGGCCAGCGTTTCCTCCAGCGCCAACCGCGTGGGGTTCGAGGTGCGCGAGTAGTCAAAACCGGTGCTGCGGCCCAGCTCGGGATGCTCGAACGTCGCCGTCTGGTAGATCGGCGTGGACAGCGCGCCGGTCCGGGCATCGCGCCCGCAGCCGGCCTGCGCCAACAGAGTTTCGATGTTCATGCTCATGACCTATCCAACGGATAGTGCCTCGGGCCCTGGAAACAACGCGGCGTTGCTTCCAAGGCCCGGCAAGCGCAGGCCGGCGCGGCGGCTACTCCATCATCTTGTCGTAGAAGGCGAGGAAGTCTTCCTTGTGCGGGCCTTCGCGCAATTCCATCGCCTCGCGCGGATGGCGGTTGAGCTGGCCGGAGATCATGTAGGGCAGGCTGTAGCCCCAGTCGATCTCCTTGGAGAGCGGCAGCAGGTGCTGCTGGATGCACTCGATCAGCGGGCGCTGGTCGAACTTCGGGTTCTTCAGGAAACCGAGCAGCAGTTCCATCGGGCAGTTGCCCGCGCCGCGGCCCAGGCCGTAGACGGTCGCATCCACCAGCGTGATGCCATGGATGATGGCCTCGATGCTGTTGGCGAAGGCCAGCTGCTGGTTGTTGTGGCCGTGGATACCGAGCTTCTTGCCGCTGTCGCCCAAGCCGTGAAGGAAGGTGCGGGCATAATCGCGCACCTGCTCGGAGTAGAGCGAGCCGAAGCTGTCCACGACGTAGATGTAGTCCACCGGCGTCTTGGCCAGCACCTTGAGCGCGGCGCGCAGCTCATTCTCCTGGATGGTGGAGAGCGCCATGATATTGCAGGTGGTCTCGTAGCCCTTGTCGTGCGCGTCCTGGATCATCTCGACCGCGGTCGGGATCTGGTGGATGTAGCAGGCGACGCGGATCATGCTCAGGACGCTCTCGCTCTTGGGCAGGATGTCGGTATGGAAGTCGGTGCGCTCGGCGTCGGCCATGACGCTGAGCTTCATCTTCGGGTCCGGCTCGTCGCCGAAGACGCGCCGCAGGTCGGCCTCTTCGCAGAATTTCCACGGGCCAAATTCGTCGCGCTTGGCCAGGCGCTTGGAGCCCTTATAGCCGCACTCGAAGTAGTCCACGCCCGCCGCGAGCGACGCGCCATAGACCGCGCGCACAAACTCGTCACTGAACTTGTGGTCGTTGATCAGGCCACCGTCGCGGATGGTGCAATCGAGCACCTTCAGTTCCGGCCGGTACGTCAGCCAGCCGCCGGCGCCCGTCGCCTCGGCAGCAGGTTTCTTCTTCATTGTTTTCGGCATTTTCGGCATGGTCATTTTCCTCATGATGCACTGCGGTTGAGCGCATAAATGCGGCCTAATCCGTACAAGGTCAAGTCAGAATCCACCGTCAGGCCCAGCCCGGCCCCGCGGACGATGCGCTCCGCATACCCGCCGGTGGCGACGAGGCGCACGTTTTTTTCGCCGAGCCCGCGCACCAGTTCGGCGAGGATCTCGCGCGTCAGCCCGCGGTAGCCCCAGCGCGCGCCCAACTGCATCGCCTGCGCCGTGCTCCGGCCCACGCTCCCGCGCGTCGGCTGCAAGTGCAGGTGCGGCAGCAACGCCGTGCGCTCCGCGAGATAGTCGAACATCAACGCCAGGCCGGGCGCGATGATGCCGCCAAGGTAGCCGCGCCGGGCGCTGATCACGTTGAAGGTGGTCGCCGTGCCGAAGTCCACGACAATGGCCGGCGCGCCGTAGCGCGCGACCACGGCGGCAGCGTCGGCGAGCCGGTCCGCGCCGATGCTCGCCGGATCGGGATAGGAAAGTTTCACGCCCAGTTTCAGCTTGTGGCTCACCTCAAGCGGGGACGGGACACCGAGCGCGCCGCAGACCTGGCGCCACAGCGGGCGCGCCGCCGGCACGACGGTGCTGAGCACGGCGTCGGCGATGGTACGCCGGCCCAACCAGCGCCGCACCTCGGCCAACACGACCGCGGCGGCGCGCCGGGTCGTCGGTACGCGCCCGGTCTTGACGACCCGCGCGCCGTCCCACAACCCAAGCGTCGTGCTCGTGTTGCCGACATCAACCAACAAGATCATGGAAGGCTTTTTCCTCATGAGTGGCACCGGGAACTCAGTCCCGCCTGATCCGCGCGCCCGGCGCGGCGCCCTCGGCCCCGGCGGCGGCGGGCGGCGGCTGGCGCAGGAAGGCGCCCTTGCCGGTGACCTCGCGAACGCGCGCGCCATGGAATTCCACCCGCGACTGGCAGCCCAGCCCCAGCAGCGTCGCATCGCGCAGCTGCCAGCGTTCTTGAGTCTTGAGGTCGGAGTAATCGGTTTTCCAGGCCGTGACGAAACAGGTGTTCAGGAAGGCGCGCACTTCGTTGTTGCGCACTTCCACCAGCACGACATAGCGCTTGCCCACTTCCACCGGCACCATGCGCCTGGCGGTCTGATTGCTCTGGATAAGTTCGCCGTTGACCCCTTCGAATCCGAACAGCGCGCCGCCAGCCCCGAAGAAGTTGAAGGTAAAGGCATGCGCCGCCTTCGCCAGATGCAGGGCGCCGATGTTGCCGCGCTTGGTAGGCGTGAACTCCACGCGATAATCGTATTCCTCGGGCGGACGATACGGGATTTCGATGGCGGCAAACGCATTGCGATCGCCCACCAGTTTCTCGAAATCGCGCGCCCACTCGCCGCGCACGGTGTCGCGCTCCGGCTCGATCAGCGACAACACGTCGAGGGAGTTTTTCCAGGCCGCATCGTTCGCTTCCGGAACGCGGTCCGCATCCGCCACTGTCGGGGTTTGCGCCACGGGAGCGGTCCGCGCGAGCGTGCCCTGACCGGTGACCTCGCGCACAGCCACTTGATACACCGTGAGGGCGCTCTGGCCTGCTCCCAAGCCGAGGGCGCGGGCATCGCGCAGACGCAACGCCGGATCCAGGCTCATGTCCGCATAGTCGGTCTTCCAAGCGGTGACGAAGCGCCCGTCAAGATAGGCCTTCACACCGTCTTTCCGGACCTCGACGAGGGACACATAGCGGCGGCCATTGACCAGGTTCTGCGCCAGAGAAACGCCGCTGGCATTTTGGCTGACCACCTTGCCGCCGATGCTCTCGAAGCCCATCCACTTGCCATCCCAGCCAGCCAGACACCAGGTGAAGGATTTGCCCCCTTGATTGAGCACCTGCCAGACGGCGCCGGTGCCGCTCTGGCGGGCGAACTCCATGCGAAAATCATATTCTTCGGGCGCCAGATAGGGCAGTTGCACCCGGGAGGCCTTGCCCGCGCCAACCTTCAGCGTGCCGCCCGCGGTACGCCACACGCCTTCGACCGCGTCTTTCGCCGGATCGATCAGCGGCAGCAGGTTGACAGCTTTCTGCCAGGCCGCGTCGCCGGCTTCCGGCAGGCGCTCGACCACGGGCGGTGGGGGCGGCTGGGCGTCCACCTGCTTCCAGAACTCGGCGGCGGTCTTGCCCTGGATCCGCTCCAGCGTCTTGACGGAGCGCAGCACGTCCAGATTGCGCGGGTCGTTGAGCAGGCCGGCATCGCCCTCGTAATCCTTCAGGGGGGCGCCGCGCAGCGGCGACAAGTCGCGCACTTCGGTCATGAAGAAACGCACCCGCTGCAACGGCGCACCGCGCAGCAGTTCCAGGTCGCGTAGCCTGGTCTGAATGAACTCGAACGATTCCAAGGGCATGTCTTGCAGCGCCGAAAAATCGGCCAGAGCCATGTTGTTGCTGATGTTCAGCCGGCGCAGTTTCATCCCTTTGAGTGGCGCCAAGGTGAGCAGTTTGTGGCACGCCCGCACATTCAAATCCTCCAGCGGCTGCCCGGAGAGCGGCGACAGGTCGGTGACCTGGGTCGAATTGCAATCCAAGGCGGTCAGCTGCAAGCCGGTCAGCGGACTCAAATCGCCCAAAGCCGCCTGCCGCTCGCGCGGGGCGGTCAGGGAGAGTTTCTGCAGCTTGCGCAACGCCGCCACCGGCGCCAGCCGGCGGATGCTTTCCGCATCGAGTGCGAGTTGCACCACCGCCCCGTTTTCAATCTGATGCGACTCCTTGCCGTTGTAGTCGGGATTCATGGCCTTCAGCTGCGCCACGACGCGCTCCACCTGCTGCTCCGGCGGCAACGCGGCGACCTCGGTGAAGAAGGCCACGCCCACCGCCGCGGAAGGGGCTTGCTCGGGCGCAGCGCGACCGGCAGGAGCGGGCGGAACGCCCGCTGCCGGGGAGGGCGCGGTCGCGGCGGGTGCAGGGCCCACGCCACTGTCCTGCCAAGGCGCCCAAAGGAACACACCCAAGCCCAACAGACAGACCGCCACCGTGCCGACCATGATCCAACCGAAGGAAGGCTCCTTGGGTTCCGCCGCGGGCGGCTTCAGCGAGGCCGGCCCGGCTGGCGACGGTTTCGCTTCTTTGGCCGATACGGCCTTGACCGGCGGCTTCTGCTCCTGCTGCGCCACTTTGCCCGGCGCCTTGTGGCCCGGCGGCGCAGGCGTTGCCACCTTCGCCCGGCTGACCGCCGGCGCCAGGGGCACCACCACGTGCGACTTCGAACTGCGCAGTGCCGCCGCCACGTTCTTCATCTCCGCGATCAGGTCTTCGTAGCTCTGAAAGCGGTCCGCGGGCTGCTTCTGCACCATGGTCGCAATCAAGGCGGCCAGCGGGGCCGGGCATTGCGGCCACACCTGCACCACGTCCGGCGCCGGCTCGTTCACGTGTTTGAACATCACCTGGAGCGCATCGCAGCCTTCGCTCTCGTAGGGCCTGTGCCCGCTGATCATGTAATACAGCGTGCAGCCCAGGCTGTAGATATCGGCGCGGAAATCGATCTCCTTCAACCCGCGCGCCTGCTCCGGGCTGATGAAATAGGGCGTGCCCATGTAGGCGCCGGTCATCGTCAGGCCGGACCCCGCCCCGCTCGCGCTCTTGGCCAGCCCCAGGTCGCCGATTTTCACCTCGCCATCGGCGGAGAGGAAAATGTTATCCGGCTTGATGTCACGATGAATCAGCTTGTTCCGCTTCCAGGCGTAGTCCAGGCCCTGCGCCACATACATGCAGATCGCCAGCGCCTCGCCCGGCGCGACCCGGCCCTTGCGCAACAGCCGCTGCTGGACGCTCTCGCCGTCCACGAACTCCATGACGAAATAGTTCGTCTCGTCCTGCTTGCCGGCGGAATAGACCTGGACAATGTTCGGATGCGTCAACCGCGCCGCCGACGCGGCCTCGCGCTTGAAGCGCGTGATGAAGTCGGCATCGCTGCTGAATTGCGGCGGCAGCACCTTGATGGCCACCAGCCGGTCAAGCGCCGTCTGCCGGGCCTTATAGACCGCACCCATCCCGCCCTGCCCCAGTTTGGCGAGCACTTCGCAGTCACCCAGTTGTTTGCCTTCCAGCCCAGCCATAAAACCCTCGGAAAATGCGCGCGGAGTGTCAAGTTTCACCCCCGCCCAGGTCAAGACGAAACCGCGGTCCACGCGGCATAGAGCGAAGCGGGACCGTCGCGCAGCGCGCGGCGATAGGCACCCTCGAGCGCGGCGAGCACCGCGACGCGCGCCTGTGCCAGCGTGCAGTCCACGCCCGCCAGTGCGCACGAGGTGGCCGTGGCGCGCAGTTCCGGAGGGAACGCCGCCGTGCCGTGCCGCACGTTGACGCCGATGCCGATGACAGCGTGCTCGATGTGGTCGCCCCTGAGCGCCGGCTCGATCAGCACGCCGCAAATTTTTTTCCCGCCGGCGAGCACGTCGTTGGGCCACTTGAGCGTCACGCCCGGCACGCCGAGCCGTTGGAGTGCCGTCGCCACCGCCAGACCCGCGAGCAGCGCGAGCGCGCCGCTGTCCGAGGCCGGCCACGGCGGACGCAGCAGCACCGACAGATACAGCCCCAGCCCGGGCGGCGAATGCCAGGGCCGATGCTGCCGGCCACGGCCGCGCGTCTGCAAGCCCGCCACGACCGCCGTACCCTCCGCCGCCCCCTGCCCCGCCAGCTCACGGAGCACATCGTTGGTGGAGGTGGCCTCAGCGAGCTCGATCAGCGGCTGGCCGAGCGGTAGCTTTTGCAAGGGTTGGAAGTCGGTGGTGTTCATTTCGCCAAGGGTTGGAAACGCTTGAGATATGCACCGGTTGCGACTGTGGAGGCACGCGTCCCGCTGCCTTTGCGCCCACTCAAGCCTCCGCCCAATGCCTGACACATTCCGCCGGGCGGGGACGCCCGGCTCACCGGCAGGCGGGCCGCCTGCCGCCACGGGGTAAGCACCGCGCTGGTTACCCTGAGGTCGGTTGCGATCACGGTTTATTTCGCGGGGCTGGAAGCCCCGCCCACCTTGCGCTTCGACTCCGCCGGATCTTTCATCGTTGTGCGCAGCTGTTTGTTGGTCCCGGTTCGACTTCG
>CAITZM010000178.1 GCA_903896925.1 uncultured Lentisphaerota bacterium | reverse complement strand
AGCGTGGCGCCATGCGCGCAACCTACAACGCCGCCACGCATTACTGTGGTCCTTTCTGGATCATACCCATTTACCTTTTCGCCATAAATAGGACTTTACTTATGCATGTTACAATAGCTTCAGATCACAGCTCATCCGGTTCTGTGAGAATGCGTAGGCGGCAAGAAAGTCGGACATCGCCGCGCCCGGTCCGCCCAGTGTGGACGATGTGCCGTCGCCCTTGATCTTAGGGTTGGTCGAGAACAGGAACCGATCGCGGGACCAACTGTATTCCAGCATGGGTCGGGCGCGCTCTGTATAGATAGCCTCATCATCCGTGACGATGGCCAGTGAAAGCGGACTCAGCCCGGTGATGTTTTTCACCGCACCGGGAACATCGGTGGCATAATTGCATCCGCGCAGTTCGTCGATGAACTGGCTGAACGGCCCCAGGCCGTAGTCGACAATGTTTTCGAAGGTCTTATTGAGCGTCACCGTGGTGTTCCGGCGGCAATCCTTGAATCCATAATAATTGCGGGCGGCATATTCATAAGCAGCCAGAACGTCGCCTTTAAGAAGGATAAGATGCACCTTGAACTCGAACGGCGTTCCGGCGGCCATTTTCGACCCCGGCCCGCCGAGAACGGGAGCAAACAGCATCGGCCGCGCCATGCCGGCCCGGTCGCGAACCATGACCCCAAACTTCGAGTTGTCGCTTTTCGGAATCGGCTGGAACGGTATCGCAGAAGCGTCCGCCAGAACCCCGATCGTTGCGCCCTGATAAGTCACCAGTGTCGTTGGCACCGAACATTGGAAGGCCTCCGAAAGATACGGCATGGTGGGAAACCGCTTACCCTGCCAGATCAAGGGCTGCCACATTGCGTCCATGTCGTCAGGACTGACGCCGGGAGCGCCGCTATAACCGATCGAGTAGTAGCCGCTTTTTTTAGGCACAAACGTAAAGGTTAATTCCGGAACACCTTTGCCTGCAGGCAGCCTGACGATCGCGGAAAGACGAAACCCGGAGGTATCGGGAAATGTCCATTGGATGGCATCGCCAGCCAACGCTGCTCTGTGCGCTGTGACCACATCATTCGACGCGGCCAGCAAATAATTGGCAGTCCTCCCCTGCTCGATCCCCCGGTCGGTCTCAGGGTTGAAGCCGTCCATCACATGAACCTTGGGATCGATCTTCTTCACCTCCATTTTCCCCCAGGTCGGAACTTTGTAGATAACCGGATCAGAATGATTCTTTCCGAGATCAGCCTTGCGCAGCATTTTCTGCGGATTCTCTTTGGTATAAATAATCGTGAATTCAGGTTTGAAAACGCGGACGGTGCCGTCACTCAATGTCAGTTGTAAATCCGTTCCGTTCACGGTTCCGACCCTGCATTCGTCATTTTGAAGCAGCCGATCTCCGGCAGGCTGCCCGGCGGAACCGGTTGCAATCATTGCAGAGATGCCGGCCGCAAGGAGGCCATGCGTAACAGGCATAATGACTATTCTTGGTTTCACGATTCGTCCTTTGAGCGGTTCCCTTGATTTTCAGGTTTTGATTTTGGATCGTTCACCGCTTCCAGATCAGATCCGAGGATTATTGTTTCGCCGCGTTTCAAGTGCAGCTCCCGGTCGTAACCCAGGTACCGCAACTTGCAGGGCAGCCCGCTCAGCGAATGGATCTCCGCTTGAACCAGCCGTCCGTTTCTCCAGCGCACGGCGATTTCAAAGCCACCGCGCGCGCGTAAACCATTGATGCTTCCGTCCGACCAGGCTTTGGGCAAGGCCGGAAGCAGACCAATTATCACTGTGCTGCTGGCGTGATTATCTTCCGCCGGGTGGCTTTGCAGAAGCATTTCCACGATGGCGGCAGTGGCGCCCATGTTACCGTCAAATTGAAACACATTGCCTTTCGCCCGAAAGTGATTGTCGAAGAGGTTGGGAAAAGTGGACTTGGCAAATAAGGCCATCAAGTTCTCGTAAGCCTTTTCCCCATCCCCCAACCGCGTCCATAGGCCGATCAGCCATGCCCGGCTCCAGCCGACATGTCCGCCGCCATGCGCAAGCCGGAACTCGATGCTTTTGCGCGCGGCCGCTGCCCATTCCGGAGTTTTCTGCGGGGTGATCTGACGGCTCGGATAAAGACCGAACAAATGAGAGATATGCCGATGTCCGGGATCCTGTTCCTTGAAATCCCGGGACCATTCCAAGAGTCGTCCGTCTTTACCGATTTGCATGGGGGCAAGCTTGTCGCGCGCAGCCATAAGCGACTTCACAAACTCCGCCTCCCCGCCCAACAGTTCCCCAGCTTGAATCGTGTGGTCAAACAGGTCGCGGATGATTTGCATCGTCATCGTGGGTCCCATGTCCACCCACACACGCTTTTCGTCGTCGGTCAGATAACTGTTCTCGGGCGAAGTCGATGGCCCGGAGACAAGCCGGCCGGTGTGAGGATTAAGCACCAGAAAATCCAGATAAAACCGAGCGGCCTCCTTCATCACCGGAAACGCGCGACGGGAAAGGAACTTTTCGTCCTGGGTGAAAAGGTAATGGTCCCAAAGATGTTCGGATAGCCAGGCCATACCCTCCTGCCAGAGCAGTCCGGCGCTTCCGCGCAAATCCGTATTACCCCACGGATTCGTCCGTGTGCTCAAAACCGCGCCCCGACAGCCATAGCGTTCCTGGGCCGTCTTACGGCCGGGTTCTTGAAGCGTATCAATCAATGCAAACAGGGGGCTGGCGCACTCGGAAAGATTGGCCGTTTCGGCCGGCCAGTAATTCATTTGCGCATTGATATTGATGGTGTAATCGGAAAACCAGGGCGGCTGGAACAACGGGTTCCATAATCCCTGAAGATTTGCAGGCAGGCTGCCGGGGCGCGACGATGAAATAAGCAGGTAGCGACCGTATTGAAAATAAAGCGCGCAAATACCGGGGTCAGAAACTCCTGATTGAACACGGCGCAACCGCTCATCCGTCGGCAAAGTATTCGCGCCGGAAGACAAGTCGAACTTCACTCGATTAAATAACGCCGCATGATCTGACTGCTGTGCCTTTTGCAGTGCGAAGAAGGTCTTTGCCGATGCCAGTTCCAGTTGTTCGCGACATTGTTTGTCCGGATCAGGAAGGTAATAATCCGTATTCGCAGCCAAAAGCAAGGTGACCGAATCGGCATCGGTTACCGTAATTTGACCATCGGCTGCAGAGCTCGATCCACCCGTGTTGAGTGCTTTCAAGTAAGCGCGAAACTGACTCCCGCCTTCAGGACATTGGCCGCTCAGAACCAAAATATTTCCGGGCTCAGAACGCGTTTTGGCGTCGGCGGACCGGGCCAGGCCGGCCTTGAAAGAAATCGTTCCCGGCTTATTGGCCGTCAAACGAACCACAAGCACTTGATCGGGCCCGCTGGCGAAAACTTCGCGCAAATATTTAACGCCGCCAATTTCAAAGCTTGTCCGCACCAAGGCTGAATCCAAGCGCAGCTCGCGTTCGTAATTAGTCGCGCTTTCCGCCGGCAAACTAAAATCCAAATTCAAATCACCCAGCGGTTGATAGGCGCCGTAGCGGGGGTCTGGCTTGGTGGACATGGATTTATCAGCCAACGCCTGCGCCTCGCCATATTTGCCGGCAAAGAGCAGTTCACGGACGCGCGAAAGATTTACCCGCACCTCCGGTTTTTCCGTGTAGTATCTGTGACCCGACCACACACTGTCTTCGTTCAGTTGCAGCAACTCCTTCCGCACTCCTCCAAACACGAGCGCGCCCAGCCGGCCATTTCCGACCGGCAACGCTTCATGCCAGTTGGTCGCCGGCTGGCGATACCAGAGGCGAAGGTTTGAGGGGACGACGGCGGATGCGGGAGCCTCGGCCGTGCCGGGGCTGGCGGAATCAGCCGCTGATACGCAGCCGGCGGTAAACACACAGAAAGCAATCAGCCCCGCGAATCGTTGCACGTTGCTCCTCTCATTTTTCCTCGAAGACCGACAGGTTCCATTCCGACCGCCACCGGATGGCCGGTTGATTCGTGGAGAATTCCAGCGGCAGCCAGATGTAGCCAGAATGGACGGGATCCTCCGGGTTATTGATGTCGAACATGGCGATAAATGTACCGCGCCGAC
Organism: uncultured Lentisphaerota bacterium; assembly: GCA_903896925.1. Lineage (GTDB taxonomy): Bacteria > Verrucomicrobiota > Kiritimatiellia > CAIQIC01 > CAIQIC01 > DP16D-bin41. Next base: position 19,452 of record CAITZM010000178.1, on the reverse strand, counting down.
CCGGGACGGGAAAGACAAAGGTGCTTTGTCCGCCGAAGGTCTTCTCCGGTCCGAGTTGATTGTGCGGGTTCATGCCCCGGCAGGGATTGCCGAGGGATTGGTAAGGCCCGGTGAGGTGATCGGCAACGAACATGCGCGCCGCGTTCGGTGCCCAGCCGCTGCTGCCGGAGCCCAGCAGGTAATACTTCCCCGCATGCCGGAACAAAGCCGGGGCTTCCGTGGCATTCTCCACGCCCTCCATCGCCACATACTCGCCAGCGGGCTTCAAGCCGTCATCGGACAAGCGTCCACAAACCAAGGGCTTGTCCTTCCTGCCTTTGTCCGGCTTGCGCACGGCGATGTGATAGGCCACGCCATCCGCATCCTGAAAGATCGCGAAGTCACCCGAACCGGTTTCACTGCCCCCACCGAGAAACTTCCCTTGGTATGCGAACGGCCCGGTCGGTTGCGTGGCCGTCGCCACCCCGACATAAGCCTCCTTGGTATTGAGCTTACCCTCGGGGGTCATGGGCCCATAGAGCTTGAAATACATGACAAACCGGCCCGTGGCTGGGATGTAAATCACCTTGGGACGATCAAGGATGCCCGCGTCCGCCACCTCCGGGGACATCCCTTGGGCAGTTTTGGACAGCACCATACCGGCGTTCTCCCAATTCAGAAGATCACGGCTTACATAACAGCGCACGCCAGCCTCGTTATTCTCCGACTCCGTTTTCCCGGCGATCTTGTGCGAACCATACCAATAATACTTGTCCCCGTGGCGCAGGGTGCAGAATCCGTGAGCGTTGATGAGAACGCCATCGGTGTCCAGCCACGACTGGCCGGGGTGGATGCTGCTGGATACGGCCGCCGCAGTCTCGGCCAGCGGCGCCAGCAACAGGGCGGCAAGGAGAATAAGGGTGTGATTCATGTTCGTTACTCTCGCTTCCGTTTCATTCGCAGTTCCAAGCATTGGAAGTCATCGTCACCCTTCCTCACAGCTCCGCCGTGAAGGTGTAGCTCCCGGAGCCGGTCTCGAAAACCGTCACGCTGTTTTCCGTGCGCAAAATCTTCGCGCCGTCAGCATGCGCATTCTTCCCCGGAATAAAAACCGTCGCGGTGGTGTTCGCGGGAATCGTGACGGCAAGCGACAGCTTTCCGTTATCGCGTTTCCAGTTGCTCGCTATTCGACCGCGCGGGCTTTCGAACGCGCAGTTCACCCTCGTCAGGTTGCCGACGATCGCGGGCTTGATGACGATCTTCTTGAAGCCCGGCCCCTCGGGATCGCACTGGATGCCGGCGAGGTCGTGATAGAACCATTCGTTGATCTGGCCGAGCATGAAATGATTTTGCGACGAGCCGCGGCCCGCATTCCACGCCTCCGTCAGGCTCGTCGCACCCTTCTTGAGCTGGAAGCCGTAACCGGGCTTTTCCGACTGGTTGTTCACTTCGAAGACGACATCCGAGCGTCCGTTGTCGGCGAGCGCGCGCAACACATAACGATAGCCGACATCGCCCGCGGTCAGCCCCTTTTCGCGGATGTTATTTACGAGCGATGCGACGACGCGCTCGCGATGCGATGGATCGACGAGGCCGAGCACCAGCGGCATCGCGTTGGCGGTCTGCGCGCCGGTGGCATAGCTGCCTTCCGCCGCGTTGAAAAACCTGGCATTGAACGCATCGCGGATCTGCGCGGCGAGCAGGGACAACTTCTGCGCATCGCCGGCGCGGCCGAGCAGCTGTGCGGATTTCGCCAGCGCGACCACGACCTCGTAATAAATCGCCGTCGCCGTCAGCGCCTTTGGTGTCAGCTGCGCGTAGCCCGGCGCTTTCGGGCCGATGTCGTACCAGTCGCCCAGCCCGTAATCGATGATGTGACCTTGCGCCTTGCTGCCGAGGTAATCCACATAGCGCTGCATCGCGTCGAAGTGGCGGCGCAGCAGGCTGCCATCGGCGTTGAACTCATACTGCTGCCACGCGGCGAGAATGAAGGCGCTGCCCCACTCCGGCGAATCGCGAAAACCGCCGCTGAATTGCACGTACTCCGGCGCGATGTCCGGCACGAGTCCGTTGGCGAGTTGCGAATCGGCCATGTCGTTCATGCCTTTGGTGAACAGCGCCGCGAGATCGAACTCGTAGCGGAGCGACGGGCCGTTCAGATGATATTGCTCCAGCCAGCCGAGCTTTTCGCGATGCGGGCAGTCGGTCAGCACGCTCATCATGTTCGAGCGTTGCGCCCAGCGCACCAAGGTGTGAATGCGGTTGAACAGCTCGCTGGAACAGGCGAATTCGCCGACGGGCGCTGACGATGAATGGACGACGACGCCCTCGATCGATTTGATCTCCGCGCCGCCGCCACACTCGACCTTCAGGTAACGCGCGCCGCGATAGAAGAACTTCGGGAACCAGGTTTCGTCGCCACTTCCGGCCAGCGTGTATTTCCAATAGCTGTTGCCGCCGCACATCGTGTCGTCAAGCGAGCCGTCCGCTTTGATCAACTCCGACGGGCTGATCTTCACCGTCGAGCCCGCCGGTCCCTTGACCGTGATCCGCGGCATTAGCGCGACGTTCTGCCCGGTATCATAAACGGCATCGTTGAGCTTGCTCGCCTTCAAGACATCGAACGCGCGAATCGGCGGCGCGGAGCACGACAGCCCCTTGAGCGCACCGCCGGGACCGGAAACGATTTTCGCCGGCTCCCATTGCGGCACCCAACGTGCATCGAAATCCTCGCCGCCAAACACGCACGAAAACGTGATCGGGCCGGGGCTGACCTGCCACTGGGCGTCGGTTCCGATGATCTCCGTCGTTCCGTCGGCGTATTCGAGTTGGACTTGCGCGATGGCCTTCGGCGGACCGAACGAGCCTTTCAATTTCGTGTAGCGACCGCCCACGACGTTGTACATGCCGTTGCCGAGCAGCAGCGCGACTTCGTTTTTGCCGGCGCGCAGCGCCGCCGTGATGTCGCGCGTGTCGTAGAGGCAGGTCTTGTCGTACTTCGTCCAACCCGACGAAAGCAGATCGTCGCCGACTTTCGCACCGTTCAGCGTCAGCTCGTATTCGCCGAGTCCGCACACGTTCGCTATCGCGCGACGCAGTCCTGATTTCACCATCACTTCGCGCCGTAACATCACTGTCGGGAATTTCTGTTGCTCCGGCGCATGGGTGCCAAGCGCTCCGTCGGTGAGCGCAACCTTTCCCCAGCCCCACTGATCGACGCTGTCCTTCGCCGTCACCGGCGCACCCTTCGCGACATTGCGTCCGTCGGAAACGACCTCGACCTGGCTTAGCGCGAAACAATACGACGCGGTGAACTTGCCGAGCTTCGTCGCCGTGACGCGAACGTAGCGCGCCGACGCGCCTTTCGCATCGAACGCCACCGGCGCGACACCGGGATTCGGAACATCCGCCGCAAGGCGCGAAGCGATCATCATGGCGTCCTTGATCGCCGGCTCGTTCGCCGCCTCGACCTTGAAGCGCAGCGGAAAGCCGAAGCCATCCTTGCCTTCGTGGCGCATCGGATACAGCCGGATCGACGCGATCGGTTGCGACTTCCCAAGATCGATCTGAACCCACTTCTCCTCGTCTCCTCGTTTCGCTTCCGCCGCGTGATAGCCGCGAGCGGCGCGTTGCGGCGCAGCCACCTGTTTGCTCGCGCCGATCCACTTTGCATGCCAGTCCGCATCGTTCAACACGCCCATCGTCCACGTCGACGCCTTGCTCCAGTCCGACGGCTTGCCGTCCTGATCCCACGTGCGCACCTTCCACGTGACCTGCTGCAACGACGCGAGCGGCTTGCCCGCATACGGAATCAACACCGACTCATCCGAGGCGACGCGACCGGAATCCCACAACTGCGCCCCGGCGGACTCAACGACGATCTGATACACCGCCTGCCGCTGCCCCCGCGCGTCTGATTTCAAAATCCAACTTAGCCGCGGCTGCGCGACATCGATACCGACCGGATCGTTTCTGAACTCGCAACGCAGATCAGCGACCTGCATCGCTTGCGCCGACATCGCCGCGAGGGCGATGAAGAGGCTAAGAAATTTCTTCATCGTGTTTTTCCGATCATTGGAATATTCCGCCTCATCATTTCGCTGGCGTCGGAGGCACGGCCAGCGAAGCAGTGGCGTTGCCGGAAAGCGTCTTTGCGGTGAGCATGACCTCATTGGTCGTCTGGCGCAGGCGTTGCACGAGGCCGCCTTGATAGACCGGCACCAAGTCCGGCGCGGAGCTGGTCCACACGATGTTGAGATCGGTGAGGTCGAGCCAGCGGTCGCCGAGTTTGCCGAACGCGCGCAGGCGCGTGGTTTCGAGCAGGCCCAGTTTCTGCGCGGTGCCGGGCGTGAAGGTTTTCTCCTCCAGTTTCAGTTCCTTCACCTGTGCGAGGTCTTCCTTGGTGCAGATGATTTGCGTCAGCGATTCGGCAGGCAGATCAACGACCACGTCCGGGCCGCTCACCGGCGCCTGGCGGATGGCCTGGTCGCGTTGCCAGAGCGAGGTTTCGCGGACGACCGCCGTCGCGTATTTCTCGGGCAGCATTTCCAGGTTGAACGCGACGCGTTTGGCCGCGGTCGGGCCGGAATTCAAAATCAGGATGATCAGCCGCTCCGGTGTGCGCACCGCCAGCGTCCGCAGATCGGGACCCGAGCCGTTCAGTGCGTAATACTTTTCTGGCGACAAGGCCTTGAAGACGTTGTGGCGGATGTTCGGATCGAACACATGGCAGAAACCTTTGGCGCTTTCGCCGAGGGCAAGTACCTCATACGAATCGCGCTCGCCCGCGCCGGGCGTGCAACGCGCCAGCATCTTGAAGACGTGATAGGCCGGCGTCGCCATGCGCAGCTGCAACTGTTCGAAGGTCGGGTGACACTCATCCGGCTTCCTATTCAGTGCATTGTCCTGACCGGTCCAGTCCACAAGATTCATGTCGCCATAGACGAGGCTCTTGAAGTTGCGGTGCGTCGCGGGAAACTGGAACTCGTAGGCGAGCGCCATCTCGCAACCCGCGTCTTGCGGCTGGCTGGCCGAAAGCATCGCCATCACCAGCCCCGCAAATTGCAGCGACGGTTTCACCGAGAACAACGCCTGGTCGGGCTGGAGCGGTCCGCCGATGCGGTTGAACTCGGTGAAGGCGGTTTTCTTCCCGCTCGGACGCGCGCGGATCGCCATCCGCGCCTGCTGCCGTTTGAACATCTCCGGGTCCGGGTCGTAGAAATGGAAATCGAGGAAGTCGCAATAGGGCTCCACCGTGGGCCAGTAACCTTCCCATGCGAAATGGCAGGCCGGCGCGGAGAGGCGCAGGCCGGTGGCGACGCGTCTATCCGCGAGCTTCGTGCGCACGTCCTCCAGCGCGAGCCGCGCCATGCGCGCCAGCACGCCCACCTGCTGGACGATTTTTTTGTTCCGGTCGTCGGGCTCGTTGAGCATCATGAACTGGGTCACGCCGTTGCGGCTCGCGTAGCGGTAGATGTTCGCGAAGTAATATTCATAGGCTGCCGCCGCCGCGTCCCAGTTCACCGCCGCATCCGGCGCCTGGACGAAGTCGCCAAAGGATTTCAACAGCGAGCGCGGATAATACTGCGGCGTATAGGCCATCGAGACGATCGGCGCGACGCCGCAGGCGGTCGCCTTGCGAATCTCGTCATCGGGCACGCCGAGCCACGGAATGTTCTGGTCGAAGAGATAATTCTGCCACGGCACATTTTTCTCCGGGTCGGCCAGCAGCCGCGCGCGGAAAGTCTCGAAGTCCTGTTGGGTGACGATGTCCTTGTGAAGATCTCCCTTGGCCGCAGGCGCACGCAGGTCTCTGTCGGGATGAATCACCCGCGCCATCTTCGCGCCGGAGTCCGCCAGCCAATCCCAGAGATTGCACCGGTCGGCGTGCTCGGCGACCTCCAGGCAAACACCGAGATATTTCGGCGTCTTGCCCACAGGCCGCGGGTCGAGCAGAAAGCTGCCCTTGATTTCCACAGGCGCCTCGGCGCCGCCCGCGCCGAGAGCAAGGGCCAGGAACATGGCGGCGCTTATCAGTTGTCGCTTCATTTTCAGTTCTCCTTCGCTTTCATTCACCACTCTTTTTCCAGCCTTGGAAACCCGCACGCTGACTTTTTCCAAGCAGTGGCAAAGCGTCAGCCATGCGGCGCGGGTTCGGGGATTCCGGCGGCGCGCGCCTCGGTGACGCAGCCGCGGATCAGGCTGCGCGCCACGGGCACCGACAGAAGCTGGATGACGCCGATGATCAGCAGGGCGTAGCGGAGCGCAAAGGTGTTGGAGACCTGGTAGGCGAGCAGCAGGAAGAGTCCGCAGCCGCAGAAGCGGCCGATGTAGAACCCGAACTCCTGCGTGAAGATGTAGGCGTACTTGTTGCGCTTCTCGATGGCGGACACGGTATCAATCACCAGCATCTGGATGGTGAAGTAGGCGATGTCCTGCAGCGGCCGGCCGAGCACAAGGCACAGCATGAAGACCAGCACGCCGACCTGGTTATAGAGCAGCGCGTTCGGCGCCGCTCCGACCACAAAGAGCGCGAGGCCCGCCGCGAAGATGTAGATGCGGTGGCGCGGCAGCGTGGTGCGGCCGAGGATGTAGAGCAGGATGGCCGACAGCACGCCGCCGGCGGTCTGGAGCATGCCGAGCGAGCCTTCCTTGCCGAGCAGGGTCATGACGAGCATCGCCGGCGCGGTGACGATATAACCCTGGCCGATGCCCTTGAGCACCGCGAGCAGCTGCATGCGCTGCCAGAGCCAGTGGAAGCGGAAGTAGACGAACGGCGTGCGCGGCGGGTTCTCGAATTCGCCACGATGGAGCACCCACGAGGCGATGAGCGTGAGCACGAAGACCAGGCCGGTGATGATCTGGTAGGCCACATTGGCGCGCGCGCCGAAGGAGCCGATGAACGCGCCGATGCTCACCGGAATGACGATGCCGATGTTCGTCGCGAAGAACGTCTCCAGCCCGTAGTAGTAATTGCGATTGCCGTCGTTGGTGCTGGAGAGCGCGAGGAAGTCGCGGTTGGACCAATAGAGACCGAACGACATACCCATGAGCAGACCCGCGGCGACCAGGCCACCGACGCTAAGCTCCCTGAGCGACATCATGCACACCATGGAGACGCCGCTCAGCAACATGCCGAACGAGTAGAGCCGCTTGATGCGGATCTTTTGCAACAGCCAGCCGTTGACGAGGAAGGTGAACGGGATGCCGGTATAGACGGCGAGCTGGTAGGCGATGACCATCTTCACGTCGTTGGAATTCCGCATCACGTAGGCGCCGATGAAGATCTCGATCACCGGCATCACGAAGGCGTAGATGAGGTTGGTGATGAGCAGCACCCGCATGTTGTGCGGGTAGGACAGGAAGACGCGGTATTCGTGCAGTGGATTTTTCATACTGTTCAGACTCCCAGGGTTTTCAGAATTTCGGAGACGGAGAAGCGCGCGCCGCAAATCACGCTGTCGGACGCGCCGTAATAAATCGTCACCGTATCGCCGTTGACCAGATGGCCGTTGGTGAACACGACATTGCCGAAGAAACCGACCTGCTCGTATGCGGCGAGGGGTTCCATGATCGGTTCCTCCGAACGGGCGAGCACCTTCCACGGCTCGTGCAGATCCAGCAGCAGCGCGCCGAGGCAGTACCGCGTCGGGTTCGCCGTCGCGCCGTGATAAAGCTCCAGCCAGCCCGCCGGCGTGCGGATCGGCGCGGCCCCGGCGCCGACGCGCGCGCTGTCCCACTTGCCCTTGCGCGAGTGCGCGAGGCAGCGGTGGTTGCCCCAGTGTTCCAGGTCCGGCGACTCGGCCAGCCAGATGTAGTTCCCGCCGAGTTCCGGGCTGCTCGGCCGATGCAGCGCGTAATACTTGCCACCGATCTTCTCGCCGAAGAGCGCGCAGTCCTTGTTGTGCGGAGGCAGCATCAGGCCATGCTGCTTGAACGTTTTCCAATCGCGCGTGCTCCGCAGACCGACGCCGACGCCGTGCGTCGAGACCGCCGTGAACGTCAGGTAATAGGTGCCGGCGATTTCGACCACGCGGCAGTCCTCGATGCCATAACCTTCCAGCTCGCCCTGTCCGAACAGCGGCGACGTCGCCGCCGGTTCGCTGAACCGTACGCCGTCGGGGCTGGACACGAGCCGCAGATGCGACATCGTCGTCAGATAATCCTGCCCGGCGTACGAAATGACGCGCGGATCGGCGAGGTTGAGCTGCGGATCGGCGTTGTCGAACTCCAGAATCTTCACGCCACCGTCGGCGCCCAGCACCGGGAACGTCGTCTTGCCCGGCTTTTGCTCCGGCCGCTCGGCCACGCGCAGCAGCAGCCAGGTCTGGCCGGCAAACTGGAACACGCCGGGATTCAGCAGGCACTCCACTTTCATTCCCGCGAGGCTGGGCCGGATGTCCTCCGGCCGCAGCAGCGGATTTTCCGAAAATCGCCTGGCAATATCAGTCATGGTTTTCCTCCTCACTTACGCAGCGCTGGAAACTCGAACACGGTCGGCGTGCCGGACTCGTACCGGACGCCGTTCAGCATCCAGGTGAACTCGATGATGTTCAGCGCGTTGAACAGCGACGGCATCACGCCCTCCGTTTCCGGCTCGCCATTCTTTCCCGGCCGCAATACCTCGGCGAATTCGCCGGCGCGGATCGAGTCGCGCACAAACACTTCTACGAACGGCTTGGCCTCGACCATCCCGTGGTCGATCAGGCCGTAGGCGTCGAGATTGTTGTCGGCATATTTCGTGTAGGCGAAGCCGTCGGCGGCGCGTTCCGGGTGATGAAACTCGCGCAACAGACCGCGCAGACGTTCGCGCGCATCGGCCGGCAGATCCTTCAACCACAGCGCCGTCAGGATCATGATCGGCCGGTCGCTGTCGCGCTCCTTCGTATAGAAAACTTTTTTGTTCGTGAAATAAAACTGATGCACCTTGGCCGGGTCGCTGAAAAACCACGCGTGCAAATTCTCCCGCATCAGCTTGGATTTCTCCCGCCACACGCGCCCATCCTCGGCGAGCCCGAGTTCGCCGGCGATCTGGATGGCATAGTCCACGTCGAGCAGCCACGAGACGACGAATTCGATGTCCTTCTCGTCCTTCGCATTGTTGCCTCCATAGATCCAGCGGGGATTCAGCTCGCGCCACTGCAGGTAACGCTTGATGGCGGGATAAACCGCCGCCAGGCGCGCGCGGTCGGGCCGCTGTTTGAAGAGTATCCACGCCGTCTGCGCCTTGCGCGACGGCAGCGACTCGCCGCCGAGTTTGCCAGCCTCATCCACGCGCGACATGATGCCCTCGTAGGCCTTCCAGCACGTCTCCGGTTCCAGGAACGAAAACCACTGCAAGCCGAGGAAGCTTTCCCAGCCGCACGTCGCCGGCGATGTGCGTTCGCCTTCGGCCCACAAGGAAGGTTTGCCGAGGCTCATCTGCGGAAACGGATACGCCGCATTCTCCGGGAACGGGTTCATGATGCTCTGGATCACCAGGCTCCAGGCCGCGTAGTACGCCTGCCGCTGCCGTTCCGGCGTCACGCCGTGAGCCGGAATGCTCTCGAGGCCCCAGCGCGTCGGTTGCGGCACTTTGCGCAAGTAGGCATCCATCGTCGCCTTCGCCGCCGCCAGCGACTCGCCTGCCGGACGGGCGAGCGCGGTGCGCGCGCGTTCCATCGCCGCATCGGCACCTTCGGAGGCCGCCGCAAAACCGAAACTCATCGTGATGGCTGTCTTCTCCGCGCCCAATGGAATCCGTACGCTCCACACATCTTTGCCGACGGTCGGTTTCAACTCCGTCGCGTCAGCCAGCAGGCGCAGCGCATAGACATATTTCTCGGACTCGACCACGATCACCTGTCGCGTCGCGTCCCAACGCGCGCCTTTTGGGTTGCTGATTTTTCCGCCGAGCACGAGTTCCTTGCTGCCGCCGCCGCGCACCTCGAGCGAGCGGATCAACGTCGAGTTGGCGTCCGTGAAGAAATCATGGCCTGACACCTCGGCGCCATTCGCATACTTCGCCTGAAACGCAATCTGGTACGGATACCAGGTGGTTGACCGCGACTCCGACGTCGCCGCGTCGAGGCGGACGTCCAGCACGTTGTCCAGTCGCAACACGCCGGTGCCGAGGTAACCGCCGAGGTTCAACGCGAGGTCGGCTCCCATCGGCGCGAGTTCGAATTTGTGATGCGTGGCGGGGTTCAAGCAGAGCCGGCCCCCGGGAAAACTTAGCCAGCGCCGCTGTTGATTCTCGCTGCTGGCAATCGAATCGCTATCGAACGCCGGATCGCCCGCCAGCACCAACCCGCCGACATTCGGTGCGGCGGATAACGTGGTGGCGGTTCCCGCGCACGCCACGAGGGCGCACGCGAGACAGGTTTTGAGTGTATGGCTCATGGCTTCTTCTTCTCCGTTGTCGCCGGCTTCACGACTTTCTTTTCGATGGTTGCCCGGCTTTTGTTCGCGGCGATGAACAGTTCGTCGAGGCGGACAATCTTGAAACGCTCGGGCGGCAGCAGGCGGGCGATCTCCGCGAACTTGCGCGGGCTGCCGCCATACACCACCGTGAACCACGGACGCGGCGCACCCGCGGCCTCGCGCGTGAGGTTCTCCGCAATCTCGGCGGCCGTGCCTTTGTCGTAGTAATGCTGGCTGTCAATGATCGGGGGACCATTCGTCGCCGGAAAAGAAACGCGTTGCGGCCCACGCCACTGCGTCAGGCCGTCCAGTCCCAGTGCCGCGAGCCAGCGCTGGCGCAGCTCGTCAGGCTGGAGCGGATAGAAATACCAGCACTCGGCAAACCGTGTGTCCGCGACCCGGTTGGCGGCGCGGGTCCTGGCTGCGAACGCGAACAGCTGGTTGGTTGGGAAGTGGCGCGGCGAGATGTATCCGTAGCCAGCCGGGCCGTCGAAGAAGTAATCGTTCGTGGTCATCGTCGAGTAGTAAAACTCCATCAGCCCGGGGAACTGCTCGCAGAGATAGGGACTGACGCCCCAGTTGATCGGCAGCGTGCCGCGCTCCGGCTGGAGCCAGCTGCCGCACATCATCAAGCTGCCGGCGCATTTCATCGTATCGCCTTCGTTGACCATGAACGCCACGTAGTGCTTCGGTTCCACAGTCACGTCCGCCGGCTGGATGTGTCGCTGCTGGAAGCGACGTTGCGCGGGACGGATGGCGGCGTGAAACGAGATGTTCGGCACCTGCGCGCACATCACGAACGCGGCGTGCTTGCTCACCTTGAACAAAAAGCTCTCCTCCGTCGGCCCGCCCCAGCCCCACACCGGGCTGATCGGATGCAGGTGAGCGAGGATGTCGCCGATCAACGCCGTGTCGTTCGTGTGATTCAGCTGATAGACGAACAGCTTATTCGCGACCGCCACATCGAGCGACACCACGTCGATGCCGTGCGTGATCGAGAATGCCCCGTCCTTTGAACACGCCGGCAGCAGCTCCTTGATCGCCCAGCGGTGCGCCTCTTGACGGTCCTTGAACCGGCCGCGCAAATCTTCCACCACCGGCAACACTTTCAGGGCCGGCGAAGCCGCGCGCACCGCGTCCGTCACCGGCACCGCATCGCGCAGACCGGCGAGCGTGACCGCCGCGGCCAGCTCATCGCGGTAGAGCACGACGCCTTTGAGCCGCGTGGCAACTTTGGCGGCCAACTCATCGAGGGTGGCGACCGGCTCGAATTTCCTTCCGCGCCGCGTCGTGTAGTAAGCCTTCCACGCATCGTCCACCGACCGGAATTTTTTGGCCACCTCCGCGCCCGGCCCGTACTCCGCGTTCTTGAACGTGATCATGAAGTCGCGGTCGCCGGTTTGAAGAAACACGCCTGCGCCGTCGCGATTCGCCAAGCCCTGGATCGCCGTCGCGGCCACCAGTTCAGCCTGGCTGGCTTTCTCGACGTTCAACTCCCACGTGACGGCGTGCGCCCCCGGAGCGAGGATGACGCAAGCCAGCACCACCGCAATTTGCCATAGTCTCATCGCACATGACCATGCCTCGATGCGAACCCGCTGTCCATACCGCTGCGTGCAATTCATCGGCATTTCCGTGCAGACCGGAGATATCGGAAGGGAGGTCCATCACGATCAGCCAGACGGCCGGTGCAGGGCGCGAAAGGCGGTGGCCGAAATGCCCAGGTGCTGTTTGAACGTCTTGCTCAACATCGCCGGATCTTCAAACCCGCTCTCCTGCGCGATGCCCTGCAACTTTTCGCCGGTCTCGCGCAGGAGGTGTTTGGCCCGCTCCAGGCGCTGCCGCAAGATCTCGCCGCGGATGGAGTGGCCGAGCGTATCGGCAAACTTGATGTACAGATTTCGTCGCGACGCGCCGGAGGCCTGCACCACATCCTGCACCGTGATCGGTTCGCGATAATGTTCCGCGATGAAACTTAGCGCCTTGGCGACGCTGACATCGCCGACCGCCATGATGTCGCTGCTCTTACGGATGACCAGTCCGGTGGGCGCGATCCGCAGCGGCTGGCCCGGCGCTTTCCCGCCCCGCATCAGCCGGTCCAACAGCTCGGCACCCTTGTAGCCGATCATCTCCCGGTTGCTCGCCACGCTCGACAGCGGAATCCCGCCCAGCTCGCAATAAATGGGATCGTTATCCACCCCCACCACGGCCACCTGTTCCGGAACCAGCAGATTCGCCAACTGGCAGGCGCGAAAAATATTCAACGCTTCGCCGTCGTATTGCGCCATCGTCGCCAGCGGCTTCGGCAACTCCGCCAGGCGCCGCGCCAGCCACGGCAGGAAACGCGCGACCGCCCCCGGCTTCTGCATCTGCGGCGAATAGTCCACCAAGAAAAAATTCTTGCCGGCTTTCATGACGGTCTGCCGGAACCCCGCCAGCCGTCCCTGCACCACCGGCGCACCGCTGTCCCACGTCACAAACGCAAACTGGCTGAACCCGCGGCCCAGGAAATGTTCGGCCGCCATGCGACCGATGGCCTCGTTGTCCGGCAGCACACGGGGAAAGGGCAGCTCCGGCAGCTGGTCGCTCAAATCCACCACCGGCACACCCGCCCGCCGCACGCGATCAATCAACGGCTGGTGCTGGCGGTCCGGAATCAACGTGATGATGCCGTCTCCCGCCCACGAGGGCCACACGACGCCGCTGTGGGAGGGCAGGTCATCCAGAATCCAATCCCGCTCGCGGGCAAACTTGGCGACGCCCGAGACCATCTCGTGGACGTACCACCCCAGCGCCAACAGCACCGACTTGCGCCCCCGTTTTGGCCGCATCCACGTTTTCATATCACCATGTATCCCGAAACTCCGCCGCCTCGTCAAACCGCCGGGAAGATCGCCGCTGCCGCCGGCCTACGCCGTGAAGGGCGCGCGCATGACGCGGTGCGCGAGCCGGGTGGCGTCGGCATCGCCGATGAACTCGAACTTGAGCAGGTCGAACTTCACCTTGCGCTGGACCTGCTGGCAGATGTCGGCGGCGAGGCAGATGCTCATCGAGCGGAACATGACCTCGGGGTTGGCCACGGGCTGCTGGCGCGACCGGATGCAATCGAAAAAGTCGCGCGCATGGTTCAGCGGCCGGTGCGTCCGGCCCGTGTACCCGGCCAGCACCTGCTTGTACTCGTTGAGCAGCGCCGGCGAGGAGACGTCGGGCTTCGCATAGCCGTCGGCCGCGCCCGCCCAGCCGCCGGGCCCCTCGAAGCGCTCGCCACAGGAGCCGTGCCAGAGGTCGCACGCTTGCCAGACGCTGCCGACGGTGCGATAGAGCACGAGCTTCACGCCGTTGGAGAGCCGCGTCTGCATCGTGCCACCGTCGGCGGCATAGTCGATCTCGATGAACTTGACGTCCGTCAGGTCCAGCCCCGCGAGCGCCTGCGCGACGGTATGCGCGCCCCACATGGCCACGTCGGTGGCGAAGTCGTGGAAGCGATACCAGCCGCTGCCGTTCACATAGCCGCTGTTGTACGGCCGCCACGGCGTGGGTCCGAGCCAGAGATCCCAATCCACTTCCTCCTTCGCCGGCTCCGGTTGCGCGGGCAGATAATCGAGGCGCAGGCCGTCGCGCCAGCGGCAGTCGGCATACACGGTGTGAAGCGGCCCGAGCCGGCCGGAACGCGCCATTTCAATGGCGAACACATGGTTCGCCTCGCTGAGCCGCTGCGCGCCGGTCTGATAAACCCGGCCGAGCGTGCGTGCGGTCTCCACCACGAGCCGGCCTTCCGCCAGCGTGAGGCACGACGGCTTCTCGCAATAGACATCCTTGCCCGCGCGCATCGCCAGGATCGAGGCCAGCGAGTGCCAGCGGTCGCCGGTGGCGATCAGCACCGCGTCCAGGTCCGGCCGCGCCAGCAATTCCCGCAGGTCGCGATAGGCGGCGCACCCTTTCGACCCATACCGGCTGTCCACCGTGTTCTGCGCCGCCTCGCGCTGCCCCTTGCGGACATCGCAGACCGCGACGAACTGCACGTCCGTCTCGCCCAGCATCGAGTGCAGATCGGCGGTGCCGCGCCCGCCGTTGCCGATGGCGCCCATCACGATGCGCTCGCTCGGCGCCACGGCCCCGCCCCGCCCCAGCGCCGTCGCCGGTATGAAATACGGGAAGGCCAGCGCACCGGCCGCCGCCGCGCTGCGCTTCATGAACTGCCGCCGCGAGAGGGACGAGAGAGACCGCACGGGTGAACTGCTTTTCATGATGCTCCTTTTCTACCGCGATATCCGCATGCGAAATTTTCCGGTGTGATCCGGCAGGTGGCTGAATGGTGCGGCCAGCACGCCAAGGTCAAAGCACGTTCGCTCCCGCCAGACAAGCTGGCCATGCGCGCCTCGCAAGGTGTTGAGCACATCCGCATATGCGCTTTGTGGCACGGATGGGGCCGCCGGTTCAAGTTCAACTTCGGCCCCGGCGTCGCGCGGTTATTGTGGAGTGAGGGTGCGCCGCGCCGGAGACGCGGCCTACACAAGCTTCGCGTGTTCTACTTCGCCTCGCGCTATAGACCGGCTCACCGAGCCGGTGCACCCGAGCCCAACAGAAAAGGCTTCTGTATAAACGCCCATTCCTCCGCCACGAAAACCCGCGACGCGTACGCAGGTGTGCTGTAGGAGCCCGGCCCCTGCCGGGCGATGGTGTATATCGAGTGCTGCGCAGTTGTGCTCGCGAGCAGGAGGCTGGGGAGCATTGCGGTTGTCTCGCCTTGTCGGCGCCTAACCCATCCCGCTTTTGCCGCTGCCCGCAGCACGAAAACCTGCGCGAGCGGCAAACCAGCGCACTTATCGCCCGGCAGGGCCGGGCTCCTACAGGGCTGGAACGCACACTTTCTGTCGCACTCAGGTTTTCTTTTTATCGGCCGCCTTGGCGGGCTTCTTCGCGGGCTTGGCGGGGGCGGGCTCGACGACCTTCAGCGCTTCGGCCTCCGGTGTGCCGGGTGCAATCCAGTTGGCGGGTACCGGGATGGTGACCTTGCCGGTGGCGGCCCATTCAGTGCCGCGCAGCATCAGCGACTGGAAACCGGAGCCGCCCATCGGCTTGGGGTCGTGGCCGAGCGCGCAGTTGAAGCAGCGTCCTTTGCCCAACTCGCTGACGACGACCATCGGCTCGTTGGTGCCGCTGCCGCGCACAGTAGGGCTGGAGAAGGTTGTCGCCAGCACGTGGCCGGTCTTGTGCAACAGTTGGCGGTGATAGAGCTCGTCCTTCACATGCTGGAAGTCGGCCATGCCCTTCGTCACCGGATGATCTTTGTCGGTGATGGTGACGGCGAACGAATGCTGCGCGCCATGGCCGCTGATGTTTTTGCCGGCAGCGTCCTTCTGCCACGTCAGGGCGATGAGGTCCCCGAACTCCGGCCAGTCCATCCACGCGGTGCTCGCGGCGTGGAAGAGCACGAAACCGTGGCCGGCGGCGACATAGTCGAGAAACGCCTTCTCCGTCTCCGCGGGCCAGCGGTGGCCAAGGACATTCGGATAGCTGGTGTAGTTGCAGACGAGCGCATCGTACTTGGCAAACTCGGCGGGGGTAAGGTGCGGCACGTCCTCGGTCACCGTCACGGTGAACCGGCCGCTGTCCTCGTACATCTTCTGCAACACCGGCGTCGTGGTCTTCCAGCTGTGGTTGTTCGCGCCGCTCATGATCAGCAGCTTGATTTTGCCGCCATCGGCGGCGCGCGTCGAGCAACACGCCACGACAAGCGCGAGCGTGGCGAGGAATTTCAGCGAACCAATTTTCATGTCATGTCCTTTGTTCTTCTGTAGGGGCGTCCTTCAGCCGAAGGACGCCCCTGCCAAATCAGACGGTCTCCGGCAGTTCGTAGGGCTTGCGGCGGACGCGGTCGAGATAGGTGTTCGCCTCGGCGTCGTCGAACTTTTCCTGCACCGGATCCCATGTCAACCGCTTGCCGGTCCAGCGCGCGATGTTGCCGAGGTGACAGACCGTCGCGGAACGGTGCCCGATCTCGACATCGGCGATGGGCTTCTGGCGCGAGCGGATGCAGTCGAACCAGTTCTGCATGTGCCCGCCGTTGAGCGGCGGCGTGGCCGCCATCTTGACGTTGTCCGTCAGCGTCGAGGGCGGCGGCGCAGGGTCTTCCACGGACGACTTGCGCGCCTTGGCGGCGGCGCGGTAGGCCGCGATGGCCTGGGCCAGTTTGTCCGCCACAAGTTCCACAGGATCGGATTTGCATTTGCCGCGGTCGATCGTGACCGTGCCCTTCTCGCCGATGAAGACGCCGCCGCCGTGCGGACCGTCGGCGAGTTCCATCACCGTGCCGCTGGCATAGCGGTAGAACAGCTTGGGCACGGCGCAGAGCTTGTTTCCGCGCGCGCTGGTCTCCGGCGCGGTGTAGGTCGGCGGCGCGAACTTGCCGCCCTCGGTCCAGACCTCGACCGGGCCGCTCTCGTCCATGCCGAGCGCACACTGGATCTGGTCGAAACCGTGCGCGCCCCAGCCGGTGATCTCGCCGCCGGAGTAGTTACGGAAGGAGAGCCAGCCGGGCTTGCCGCGCGGAATGTAGAGGTCGGCGTTGAACGGCACCGGTTCGGTCGGGCCGCACCACAGGTCCCAGTCGAGCTCGGCCGGCACCGGCATCGCCGGCAAACCGCAATTCCACGGGCTGGGATAGTTGTAGGCGATGACCTTGCTGATCTTGCCGATGAGGCCCTCGCGGACGAGCTGGCAGCCGATGTGGTTTTCGATCTGCGAGCGCTGCTGGCTGCCGCACTGGAACACGCGCCCGTACTTGCGCACCGCCTGCACCATCAGCCGGCCCTCGCGGATCGTCAGCGTCATCGGCTTCTCGGCGTAGACATCCTTGCCGGCCTGGCAGGCGTGGATGCACGTCAGGGCGCGCCAGTGTTCCGGGGTCGCGGTGATGATCGCGTCGATATCCTTCCGCTCGAGCATCTTCCGATAGTCCTTGTAGACCTCCGCCTTGTAGGGCGCCGCCTTCTGGCGCGCGCGGACCTGATTCACATCGGCAATCGCGACGATGCGCGCGTCCTTGGATTTGCCCGCCGAGCCGAGCAGCCCGCCGCCCTGCCGGCCCGGACCGATGACGGCGATGCCGATGCGCTCGTTGGCGCCGATGGCCGACGAAGGCAGAATGAACGGCCCTGCGGCGAGCGCCGCGCCGCCGGCGAGGCTGCGGCGGATGAATTCCCTGCGCGAAACGAGAGTTTTGCTCATGCTGTTTTCTCCGTACATACCCACACACCAAAACAACCGACCGCAAAACGCGTCGTTTCCGGATTTATTGCCGCGAGCGACAGCAAACATGCTGCGGATGGAATGCAGATCCAGGGAGGAGGCAGGCTTTCTGTCGTCCCTACGGGACTCCGCGGGTGAGCTGTTACCCCTCCCGGCGCTGAAGCGCCGGCCTACTTTCGCACCGTCCCTTTCGGGACGCGCCGGGATCACCGATCCCGGCTACAGCGCAAGCCGCTCCTTCCTGTGGGCGGGAGTTGGAATGATCGCTCATACAGGCAACGGCCATCCGATGTAGCCGCGTTCGTGAGAACGCGGTCCACCGGCAGGCGCGGCAGAACCAGCGTTTACGCGGACCGTTTTCCAAGATCAGGAAAAAGCGCTAGGTTTCGGTTCCAAGCCTTGGAAAACCGAAAGCGATTACGAAGGGGATCTTTCTACATCCGGGGAAATTCCCGGCGCGCTCACTCCACGCCGGCTTTTTTCAGGATGTCGGCGATCTTGATCTCGGCGCCGTTGGCCTGCTTGCTGGCGTCGGCGGCTTCCATGAAGGCCAGGATCTCGAGCGTCTCGCGTTCCGGCACGGGCGCAACGCCGGTCTGGAAGAACTTCAGGATCTCGACGAGCAGCGGGGCGTAGCCATCGTAGGCGCCGACGGGCGCCTCGCCCTTTTCACCCTTGGCGGTGCCGCCGTAGGTGTGGCCTTTGGACGGTTCGCGGAAGATGCCGGTGCGTCCGCCCGCCCAGGTGCCGCGGACCTCGATCTTGCCGTCCGCGGTCGTGCCGCGCTTGACCGAGTCACAGCCGGCGCCCATCACGGTGAACAGCGACTCGACACCGTGGATGCCGTACCAGAACAGGTCGGGGTGATGCGGCTCGAGCGTGGCGGGGCTGGAGGTCTCCGCGCTCAGGACCTTGCCGATGGAACCGCCGCGGACGGCCTGTGTGGCCTTGCCGAACCGGAGCGAGGAAGCACTGAAGACCGGCACCTTCGCGGTCTTCGCAAGCTTGAAGATTTCCACGGCATCGTGCAGCGAGGCGGCCATGGGCTTGTCGATGAACAGCGGCTTGCCGGCCTTGATCACCGGCCTGGCCTGCTCGAGGTGCGGGCGGCCGTCCACGCTTTCCAGCAGCACGAAGTCCACCTGCTGGCAGAGCTCCTCGATGGAGTCCACGATCTTGACGCCGTATTTGTCCTTCAATTCCTGCGTGAATTTGTCCACGCGGTCGGCGCTGGTGGGGATGTCCTGGCTGCCGCCCTTGAAGGCGGCGACGATGCGGCCGCCGGGGACGTGGTTCTTGTCTTTGGGATCGTTCAGCACCTTGGAGAAGGCGGAGACGTGCGAGGTGTCGAGCCCGATGATGCCGATCCGCAGTTCGGCGGCGCGGCCGGTCGTGACGGCG
This sequence comes from uncultured Lentisphaerota bacterium, assembly GCA_903896925.1. Taxonomy (GTDB): domain Bacteria; phylum Verrucomicrobiota; class Kiritimatiellia; order CAIQIC01; family CAIQIC01; genus DP16D-bin41. The sequence continues at coordinate 420 of CAITZM010000178.1, read as the reverse complement.
AGCAGGGCGGCGCAGACGGTCAAACACTTCGTCATTTTCATAGGGATAATCCATTATTAAAGATAGTCTGCATAAAAGCCCTGCAAACAAAGGGCAAACCCGCCAGCTTACGCGCTACGCTTTCGGCTCTCTGCTCTGTCTTTGTCCTATTCATAGCGCGTAAGCTCCGTTACCTACTCAGGACATTACCCACATACCGCGCCCGCTACCCTGCTTAATAAAGCCGTTCTTTTTCAGTCCAGACAGGGTAACAGAAACGTTTTTAGGAGTTACCTTGTCCTTACCAGACTTAAGACAATATTCGGCTATCTGCTCGCTACTGCGTTCCCCGCTCTGTAGAGACTCTAGGCAGACCGCGCCCACCGTTCCATCTTTCGGGCGGGACTTTTCGCCAGCAACTTTCGCGGGCTTGTCTTTCTT
>CAITZM010000177.1 GCA_903896925.1 uncultured Lentisphaerota bacterium | reverse complement strand
TGGCAGAGGTTGAAGACGATGTCGCGGTTCTGCTGCTGCAGCAGTCCGCCCATCAGGCGATACGGCTTCTGCATCGCCGCGAGATCGGGCTTCTTGCCCGCGACCTTGCTGTAGGAGCACCAATCGTATTTCAGGAAATCGAAACCCCAGTCTGCGAATTGTTTCGCGTCCTGCGCCTCGTGTCCGAGCGCGCCACCGAAGCCCGCGCACGTGCCCGCACCGGGCGAGGTGTAGGTGCCCGCCTTCAAACCCTTGCTATGGACATAATCGGTCAGCGCTTTCATGTCCGGGAAATAGGCGTTGGGCACGATGTTGCCGTTTGCATCGCGCTCCGGACCGACACGCTTCGGGTCCGTCTGATACTTGCTCAAGGCTTTCGCGTTCATCCAACAGTCGTCGATGTTCACATACTGATAGCCCGCATCGGCCATGCCGCTGGAAACCATCACGTCCGCCGCCTGCCGCATGAGCGTGTCGCTGATGCGGTTGTAGTGCGTGTACCAGTGGTTCCAGCCCATCGGCGGCGTCAGCGCGAGCGTCTCGCCAACGACAATCTTGAACACGCGCTCTGCCTTGCCGTGCCGGTTCTGCGCCTGCCAGAGGACTTCATAGGTCCGATGCGACCTATCCGTCACATTTCCCGAGACAATCCCCGTGTTTTCATCGAGCACCAGCCCGGCGGGCAACTTCTGCGCGCTGAACCTGATGGGCCGCTCGCCGGTGCAGGGGATGCGATAGAGGAACGGGTGCCCTGGCCGCACGCCGTAGACGCGCGGGCCGTTGAGGCGTGGCGCGTCCGGCGGCGGCGGCGTCAGAATGAGCGCCTCCTCCTGCGGCATGGCCACGGCCAGCGGTTTGGCGCCGGCGAACACGAGCTTGGCCTCGGCCCAGTCGGCATGGTCGTTGTTGTGGCCGTCGCCGCCATCGCCGACGACCAGCACCAGCGACTTCACACCCGCCAGCGGCACGCGCACCGGCTTCGCGGCATCGCCACCCTTGATCAGCCCGCTCCGCCACAGTTCGCGGGCGTCGCCGTAGATTTCAAACTCCACCGAGCCTTTGCCCTTGCCCGCGTGGTCATCCACGCCGACCAGCGCGGTGAACTCGGTCGCCGCGCCGTCGAGTTGGACGTACAACACGCTTTCCGCATGCACGCCGACGCCTTGCTTGAATTTCGCCCCTGTGATCGTCAGCTGTTGCGTCGTCACCGAGCGGTTCTCCACCGCCTTCCCCCACCCGCTCGACATCTTCGTCAAATCCAAATCCGCCAGCCACACCGACTGCGGCTCGCCCGCCAGCGCCGCCAGCGGCGCCGCCCACACCAGCAATTTCAGCAGCATTTTCATGTCATCATCCTTTCAACTTTTCCAACCAGGGGAAACGATACCAACACTTTCCCAAAACCTTGAGGGAATCAGCGCTCCGCCTTCCCAGTTCTGATTTGTAGGGGCGCAGCTTGCTGCGCCCTCTGTGCGTCGTACGCGGAACGAACGGGCGCAGCAAGCTGCGCCCCTACAAGACGGTTGATTGCAATGCTGTTCACCGGTAGCTCCGCACGACCTCGAACATCGCCAGCAGATTCTCGATCGGCGTGCGTGCCTGGACGTTGTGGATCGCGCAGAAGACGAAGCCGCCGCCGGGCGCGAAGGTCTCGATACGCTCCTTGACCTGCTCGCGCACCTCGGCAGGCGTGCCGAACGGGAGGGTCTTCTGCGTATCCACACCGCCGCCCCAGAAGACCAGTTGGTCGCCATAGCGCTGTTTGAGCTGGCGCGCATCCATGCCGGAGGCGGAACACTGCACGGGATTGAGGATGTCGAACTCGGCCTCGACGATGCCGTCCAGCAGCGGCACGACGCCACCGCAGCAGTGCATGAACGTCTTCCAGTTCGTATGCCGGTGAATCCAGCCGTTGACCATTTTCTGATACGGCAGGAACAGGTCGCGGTACTGCGCCGGCGAGAGGAACGGCCCGTTCTGCGTGCCGAAGTCCGTGCCATTGGTCTGGATGACGGAAATTTTGTCGCCGACCACCGCGTGCAAGCGTGCGAGGTTTTCCACGGCGATCTCCGCCTGCCGCTCGAAGACGGCCTTGATGTAGTCGGAACGCGTCACGGTGCTGACGTACCACTCCTCGACGTCGCGGATGCCCTTGGGGGTTTTCAGAAACGTCGCCGGCACGAGCGCGACATCGCCGAAGGTCAGCCCGCCGAAGGTGCAGAACAGCGCGCGCTGCGTCTGGTTGAACAGTGCCTCGGCGCGGCGCGCGAAGTGCGCCAGTTCGTCCTCGGCAAGCGGGCCAAACTCTTCCAGGTTGTCGGTGGGATTGAGGTGGTCCTCGTCGAACGGCGGCTGGCGGATGATCGCGTCGAAGAAATAGCCGCCCGCGGGCATCTTGCCGCTCGGACCCACGGAGCGGTCATTGCCCGGCCACTGGAACAGCTCGCCGCTGGACTCGTACTGCGTGTTGAAAGCCACCGGCACAAGCACCGGCGTGCCGTCGTGCAGTTTCCACTCCTTGAATTCGACCGCCGGGAAACCGAACATCGTGCCGGTGCCGCAGAGGCAGGCCGTGTCAATCCCGAGCGCGTCCTGCAAATCCGGCGCGATCTCGCCGAGCATCTGATAGATTTCGACGACCTTGACCGGTGTGCCGGGCCGGTCAAGCCCCAGCGCCTGCCGGAGCTGATAGACCATGCTGACGTGGATGCCCGTCTGGAACCCGCCGCCGAAATCCACCGCCAGCTTGTCCGGCTGCCGGTGCGCGCAGGTCGCGGCAATGCGTTCGCGTGAATTCATCGTCCTCTCCTGAATTTCACCACCAAGTCACCAAGACACCAAGAAATCAAGTGGTTCATTTTGTCTCCTGGATAATGTCGAGTTCGGCAAGCGAGGCGAAGGGCGCGGCCGCGTTGAAGCTGCTGAGAGCGACGAGCTTCAGGAATTTCGTTTCCACCGGCTGCGTGAATTTGATGTTTTGCAGCTCGCTGCCGCGCTTGAACGAGCCCTTTGCCACCGGCTCGCCCCAGTTCTTGCCGTCGGCGCTGATGTACACCGCATAGTCCTTGATCCAGCCGTTGTGGGTCCCGTCCTGCCGCGGCAGGCACGTGAGCCCGGCGAACTTGGCGGGCTTCGGCAGCTCGATGATCAAGTGATGCGGAAACTTTGGCGCGCCATCGTCCCACGGCGTATGCCACATCGTTTCCGGTTTTCCATCGAGCGCGTTTTCAGCCTCGTAGCCGCCGTGCTGGGAGTCCGCACGGATGCGCGCACCGAGCCCCTGCAGCTTGTTCGCATAGCTGGTGACAAAGAGTTTTTCCAGCAGTTCGGAGCCGAGTTCCTGCTCCGGCGCGAATTTCCCGGAACCGGCGTAGGCGTAGAGGCTCGCGAGCAACTGGCGCGCGGCGGGCTCCTTGACCTGGTACGGCAGGTCGAGACCGCAGACGAGCAGTTGGCCGGCGCCGACGCGGCCCTCGAAGACGAGGCCGAGCTTGTGGTTGCGCGAGAAGTTGTCGATCACCTGCACGAGCGGGCGGTAGGCGGCGGGCGCGTCGTCGAGGATGAAGCTGCGCGAACGTTGCAGCAGTTCGTACCACTGCCAGTTGCTGTGCATTTCCGTCGGGAAATGCGCAAACAGCGGATGCCGCGGGTCGCACAGCAGACCCATCGTGTTCGGCTTCTGGCTCGGGAACCAGACCGGGCTCCAGAAGACCGGCAGATATTTTCCGCGCATGGACTCCGGCGAATTCGCCGAGAGCGCAAAGAAGAGCACCTTCTTGCCGACGGCGAGCGCGGCCTTGGCAGTCTCCCATTTTTCGCAGACGACGAAATCGGCCGGCGGCGCAGCGGCCACCGCGGCGGGATACACCCAGATGTCCCAGTCGTTGGCGATCGCCGTACCTTGCAGCGCCACGGTCACCTTCAACTTCGCCGGTGCGCGCACCTTGGCCAGCGACGCGCTGATCTCGCCGAGCCCCGTCAACTTGCCCGTCGGCGCCTTCGCCACGGGCAGCGCACCCGAAGCGATTTCGCGGTTTTTATCGTCGATGATTTTCCAGACCGGCTGCGCCTTTTCCAGATCGGCTGCGCCGTAGTGCGCGAGGTCGGCCGTCGCCGTGAACGGTTCATCGGCCGCATAGGTGCGCTTCGGCATCCGCAGCAGCGGCACGGTCGGCCCGCAGAAGCGTGCGTAGGCGTCCGGCGTGATGAAGCCCTTCGAGTTCCAGAACGGATCGAGCGGGCCGATCAGCGCGGTGCCCTGCGTCGGGTAGTCGTGGATGTCGAGCAGCGAGAAGCCCGCGTAGCCCGGCGTGCGCAGCAGCACCTCGATCTCCTCCTTGTAGAGCAGCGTCGCGAACTGGCCGCTTGCCTCGATGTAGAACGGCGCAAGGTCGAGCTGGTTTTTCTTCTTGAGGTCGTCGCGGATCATCTCGAAATTCTTCAGCGCCATCACACCGGACCACTTCTTGATCTCATTGAAGTCCGGGTAATACATCCACTGCCCGATCTCATGGCCCAGGATCGGGCGACCGTCGCTGGCGACCACGTCGCGCAGATCGCGCGCCGAGCCCGCGCCGGGGATGCCGCGCCCGGTGGCCAGTTCGGTCCACTGCCGGTTCGCCGTCTTCTGCGCCGACGACGCCGACGAATAGAGATGCCGCGAATCGCGCTTGATCAGCATGTCCACCCAGCGCGTGAGCAATTCGTCCTTGCCGCCGTATTCATTGCCGAGCGTCATCAGGCAGAATGAGGGATGGTTGCCGTAGGTGTCCACGATGCGTTTGAACTCCGCCTCGATGAACGCATCGCGCGCCGGATCCTGCCCGGCGGCGATATTAGCCATGGGCCCTTCCGCCTGGATCATGATGCCGTCCTCGTCCGCCGCCGCGAACGCCGCCTCCGGCGGACACCACGAGTGGAAGCGGATGTGGTTGAGGCCGTAGGATTTCATGATCTTGTAGATCCGGTGCCACGCCGCCACGTCCGTCGGGGGATAGCCGGTGAGCGGCCAGATGGAGCACTCCAGCGTCCCGCGCAGATACACCGGCCGGCCGTTCATGGTGAACTGCGTGCCCTGCGCCGCGAAATCGCGCAGCCCGAAGCGGAGGTGACGGGTGTCGGACGACGAGGGGCGGGCGCCAAGCGTCAGCGTGAGGTCAACGAGCGCGGGGGAAAATTCATCCCAGCATTTTGCATCTGCATCAAACGGGATTTCCATCTCGATCACCCCTCCCCCGGCAGCCCAGCTCACCGCAGCCTTGCCGCTCTTCGTTCGATGTTCATTGTTCGATGTTCGGTGTTCGATGTTCCAGCAGAGTTCGCCGCGGCCTTCTTTGCCCGTGGCATTGCCGATCTTGCCTTTCACAAGCACCGACTTCTTCGCCAGTTGCGGATACACCTGAACATCCTCGACCCACACCGGCGACGTGGCGGCGAGCTCGATGCGGCCGATGATGCCGTTCATATTGCCCCACGTGCCGCCAAAGAGCGCCGAGACAAAGCGACCCAGGTTGATCTTCACCGTGTTGTCCACGCAGATCGTCAACCGGTGTTTGCCCGGCGCTACACCGACGCCGAGGTCGTACTGGTGCGGCGCGATCAGGCTGTCCTGCGAACCGATGAACTGGTCATCGAGCCACACGGAGGTGACCCAGCGGCAGCGCTCGAGGAAGAGCGTCACGCGCTGGCCCTGCCACGACGCAGGGATGTCAATGTCGCGCTGATACCACGCCGGGCCGGCGTAGTCATAGAGGCGGTACGGCCCTTCTAGCGTCGGCGGCTTGGTGTTCTTCGGGCCAAGACCGGCATCGTCCATCGTGCCGGGCAGCTTGATCTTGGTGCCGCCCGCGAGCGCGCCGCCGAACCATTTCTCCGTCACGCCGACTTTCTGCTCGTCGATCCGGAACCGCCATTTCCCCGCCAGTGAGACCGGCTCCGCCGCCTGCGCCAGGCTCAAGCAGGCCCACGCGCCGACAATACACAGGACGATTTTGTTCATGAGGGCTCCTCTGGATATTTCACTTTTCTACATTGGTGAGCGTCAGAATGCCGCCCGGCGGCACCAGGCGCTGAGCGGCCGGTCCCGCGCTGTTGGGCGCATAGGGGCTGCAGGTTTCGGTGGTGGTAAAGGTGACGCCCGGCCACTCCAGCGCGACGCGGACCGGATGCAGCGAGCGGTTGAGCATAACGACCGTGGCCTGACCGTCCTTGCCGATGAAAGCCGTGCTCAGCAGATCGGGATCGGGGCTGACGGCCTCGACGCGCACCATGCCGGCCTTGATTTTTCGGCTGAAGGCGCCGAACACGCGCAGCTGCGCCGAGGAGGCTACCGGCACCCCGCCATGCTGCAAATCGGGCACAAAGAGCGAACGCGTCATGCCGAAGGACGGCTGCTCCACATTGAGCAGCAGCCAGCAGTAGGCGATAGCCGTGGCGTCCATGAGCACAAGGTTCTTGTGATAGAGCTGGCCGAGTTGCAACGCCACGCGGTAGCTGTCGGTCTGGAACCGGCCATCGTTCACGCAGAGCTCGGTCGAAAGCACCGGTTTGTCGCCGGCCAGTGCACGATACTGCTGCAGCAGGGCGTCGAAGTGATCCGGGTCAGTAAAGGCCTTCTGGTAGTCGTACATGTGCGTCGCCGCGTAATCAATGACCCTCCACACGTCCGGCCGAGCCTGAAAGTCCTTCAGATAGCCCAGCCCGGCTCCCAGCAGGGCGCTGTCGGCCATGTGGATCTGAACGGCACGGAACCCGGCCGTGTCGAGCGCCTGCCGCAACGCCAGCGTCATCGCCTGGAATTTCTCCGCCGGCTGTCGGACTTCGTTCTGGATGCCGACGATCTCCGGCGCGCGCCCTGTTTTTTCCTGCGAGAGCTGGCAGTAGCGCACCATCGCCGCGGCATATTTTGCGACATCCTGTTCCGCCCACGGCGGCATTTTCCAGAACTCGAACATCACCAGGCCGCCGATGCTGCGCAGCTGTTTGAGGTAGTCGAAATCGCAGACCTCGCTGTTCGGGAAGTTATCGCCGTAATAATGCGGCACCGCATCGGCCTGCCGGTCCCAGTTGTCCATCTCCGCGTTGAGCTGGGTGCCCATGGGATATTCGCGATGCAGTAGCAGATTGTAATCGCGCAGCAACTGCCACCACTGCCGCTGGCCCTCCGGACTCAACAGCCGATACGCCGGCGCGAGCGTGATGCCGCCAAAGCCGAGGATGGACTGGTGCCGCCGCTCCGGCTGCACGCGCACGACCACGTCGGCCGTCGCCGGCCGCAGCAGCTGAGCCTCGATCGCACCGCCGCCCTGCTGGCGCGCCTGGTGGTGCACCAGATCGTGCATCCACAACTGCTGCGCCACCTGCCGCCCGTTCACCAGCACCGTCAGCATCAACCGGTGATCCAGCTGCAGCGTGACGCTGCTGACCTGTCCCGTCGCGACACTCTGGTCGACGCCCTTGGTTTTTTCGGGCGGCAGCGCGAGCGAATCGTATTGGCGCGTGACCAGGCGCACTTCGGTGGCCGAAACCTTGAGCGTGACACCTGCGCGCGGCCCGGTGAAAATCCAATCCATGCGACCGCCAGCCTCGCCCCACCGTCCGATCTTCAGCGTCCGCTCGAAACAGGCCGGCAACTGCTCGTCGAAAAACTGACGGGCCTGCTTGCCACCGCCCCACGTCTCGCGGATCAGCGAGGGATCGAGCCGGAATGATTCATCCGCCTCGATAGCCTCCAGCCCGCCCACCCAAGCCGCCACGAAGAGAAGGCAGCTAATAAATATTCCGCGCAGTTTCATGTTCCTAACTTCCCTTATATTTTTCCAATGCTTGGAAACGTGGCGCGCGGGTCATGGTTTTTCCGTCTGGATCGTCTTGGCTTCGCCGTTGACGCGGATTTTCACCTCGCGCGGTACGGCGGCGGCGACGCGGTACTGCGTCACTTTTCCATTCTGCCATTCAACATCAACAACGCAGCCGCCGCGGGTGCGCAGGCCTTTCACGCTGCCGGTGGGCCAGGCTTTCGGCAACGCGGGCAACATTTCGATTTCGCCGGTGTGCGATTGGAGGAGCATCTCGGCGATACCGGAGGTGCCGCCGAAATTGCCGTCGATCTGGAAAGGCGGATGCGTGTCCCAAAGATTGTCCATCGTTCCTTTCGACAACAGCGTCTGAAGCAAGGTGTGCGCCCGGTCACCGTCATGTAGGCGTGCCCAGGCATTCAGGCGATGAGCCATGGCCCAACCGGTGCTTTTGTCTCCGCGCATATTCAAACTGACACGCGCAGCATCCATCCATTCTTTTTTCCCGGTGATCAGCGACCCGGGATAGAGTCCGATGAGATGCGAGATATGCCGGTGGTGCATCTCGCCAAACTCGCCGTAGGCTTGCTCCTGCCGGAATTCTTTCAGCTGCCCGGACGTTCCGATCAGGATCGGCGCAAGATGCGACATCTGCCGGCGGACGGTTTCGAGGATCGGATCGTCCTTGCCGAGAATCCGCGCCGCTTCCAACGCGATCCGGTAGTTCTCGTAGACGAGTTCCTGATCATACGCCGATCCGGGGAGGTTCACGTGCGGCCCATCCTTGGGTTTGTTCTCCGGCGACCAGGAGGGATCGCAAAGGTAGGTGCCGTCGGGTTGTAGCTTCAGCGCGGCCGCCAGAAACCGGCAGGAACCGATCACGACCGGCCAGATTTTTTCGACGATGCTTGGGTCCCCGGTGAAAAGATACCAGTCCCACAAGGGCAGAATGACGAAAGGTCCTGTGCCGGCACCCGAAGTGCCCCCGGGGCCGCCGACGGTATAGGGGCTGTTGCCTGTGCCGGCCGTCCATCCATCTTCAACAACCTTTTCGGCCTTCCAACTTTTCAGCGTGCTGGCGGCAATCTGCTGCTGCTTGGGAAAGGCTGCCCGGAAAAAATCCCAATAGGGTTCGAACGTGTCGTGCAGCCCGGTGACGAAGGCGGGCCAATAGTTCATCTGAATGTTGATGTTCGCCCAGTAACCACCCGTCCACGGCGCGCTGCGGTTCATGTTCCACGTGCCCTGCAGATTGGCCGGCAGCGTGCCCTTCCGGGATGAGGCGATCAACAGATACCGGCCATATTGGAAATAGAGTTCTTCAAGGTAGCGCGCCTGCGCCGGGGTCTTGCCGGAGGAGGCCCGCAGCTTGTCCGTCAGGTACAAGCCCTCGGCGCCGCCCAGCCGCAGGTCCACGCGTTCAAAGAGCGGACAGTAATCCGCAACATGGCGCGACTTCAGTTCGGCAAAGCCTCTGGAAACAGCGGAAGCAAGGTCGGCCTTGATGCGTGCGGAGGGGACGGAGCAGCCGGCCAGTTTTTTCGCGCTGTCGCCTTCCAGGAACAGCTTGGAAGAAAGCTGATAGGACGTGCCCAAGGTGACGAACACCTCGGCGGCATCGGCGCCGGTGACCCGCAGCGTTGCGTCCGCGCCCTCCGCCTGGCTTTCCACCTTGCCGCCGGAGGCCTTGACCGCGATCCGGATCTCGTGGGCCAGTTCGTACGGTTTCGTGACACCTCTCAAGATGATTTCCGAACCGGCAGCCTCGGCGGTCCCGGTGCGGCACGATCCGAGGTAAGGCTGCACCGCCCGGAGCCGGAACGTGAGCTTGCCCGGTTGCGAGGCGGTGAGCCGGGCTGCGAAGACCCTGTCGGGATAACTCGTGAAAAGTTCCCGGCGAAATTCAACGCCATCCTTCACATAGCGGACGCGACCGACCGCGTGATCGAGTTCCAATTCCCTTCCGTACCCCTCGATGTTGTCGCCGCCGTGATCCATGACCAGGTGCAAATCCAGGAGGTCGGAAAGTCCGACCGAGTTCCAGGCTTTTCCATCCTTGATGAGAGTATCGTCTTTGACGCAGAAACTTTTCTCGGTGAACTGCCAGCATTCTTCGGCTGTGCCGCCAAAGAAGCTGACGCCAAACCAACCGTTGCCCAACGGGAGCGATTGATGCTCCCACCCTTTCAGTCCGAGCGGAGCCGCCTGGTCATAATGCAGCCGGTAACGCCCCGGTTTCCCTGCGACGCTGGCAAAAGACGTGTCGGGCGCAGCGAGCAGATTGGGAACAGCGACGACCAGTTCCTTCCCCGTGAATTGGTAACGAACGGACGGCAACACGTTGGTCAAAACCGTCGCGGCCACCGTTTTGTTCGCCTCGTCGAGCAGCAACAAGCGCACCCCATCCATGCGCTCGACCTCGGCTTCCGTACGATTCCAGACCTCGACCTCCTCGACCGTTTGCGGAGCGGGAAAGGTCAGTCGCCAGCACGGCGACTGATCTTTGGGATCCGAGTGTGTCACCGATTTATGGTTATAATTACCATCGGTATTGCCATCCACCGCGCGCCCGGCACCAGCACCGTAAGCTGTGCTCGATTGCCCCGCCTGGCCGGTTGGCGCGATGTTTTTTCCACCGGCAAAGACGCTGACCTCGGCTATGGATAGAACGCCGCCCTGCTTCTCGAGGCGAATCGTCTTCACCTTGGGCAGATCGGATGGCTGCGCCCACAGATTTCCACATGATGCGAGGACCATCGTCGCGAGGAGCTTTACGCAGTTGTTCGCTTTCATAAGAACCTTTTCCGTGGCTTTCATCATGGTTTCGCTCGGAGCGTGCCGTCTTCCCTGTTTTGCTGCACGCCAATCCGCTCGAACGGAATCGGCGCAAACCCCGCGATGCCCGCGCCCTGCAGGCTGGGCTCGTTGCTGACGCTCATGTTGTCGCGCAGTTCAAACCCAGCTGCCGGTGTGGCGGCGCAGTTGGCGAGCACATTTTTTGCGAACAGATTGCCGCGGGGCATCTGCGGACGGTCCGCGAGATACGTCAACAGTTCAGGATAACGTTCCCGCCACGGCGTTTTGTCGCAACTGGTATTTTTGATCAACGCCTCGAAGCGCCCCTGTTTTGTCCGCCACTCGTTGCCGCCGTGGCCCATGCGGATCGGTTTCTTGCACTCGATAAAGACATTATTCGTCACCACGATGTCGCTGCCGCCGTTGATGTTCACGGTCGAAAGACTGCCGGCCTTGCGGAAGATGTTTCCGTAAACCTGCGCGCTGTCACCGCCGGAGTCGTCAAAGTACAAGCAATGCGTCGCGTGGGCCGGCGCGAGGTCGTGCCAGTAGTTGTAGCGGATGATGGTGCCGCGCTCGGTCGGGTCGCGGCCCATGTAAAACGCGCCCATGTCGTCGCCTTCCATGATCGCGTGATGGATTTCATTGTACTCGATGAGGTGTTCGTTGCCGTGCAGATAAATCGCGACGCCGGGACAATCGTGAATGAGGCAATGCCGGACGATATTGCCGACGCCATCCATGTTGACGGCACCGCGATAGGTCCGATCCCAGCGGTTGAAATGATGGAGCTCGCAATGTTCGACGAAGTTCCCGGCTGCCGTCAGGCTCCGCCGGTCGCCGCCGCCGAGAGAAATGCCGCCCGCGCCGGTATTGAAGATCTGGCAATGCACGATGCCGTGACTTGTTCCGGCATTGCGATTGAACAGCGGATCGCCGGAGGTGCGCCACGGGCCGCCGGCGGGTGCCATTGTTTTACGGTCAAGATCAACGGCCAGCCCCATGCACACCGCCAGTTCCCCGAGATTGTGCAGCTTCGCGTTCTGAATCCGGTTGCTCGCGCCGCCCTCGATGTACACGCCCATGCCGCGTGAGCATTCAAAATCAATGCCGTCGAACACCACGTTCGTCGCGCCCCGGATCGCAACCAGCGGCACTTGCAGCGCCGAAATTTCCAGCCGGCACTGCGCGGGGTCTTTGCCGACGGGCGGCAGGAAGTAGAGCTTGCCTGTTTTCGGATCGGCAGCGTACTCGCCGGGCTCCGCGATTTCCTCGAGCAGGTTCAACGCGAACCAGCGATTCCACGGTTTGCCCGAATTGAAGCCATACCAGTGCCGCTGCACCGTCGTCAGCGTCTTGTTCGTCACGTCGAACGCTTTCACCTTCAGCGTATCGTCGGCATATCCGTTACAGAAAAATCCGGTGATCCAAACCTCCTCCGCTTGCGTCCAACGCGCCGGACGCGCCGTGGCATACTTGAAGGTTCCGCCGTGGGGGCGTTCGCCGCGCGCGAGATGGTTGGTGCCCTCGTCGAGCACCTGGCCGATCGGCTCGCCCCGCTGGCCACGCTTTGGCCATTGCGCCAGCGCGAGCGGTTCGTCATCCACAAACAACTCGACCGGCGCCGGCAAATACGGATGTCCGAAGCCGCGCGGTCCGATACCGCCAAAGTCGGTGACGCCCAAACTGCGCACATCAATTTCAAAAACGCGTCCCCGGACTTCCGGCAGCAGTCGCTGAAGCACCGCGGCATCCGGCACCGGTTTCACCGCGGCCGCGGGGATGGTGATGCCGCCGCTGATGCTGGCGTTGACGCCCCGGTACGTCGTGTGCGCATCGCGTCCCTCGAGCGTGAACGTGTTCGTGAGCCGGTACGTTCCCGGCGCGAGCCACACGGTCGAGCCGACGGCCTGGCGCGCCGCTTCACGGGCGGTTTCGAGCGAGGCAAACGGCAACGCCCGTGTGCCGGGATTCGTATCGCGTCCGGTGGGCCCGACATAAAATTCGCCGGCCCGCGCAACCAGCGACGCCAGCAGCAGGGCGGCGAACCGCGGTGATATTTTCTTTTTCATCCCCAGTCTTTATTACATTTCCAAGCCTTGGAAACTTCCCGCCTTAACTTTTCCAATGCTTGGAAAATCCAGCTACGGCGCCGCCGCTTTCTTCTCCGCGGGCAGCGCCGTTTGGATTCTTTTCACGATGGCGTCGGACAGAATTTTGTAGGCGGGTGAGGTCCAGTGGAACTGGTCGCCGCGTGCAAGCTCGAGCTTGCCGACAAGCAGCGCGTAGAGGTCGTTCACCGGCACATTCATCCCCGCCATCACCTGCGCGGCCATCCGGTTTTGCCCGATGATGTTCACGTTGATCACGGGATCGAGTTCGGTGGGCTTGCCTTTGACGGTGACCGGCGTGCTGCTGGCCCAGATGATCTTCGCCTTGGGCAATTTATCTTTGATGACCTGCACATAGGCCTTCGTCAGCGGCTCGAACGTGCCCTCCTTGATGCGTCCCACCGGCCAGCCGTGCAGGCCCATGTTAAAATGGATCACATCGTAGGGCGCCTGCGCGAGCACCTCGGCGAGCAGCTTGTTCAGGTGCTCCGACTGGCAATAGGGATTGATCCACGCATCCACGTTGGCCTTGCCTGCGAGCGCCTTGGTGACCTCACCGCGGTAGCCGCCCAGGATCGAGTCGCCGATCAGCAATACGCGCGGCAGCGCCGGGTCAACGATCTTGGCCCGTTCGATCCGCCAGCCCTTCCCGTCGGCGTGCAGCCGCGGATCGGTTTCCTGCGGCGCCGCCTGCGCCACGTAAAGTGCCGCCACAAACAAACCCAGCCAATGTGTTTTCATCTTCAAGGTCTCTGGTCTCGTGTCTCGCGTCAGAAAAGATCTTAGCGGCACAAATCATCCATCATAAATCGCAAATCAGAATTCTTCTGCCGCGCGTCCCTCGTCCCTTCCTCAATCCGTCAGCTCGCGCTCGATCTGCTCCAGCGTCTTCCCCTTGGTCTCCGGCACGCGCAGCAGGATGAAGACGAAGCCGGCGGCGCAGATGCCGGCGTAGGTCCAGAAGGTCGCCGCCGGACCGAGCGCCTTGTTCAGGATCGGGAAGGTGAAGGTCAGGATGAAGCACGCGATCCAGAGCGCGCTGACGGCCACCGAGACCGCCGCGCCGCGGATGCGGTTCGGGAAGATCTCGGAGATCAGCACCCACGTCACCGGCGCCAGCGACATCGCATAGCAGCTGATCGCCGCCAGCACGAGCAGCAGCATCGGCAGGCCCTTCACGCCGCCGTGATAGCAAAAGCCCATCGCGACGTAGATCACGGCCAGCCCGGCCGCTCCCCAGAGCATCAGCACCCGCCGCCCGCCGCGGTCCACCACGCCGAGCGCGACGAACGTGAAGACTAGGTTCACCGAACCGGTCCAGGCGATGTTCTTGAGCGTGTCGGAGATGTCGTAGCCGGCCGCGTGGAAGATTTCCTCGGCATAATTGAAGATCACGTTGATGCCGCACCACTGCTGCAGCACCGCCAGCACAACGCCCACGCCCAGGATTTTCAGCACCTTCGGCGCAAGCAAATCTTTAAAGCGGACGTGCTGGACCTCGCCACCCACCAGCGTCTGCTGCACGTCGGCGACCTCGATGGCGGCGTAGGTGTCGCCGCCGATCCTGGCGAGGATGCGCCGCGCCGCGTCGGTCGCGCCGTTCTTCACCAGCCAGCGCGGGCTTTCCGGCACCAGCAGCGCCCCGAGCAGGAACACCAGCGAGGGCACCGCCACCGCGGTGAACATCCAGCGCCACGCGTACTGCCCGTTCCACGACTGGCGGATGAACTCGACCGACGCATCGGCCGGCACGGGCTGGGCGATCTTCAGGTTGATCATCTGCGCCGCGAGGATGCCGATGACGATGGTGAGCTGGTTGATCGCCACCAGCCGCCCGCGCAGGTGCGCCGGCGCGACCTCCGCGATGTACATCGGGGAGAGGTTCGAGGCCATGCCGATCGCCACGCCGCCGACGATGCGCCAGACGACGAACCAGGTGAAGGTGCCCGCCCAGCCGGTCAGCACCGAGGACACCGCGAACAGCAGCGCGGAGAGGATCAGCAGCTTCTTGCGTCCGAACCGGTCGCTCAGGCCGCCGGTGATGATCGAGCCGATGAGGCAGCCGAGCAGCGCGCAGCTGTTCGCCCAACCGCTCAACTCGCCACTGCTCAGGTTGAAGAATTTCTCGAAGAACGGCTTGGCGCCGCCGATGACCACCCAGTCGTAGCCGAAGAGCAGCCCGCCCATCGCCGCCACCAGCGAGATCATCCACACGTAGCCCAGGTTGAAGCGTCCCGCTCCGCCGCCCGCCGTCAAGGGTCCCGTCATGTCTGTTCCTCCGACATTTCCGCGCAGACTAAAAGCGGCCCCGCGATTTTGGAATGGACGAAAATCGGAAAATGATGGACGATCTTCCGGTGCCGGAAACGCGCGCGGCCTTGCAGGTATTGAATGAAACCCGGGAAACTGGACAATATTCGGATCGCGAGCGGATTCGCCCGCCAGATTTTCCACGTCTTTCCCCATGCCCGCATCGCCGCGCTGGAGCGACATCCGCTGACCCGCGGCCTGCACGTGACGCATCTTGGCTGTTTCCCGGAGGCCGGCCACCACTTCCGCCGCCGGCCCAAGGGGGCGCCGCAGCACATCCTGATCTTTTGCGCAGGCGGCGCGGGCTGGTGCGAGTGGCGCGGCGCGCGGCTGGCTATCCAGACCGGCGAGGCCCTGCTCCTCCCCCGCGGCGAACCGCATGCCTACGGCGCCGACGCCGCGCAGCCCTGGACCATCCACTGGCTCCACTTCAACGGCGACGACGCGCCGCTGTTCCTGCGCCACTTCCCCGCCGGGCGGCCGCTCATCCCCGTGGCGCCGGGCGCCGCCGCAACGCTCACGGGACTCTTCGGCGAGGCCTACGCGACCGTCGCGGGCGGCCATCTGGAGCGGCCGCTGGTCCACCTCTCGCTCTGGCTGCGGCACCTGCTCGGCGTGCTGCTGTTCCAGAATGCCAGCTATGTGCCCGAGCGCCGCGCCTCCGCCACGAAGGATTTCGCGCCGCTGCTGGACTACATGCAGCAACGCCTCGCGCAACCGGTCGGGCTGGCCGACCTGGCGCGCGCCGCCCGGCTCTCGCCCACGCACCTCTCCAGCCTGTTCCGCGAACAGATGGGCCTGCCGCCGGTGGCCTACCACACGCACCTGCGCATCCGCCGCGCCTGCCACCTGCTCGAAAGCACCACGCTCACCATCGCCGAGGCCGCCCACGCCTGCGGCTACGACGACCCCTACCACTTCTCGCGCGTCTTTCGCCGCGAAACCGGCGTCAGCCCGCGCCTCTACCGCGCCCAGCGCGAGCGCTGAACCCGGAAGGCCGGCACGCCTGAAAACCGGCGGCAGGCTCGCGGCTTTTTTCTGCAACCGCTATTTTGAATTTGACACGCTTATTTTTTTACCGATAGTCCACATGGAGCGCATGATGACCGCAGAACGAACCGATCAAACAGCCACAGGTACCACCATGAAAGAAGCCCTTCTCGCCAACAACGCCACCGCCCAGATCATCATCAATGCCTTCCCGGCACCCGTGTTCATTGTGGACCGGGACGTGCGCGTGGTGGACATGAACGCCGCGGCGAACAGCTACTTCCAAAGTCCCGCCCCCATCTGGGGCCAGCGCCTGTGCGGCGACGTGCTGCACTGTGCCAACGTGCACGAATGCGCTGAGGATTGCGGGCAGACCCGCTTTTGCCGCGACTGCGTCATCCGGCAGTCGGTGGGCGCGGCCTTGACCGGCACGCAGACCACACGGCGCTGGTCCGAGATGTACCTGATCAGGGAGGGCCACCGGCGGCGCGTTTGCTTCCTCATTTCCGTCGCCCCGTTCAACCTGAATCAGGCCGAGCTCTTTTTTATCGTCCTGGAGGACGTCACAGAAGTGGCCGAACTGCGTCAACTGATACCCATCTGCGCCAGTTGCGGCCAAGCCCGCTCGGGCGACAACTACTGGCAGAGTGTCCAAGATTATCTTCGCACCCACACGGCGGTCCAATTTTCACATGGCTTATGTCCCGGCTGCGTCGTCAAACTCTATGGGGAGAGCGGCAAGGACCTCATCGACGCCGAGCCCTCCGGCCCGGGTCCGCTCGCGCCTTGAGAATCCGCCGGTCTGGGCAGTGGCCGTACCCCGGCAGGGGTGCCGACCCGCGCCGGTTTGTTTCGGCTAGTACCACTCTCCACCACCGCTCCGGACGAAAAAGGCTACAGGTTGGCGCGCCCACGCCAGCACTGCTCCTCCAGCTTACGCAGGCATAGAAATTCACCCACGAAGCGGAAAGATGAGGGGACCGGAGGAGGTAGATAAAGTTGCGGCCTGACGCGTATCGAACAACCAAGCTACCGACTGCTTACTGTCGACCACCGATTCTTCGCACTCACTACTACTTACACGCGTCAGACCGCACTGGAAATTACGCCCACCAAGTCAAATGTCCAATCAGCGGGGGTGACTGTTTATATAATATTCTGGCCTGTATACCGATACAGCGAAATTATAAAATTTATGTAGCGGCCCTGTGCTCCTCCGCACCGCACCCCCACCCTGGAAGGCCAGAGGGCTACGCTTCCAGTGAAGAGCTTTGAACTGAAACGCACGGGATCCAAACCTTCTGCAGGGGCCGGATGGGCCAAAGGCTCCGCTGCGCTCGGGCTGGTTGGTCTGGCGGTCGCCGCGGCGCGGCGACCCTACCAACTGCCCACCGCCGGAAAGCTAAGTCCGTACCCCCGACACATGGAACTCGCACTCTGAACGGCTCAGCCTTTTCTGCAGGGCGCCGGCAGGTTTACTCCGGCTTGGCGGGTTTGGCTTTCCAGATGTCCACGGGCACGTCGTTATGCTGCGGCGCACCCGGCGTGCTGCGGCCGTCGGCGACATATTTCTCCAGCAGCCTGGTCAGGCGGGCGACGAGTTCCGGTTGTTCAGCCTGCAGATTTTTGCGTTCCCCGAGGTCCTGCGTCATGTCATAGAGTTGCATATGCGGCAGCTTCTGTTTGCGCGCCACGCCTTCCTTGGGCTGGCTCCAGCCGCCGGAACCGTAGCAAAGCTCCAGTTTCCAGGGGCCCTGCCGGATCGCAAAGCGGCCCTCGATCGAGTGATGCACCACGGCCTCGCGCAGCGGCGCGGTCGCCGTGCCCAACAAGGCCGGCACCAGGCTGACGCTATCCTCGCCAGCGTTGTCGGGCAGTTGGGCGCCGACCAGTGCGGCACAGGTCGCCATCAGATCGGTCAGACATGCCACCTGTGCGCACTTCGCGCCGGCTTGGATCCGGCCCGGCCAGCGCGCGATGAACGGGACGCGATGGCCGCCGTCCCAGATGTCGGCCTTGTGGCCGCGCAATTGCCAGCTCGGAAAATGACCTTTGCCTTCGAGTTCATCGATCTTGGCCGCGGGCGAGCAGCCGTTGTCACTGGTGAAGATGACGAGCGTAGTTGCCGCCAGGCCGTTCTTTTCCAGCGCCGCGAGGATCTCGCCGAGCGCGGCATCGGTCTGCATAACGAAGTCCGCATAGGGGTTCAACCCGCTCTTTTCCTGCCAGTCCTTCGTCGGCACGATCGGCGTATGCGGCGAGGCCAAGGGCAGATAAAGGAAGAACGGCTTGCCTGCCTTGGCATCAACGGCACGTGCAGCGAAATATTCGCACGCCTTGCGCGCCAGCGTCGGCAGCACATCGATGGCCTCGAAGTCCGGCGCGGCCGGCCCGGAACGCAGCCATTTCTTGGTGGCGGTCGGCGCCTGCGTGAAACGGTCGTTCTCGATGAAGGCGAATGGCGGCATGTCGAGCGACGCGCTGATGCCGTAGTAGTAGTCGAAGCCGCGCGTCGTGGGCCCGTCGCCGATGCGCTGCTGCGCGTTGAACGTGCCGTCATTGCCGTCCTCGATCTGGTCGGTATATTTGCCGCTCTTCTTGGTGATCGGCATGGTCATGCCGAGATGCCACTTGCCGATGCAGGCGGTGTGATAGCCCTGCTGCTTGAGCAGCTTCGGCACCGTGAGCCGGCCGGCATCGATCAAGGCCGGGCTGAACCCGCCGAGCACGCCCGACTGCAGCCGCGTCCGCCAGTTGTAGCGGCCGGTCATGATGCCGTAGCGCGTCGGCGTGCAAACCGAGGAACTGCTGTGCACATCGGTAAAGACCATGCCGGCGGCGGCCAGCCGGTCCATGTTTGGCGTCGGGATCTTGCCGCGTTCGGGATTCAGCGCGTGCACGTCGCCATAGCCGAGATCGTCACAGAGCACATACACAATGTTGGGCCTGCCCTCGCCTATGGTAAGCGGCGGCGAACCAGCGGAGTCGAGGCGGGCTATCGGGCCAGCGCTCTTGCCAAGCCGTGGAAACCCCGCCGCCAGCGCCCCCGCGCCGAGTGCGGCGCATCGCAAGAAATCGCGTCGTTGCATATCTAATCTCCCGTGAAAGCGCGGCGCTGCACTCTTTGTGGGCGGGGCTTCCAGCCCCGCGAGCCGCGCCCAACCAACCAACCAACCAACCAACCAACCACCGAACGAGCGTACAACTTTTGACGGCGGCTGGAAAGCCGCCGCTCCCAGCTAGTCAGAACACTCGTAATACCAAGAAGATTCCTGCATCATATCCGTCACGCCGCACAGCTAAACCTTACTTAGCCTTTTCTGTAGCCGGGGTCGGTGCCCCCGGCTCCCGCAGCAACCGCAACGCCGGATCGCCGATGCTTGCCATGTGCCTGCGCAGCTGCTCTTCCAGTTGGTGGATGAGGCCGGCATGGGCCGGATCCGCAGCCACATTCTTGGTTTCGTCCGGATCTTTTTCCAGGTCGAACAGCTCCCGCACGCCCTTGGGCTGCAGGTTGAGCTTCCACTGCCGTGTCCGGACCATCCGCGCCGCGGCGGGCGATTTCGGATCAGCCCGCTCGCCAAACACCGCCTCCGGCCCGGCATCCTGGCCCGCCATCAGGCCACGCAAACTATGCCCGTGCGCCTTCGCCAGCGGCGGCGCGCCGAGCAGGTCGAGGATGGTCGGTGCCAAGTCCACCGTCGCGGCGAACGCGTCGCAGGTCTTCCCCGCCGGCAGGGCGCCCGGCAGGCGCGCGAGCAGCGGCACACGCATCAAGTCGTCGTAGAAAGCCGGGACGCTCTTATCCATCATGCCGTGTTGACCCAGCAGGTTCCCGTGATCACTGGTGAAGATGACCAGGGTGCGGTCGGTCAGCTTGAGTTCGTCGAGGGCGCCGAGGATGCGGCCGAAGCAGGCATCCATCATCGTGATCTGCGCCGCGTAGCAGCGGAGATATTCACGTACGCCCCCCTCGCCGTAGATGTTCCCCATCCGCGCGGAGGGCGTCTTGGCCGACTCTGCCTGGGGCTGCGTCCACGTGGCGGGCAGCGGCATCTGCTGCGGATCGTACTGATCGTAGTAGGGCGCGGGCGCGACCCACGGAGCGTGCGGCGGACTGACGGAATAGGTGATGGCGAACGGCTCGTCGCGATGCTTGCGCAGGAGATCGATGCACTCCCCGGCCAGCTCAGATTCGATAGCGTACTCCGGTTTGAGGCGGCTGCGTCCGATGATGCCCACGTCCTGCTTCGGCGTGTTGAGCTCCTGCAGCCACTTGCGATGGGACTCGGCCACGCCGGTACGCAGCCAGATATCGCCGACCAGTTCGGCTTCGCCTGCGCGCGGCCCGGCGTCGCACAGCTCCGCGCCCTTGATGCGCCGCTGCTGGTTGTGGCGGACATGCGCCCGCTTCTCGGCCTCACTGCTGCCCGCCAGGCACTTCAGATCGTCGGTGTTGCCGAGATGCCATTTGCCGAGTTGATAGCAGTGGTAGCCGAGTGCCGCAAGCTGGTGTTGATAAATCTGCCGGGGCTCGCGCAACGCCAGCGGGTCATCGCCCTTGTCGATGTTGCGGCCGATCCCGAGGCTGCTCGGATAGAGCCCGGTGACCAGCGCCGCGCGCGTCGGCGAGCAATAGGGCACCGGCACAAACGCCTGCGTGAAGCGCACACCCCGCCGCGCCAGCGCGTCCAGGTGCGGCGTCTTCACCACCGGGTGCCCGGCGCAGCCCAGCCACGCGGCATGATGCTGGTCGGTCATCAGGACGAGCACATTCAGCCGGCGGCCGTCGGCATCCTTACCGGGGACAGCCTGTTCTGAGCGAAGCCGAAGGGGCAGCCCCGCCGCCACCACGCCCGCGCCCATGGCCGCCCGTTTCAAAAAGTCACGTCGTTGCATCTCGCCTCATTTCCGTTTTCGCTGTAGGAGCGGCAAACCTTGCCGCGCTCAGTATCGCCGCAACGTTATGCGGCTCCTACACATTTCTGCGCTCATGCTTGCGCCGCGCGGGGCGCGGCTCCTTCCTGACGCCGCTGCCGCTGTGGAGGCAGGCGTCTCGCCTGCCGGTGTACCGGGCGTCACGCCCGGCGTCCCACGGCGCGGCGCGGCTTGCGAACAGGTGGCGGGACGCCACCCGCACCGGCACGCGGGACGCGTGCCTCCACAACCAAGGGCCCACCTTGCCGCACAGGGTGAACTGCGCGGACGTGTCCGCCCTTTCCGTGCCGCGATGCGTACTACATCCAACATCATTTGTGCTTCGTCGCTTCAATACTCCGCCGCAGCACCGGCTGCAGGCTTTCGATCCGCTGCTCCGCCCAGCACGCCCAGTCGCCACTGGAGTTGTTGCGCGGACCGACATCGGCGACGAGCTTGAGCCGTACGTTCTTGCCGGCCCACTTCGAGAGGTCAGCCACAATGGCGTGCCACGCATGGTTGGTCACCGTCAGTTCGGCCGCGATGGTTTCCACTCCGCTCGCCTCCACCACTGCGACGCGATAGAGAATCCCGTCGCCCAAATCGCTGCCATCGCCTTTGCCCACGAGCGCACGGAAGGCAGCAGGAGTGTCCGCGGGGAGTGTGATCGGCACATATTGTGCGAAGGCGTATCCGGTGCCGCCTTGGTACGGCGGATGCATCGCGAGGGCTGGATGCGTCACGCCGCCGCTGGTCTGATCGCTATTGCTGACGTGCGCGCCGGTCTCCAGCATCGCCGCGCGCTCCGGTTGGCCGCGGATGCAAACCCCCGCCGTCCATTTCGGCAGCGGCGACAACGGCAGGATGGCCGACGCAGTTTTCACGGTGACTTCCGCCGTCATCTGCGCGGCACCGGCGACAAGTTCAAGCCGCAGCACATCGTTAGCTTCGCTTTGGGGCGCTCCGAGATCGGCGCTCACCGGGACCGCTGCGCCGGGCACAAGCTGGATTTCGCTGCGCTTACCGGCAAGCTGCACGACGGCCCCGCGCGCCGCGTCGAGGCGCGGCGTGATGAGCGCACTCACGCGCTGGCCCTCAAGCTGCCACGTGACAGAGGCAAGTTCACCAACGGTGAAATCCAACCATGCCCCCTCGAACTCCTGCCAGAGTCGCTGACCAGCCTTGGCGGTCGGCGGCGCGCGAAACGTGTGCGCCTCACGGCCACGTACGGTGACCTCCTCGCCCGGCAGCAAGATGGCGCGGTCGCTCATCAGCGCCGCCGCGGGCGCGCCGAGCCGGCCGGTGACGCGATAACTGAACGCACCGGCGACCGGTTGCACCCAGGTCAGGCCGCGCGCGCAGCGCAGCTGCGCCAGGCCGAGTTCCTTGCCCGCATGGTCGAGCGCCACGGCGCGCGTTGCCTGGAGCGCGAAGCCACACTCGGCGTTCTTCAGCGGAATGATCTCGAACTCGCCGGGGCCGAGGATGCGGCAGGCCGCCTGCCCGACCGACGCAGCCCTCGGGAAGCGCGCGAGACGACCGCGGCCGTCTACATAAAGATACGCCGGCGTGTCGGCGTAGTCGCAGCGCGCGCCACCCCGGTCGGTCGACGTCACATCGATGGCGTCATCGGCGGTCCAACCGCACCAGCCGTTCGGTGGCAGGTCGAGCGCGCGACCGAAGGCGGTGACCTTCATGCGTTGTTCCGGGTGACCGTTGACGGCGGTGACCGTGCCGTCGGCGTAGCGCGTGACGACCTGCGACAGCTTAAATGCGCCCGAGGCAAGCGCATGGCTGGAGTCCTGCAGTCGGCCCTCGGCGTCGGCGTAGAGAATTTCCGCGGCATTGGTCAGGCAGTAGCGGCTGTGCAGTTGCTGGAGCAGGTAATAGCTCCGCAGGGCGTTGCCCATGCCACCCTCCATCACCAGGAAACCCGGATGGCCGAACGCGACGGTAGCGGCGAGGAAGCGGTCGAGCCACGCGTCGCGCTCCGCCGGCTCGGTGGGCATCGTGCGTTTGCTGGCGTAGAACATGTCCGGATTGCCCATGCCGAAGTTGCAGCACTTGTCGTGCAGCCGCCGCAGGTCGAAGTCCACGAACCAGGGGTTTTCCGCCAGGCGCGCGGACTGGTCCTGCCCGTAGTTGCCGTCGGTCAGCCCGCAGTAGAGCGCGTGGTTGTTGCCTTCCGAATAGACCGGTCCGTGCCACGCGGCCTTCTGGTGCAGCATGATCTCGCCGAACGCATAAAAGACCGCGGCGCAGGTGCCGGCGCCGGGGACGCGCGCGTCGTAGTCCACCCGGTCCCACGCGGCGACCGCGGTGTGGACGTCGCAGTAGGCGGTGCTGAACTGGAACTTCTTCTGGATCTCCGGCGCGAGCCGCGCGCAGAACTCGACGGCACGCGCGGGCTTCGGCGCGTAGCAGCGCATCCAGGCGTGCTGAAGCTGGCTCTCCGGCGTGCGGCTGATCAGGTCGCTCGACCAGAACTCGTTGACCGGCGCGAAGTCGGTGAAGTTGTTGTAAGGGCCGTAGACGAAGGCAAGCCGGTCCTGCATCAGCCGGGCGTACTTGAACTGCCCTTCGTCACCACCCTTGCCGGGGGCGGGCCGCGTGCGGAAGGTGAAGCTCTCGCCGCCGTCGCGCCAGCCGGTCTCGTGGTCGGTCACAACGACCTGTGTCAGGCCGTGCCGGTGCACATCGGCCCAATACTTCGCGTCGTTCGTGCGGTTCGAGGCGCCGTGCGCGCGCCAGACGTGCGTGCCGGTGACGTACTTCCACGGCGAGACGGGATTGTCCACGACCGGCAACACCTCCTCGAGGCGCGGCGCGACCGTCAGGAAGAACCGCTCGAAACAGTCGTTGCGCTGCCCGTCGGTCTTCGGCGTGTACCGCGTGCCTCCGTTGTAGGCGAGGCCCACGGCCTCCACCGGCTCCGCGGCGCGCAGGGCCGAAGCGTTCGAGCGATACCAGTCCACGTTGCCCATCAGGAACAGCGGCCGCTCGCCCGGACCGGCGACGACCACCGCGTTGGCACCGCCCTGCAGCCGGTAATAGGGCACCGGCACGAGTTGCGCCTCGCCCAAGCCGACGGCGCGCCCGAACGCCACCTCGCTGACCTGGCCGCCCGGCGCGAGCACATCCAGCACCAGCGACTTGTTCCAGAGCCGGAAGACGTAGGTCACCTCGACCCCGCCCAGCCGCCAGCGCGCGGCGACCGCGTCCTTGTCGCCAACCAACGACAAAAGCTCCGGCTTGGCATCGGCGGCGCACTGCACACCGCCACCGACACACGGCGAGAACTTAACCGTTTCCTTCCCGCCTCGCGCCGTCCACTCCGCTGTCAGGTCGTCCCAGCGGCCCGTGCGCGGCGCGTAGCGATAGGTCAGCTCGCCGTCTTCGCCCGCATAGCTGAGTTTCCAACCATCGCCGTCGCGTTCGACATGCGTCGTGAAGGCTTGCGTAAGATTCGGCGGCAGGATCGACTCCGGCCGCGTCGGGAACGGCAGCTTGCCCGGTCCGTTGTTCAGGCCCGGCGACTGACCGGGAAACGGGGCAACGCCGCGCTCCGGGCGCGGCTCGAACTTCAGCGGCGGCAGCGCCTCGGTGAAGCACGCGAGGTTGTCGAAGTACAGGACGCGATCGGCCGTGTTCTTGATGCCAGTGACCGCCAGCGCCTTGAAGCGCGCGCCCTGCTTTACGAGGGCGCTTTGTTCCGGCGTGAGGCGTTGATGCAGCAGGAACCATTCCTTCCAGTTCACCGCCGAGAGAGGCACGTTGAACTCGCGGCCACCCGCACCCTCGAAGACGACGGCCAGATTCACCGGCGGCGTTGAGAGATCGCGCGCATAGCCCCAGTTGTTGCCGTAGGCCCAGAGCGTGACGGTGTCGAACGGCGCCGGGATCTCGATCGGCGCCGGCGGCAAGATGCGGATCTCGCCGCGCGCGGCGGTCGCGTGATAGGTCAGCTTGCCGACATGTACGCCCCAGAGCTGTTGTTCGCGCGAGAGTGCGATCGTCGCCACGGCCTGCTTGCCGGTGACGGACCAGCCGTCGAGGTTTTCGAAAGCCACCAGCGGCGCATGGTCGTCGTTGGTGCGGCCGGCCCAGTCCATCTCATAAGGGCGGACGCCGATGGTATCCGCGTGCGCTGCCGAAAGCTGCAACGCCAGACTGAGAGTGCTAACGGTCAGCCAGCGCCAGACCTTGGCCGGTATTCGGACGCCTGGGAAAATCTTCCCAGGGGCCGAGGGCAAGTCACCAATAACGCGGCATTTCATCAGATCCTTTTCTCTCCAGAAGCGGCGGCCACGTCTCGATACCATGTTCCGAGCCGGCTTCACCGAAGCCGGCTACAGTTTTACCGCCGCTGTAGCCGGGGTCGGTGACCCCGGCCCAGCCAGCGCATTCCGAACCTGCGTCACCGGGTCAGGTCTTTGCTTTATGCGCGGTCGCGGGCTTCGGCAACCCACCCACCGGCGGCTTGTACAGTGTCGGCGCGCCTTTTTGGAAGGCGGCCGTCAGCGCGTCGCGATGGCTTTCGTAGAGGCCGCGCGGCGTGGCGGAGAATTTCCGGCACAGCGCGGCGGCCAGGCCGACGACCTCGCCCATCGCGCCACAGGTCCGCATGACGCGTACGGTGCCGAGCGCGTCGTGCGTCACGCTGATGTCGCGGCCGGCCATGAACAGGTTCGGAACGTTGCGGCTGTACAGGCAGCGGTAGGGCGCCCAGTACGGCGGCTTGAATTTGCCGAAATGCGCCTCGGAGATAAACTCGCGACCCTCAAAACCCTTCCCGTAGCGCTTGTCGGCATAGTGCAGATCGAGCGACCAGGTACATGGGAAACAGGCGTCATCGAACTTGCGGTCGCCGACGACGTCTTCCTTGTTCAGGAGCACGTCACCGAGCAGCCGGCGCGACTCGCGCTTGCCGGCGATGAACGCCGCCCAGTGCAGCTTGTGGTTCGGGAAAAGCTTGTCGGCGTTCTTGAGCGCGTCCCAGGCGCCGTACATGGCGCGCAAATTCCAGTCGCGCATCTTCTCGACCTCGGTGACGGGATCGAGATCGAAGCCGGTCTCCCAGAACCACTGGCCGAGCTTGGAGAGGTCTGCGGGCTTGAGCTTGCCGGTCTTGCTGTCCTTGGTGGCGCGGCCGGGGAACGGCTTGTCGGTGAGGTCGAGCGCCCAGTTCACATGCGGGAAGTCCGCCGGCTCCCGGGTCTCGATCGCATGCCAGAGGTTGCTCGGGCCCATGTGCTGCTTCTGCGTGACCTCAAACTCGGCGCCGGCGAGCGCGCCGAGCTGGCCGTCGCCGGTACAATCGGCGAACAGCTCGCCCGCATAGCGCAGGCGGCGACCCGTGCGGATGTCTTGGGCGACCACGGCGGCGATGCCGCTCTTGCCCATGTTGGCGGAGATCAGACGCTGGTTAAAGAGCAGCGTCAGATTTTTTTCCGACTTCATCAGCTTCTCGCGCTTGTCGTCCTCATAGATTTCCGCCGTGTTCGTCGCGCCATCATGCGCGCGCTTCTTCGGCTCGAACTCGCCGACGAGATTGCCGATGTTCGGCAGGGGCTTGAGCCGGACGTTGCCGCCGAGCCAGACGCGGACCTCGGAGCTGTTGTTGCCGCCGAGCACCGGCCGGTCCTGGATCAGCGCGGTTTTCATGCCGCTGCGCGCGGCGGCGAGCGCGGCGCACATGCCGGCGATGCCACCGCCGACCACGACGAGCTCGAAACTGCCGCCATCCTCGGGCTGCTCCGGCAGGCCGAGCAGCTGCTGGCGCAGCGCGGCCAGTTCTTTACCCGCATCGGGCGGACGGAAGTCGAGATCCTGGCTGAACAGCACCGCGTCGCAGCGGCCTTCAAAGCCCATCTGATCATGGAGCGCAAGGGCAGCCTTGGCGCCGGTCTCGACCGTACCGCCATCCTGCCAGTGCCAGTCGGCCCCCTCGGTGCCGAACAGGGGGCCGAGGGTTTTACCGTTGACGATGACGTTGAACCGGCCGGGCGCGCCGGGCGCCTGCCACTTGGCGACCCAGTCGCAGGTGCGCACCCAGACGCGGTACTTGCCCGCGGCGGGCAGCGTGACGGAAGTGGTCGCGTCGGCCACCGGCTCGCCGAGTCCGTGCGCGAGCAGATAGGGCGAGCCCATCTGGTCCATGAACTGCTGGTCGACCGCCCAGCCGCCGAGCTTGTCAAAATTCTCCGCCTCGACCAGCGCCAGCTTCCCCGCCGGGGCGCCGAACGCCCGCGGGCCGCAGGCAAACACCGCCGCGCCCAACCCGGCCAATCGCAAAAAGTCCCGCCGTGCCATCTTGTTCATGTTGTGCTCCAGTGCTCTATTCAACAACGTTATGGTCCCGCATTTAGTGCAGAAGAAAGTCACCGATAAGCAGCATTAACCACCGAGTTCACAGAGGTCAGCGGAGGTTCACGGAGTCCGACCTCTGTGACCTCCTCCTGCCTCGGAGACCTCTGTGGTAAAAGCTGTTATTTCTTCAGTGCGCCGAGGGCGGTCGCTTGGAACACGCGGCGCATGTCGGAGGCGTCGCCGTTGCCCAGCTTCGCGCGCTGGATCATCAGCACCATGATCAGGTCATGCTGCGCATCCACCCAGCCCTGCGTGCCGTAGGCGCCGCCATGGCCGAAGGTGCCGGGCGACAGCATCTCCGTCACGCCCTGCGGTTGCCTCACCACGCCCCACCCCAGCCCGAACGACATGCCGTCCACGAACCCGCACTTCAGGTCGCCGGTCTGCGTGCTCGTCATCTGCGCGACGGCCTCCTTCGAGAGCAGCCGCTTGCCGCCCACGACGCCGTCGTTCAGGACAAACTGATAGAACTTCGCCAGGTCCTCCGCGGTCGAGAACAGGCCGCCGCCGGGCAGCGGCGGGCGCGCGCGATTTGCCACGCCGCCCTTGATGAAATAGATGTCCGTAGGCGCGAGGCCCTTGCCGTCGGGGCCGGGCGCGTAGGCGGTCGCGAGCCGCCGCGCCTGCCGCGGTGTGGGCCAGAACGTCGTGTGCTTCATGCCCAGCGGATGCAGGATGCGCTCATCGAGGAACTCCGCGAACGGCTGGCCGCTGACGACCTCGACAATGCGGCCGAGCGTATTGATGCCCGCGGTCGAGTAGGTCCACTTGCTGCCCGGCTCGAACTGGAGCGGCTTGTTGGCGTAGCCCACCACCAGTTCCGCGAGCGTGGTCTCGATGCGCGGCGGCGGCATGTCGCTGATACCGGAGGTGTGCGTCAGCAGGTCGCGCAGCGTGATCGGGCGCGCCGGCGGGACCAGCCTCAGCGAGTTGGTGCCGCGCTCGGCGATCAGCCACTGGCCGTGGAATTCCGGCAGGTATTTTTCAACCGGATCGTTCACGTTCAGCTTGCCCGCGTCCTGCAGCATCAGCACCGCCGTCGCCGTGATCGGCTTGGTCATCGAGGCGATCCAGAACAGGTCGTCGGTCTGCTGCGCCCGCTGGGTGGCCAGATCGGCCAGGCCGATGGCGTCGAGTTCGACAACCTTGTCGTGCCGCGCGACGAGCGTCACCGCACCGGCGATCGTGCCGTCGTCAATGAAACGCTGGAGTTGCTTGGGGATCTCGGCGAGCCGCGCGGCGTCGAGCGCGGGCGCCTCAGGATTCGGCGCCGCCCAGACGAACGGCGCGGCCACCAGCAGCACCAAACCGAGACGGATAGATGTTTTCATGGCGCGCATCATAGAAGCCCCCGCCCGGCTTGCCAAGGGCGGGAAAAGGCCACCGCCAGCAGCAACGCAAAAAGAGAACCAGTCCACAGAAAAGAGGCCACAGATTTCCGGAGCGGGGCAGGCGGACAGCGGCTGGGAAGCGAAACCACAGTGGTCACGGAGGTATGAAGAGTTTCACGGAGGAAGGAATTGCCACGAAAGAGCGCAGAGAGTCGCAAAGAGTTCCTTGGGCTCTTTGCATCACTAACGATTGAATTTTGTTCTCCTAGTAAAATTTCAAAGTGCGGTAGGGCGGTTCACAAAAGCCTCTCGCGGAGCGAGAGGACTACTATGGCGGCGGCCCGGCATAGTGGCCCTCACGCTCCGCGTGAGGTTTGGTTGCGGCCGTAGGCCGCGCTGCGCCCTGTTGCGGCAAAATATTTTCCTCCTCCGGCCGCCCTCAATCCTCATTCTTTTCCGGCCTTGGCTGTTCATTTTCTGCTGCCTCGCTTCCCTTCCGTGCCGATCCGTGTCTTTCCGTGGCTGCTTTTTCCTCTGTGCCCTCCTCTTACCTCTGTGCCCTCAGTGGTTCAGCTTTCTCTTCTGCTTCATTCTGACCTCCGTCCGCCCTGCCCTGACCTGTGGTGAGCGCAGTCGAACCAGCGAAGTCGAAGGGTGGCCTCTGAACTCTGTCTTCCCCCCGCGCTTGCCAAGCCATTGCAGGCCGCTACACTCTCGCCCATGACATCACACCACCTGAACAGCCCGGTCCTCGCCGCCTGCGTCGGTTGTCTCCTCCTTACCGCGGCCCTTGGCGCAGCGCCGGTGAACACCGCCAACTCTGTCACGCTGGAGAACCGCGTGCTGCGACTGGAACTCGGCCGGACACCCGCCCCGTTCATCGAGCGACTGGTCCACAAGGCGAGCGGACAGACCGTGATCGCCGGTGCGATGCACAAGAATCTCTTCTCGCTCACGCTGACGAAACCGGAGGGCGGCACGACAACGGTCGAGAGCACCCAGGCGGGCGAGTCGAGCGCAAGCGCGGCGGCGGGCCAGGTCACGCTGAAATACGGGAAGTTCCCGGGCATGGACCTGTCCGTCGAGGTCACGGTGGCGTACGCGGAGGCGAATCCGCTGACGCGCTGGTCCGTCCGCGTCGAAAACAAGACGGGCCGGTCGCTCAAGACCGTCCGCTTCCCGCAGCTGCTCGCGGTGCCGGCTATCGGCGACGCGCAGGATGATGCGCTGGTGCTGCCCGCCATGGCTGGCACGCTCATCGAGAACCCGGCAGCGAACTGGAAGAACGGACAGAGCGTGACGCTGGGCTATCCCGGGAATTTGTCGGCGCAGTTCCTCGCCTATCAGGACCGGTCAGCGGGCGTGTACCTAGCCGGGATGGACCCGGCGGGGCATCCGATGGCGCTGACGGTGCTCAAACAATCGGACGGGTTCCGGCTGTGGCACGAATACACGCCGGTGGCGGCGGGAAGCGTTTGGCAAAGCCCCTACCCGGTCGCGGTGGGCGTGACGCAGGGCACGTGGTGCGACACGGCGGACCAATACAAGCGCTGGGCCTTGAAGCAGAGCTGGTGCGCCAAGACACTGGCGGAACGCGCCGACATCCCCGCGTGGTGGAAGGCCGGGCCGGACGTGTACGTCTCCGAGGTCCGCACCTATGACAGCCAAAGGTCCTGCAGCGGCTCCTTTTATCCACAGCTCGTGGACTACCTCCACACCTGGCAGGCGAAGATCGATGGTCCGGTCGTGGCGATGCTCGGCGGCTGGGAAAACCACCGGCGCTGGACCGCGGGCGATTATTTTCCGATCTTCGATGAGGCCAACGCCAAGCCGGTGATCGCCCGGCTCCGGCAGGACGGCATCCGCCCGTTCTTCTATCTCTCGGGCGGCTTCTACACCTTTCGCAACACGGGCCGCGACGGCGGCGAGATCCCCGCCGCGCAGCAGTACGCCGCCGCCTACGTCCTCGACGAGAAAAAGCAGCAGCCGAAAGAATATGTGCTCAACGAGTCCAGCCCGTCCAGCGAGTGGAAACGCCAGTCCTACGCGTTCTGCGTCGGCGCGCCGCAGACGCAGCCGTTCTTCTGCGCCGTGGTGGACCGGGCGCACGCGCTCGGCGTGGACGTGCTGCAGATGGACCAGACCACCGGTGGCGGGAGCGATGCCTGCTACGCAACCGGACACGGCCACGCGCCGGGGACCGGGCTGTACCAGAGCCACGCGTTCTGGGATCTGCTCGATGCGATGCGCCAGCGCGGCAAGCAAAACACGGCGGACTTCGTCCTGTTCCACGAGGAGGCGCACGAGCAGTTGATCCCGCACCTCGACGGGTTCCACGTGCGCGAGTACTACGAGAAGCGCTGGTACCGCGCCTATCCCGGCGCGGTGGGCATTCCGCTGTTCGACTATCTCTACCACGAGTACGCCATCGGCTACGGCGGCGACAGCGCCTCGCTGAGCAAGGACAACAACCGCGGCAACGTCCGCGCCCACGCCATCAACCTGGTCACCGGCCGCACGCCCGGCGGCTCCGTCTGGTCGTCGCACGCAAACATGCTCGAGGCGCATCCGGACCAGGTCGCGGTCGTCCGAGCTCACAGCCGCCTGCTGAAAACCCGCGCGGGGGGCTTCCTGATGCTCGGTACCATGCTCCATCCGTTCGAACTGGCCGTGCCGAAGCTGGCCATCCCCATCGCCGCGAAGCGCGGCGACAAGTATGTGCGCGAGGACATCCCCACCCCGGCCATCCTGACCAGTTCGTGGCAGGCGCCCGACGGCCGGGTCGGCCATCTGTTCGTCAACATCGCCGAGACCCGGCAGCCGCTGCAGGTGGCCCTCGACACGCGCAACGCGCCCGCCGCGCCCGCCTACGACGCCGCGATTTACCGTTCGACCGCCGGCGAGGCTTTCCAGCCGCTGTGGCAAAAGGCGGCGCTGCCCAAGACGTTCAGCACCGAACTGGCGCCGCTGGAAGTGGTGTTCGTTGAGCTGCGCGATCCGAGCAGCAGCCACACGCCGTGAGCAGGCCAAGGGCAGTGAAAGAGATCAGAGGTCAGCGGTCAGAAGTCAGGCAGATAAAGAAATCTTTGCCACAAAAGAACGCACAGATCGCAAGGCTGTAAATTACAACGCTACTTCCTGTAGCCGCGTTCGTCAGAACGCGGTCTTCGCGGGAGATAGCAGCCCATCTTGCTAACATTTCTAAGACAGATCGCCACGCACGACAAAACGAGGGAAACGGCCAACCGCTAAGGACTCAGGGAAGCGGCCACGGATGGACACAGCGAAGCCCGAAAGGGGAAAAAGCAGCAGGAGCTACACCGCCAAGGCGCCAAGCACGCCAAGGCAGGAAAAGAAGAAGCCGCAGAGCTGTACAGATTTTACGGAAGCAGAGAGGCAGAAGGTTCGCGCCAAGGACGCGAAGATTGCCAAGAGGAGGATACTTTGGGCAGCAGCGCGAGCTGCCACCGGGCTTGTGTCCCTACCTGCCTCGCCGTAGTATCTCCGCCGATGAGCGAAGCGCGATGACTGCTCCCACAGTGAAACAAGATATCCGCACCGAGAAACAGAATGAGATGGAGCCAGAAAAAACAGAATCTGATCCAAGCGTCCATCGTCCTGTCCCTTCTGGCCTTTAATATATGTTTCTGGCTAAGCCGACCGTCTGAGCTTGGAACGCCGCCCATCCACATAACACCGGCTCTTCGTGCTCGATTCATCACAGTAGTCATGAGTGGCCCAACAGGGTTAATGGCAGGATTCTTGAAATCTCAATGGCTCATCTCAACAGCACTTGTTGCTTTCGGCATTCTCCCTCTGGTTGCGGCCTTTCTTACAGCACGTCAGACCATCAAGCATCCTATTATCGCATGGGGATTTTTCGCAATCGGCCTACCTGCATGGTACCTGGTCGGTTTCGTGGTCGCGGCTATAGGTCTGTTTTGGTGACGAGAGGGGCGAATCTCGCCTTGTTCTACGACTTCGTGCCAGCGGCGGGCAATGGGAAGCACAGGGCGGGCGATCTCGAAATTGGTCCTGCCGATTTGTTCTTGGGGGCGCACGTTGGGGGGGGGCACAGCTGCTAGCTTCTCAAATTTTGGAAACTTACACCCCTCCGGAAATGCACGAGCTTCGCGCAATTCGCGATAGAGATTTCCGTCCCTGCTCTCCTCTTCCCTTCTCCAGAATCTGTGTCATCTGCGAAATCTGTGGATGCATTTTCTACCTGCTTCGATTCTGTTACTCTGCTTTTCTTGCTTGGCCTTGGCGAGCTTGGCGTCCCTTCGAAGCGAAGGATTTTCAACTTGGCGGTACAATCTTTTCCAGTTTTTTCAGAGTTCGTAAAAAATGATGGGAATCGCCTCCGATCTCTGGAAACATACCGCACGGAAAGCAGGTGACGCATGCAACGCAGAACATTCTTCAAGCTCGCGGGGCTCGGGACTACGGCGGCGCTCGGCGCGCCGCTGGTGCGCGGGGCGGATGCGGTGGCCATCAGAACCGGCTGCGTGGGCGAGCCGGCGCGCGACCTGCCGCTGGCGGGCGAAGCCGACGTGATCGTCTGCGGCGCGGGCCCGGCCGGCGTGGCGGCGGCGCTCGGCGCGGCGCGGAAGGGCGCCAAGACCCTGCTGATCGAAACCCATGGCTGCCTCGGCGGCGTCTGGACCGCCGGCGCGCTGAGCTGGATCCTCGACTCCGCCAACAAGACGGGCCTCATGGCCGAACTGTGGCAGGCACTCGAACAGCGCGGCGCGCGCGACCTGACGAGCAAGGGCAAAGGCACCAACGCCTACGACACCGAGGCGATGAAGCTGCTGCTGGAAGACCTTTGCACCGGCGCCGGAGTGGAGGTGCGGCTGCACACGCGCGTCTGCGCGGCGCTGAAGACGGCCGCCGGCCGCATGGAGTATGTCGTCACGGAATCCAAATCCGGCCGCGAAGCCTGGCGCGGGAAGATCTTTGTGGACTGCTCCGGCGACGGGGACCTGGCGGCACAGGCGGGCTGCGGCTTCGACCTCGGCCACCCGGAGACCAAACTCACCCAGCCGATGTCCCTGATGGCGCTGGTCGCCGGCCTCGTGCCCGGCGAGATCGTCGAGTATTACCACAGCGAAGAGACGGCCGCGAACTGGGGTGCGACCAAGGACAAACTGCGCGCGGAGATGGAGCGCGGCGGGCATTCGCCATCCTATGCCAAGCCGACGCTGTTCCACATTCGCGGCGACCTGTTCGCGCTGATGGCGAACCATGAATACGAAGTGCTCGGCACCAGCGCCGCCGACATCACCCGCGCCACCCTGCGCGCCCGCAAGGAACTGAACCAGCTTATCGACGGGCTGCGCGGGCTGGGTGGCGTCTGGAAGAACCTGCGCCTCGTAGTCACCGCCGAGCAGATCGGCGTGCGCGAGGGCCGGCGCATCCACGGGCTCTACACCCTCACCACCGACGACCTGCGCGAAGGCCGCCGGCACGCCGACGCCGTCTGCCGGGCGACGTTCGGCATCGATGTCCATGCCACCAACCCGAAGCGGGAGAAGGGCATCGAGAAGGCCGGCTTCCGGCCGAAACCCTACGACATCCCGCTCCGCGCGCTGATCGCCAAGGACGTCGGCGGGCTGCTGATGGCCGGCCGCTGCATCAGCGGCGATTTCCTCGCCCACTCCAGTTATCGTGTCACCGGCAATGCCGTGGCCATGGGCGAGGCTGCCGGCAAGGTCGCCGCCACCGCCGCCAAAACCAACCGCCTGCCTCAGGACGTAAAGCTCGAAGAAGCCGGATGAGCTTAACCGCCAAGACGCCAAGCACGCCAAGAAGAAGTAACCACAGGGAGGTAGGGACGCCGCGCCGCGGCGTCCGCCAAACAACCCAACACCTACTCTTGCTGACCTCTGTCCTCTGACTTCTGACCTCTGTCCTCATCCGCCTCCGCGCTTGACGCCACCCTGCCCTTCCACGAGCATGGCCGCAGGCGTACTGGGGAAAAATATAATCATGAGTGTCCGCATAGATATCCGCCCGAAGGCCGAACTTACGGCGGACGAACGCACAGCCTTTGTCGCGTTGTGCGCGGCGGCTTATTCTCCGGAGGAATCGGCGGCATGGCCGGGACGAAAGCTCGAATGGGCCTTGCCCGATGACCGGATTCTCGTGTGGACGGAGACCGGTGAACTCGCCTGCCATGCAGGACTCCTGATACGTGAGGCGCAATGGAACGGGCAGGCGGTACGGGTCGGCGGGATCGGCAGCGTCGTAACGCATCCGCGTTGGCGCAAGCAAGGGTTTGCGACGGTGGCCCTGCGCCGCGCCATTACCTTCTTCGAGTCCCAGCCCGCCATCGACTTCGCCCTGCTGGCCTGCGAACCCCGGCTGTTTCCTTTCTACGCCAAACTGGGCTGGGAGGAGTTTCACGGCCAGTTACTGGTGCGCCAGCAGGGTGCCACGACCGAGTTCACGTTCAACAAGATCATGACCTACCCGCTGGCTTTGCCGCAACTCGTAGAGGGCCAACTCGACCTCATGGGCCCGCCGTGGTGAAGCGCCCGGGTGAGGCTCTCCCAATACTCCTGAAAACCGCACTTGGCTTTCCGTTTGGTTGCTTGGTTGCGGCGACTGCCGGCACTTCGGTTGTGCCGGTGGTGTGAGGCAAGGGCGTTTGGAGTCGGGGTCGCGGGGCTGTAAGCCCCGCCCACAGGAGGCAGCGGATGGGTTGGTTTCGGTTGCGGCTAGCCGCGTTCTGGCAAACGCGGCTACTTCAGAAAGAAGCGACCAACAAAATCATGGTTACAAAATCATACACTGGACAAACGCTCTTCTATGATTTTGTTCTCATGATTTTGCAGTACTCCGTAGTCCTTCCCCTGAGTGTGCGGCCAAACATAAGCCCTTCGCGAACTTGGCGTACTAGGCGCGAATCTACCAGAGAGTTTCGCGCCAAGGACGCTAAGCCCGCCAAGTTGCCGCGTTCTGATGAGCGCGGCTGCGGAGCGGATGTAGCCGCAGTCGTTCGACTGCGGCCAACGCCAGCCCACTCACCGCCGCGCACACCAAGGCCCACGAGTCATTCTCCGGACCTTGGAAAAGAAACTGTTCAAAGTTTCCAATCCTTGGGAAAATGAGGCCATGACAGTTCCAAGCCTTGGAATATTTCTGGGCGCCGCCCTGCTGGCGCTGGGTTGCGTCACCTCCGCTGCGGAGGAGCTGCGTTGCGAGCTGGCGGTGCTCGGCGGCGGGAGCGGCGGGTGCGGGGCGGCCCTGGCGGCGGCGCGGCGCGGCGTGGATGTGGTGCTGGTGGAGCGGGCGGACTGCCTCGGCGGCAACGCGGTCCGCGGCGGCGTCAACATCTGGGAGCCGGTGGTCGGCGGCACCGGCCTCCCGTTTGAGCTGTATCTGCGGCTCAAGCAGCAGACCAACGCGGTCGGCATCTACACCATGGGCCGCCATCTGGGCACCTTCGACCCGGCGCGCGAGGCCTACCGCTACCCCGGCGGCGAAACGGTGATCGACCCGGCGCGCACCTACCTCGACACGCTGCAGCGGCACCATCTGCCCTCCAAGGATATTCACGGGGTCGTGTTCGAGCCGGACGCGATGGCGCGCGCGTTGGCGACGCTGCTGGCGGAAACCGGGCACTGCCGCGTCCTGCTCAACACCGCGTTCACCGACGCCCAGACCGCAGCTGGTCGGGTCAAGTCCGTGTCCCTCTCCAGCGGCGCGACGCTCGTCGCCGATTATTTTGTGGATGCCACCGGCGACGGCGAACTCTGCGCTGCGGCGGGCTGCACCCTGATGGCCGGGCAGGAAGCGCAGTCCCGCTTCAACGAACCCAACGCTCCGACCAACGCCACGCCGCGGGTCAACGGCGTGAGCCTGATCTATCGCATCACGCCAGCCGCGGTGCCCACCGTGGGCCCGCTGCCGGAGGGCGTGCCGGCGCGGTGCTGGTGGGGCAAGCAATTCCCCGTCGCGCAGATCAACCACTATCCCAACGGCGACCTCAATGTGAACATGCTGCCGACGATGGACGGCGCGGAGTTCATGCGGCGCGGCTACGCCGACGGGCTCGCCGAGTGCCAGCGCCGCGTGCGCGCCCACTGGCACGACCTGCAGACACGCTACGCCGAGTTCCGCGGCTACCGGTTGGACTGGATCGCGCCCGCACTAGGCATCCGCGAGTCGCGGCGCGTGGTCGGTGACTATGTGTTGACGGAAAATGACCTCCGCGCCGGCGTCAGCGGCCAGCAGCACCCCGACATCATCTGCCTCGCCGATCACCCTTCCGATACGCACGGCGGTCACAACCGCGGCATTCGCGAACTGCGCGAGCCCTATGGTGTGCCCTACCGGTGCCTGATCCCGCAAGGCCAGCGCAACCTGCTGATCGCCTGCCGCGCCGCCAGCTTCAGCTCCATCGCCGCCTCGAGCTGCCGCCTCTCGCGGACAATGCTGGAACTCGGCGAAGCCGCCGGCACCGCCGCCGCACTGGCCAAGGAGCTGAAGGTGGATCTGCCGGACGTCCCGCCCGAGCGGCTGCGCGCCGCGCTACGCAGCCAACATGTCCAGCTAGAGTTTCCGCTGCCGGAGGAACTGCGCCAGTACGTGCAGCGAGCCGAAGCCGCCAAGAAGAAGTAACCACAGAGGTCACGGAGGTCGGCGGAGGTTCGCAGAGGAATAGCAGACACGGAGCAGCGCGGATTGGCACGGAAGGTAGGGCGCGCCCGCCGAGCGCGCCGCCAGACAGCCCAACCAACTCCAACCATTGCAGCACGAATTCTAGATTTGCGGCTTTAAGCGAAAGAGCCCTCCGGCGTGTATTTTCTGACAGTCGGCTGTCGGAGGTTTTACTCTGTGACCTCAGCAGACCTCTGCGCCCTCTGTGGTTAAGTCTTCTTCAGTTGACGGTGGCGCGGTCCGCGCGCTCACGGGCTCGCCGCGACCGGCCCGTTCGCGGTCAGGCTGAAGCAACTGAGCCCTTTGCGACCGCGAAGGATGAGCTTGCCGTCGGCGATAGCGGGCGACGGCACACCCAGGGCACCGCGGACGTTGGCCTGCCCCAGCTGGATGCGTTTCTCGGGCGAGAGCTTCATCATCATGATCTTCGAGCCGCCGCCGACCAGCAGATAAGCTTTCCCATCGGCCAGGACCGGCGAGGTGATCGCAGACGACATGACTTTTTCTTTCCAGAGCTGCTTGCCCGTGGCGAGTTCGAAGCACCAGTGATAGTTGTCGTCCATCAGGTAGACGTGGCCATCCACGATCAGCGGGCTGGACTGCGAGCGCAGCGGGTCATAGGGCAGATTCCAGAGATTGGTGAAACCGGTCGCGGTCAGCTTGCCCGCGAGTATACCGATCTTGGAGTTGGAGGTTTGCACCGCCAGCAGGTCACCCGCGAGCGCGGGCGTGCAATCGCCGCCGGCCGGCGTTGTCCAGAGCACTTCGCCGGTTTTGAGGTCCACGCCGCTCAGCGCTTTGCCGTTGCAGATGACGACGGTCTTCTCGCCGGACTTCCACGCCACGGGCGAGGCGTTGCCGCCGCCGGCCTTCGGCTGGGTCCAGAGCGCCTTGCCCGTCGCCGCGTCGAACGCCGCGAGCTTGCCGGCGTTGACGACGAGCACGCCATCCACCACCATCGGAGATGACGCGGGACCTTTCGACGGCAACGGCGTGGACCAGACCTGCTTGCCGGTGAT
The DNA here is from genome assembly GCA_903896925.1 of uncultured Lentisphaerota bacterium. Classification (GTDB taxonomy): domain Bacteria; phylum Verrucomicrobiota; class Kiritimatiellia; order CAIQIC01; family CAIQIC01; genus DP16D-bin41. The sequence goes on along the minus strand of CAITZM010000177.1, from coordinate 36,001 downwards.
GGCGTCCACGGCGTAGCAGTTCAGACTGCCGAGCGCATAGATCTTGCCGTCCACGATGCACGGTGTGCTGGAGGCATTGCGGCCCACGGCTTCGCCGGGCGCCGCGCATTTCCACAGCGTCTTCCCGGTGGCGAGGTCAAGGCAGACCACCACGTCCTCGGCCTTCTTCATGGTCGGCGGCACCGCGGCGATGATTTCCTTAGAGAGCTTCTCGCCGAAATTCTGCTCGTTAACCCACTGTTCCATCGCCGCCTGGTTGGGGAAACGTTTCTTCGAGACGGTCAGCAGCTTGTCGTAGACCTCCAACGGGATGGCGTCGCCGCGCCGGTTGAACCGGCCGCGCACATAACCGCCACTGGTCTGCCGCTTCTTCGCGTCGAGATGCTTGGCGAGCCAGTCCTCGACGAACTTGTCATATTCGGCGCCCATCAGCTTCGAGTCAAGTTCGCGCCGAGTCTTCTCCATGTTATCCACGGTTTCCTTGGGCCAGCCGGCGACCGACTGGTAGCCCAGCTGCCGCAGCACCAGGTCGTCGATCCCGCGCGTCTCGGTGGGCACATCGGAGTGCCACACGATGGAAGCATAGACCCGCCCGCCCGCCGCCACGGGGCTGCTGAAGCCGCCGTTGTCGTCGGACGGAATCTCCTCGCTGTCCCAAAGTTTCTTCAAGCCCGAGGCGGGCCACTGGTCGGCCAGCGGCGAGCTCTCGATCAGGCTGCCGTTGCGCGACGGCCCGCGCCACTGCGGCCAATCGCTCGCCGCCGAAGCCGAAAGCAGCGCGCAAAGCACCACCAAGCCCACCCCGCCAAGCAGATATGTTTTCATGGGAGCGTGAGTGTAGGGGCTCCGTGCCGCGAGTCAACACCTCTGACGTTCCGCGTTCCTGTCTCTGAACATCGCAGTTGGGTTGCTGGCTTGGCTGCTTCGGAGCGGCGGCACTCCTGCCGCCGATACAGCCACAACACACACCACGGCCTTACGCGCGCAGCGAGAGCAAGGCCCGTGCCCGGCGCGCCGGCTACGGCGGCAGGAGTGCCGCCGCTCCGAAACCGTCCGCTGGGTACGCAAGGTGCCACCGCGTGCCGACCACACCCGTGATAAAAAGCCTGGCGCTTACTCGACCAGAGACCTGCCACCACCGGCCCACGCTCTGCCCAACTGCAGCTTTCAGAAGCCTTGGAAATGAGGCTGTCTATTTTCTCCAATCCTTGGAAAAATGCCGCAGTGACTTTTCCACCCGAGCTTTGCGAGACGGGCCGTCTTGCGCTGCCCATCTTGGGAACTGCAGCGGTGATTCCGCCGCGGCAGGTTCGCCGTCGGCGGCCACCTTGTCCCGGCGTAGTGCCCTGCCGAAGCCGGAAGGCGGCCGCTACTGAAACTGTACTGTGGGCGGGAGTTCCAGCTCCCGCGAAATATATACACAAGCCAATGAACGCGGGAGCGGGTGCTCCCGCCCACACGAAAACAAGGCAGGCCGTGTTATAATCCCGGAATTTTTACATGAATAAAACCATCATCCTCTTGTGCCTCGCACCGCTGCTGGCAGCGGCGGAACCCAGTTTCTTCGGCGCAGCCGCAGCAACCGCGCCGGATGCGGCCGCGAACCAGCTGATCGTCTATGGCCCGGTGCCCGGGCTGGCGCCGTCCGATCACTACGCCATGCGGGTGCGCAAGGCCGCAGGCGATGCCCCGTGGCAAAAGGCGTTCGTCTTCAAAACCGCGTGCAAGGACTTCGGACGCTTCGACCCGAAGAAGCTCGGGAAGATCGACACGGAAGGCTACTGTCCGCATATGAGCGGCTGGAGCCATTCCTACGTGAACTTCGAGTCCGCCGGGCCGGTGGAAGTGGAAATTGCCAAGGCCGACGGAGCGCCGATCCGCAAGGCCACCGTCCACCCGGTGCGCTTCGGCAAACAGGTGCAGCTCAAGGATGGCAAGGCCTATGTGACCCTCGCGCAGCCGTGTCTGGTGGCGGTGGATATCGATGGAGAGATGCGCGATCAAGATACGACGCGCACGCCCGGCGGCGGCTGGTATGCGGGGCCACCGCTCCACGGGCTTTCCATTTTCGCCAATCCGATTTTCGCCAATAAACCGCGGGCGGATGATCCGTCGGTCTTCGCCGTCAAGCCCGGCGAAAAACCGCCGACGAACGGCAACTGGAAAACGCTCGCGTTCCTGCCCGGCGTGCACGACGTCGGACTCGCCTATCCGCTCCAAGCCAGCAAAAATTATTACATCCCCGGCGATGCACTCGTCTATGGCAGTTTCCTCAAGGAGCAGGGCGGACATGACATTCGCATGTTCGGCTGCGGCACGCTGTCGGGCGACCGCCTGCCCCACCCTGAACGAATATTAAAACTACACTACAAGCAGTCCCATCCCTATTCGCCGATCACCATCCGTTCCCCCTACAACAGCGAGGTCGAAGGCCTCACGCTGGCGAATCCGGCCTATTGGTCCTGCATCCTCGGCATCAGTCCGCAATACTTCGACGCGACGCGGCCGGCGCGCGTGCACTGGGTGAAAGTGCTCGGCTGGCGCTACAACAGCGACGGCTTCGCCACGCAGGACAATTCGCTGATCGAAGACTGTTTCATCCGCACCGAGGATGACACCATTTACCCGGCGGGCCTCGGCATCCGCCGCCTCGTCATCTGGCATGACGCCTGTGGCTCGGCCTTTCTGCTCACCAACTTGTCCCATCAAAATGGCCGGCCCTTGGTGGTGGAAGATTGCGATGTGATCTTCGCGCGGCAATCGCAATTTCAATTTGCGAGTGGCAGCCGGATCTTCAACATGCGCGGCGAGGGCCAAGGCGAAGGCGGACGCAACGTCATCTTCCGCAACATCCGCGTGGAAGATCCGCGACCCACGCAACAAGCTTTCCTGCTCCAGATGGTCACCGAGAAACCCTATGTCTGGCCCAAGCCCGTGAGCCGCGGCCCGGGCGATCTCGTCGGCGTCCTCTTCCAAAACATCCAGATCGCTGCGCCGAGCATCCTGGGCGAACCCAACATTCTGCGCGGCGGACCCGAGTGCAAAATCCGCGACATCACCTTCGACAACGTCACCATTGGCGGGAAGAAGCTGACCTCACTCAAAGATTTTGTGACCAACGAATACGTGGAGGACATTCACTTCAAATGAGCCCGCGTGCGGACAGCACGGGCCGCAGGGCCGGCGTGGTTCAGCACTTTTTGTTTGGCCTGCTGCGGTGCTTTATGGGCGGGGAGGCAGCGGGCAGAGCATCTTACGCAGCGTTTCCACGGTCTGATCGAGAGCGCCGGTGGATACGACCACAAAATGCGGCTCTGAATCCAAGGGCAGACTCACGCTGGCATGTGCGGTCAAGTCCTTCGCGTTGCCCATCAGATCAACCAGGGTGAGCGACGTATTGGCCGGAGTCGTCACCGTCAGCGTGCTTTTCGCCCCTTCGGTCCAGTAGGCCGCCACCACGCGACCGGCCTCCTTGAAAAGAAAGACCTGCCCGCCGCTCGGATCGCATTTACCTTCGCAGACGAAATCCGTGTCACCCAGCGTTCGTGCCACGGCGACCTGCACCGGGTAGACCACCTTCGGCCCTTCCCACCGGTTGCGAAAGGGCGCATAGAGCCCTTCCGACGGGCCAGGCTGGCTTAGGTTGAAGAAGAACTCTTTCTGGTAGCCGCACACCCGCCGCAAGATCTTACCCTTGGCCAAGGCCTTGGCGGCTTTCCATTCATCAGCCACAAAAGCTGTCTTCATAAAATGCTCGAGGCGCTCATACCACCTGTGCCGCGGGTCGAGCTGATCGTCGGACGTGATCGCCCCTTCCGTCATCCAGATGGGCAGATTGGTTCGCTGGTGACTCGCCAGCACCTGCCTGATGCGCGCGACGGCAGTCTCATATTGCGCGCGCAGTTCGGTGGCGGGCACCTTGTAGTCATACTCATGCGTGGAAACCGCGTCTGTGTGGTTCAGAAGCCCCGCTTCTGCTATTCCGAGAAAGAAGGCCCAGTCGCGATCGGACTTGAACTCGGAATCTCCGATGTTGGTGATGGCCGTCGCCGTAGGATCAAGTTCTTTGATGATGCGGTAGGTGGCGCGATGCAGCACCGCGTAGTCGGCGATGAACTTGTCGCCCTTCCCCGCTTTGCGCTGCGGGCTGAAGGCCCAATAGGGCTCGTTGAAGATTTCCCAGGCATCCACCACGTCCTTGTAGCGTCCGACAAAGGCCCGGATGAACGCTTCCCGTCCGGCGGTGTTGGCCGATAAGTCAACGACATCCATATCGTCCGGGCCCGCCCAACGTGGCGTGCGATTATAAAACACCCCGAGGACACGCAGGCCTTTGCGCTTGGCGATGCCAATCTCGGCATCGTAAAGGCTCCAGTTATACGTCCCTTTGACCGCCTCTACCTCCCGCCAACTGCACCAGAGGCGCGCCCATCCGGCCCCCAGCTTGTTCAGCACGCCCCACCGCTCCGCCGAAAGGTCTTCGGCCCCCGGTTCGTTGACGTATTTCACGTGAAAGCCGAACTTGTCCAACTTCTTGTCTTCCGGGCGCGCCGCCACGCGGGCAAAGGTGGTGCTTTGCTGGGCCAGACGTTCCGAACCGTTGGAAACAGAACACTGCACCGTGTAGTGCCCAAACGCGAGCTGTCCGAGGGAGATGGCGCGCTCCTGTTGGGCGCCAGGGGCGAGCGTGATGGAGTTGTCATCACGATAGACTTGCTCGCCCTTGTGGTTTACCACGGCGATCTCCCACCGCGCCAAGAGTGCTCGTGCCGTCGCATTAGCCACGCCGGCCCTCAGATCCACCGCGGTGCTCGCATCGAAGATATTGCCATACTTGCCCGTCCAAGCCCGCGTCTCGATCGCCGTCGATGGTGCATAGTCCGTTAACCCGGCGAATTCGAGCTGGATGGCATCCAGCTCAACCTCTTGGCGGTCCCTATTCCACAAGATCGGGGAGAGGAAGGCCGGCTTTTCGGCAGACGTTGTGACGTTGACGGGGAACGTGGCGGTATAGCGCGTCCAACGTGGGCTCAGGGTGGTGGTTGTCTCCGTTGCCCAAAGACAATTGAAGGGGCTCGATGTGTGCATTCCAAAAACCACTTTTCCGCTCCCTTTTCCCGAGCGCAGATAGGCCGACACCGTCACCTGACTCACGCCCGTGGGCACAGGAACGGGCATGAACATGATGCGCTCGAGACGGGAGCTGGCGTATCGTTTGCCCTGGAACGCCTTCCCCTCGACAAGTCGGTTTTCTCCCCCGGAAAGAACGGGCGGCAGTCCCTGCTCGAAGCTGGAGTTTGGATAGAGGTTTGTCGCCTGCGCCCGAGGCAGGACCAGACAAACCCAAAGCAGCAGGACCGTCAGCTTGGACAGGTACGTCGTCAACCGCTTCATCGGAAGCTCCCGGTTCCGACGCCAAGGATAGAAATTGTGTCGTTTTGCATAGCTTGATCGAAGGCCAAACGCATTGTAGCTACAGCCCCGGTGGTCACAAGAGCAAAAGGCGCAGTCAGCGCTGCCGCGCTCAGCTTCACCATCGGCGGCACCCTAGAGCTGTCCGGAAACGTGACGCGACCAATCGATGCCGGAGCCACACGTTGAGCCGGCACGAACCCGGCCGATCAGGAGCCTACCGTCAAATTGCCCAAGCCCTGGAAAAGATACTGGTTATTTTTTCCAATCCTTGGAAAACTCCCGCGCTGGCGTTTCCAGCCGAGCCTTGCGAGACGGGCAGCCTTGGGCTGCCAATCCTTGGATAAGCATGGGAAGAAATGTGCCATACAGATGCTCCATGGTAGTAGCCGCCCTGCTGCTGTGGCCAGCTTTACTGCTGGCGCAGGGCGAGTGCATGGATCCGGTCAGCCGTGGGCTGCCGCGCATCCTCTTCAACGACGACGGCGACGACTTGAAAAGCCCCGCCTACGGCCTGCCCGACCTGTGGGTTCCAGCCGGCGAAAGGCCGCTCATCCGACCCGTCCGCACGGTCGGCGACTGCCTGGGCTACCGCCTTGAGCCGCTGGCCGGCACCCCCGTCAAGGGTCTCGCGTATTGCGGCAACTTCGGCGTGCCGGTCTGGGACCTGCCGCCCGCCCGCCTGACCGCGCTCGGGGGTGATCCCCTTCTGCCGGTCATTCAATTCTGGAGGCGAAACGGGCGCGCGTTCTTCTTCTCCATGCGCATGAACGACTATCACCACAGCTGGTCCAACGGGGCTCATCTCTGGGACGATTTCCGCCGTGCGCATCGGCATTGGTTCCTCAAACCGCCTTCCGACCACGACTGGCAAACCCGGTTCCTGCCTTGGATTGAAGGCCGTGGCCCGCAACCCAAGTTCGAAGCCGAGTCACTGGCCTATGACTACGCGCTCCCCGAAGTGCGTGCTCACTTTCTCCAGCAGTTCCGCGAGGCCTGCCAACGTTACGACCTGGATGGCGCAGAGCTTGACTGGCTGCGCTATCCCTCGCTGTTCCGCGCCGGCGAAGTGAAGACGGCGGCCCTGACCGCCTTCGTCGGTGAAGCCCATGCTATTCTCGATGCAGCGGCGAAGCGCCGGGGTCATCCGTTGCGACTGGTGACCCGGGTTCCCGATTCGCCGGACAAAGCCCGTGCCGTCGGGTTGGACGTGGAAGCGTGGCTCAAGGCAGGCTGGTTGGATGCTGTCATCGCCGGACATGGCGGCACGTTCTCCGCGAACGAGCTCGAACCGTGGGTGGCGCTGGCGCATCGCCACCAAGTGCCCGTCTATGGCGTCTTGGACCGGATGGAGTTCCGACGCAAAGCCTTTGTGCGCTACGGCAGCCCGGAGACCTTGCGTGCCGCCGTCGCCACACTCTGGCAGAAGGGCGCCGACGGACTCTACTTCTTCAACTACTACCTGCCGGGCGAGTATCCGTTAATCCGTGAGTTCGCAGATCGCACCCTGCTTGCGCAGCTGGCCAAGGAATACTTCCTGGATGCGAATCATGGCACGGCGTTCAACGGCACCGTGAGCAATGGCCCCTTGCCCGTCGGCATGAAGGCTGGCGCGACAACTTCCCTTTCCCTCTTTCTGGCCGACGATCCCGCGCGAGCCAAGGAGGCCCGCCTCGAACTGGTGTGGCAGGGGCAGGGTGCTTTCGAGCCGCCCACCGTCAGCATCAATGGCCACGCTTGCGCGGGCCTGAAGCTGGAGCGCGTGCAGACCAACATCATTCTCTCCAGCGCCTCACCCGGGTTGGCCAAGGCTCTCAAGTGCGGCGCCAACGAGTTCACCTTCAAAGCACGCAGCGCGGCAACGCTGACCTCCTTGAGTGTGCACATCGTGCCCTGACAACGGACCCTGAACCATGAAAAACACCCTCACAGTTGCCCGCTTTCGGCGGGCCGCCTCGCTCTGCTCGGCTCTCGCCGCCCTGCTGCTGGCCCCGTTGCTTGCGCTGCACGCCGCCGATGCGGGCACGTCTTCGAACCAGCTTATCGTGTATGGCCCGGTGCCGGGCCTTGCTGGCTCCGATCACTACGTGGTGCGCGTGCGGCCGGCCGGGGTCGACGCGCCCTGGCAAAAACCTTTCGTCTTCAAGACCGCCTGCAAAGATGTGGGCGGCAACAGCGCGGGCGTGGTGGTGGAAGGTTACTGGTGTTTACTCAGCGGCTGGAGCCATTCCTATGTGAATTTCGAAACGTCAGGCCCGGTCGAGGTCGAGGTGGCCAAGGCCGATGGCGCGGCCATCCGCAAAGCCACCGTTCATCCCGAACGCTTCGGTCGCCACGTTCAACTCAAGGACGGCAAGGCCTATTTCACGCTCGAGAAACCTTGCCTCGTGGCCGTAGACATTGACGGGGCCATGCGAGACCAAGACACGGGCATGACGCCCAGCGGAAAGCCTTATAGCGGTCCGCCCATCCACGCGCTTTCCATCTTCGCCAATCCTGTTTTCGCCAACAAACCGCGACCCGATGATCCGGGCGTTTATGCCCTCAAACCCGGCGAGGTGCCGCCCACCAACGGCCACTGGAAAACGCTCGCATTCCTGCCCGGTGTGCACGATATCGGGCTCGCCTATCCACTCCAAACCAACCGGAATTATTACATCCCCGGCGATGCGCTGGTCTACGGCACCTTCCACGGAACCGGCATCCGGGGCGGTGGGCACGACATCCATATCTTCGGCTGCGGCACGCTGTCGGGAGATCGCCTGACCCACCCGGCCTTTTTGAAACCGCCGGTCAAGGGCGGCAAGGAGGGGCATTATCGCGACCAGCAGTATTGTCCCATCATCATCAACGGGCCCTACAACACCACCGTCGAGGGCCTCACCATCGCCAATCCGGCCATGCACTCCTGCATCCTGTGGACCGCTTCGGACTGCGACCCCGCCCGGCCGACGAGCGTGCGCTGGGTGAAGGTGCTGGCGTGGCGGGTCAACACCGACGGCTTTGGCACGGCACGCAATGCGATGGTGGAAGATTGTTTTCTCCGCTGCCAGGATGATGACATCTATCCGTGTGGCCTTGGCATCCGCCGGCTCGTCAGCTGGCATGACGCCAACGGTTCGGTCTTCCTGCTCACCAGTTTATCCAGACAAAACGGACAACCCTTGGTGGTGGAGGATTGCGACGTGATCTTCGCCCGCAAACGCGGTGCGGGCGGAGAAGGCGGCCGCATCTTCAACATGCGCGGCGAAGGCAGAGGCGAAGGCGGCCGCGATGTCGTCTTCCGCAACATCCGCGTGGAAGATCCGCGGCCCACCGTACAAACCTTCCTGCTCCAGATGGTCACCGAGAAACCCTACGCCTGGCCGAAACCGATGGGCCGCGAACCGGGCGACCTCGCCGGCATCCTCTTCCAGAATATCCAGATTGCCGCGCCGAGCGTCTTGGGCGAACGCGATATTTTCCGCGGTGGCCCCGAGTGCAAAATCCGCGACCTGACGTTCGACAACGTCATCATCGGTGGAAAGAAATTAACCTCCCCCAAGGATTTCGTGACCAACGAACATGTGGAGGATCTTCATTTCAAATGATGAGCGTGACTGACGCTTTCGCCCAAACTTGAGAGCCGGAACGATGACCTTCTCCGGCCTTGGAAAAGGAATATGAACAGAATTCGCACCCTGTTGTGCCTCGCGCCGCTGCTGGCGGCGGCCGGGCAGCCCCCGGAGATCGCGTTCATTACCGAACCGGCCTGCAACGGCGAACCGATCATCATAACCGGCGAGGGTTTTATCCCCGGCAAGACGGTCGTGAAGGCCCTCTGTCTAGGGGCCTATGACGCAAAACAGCCGGACGATCCGTTGCGCCATCTCGAGGCACTCGGACATACACCGGACCTCCCCACCCTGCCGCCGGCCGGCGCACGCGACTGCCAAATCCTCGGGAGCGGCGAAGGTTTCCTGCAGGTTGATTTCCACTGCGTGGCCCAGCCTTGGGTGCGCGCGCCGCTCACCTCCGCCGTCTGGGTCGGCGACGGTACGCACTGGAGCGCCCCCTATCTCGTCAACCGCCCGCAGGCCCAATGGCTCTATCCGCAGACGCAGGCACCGGGCGAGACGATCCGCGTCTTTGGCCGGACGTTTTCTTGGGGTCATCAGCTTCCGTCCGCGCTGGCGGTCATCCGTCAGGCCGGCACGACCAACGGCATCCCCCTGCGTCTCGCTTCGCAGCATCACGAGGACGGCCACACCGAGCGCTGGAGCCTCTCGGCCTGGCTGCCGGCGGATCTCGCACCGGGCGCTTACGAACTGTTTGTCCACGGCCGCCACGGCGGCGGCTACGGCTGGTCGGACCCGCTCAAGCTGACGGTGACACCCAAAACCGCAGCCGTCCGGCGTGTGGTCAATATCCGCGAACTAGGCGCGAAGGGCGACGGACTCACCGACGACACCGCCGCGCTGGAAGCCGCCCTCAAGCAGGCCGCGCCCGGCGGCACCGTGCTCCTGCCGCCCGGCGCCTACGCGCTCGCCCACACCGTTGAAATCCCGGACGATGTCGTCATCCAAGGCGCTGCGCTGCACCAGACGGTCATCGCCAACCTGCAAGCTCCGACCATCGAAGCCCGCACGCTCACCGAAGCCCGCACCGCCTTCGCCGGACGCGACCTGTTGCACGGCATGAGCCGGTTTGCCTTGCGCGACCTCACGCTGCGCTTCATGCCCGCACACGGCTCGGCGCTGCGCGTCGGCAAGGACCCGGAGTGGTCCGAGGATGTGTCGCTCTACCGCGTGCATCTGGAGACCCAGCAGGATTTCAGCCTCACCGAGCACCCCTATGCGGCGCGCCCGCTCAACATCGTCAAGGCCCGCCGGTTCTGCATGGTGCGCTGCGAGACCTACGGCCCCGGCAGCGTCAGTTGCGAGCGCAAGGTCGAGGACAGCCTCTTCGCGCAAAATCAGTTTCAGACCGACCGGCGCTGGCGCGGTCACAACTTCAAGTTCTGGGGCGTGGAGCACTCTATTTTCGAGGACAACCGCATGGTCGGTGATACGCGCGGGCTGGTCATGCAGACCCACTTCGGGGTGAACTACCAGAACTTCATCGCCGGCAACTCGGTCGAGCGCACCATCCTCGGCGGCAACGCGTGCGAGACCTACCTCATCGAAGGCGCCGGCCACCTCTACGAGAGCCGCGTCGCTTCCGCGTCTGCCATGGCGCTGCGCACGGAACGCTGGCCGCAAGTGCGCGATCGCGCCGCGGCCGCCGCGGACTGCATCGGCCGTTTCGTGGTCATCGCGCGCGGCCGCGGCCTGGGCCAGTGGCGCCGGATCAACGGCTGCGAGCCTGCCACCCGCGAACTGCGTGTAGATAAACCATGGCGGGTGCCGCCTGATGCGACCAGCGTGGTGGTCGTGATGAACGGCCTGATCGAAACGGTCTTCGTCAACAACCAGGAGATCGATTGTGGCAAAGGCCTCTACCTCTACGGCGCCGGCGCGATCAACTCGGTGGTGGACCGCCAGCTCTGCGACCGCACGCTGGGCGTGACCTTGATGACGGAAGACGACCGCCAGCACGCCAACCCCGCCGAACGGCGGACCGCGCCCGACTTCTTCAACCTGATCCTCGACTGCCGCGTTCACGAGGGCGGCGGCCTCTTCTGCAGCGCAGGCGGACGGCTGCCGCTGGAAGCCGAGCGGGATGCACCGCTGGCCAACTTCGCCAATCGCTTCGTCGAAAACGAGGTGCAAAACGTCGTGCCGTTCAGCGGCGCACAATACGGCGCCAACTGGACCTGGGGCGGCGGCTGGAACAACCTGCTGGCCGGCCTCAATGTGATTCCGATGGATCTCGGCAAGTCACCGGGCGGCGGTGCCGAAGGCCCCGCGCGCATCATCGGCAACATTTTCTTCAACAACTGGGTTTCCGGCGCGTGCGTCGGGGTCGGCATCAGCCAACGCGCCGCGCAGACGCTCCTGCTCCGCACCGCGCTCTACGACGTCGCCCAGCCGCTCGTGGATCACGGCCAGGCCACGACAAACCTCGACATGAGCCTCCGCAAGGACGACGCCTACACGCCCGAACGCAGCCCCATCCGGTGACTGGCTCACCGCGGCCCCTTCAATCCGCGGCGAGTTTGAGGATGGCGTCGTAGGGATAAATGGACGAGGTGTGGCCGTCGCTCCAGGCGATGGCGACGGCGTAGTTGCCCATCGGTTGGATGGTTTGCGGGCAGATGTTTTCGGCGACGGTTTCCGGGGCGAGCAGCGGTTTGCCGGAGAATTCCTCGACGCAGACGGCGCAACGGCAGGCGCGGCGCAGGTCGGCGGCGGTGATGACGTGTTCCGCCCCGTCGCCGGTGGTGACGACGATCCCGCGTCCGTCCACGAAGGCGACCGTGGGCCGGGCGAGTCCGCCGTGCTGGATTTTGCTGACCTCACGCACGACGGAGCCGGCGATCGCGGTGTAGTGCTGCGCGCTGGCGCCGCCGGCCAGAACGACGGGGGTGCCGGCGTCGCTGAGGCGCGAGATTTCGGGGAGAATGGGGATCTCGAAGGAGTTCTGGATGCCGAATTGTTCGACGAGCTTCTTGCGCGCGCCCTGGCCGAAGAGGTGGTGCTTTTCATGGCATTTGCCGCACTCGAAGTAGCTCATGTTCTCGACGACGCCGACCACCGGGACCTTGAGCTGGTCGAACATCTGGATGCCTTTGACGACATCCACGAAGGAGAGCTGCTGCGGCGTGGTGACGATGACGGCGGCGGCGATCGGGACGAGCTGCGTGAGCGTGAGCTGGATGTCGCCGGTGCCGGGCGGCAGGTCGAGCACGAGATAATCGAGGGCGCCCCAAGCCGTCGTCGTGAGCAGCTGGTTGATGACCTGCGTGACCATCGGGCCGCGCATGATCGCCGGGCCCCCGTCGCCGCTGACGAAGCCGAACGACATCAGCTTCACGCCTTCAAATTCGAGCGGGTTGATCAGTCCGTCGGCGCCCTGGAACACTTGCGTGGCCTGCGGCGATACCATCGTCGGCAGGCTCGGCCCATACACATCCGCGTCGAAGATGCCCACCTTCGCGCCCAGCGTTTGCAACGCATACGCGAGGTTCACCGCGACCGTGGATTTGCCGACGCCGCCCTTGCAGCTCGAAACCGCGATGATGGTCGCGACCTGCTTCAGACCCGCGCCTACCGCCCCCAGCGGGCGGCTGGCGCGCGTCTGCGCCGACATCGTGACGCTGACTTTTTTCGCCCACGGCAACTGGCCGACGAGCGCCTCGGCGGTGCGCTTGAACTGCTCCTTGACCGGACACGCCGGCGTCGTAAGCTCGATAACGAACGAGACCTGACCCGCGTCATCCACCCTCACCTGCTTCACAAACCCGAGGCTGACGATGTCGCGGCCGAGGTCGGGATCGATGATGCCTTTAAGAATTTCGAGAACTTCATTTTCTTTGTTCATGGCGCGAACCGTAGCGCATCCCACGCGGGAAGCAAGCGGCGCTGCGCACTTGTCCCCGGCCTTGGAAATGGGGCTGTCCTTTTTATCCAATCCTTGGAAATATGCCGCCGTGACCTTTGCACGGCATGGAAAACACGGTGGCAGCGACCTCCCGGCTTCATCGAAGCACTTCGCCGGGACAGGCAAGCCGCTGCAGAAAACCGCTTTGTGGGCGGGGCTTCCAGACCCGCGGAATGAAACCAGCCACACGCCGCCGCGGGAACGGTTGCCTCCCACATGCACGAAAATTACAGGCGCAACGTTTTGATACCGGAGAAATGAAATGAAAAAAACCCTCACCCTGCTGTGCCTCGCGCCGCTGCTGGCGGCGGCGGAACCGAACCCGGCCCCCAGCCGGCTGCAAAACTTCATCACGCGCCAGGGGGCGAAGCTGATGGATGGCGACCAGGAGTTCCGGTTCGTCGGCGCCAACATGCCCGGGCTGGTGCTGCCCTACGACTGGACGCTGATGCTGCCGGAGCGGCTGCACCTGCCGACGCCATGGGAGCAGGAGGACGGCTTCAAGACGCTCGACCAGATGAACCTCCGCGTCGTGCGCACCTGGAACCTGCCGATGCGCGGCGCGCAGGAGGAAGCCAAACCGTGGCACTTCCTCACCGGCCCCGGCCAGTTCAACGAGACGGCCTTCAAGGTCGTGGACAGCATGCTGGCGCTCGGCAACAAATACGGCGTGCGCGTGATCCTGCCGCTGACGGCGGAGTCCGGCGACTACCTCGGCGGCATCGGCACCTACGCGTCGTACCGTGGCAAGAAGCGCGCGGAGTTCTGGACCGACCCGCAGCTCAAGGAGGACTATAAGACCACGCTCCGCTTCGTGCTCGGCCGCGTGAACACCATCACCGGCGTGCGCTACTGCGACGACAAGGCGATCCTCGCGTGGCAGTTCGGCAACGAGATGGATTCCGCGCCTGATGCGTGGCTCGCCGAGATGGCGGCCTATATGAAGAGCCTCGACAAGAACCACCTCGTCTCCGATACGCGCCACGTCCCCGGCAAGGCGCAGATGTACACCGGCAAAGACATCGACCTTGTGAACCGCCATCTTTACAGCAACTACAAGGGCGTCGGCAGTGCCTGGCCGGCGACCATCGCGCGGGAGATCACGACACTCAAAGAGCCGCGCCCGCTCTACATCGGCGAGTTTGGGCCCTACATCGATGGCAAGGAGCTGACGCACGACAACGTCGTCGTCAAGCTGCGCGAGTTCCTCGACTATGTGTGCGCGGACAAGGCGGTCTCCGGCGCGCTGATCTGGAGCATGTACTTCCACCACCAGGAGGGCGGCTTCTACTGGCACCAGATCATGACCTATCCCGCGGTCTGGTCCTATCACTACCCCGGCTTCCCGAGCGCCGACACGCAACGCGAAATCGAGATCATGGCCGCGATGCGCGAGGCCGCCTTCAAGATTCAGGGCCTGCCCGTGCCGCCGGTGCCTGTGCCCGACGCACCCGAACTGCTGCCGATCGGCGCAGTGCCGCTGCTGACGTGGCGCGGCTCCGCCGGCGCGACCGGTTACGACGTCGAGCGCGCGCCGCAGCCGGCCGGACCGTGGGCCGTCATCGCCGCCAACGTCTGCGACGGCGATGTCGCCTATCGCCCGCTGTTCAGCGACGTGACGGCGAAAACCGGTGCGTCCTATTGTTATCGCGTGGTCGCGCGCAACGCCTCGGGCTCGTCACAGCCGTCGAATGTCGTCGGCCCGGTCGCGGTGCAGCGCGTCTGCTTCGTGGACGAGTTGCAGGATTTCTCCCGCGTCAGCGCCAAGTCCTCCGGGCTGCAGCTGAACAACGAGTACAACTGCCTCTACGCCGAATACCTGTTCCGCGCCAAGGGCAGCACCAACGACTTCGTCACCTATCAAGTGCCCGCGCCGATGGAGTCGGTCAAGGTCGTTGTGTTTTTCGCGAAGGATACCGCCGATCTCACGTTGCAGGTTTCTCGCGATGGCACAACCTTCACCGATTTGCAGCCCCAGCGGACCGAGCGCAAACTCGCGATGCCACACCGCGGCGCCGCCGGCGGCCAGAGCCGCACCATGGTCACCTACGAAGCCTCCGTGCCACCCGGCCAGACGCAGTTCAAGATCCTCTGGCGCGGCGCGGCCGAGCTTGATCGCGTGGAAATTTTCCACCCCTGAAAGTTGAGCGCATGCGAATCAAATATATCGTCCGCCTGTTGTGCTGCGCTTGCGCCCTATCTGCGGCCACGGTCATGGCCCAGCGCGAGGTCACGCCGGAGCAATTGCAGTTGCTGCTCAAACGGTTCCCCGACGCCGACGCGAACAAGGACGGGAAGCTCACGCTGGACGAGGCGCGCGCCTACCGGCAGAAGATGACCGGCAAGTGCGGGGGCAAAGCCGAGACTGGCAAGACCGCGCTACCCGCGCCGACACATGCGGACGTACACTATGGCCCACACGAGCGCAACGTGCTCGACCTCTGGCTGGCCAAGTCGGACAAGCCCACATCGTTGGTGGTGTTCATCCACGGCGGTGGTTTCGTCGGCGGCGACAAGTCCAAGGCCAGCCCCGACTCCATCCGGCGCTGTCTCGACGCGGGTGTGTCGTTCATGAGCATCAATTACCGCTTCCGGGAACACGCCCCGATCCAGGACATCCTCCGCGACGCCGCGCTAGCGCTCCAATTCGTCCGGCTCCATGCCGCGCAGTACAACCTCGACCCGCAGCGCATCGTCGCGCACGGCAGCTCGGCGGGCGCGGGCGCCTCGCTGTGGCTCGCGGTCCACGACGACCTCGCCGACCCGAAGAACAGCGATCCCATGCTGCGCCAGTCCTCGCGCCTCGCCGCCGCCGGCTGCATGAACGGCCAGGCCACCTACGACATGACCGAGTGGGAAAAGATCATTGGCAAGTTCAAACCCGAATGGATCCGGGGCGAGGACGAAGATATCAAGTTCTACCACTTCAAAGGTCGCGACGACTTCAAGACCGATGCCGGGAGGAAGATCCTCGCCGACTGCAGCATGATCGGCCAGCTCACCAAGGACGATCCGCCGCTCATCATGACCTGCTCGATGCCGGACGGAGAGCCCACGAGCCGGGGCGAACTCGTCCACCATCCGCGCCACGCCCAAGCCATCAAGCAACGCTGCGACGCGGTGGGCGTGAAGTGCGAGATCTACCTGCGCGATGCCACCATAGCGGGCAAGGGAGCTGGCGACGTCATCGGTTTCCTGCTCAAGCAGCTAGGCGTGGATGCGGAGAAGAAAGCACCCGCAACTCCCGCCAAAACCTGACACCTTGGGGATTACCTCGCCGGGTCAGTGACCGGACCTGCAGCAGATCAGGCGGGAGGACGAACATCCTCGGCAGACTTTCAAAAGGCCGCAAGCACATTGCCGCTCAGGTTATCCCGAGTGATGAAATCCAAGCAACGGATTGGTCTCCCCTCGGAAAAATTCACCTCGTTCAGGTCGAGAAAGCAGATTTGCGGATTCCAAGCTGTGCGGAAATACATTTTTTTGCTGGTTATATCTGTGACGACTGACCATTGCGTGAAGCGATCATCAAAGCCCGGGGTAACAGCCACGGTCTGAATCGTGTCAAAACCGTAGGCCACGGCCTCTTTGGGAGCGGATGGCACTGGCACGTGTTTCAGATAATATGCGCCGCGCACGAACCGATCGAGTGACTCCGTGCCGCCCGGTATCGCCTCCTTGCCGCCAAAATCCTCGTAATTCTTTAGTACGCGAATTGCTTCATCATACGGCGTGTTGGTCAGTACCCGGACAACCGGGCGGCGGTGGATGACCACCTTTCCGGCAAGATACTCAATGATGACTGAATCACCGGTAGCGTCGTGCGCATACACATGCAGTTTGAGTTCACCCTGCTCCGTTAGCATCGATACGACGCGCTGTTTGCCTTCTTGCGCTGCGGCCACAATCTCGTCGACGGATTGACAGTTGTCCAGATAGAACTGCATCAACATGTTCACCGGAATTGTCTTACGGCTGTCGGACGGCTGAAAGGTCGACTCCGCCAAAAAATAGGTGCCGACTTTTAAGCCTTTTTCGTTCAGGCCATCAACCCCTGCCATCCTGCTCCAATCCAAACCGACAGGCCCGGTTTTTGGTTCAGGAAGTTTGATGTAGAAACTGACGCTGCCATATTTACTCGTCCACGCATGGGAATTCGTGTTGGACTCATTTTGTTGATGGAAACCACGAGGCCTGATCACGGCCATCGCGGCAACGAGTGGGAAATCAAAATTTCTGGCAGAAATGTTATAGGTGCCGGAACCAATCGCTATTTCAGAGCAGGCCAGAACCGGCAGACCGAGTGATAGCGGTAAAACTGCGGATAGAACGGACAGGAATATTGCTTTCATTGTTTCTCCTCTGTTGTTGTAAATCAAGGATAGGGTTGCACGGTCATGTTAGAAAGAAATGCCCGAGAAAAGCTGACGCACTTCGTGATTCGGGTCCTCTATGACTTTACTCTCTGTATTGAATATCATGGTGGCCCGGCGCTGGGCATCGTAGGTCGGCCAGGCAGGCATGCCTTTGTGATTGGGGTTGCCGGTGCGGGCAAAGGAAATCCAAGCATCCTGCATCATGTCAGAAAGGCCCATGGGCGGGGTGGACCCGTCGATTTCGGCCGCCAGCGGAGAATCGAAAGTTTTGAAAACAAACGCCAGTTCGATGGCATGGCATGCCCCTAAATAATCATGCACCTGAGAGGGCCAGTCAAAGCGATACATCCAGACCTTGGCGTGTTTTGCCTGTGCTTCAGACACCCGGACATGGGGGACGAAAAACATCAGGTCGGTGATAAAGGCCGGAACAGCAGCAATTTTGGCATCCGGAGGATTTGTTTTCTGATACAAGGCGAAGATGTCTTCCTCCCGTCCCTGTAATTTCCCGTGCAGTTGCGGAGTGCCCATAATAAATGGGCGTAAGGGCGTTGTCCTTAAAACGGGGAAATACTGTATCCAGTAGCTGAATTCATCACGATTCACGCCGTTGAGCAGAGGGATCCCGGCGGCCGCACCCTCTTGGATGGCGGTTAGCGGATCCCTGGGGATGACCTCACCGTCAACGACGGGGGCGTACATGCGCGCGGAAAAGACCCCTACAAGCGCAGCCAGTTTTTTGTTAATCTCACCGAACTGTGCCGTGGTCAGTTTGCGCAACCCAGCAACATCTTTGATGCCGGCGAGTTGCAAGAACTGTTGGGTGAGCAGCGCCGCCTGCTCCTTGGTCCGCAAGATATTACTGCTGCCGCTTTCGGCAATCGCCTTCTGGAACAGCCCTTTGGCCTGCGGCAGACTCATCAGCGTGATCCCGCTGATGCTTCCGGCCGATTCCCCCATAAGGGTGATGTTTTCCGGATCGCCGCCGAACTTGGCCACATTTGCCTTTAACCAACGCAGGCCCAGGAGTTGGTCGCGTAGGCCGTTGGCACCCGAACCTTTGAACTGTTCGCCAAACTCATCCAAATAGAGGAACCCAAAAGCATGAACGCGATAATTGATGCTCGCGAACACCAGGTTACCGCGCTTGGAAAAAATAGCGCCATCATAAGTGGGATCGCCTGTGCCGCCATTGAGGAAACCGCCACCGTGAATATAAACGATGACCGGCCGCTTTTGGTCATCGGCTTTGGGCGTCCATACATTGAGGGTCAAGCAGTCTTCGTCTTGGGGCAGCAGCGAAGCGGGTTCTGCGGGGTCCTTCCCTTGCGGACAGGAAAACCCAAACTTTGTGGCCGGACGGATACCGTGCCAGGGCTCAATCGGCACCGGCGCGGCAAACCGCAGGTCCCCTTTGGGCGGTTGGGCAAAAGGAATGCCCAGAAACGCCGAGACTCCATTTCCGGTTAGAAATCCGGCCACCTTTCCGCTCGACGTGACTATGATGGGTTTGTTTTTCTCCCGGTCTATCATGGATTTTAGCCCCAGTTGGTCGGATGCCGAACGGGCCGAAGGAACCAAACCCATCATGATCATTACGGCCATCAAGCGACTTGCAGTCATAATATAGAGCCCTTTCTGAACCTAACCACACCGCCCGCGCTGCCTCACTCAACGTCGGCTGCCACGCTCAAAACCGGGCGTGACAGGCAAACTGACCATACGGTGCCGCCTGGCACCGGTAATCGGTCGCGGCGTTGAAGAAATTAAATTCCCGGAACGCGAGGCAACCGGCTTCCGCCTCCAACTGGAGCGTCTGCGTGATCGTCCACGCCCATCCAGCACCAAAACGCACTTCCCAGTAATCAACTGTTTGCCCATCCAGTTTTGCCAAACCGTTATCCGTGCCAAAATGGTCGCCGACTCGAAAGGTGCCGGCCACGATATCGGCCCCAAGAAAAAGCTGATTCCGGTCATTCACGTCGTACTCCAACCGGGGCTTGGGCAGCATAAAATCCAGCGTCCAAGCGTCCGCAAATTTCCAGCGGACGCCCGCAAGCGGCAAGACCGGGTACTCGCTCCGCACGTCCACGTACAACCCCAGCAGCCATTGCAAGTCCGGGTTGGCCAGGTATACGACGGTCAGCACAACCCGAGCGTCCATGTCCCGGCTGGTGACTTCCGCAAAATCGCTGTAAAGGCCGGGCTTCACTTCGGCGCGCACGATCCATTGCCCGCCCACTTGGTAGTCGCAACCGATGACTGCGTTGAGTTGTTGCAGCGTGGCTGGCACCGGCGCACCCGTCGGCACGCCAAAGGAAAACCGCTGCCACTCAGCGCCGGCCCGCAACAGAAAATCCTGCGTCACTTGCGGCATCACCACGTACTTCACGCCCGCACTGTGCTCGTCCGACGCAATGCCCGCCAACCCTGAACCGGTGACTGCCGCCTTTCCAGCATAACTATAATCAACGTCCAACTCTTCCGCAGCGAGAGTCAAGCCACCAGCCCACGCCGGACTCGCAAACGTCATCACCAGCCAGATGCCAGCGCCAGCCTGCAGGCGACAATTCATCGTGTATCCTTCACGTCACCAAACATACCTCGTCTCCCCTGTTTGATATTCTGCACCGTCAAAACCGCGTCCACGAGCAGTTCCGAGCCCCCCCCTCCATAAACTTTGACTTTGGCGTCGCAAACAAGCCACCCGCCAAACCAACATACCACCGGCAACCGGCCAGGTTTCTCACAAACTAACTTCTCACAGAGTAGCACGCCTCAAAAATAGCTCAATCAATTTCCGGCACCATTTTCCGGCTCCCATGCCGGCGTGCATTTGAACCTTCCCTTTTCGTGCGTTGAAATTTATTTTTCGGCTGTTGGCCGCGACCATCGGGCATTGCTGGCGGCAACGGGCCACAAGGAGTTGGACGAGCAGCCATGACGGTGATGGGCATAAGGTGGGCTTCTCGGTCGATTCCATTGCTCAGTTGATTCAGCCCACGGCGCACCTGCGCCCTCAAAAGCGCTCCAGTGTTACGGGGCGTAACTCCGGATTCTTGAGAACCGTAAACGCACTGCAGAAATTTTGATCGCATCACGAAACCATTTCTCGGCTTTGCTTCCGCTCGCCATCCACCTTGCTGGCCGGCAAGAGAACGGCCCAGGGGTCGGCTGCATGAGGACAGAGCCAGATAAGAAATTGCTTTGGCGCTGGAGGGGGCGCTTTTCTCCCGCACTATGCCGCTGAGAATCACGCGCTTTTTTTGCGCAGCGCCCCGCAAAAGCAAGCTTCCATTGGGGCGCAATTTCGTGAGGGAGAGAGGGGCGGCAGTCGTGCGGCGCGGCTGCGCACGACGGGTGCGCTGCGTCCCGGCGCAGCTGGATCAGACGTAAACGGGGCCTGGATACGATTCCGGGCTTGGCCTAGTTTCCCTGCCACACGCCTCCGCCATGCTCAATAAGCTCAGCGATCAGAGCCTTGGTGATCTCACGATTGATGTGACAGCGTGCGGATGACGGCGCGCTCGAAACCATTGCCCGCGACACGCAATCTCCGCAGCAATGCCAGAAACAGAAGCAGCCTGTACAGACCGCACGGCGCGTCTCCTGCCGCTGCAGGAAGGCACCATACGCGGCGGGGTCGCGTTCAACACCGCTCGCGGTGACATGCCCGATCGTGAATTCGCGTGCATAGGGATGGTCGGTGCCCGCCGCCTCGAAGCAAGCGACCAGACGACCTTCCGGGGTGGCAATCAGCGCCTGGGTGGGCGCCAGACAGTACGCATGGGCCAGCACCCAGGGGCGTGCACCCGAATAGGACACATCGACAGCATATTCAGCAGCGACCCGGGTCGCTGCCAGAAAGGCCGCGATAAAACGTTCGCCATCCGCGATGGAGGGGTCGGCATACACGCCGCGCGCAACCGTAAACGAAAGCTCGATCTGGATGGTGCGCACGCCGGTTTCAGAGCACAACAGCCGCACGCCTTCTGCAAGTTGGTCAAGGGCGGCGGGCGTCACGGTCATCCGCACGCCGTAATTCACCCCGGCGGCGTCGAGGGCTTGAATGCTCCGGAGGACGCTGGCGAAGGAGCCCCGGCGGGATCGGCGGGGGCGCTGCGCATTTTGGACGGCCTGTACACCGTCAAAAGAGAGCGTCACCGCATCGATGTTATTAGAAACAAAGGCGCTCAGCCGCTGCGACCAGAGGCCGTTGCTGGCCAGCGACACCTTGCAGGGCAAGGCCTTGGCGCGCGCGTAGGCCACGGCGGCGGTCAGGATGGACCAGTTCAGCGTCGGTTCACCACCCCCGTGAAAGGACAAGCCGAAGTGCGTGTCGCCGTTGGATTGCGCGTTGTCCGCGGCCGCATCAATCACCTGCTTCGCCAGAGGCCACGGCAGGTCCACGGGCGGCTGGTTGCCCGCAGCGGCATAGCAGTAGGTGCAGGCCAGGTTACAGCGGTTGGTCATCAGCAGCACAGCCATGGAGGGACGCGCGGCTGACGTCTGGGCGGAATGGGCGGGCACGTGATCGGGTGCCCAGTACGCTGCCCGATCCAAGAAGGCTTCAATATCCGGTTGCACCGGTGTGCCGGCCGACTGTTCAGCCCGACCCCGCAGATAGTCCACCAAGGCCTGGTTACCGATGAAAGCCAAGTGCCTGAGCGGACGGTAGATTAAATACCGTCCATGAAAGGGGATGAAATGAACATCCATCACGGGGCTTCCTGTACGGCCTAGTAGTTGCGGACGACGCTTTGACAGGTACAGACCGGGACACAGGAACAATAGGTCCGGCTGCTGCTGCCGCCCGGACTGCTGGGCCTGCGGTTGCCACGGCCGCCGAGAAAGCCCCGGCCTTCCTCCGCACCCGCGGGGACCAAGTTACAAGTGCAGACCAGATCGCAGGAGCAGTAGCCCTCCGTGTTGAACTTCTGCGCATGAGAACGGGGAATCTCGAGCGAGCCCGGGACGCAGTTGCAGGCGCATACCGCTCCGGGAGGAAGGGGAGAACCGCAAGGCAACGTGAAGACAACCAGTCGCCCATAGACATCCATGCCCTTATAACTCATGCCATCGAAACTTTTATAGTTGCTTGCCAGGTCCACCAGGTTTCGCAGCGGCTTGCCCTCCGGCAATGACCAAAGCCGGATGGTCTTGTCGTCACTGCCGGAGATCAGCAGCGACCCGTCCGGCGTGATGGCCAGCGCGCGTACCGCGGCCACATGCCCCTCCAGCAACCTAGGCTTGACGCCTGAAGCAGCCAGACCCCACAAACCGATGCGCGGCTCTTCGCTGCCTACCGCGAAATAATCCAGTTGCGGTCGAATGGCGCCGGAGCAGGGCTTACCGAGGGTGGACTCAAACACGGTTCCGGCGCGTAGTTCGGGCAGATGCCAGATTCGCAAGACTCCGTCAGCGTGCAGGCTCAAAGCCCGCGTGCCATTCGGCGCCAAGGCCAGCGCCGACACTGTCGCGGAACCTGTCTTGACCGTTTGCAGGCGATTGCCCTGGGACTCGACCCACAGGCCCAAATTTCCGTGCTCACCGCCCACCATCAACACGTGGCCGTCAGGGGTCGCAGCCAAGGCGCTTGCTTTGTCGTCCAAACCACCGAGCGCGGTCAGCAGCTCACCGTCCGCTTGACTGCGCAGTTCCACGCGCTCGTCGGCCTGCATGGCATACCAGACTCCGGCACTCGGCACCGCCAACAAAGCGCCGAGGTTTCCGCGCTCACGGATACCGTCAGCCGTAGCCAGCTTCGTGCCGCTGGGCAGCCGCCATGCTTTCAGCGCGCGGGATGTGTCAAGCGACCACAGCGTGTCGTCCAGATGAGGAAAAGCGAGCGCCGTGATGGGAGACTGGTACTCGGTCCAAGATTTCAACAGCGCGCCCTCGGGCAGCTGCCACACCTTGATAGTCCCGCCCTTGTCGCCGGAAGCCAGCAACCGCCCGGAAGCGTTGACCGCCAGCGCCGTGACCGGCTCGCTGTGCGCCAGTGCAGGACGCATGCTCTGCAGGGTACGTATTTGCACACCCCGGCTGGAGACAGCGGCTGTCCCCGCCAGCGCCACGGCGAGTTCGAAAAACGATCGCCGGCTCAGTAGCGGCTGTCCATCGACATGACGGACCGAAAAGATGGCGGGCGCCTGGTCGCCTGCTGGCGCTGCCGGACGCTGCTCATCGGCGCGGGTATGTTTCATGACGACAGGGAAAATATCAAAACCAGTCGAGCACGCGATCATTATTTTTGCCGGCGAAAAGCCCGGGATAGATGCAGGCTGCACAGGAGCATAATAGCCCCCATGATTACCGGCTGCTTCGGCGGTGGCCGTCGGCCTTGGCCGCGTCTGCCTCGCTCCGTTTCTCAAGATCTTGAAAACGGGGCTGTCATTTTCTTTAAATCCTTGGAAAATGCCGCCGTGACGCTTGCAGCGCAAGCCCTGCGCGGCGGGCAGGCTTGGGTTGCCAATCCTTTGGAAAGTCCGACGGAGAACTGCATGAAACGACTGTTCGTCTTGCTCTGCCTCGTGCCGCTGCTCGTGGCGGCGGCTTGGGGCAGTTCCGTGGCGGCTGAACAGCGGCTGCCTGCCCACGGGCCGGAAGCGGCGCTGCGTGCTGCGCCGATGCAGCCGCAATACGACGTGATCGTCGCCGGCGCGGGCACGGGCGGCAGCTGCGCCGCCATTCAGGCGGCACGGATGGGGTGCTCGGTGCTGCTGCTGGAGGAGACGGACTGGATTGGCGGCCAGATGAACGCGGCGGCCGTGACGTCGATGGACGAAGGCAGCCTGCTCGTCCGCGAGCGCGGGATCTACCGCGAATTCTGCGAGCGCGTGGAAGCGCACTACCGGGCCCTGGGCAAGTCCGCGGAGACGGCCTATTTCCTGCACAACATCTGCATGGAGCCGCATGTGGGGCAACAGATTCTGGGCGCGATGCTCGCCGAGGCGCGGAAGACCGCCCCGCTTGACATCGCGTTGCGCACGACGATGAGCGAGGTTCTCCGGAGCGGCCACACGGTCACCGGGGTGGTCGTGCAGGCCGGCACCGGGCGGCACCGCATCGCGTGCCGCCTGCTCATCGACGCCACCGAGTGGGGCGATGTGCTCCCGCTGACCGGCGTGCGCTACCGCGTGGGCAACTGCACCAGCGACAACATCGTGCCCGAGCGCCGGATCCAGGACCTGACCTGGACCGCCGTCATCCGCCAGTATCCGCAAGGCGTGCCGGCGGCCTTGCTCCTGACCAACGCGCCCCCCGGCTACACCGCGAAAGTCCATGAGCGCTTCGTGAAGTCCTTGCAGGCGGGCGAAACCGTTCAGGGGCGGCCCTTCGACTCGAAAACCAGGCCGTGGAATTTCACCACCTTCGTCGGGTATCGCGGCATGCCCGACAGCGCCAGCGCGCAGGATGTGCCCCCGATCACGCGGACGCACATGAACTTCAACAACGACTACGAAGTGAGCATCCGCGATGTGGAGGATCCGGCGAGCCGGCTGAAGACCTGCCGCGCTGCACAGCTGCGGACGCTGCAGTTGCTGTACTACATCCAGCATACCTTGGGGAAAACGGACTGGAGCGTCGCCGATGACGAGGGCTTCGACACGCCGTACCACCGCGCCGAGGTCGAGGCTTGGCTCCGCGACGCGCCGGAGCTGACGCCGTATCGGGCCTTGCTGAATCACTTTTCCATCATGGCCTACGCCCGCGAAAGCCGCCGCCTCCTCGGCCTGCACACCCTGACCGCCCGCGAGATCGAGCGCCACCCCGGCACGCCCACGCAGTTCCCCACCGCCGTGGCCTTGGGCGACTATGGCATCGACCTGCACGGCTCGATGACGCCGCGCCTGTTGGAGCCGGACCTCGACCGGCCGGAGGACATGCCCAGCGAGTCGTTCAAACGCGGCACCGGTCCCTTTGCGATTCCGTTCGAATGTTTCATCCCGGAAAAACTCGACGGCTTCCTCGCCGCCGAAAAGAACATCTCGCAGTCGCGGCTCGCCAACGGCGCCACCCGGCTACAGCCCAGCACCATGCTCATGGGCCAGGCCGCCGGGGCCATCGCGGCCCTCGCGCTCAAATACAACGTCCCACCCCGCCAGCTCGACCCGGTCTGCGTGCAGCGCGTGCTGCTCGCGGCCGGCAGCACCCTCTTCATCACCCCATTCCGCGACGTGGCGCGCGAAAGCCCTGAGTGGCCGGCCATCCAGCTCGCCACCGTCCATGGCATGCTGTTGCCGGAACAAGGCCGTTTCGGCCCCGAGAAACCGGTCTCCGCCGCACAGCTGAGCACGGTGATGCAGTGCCTGTTCGCGAAGAACGTCACTTCCGGCACGGAGCCCGTGACGCGCGCCACGTTCGCCGCGGCGTTGCAGTCCGGTCTCGCGGGCACACCGGTTCAGCTTGCTTACACCGCCAACGCCGCCGACCAAGTTCGCGCCATCACCCGGTCCGAGGCCGCGCAGGTGCTCGCCGAACTGCTGGATCTGCGGGCTACGGCGCGCATGACCGGTGTCGCGCAACCGCTCGTCTGGAATACCGTGCGCCCCACCACGCCGACGCCGGCCATCGATGTCGGCTCCACGCTGCCGCGCGACCTGCAGCGCTTGGTGGCCCGGAACATCATTGTTTCCGCCGACTACTGGCTGGAGCACGCCGTCGCGGGCCAGCAGTGCGATGGCGCCCTGGTTGCCACGCTCCTGGCCCGGGCCGCGCGGGCGCTCGAACCGGCCGCCACCGCTCAACCACCGATCGAAGTACTGGCGCGGCACGGCGTCATGAGCACCCCGGCTTACTGGGTTCAGCATGCCCAGCCTGGCCAGCGCTGCGGCGGCACCACCGTGGCCGCCCTGCTCGCCAACCTCGTCCGCCAGTTGCCCAAAGGCTCTGCCCCCTACTCCGTCGAGCAACGCACGACGGCGCATGGGCCGGAAGTGGTCCTGCGCGACAACGCGGCCAACACCACGGCTGTCGTAATCCCGCAGGCCGGGTTCAATTGCTGGCGCTTGGCCGTCGGTCCTGTCGAGTTCCTCGCACCACCGACCGACCTGGCAGCGCTGACCAAGGGCGGCTGCGGGTTCGGCTGGCCGATCCTTTTCCCCTTCCCGAACCGCGTCGCCCGCAGTGAATTCACCTTCGGTGGAAAGACCTACCGTGTCGGCCCGGACCGGGGCAACGCCATCCACGGCTTCGTCAACACCCAGCCGTGGCGCGTTACCGCGACGGGCACCGCTGGCGGCGCTTCGGTTACGGGTGTTACAGACACCGACTCGAATCCGCTGCTGAAAGAATTCTGGCCGTGGCCCTGCCGGCTCACCGTGACGTACCGGCTCGCAGGGCGGGCGCTGACGATGACGGCGGTGGCTGAGAATCTCGGCACGGAACCGATGCCGTTCGGGATCGGGGTACACCCGTATAACCCCCTGCCACTGACGCCGGCGGGGACGCGGGCGCGCTGCCAAATTCAGGTGCCTTGTCGCGAGCGGTTGGAGTTGACGCCGGACTGCCTCCCGACGGGCCGCCGCCTGCCGGCGGCCGAATGGCTCGCTGGCCGCGCGCTTGGCGACACGCGGCTCGACGATGTGTTCACCGCCACACAAGCCAATGCGAACGGCTCCGCTTGCGTGCTCCGCGACCCCGACTCGCCGTGGGAAGTGACGATGCACGCCGACGCCGCGTTCCCCCACTGGGTGGTCTACGCGCCCAAGCGCGATGTGGTCTGCTTCGAGCCCTATACCTGCGTCACCGATGCTTTCAATCTCCACGCCCGTGGCGTATCCGACACCGGCTTCGCCGTGCTGGAACCCGGCAAGCCGTGGCGCGGTACGGTGACCATGCAAGTACGCGAGCAACCTGAAGGAAAGGAAAAGAAACCATGAACCTCAAGCTGACCCCGATCGTCCTCCTCTGCGCCGCGCTGGTGGCCCAAGCGGCGGAGGCGCAAAACCCACCGCGGCTCAAGCGCGCCGACAGCTTCCTCGGCATGCACTTCGACTTCCACGCCGGCATGGACTGCACCAACGTCGGCGCGCACACAACAGCGGCGATGGTCGAGAACATCATCAACCTCGTCCATCCCGACTACCTGCAGATCGACTGCAAGGGCCATCCCGGCATCTCCAGCTATCCGACCAAGGTTGGCCACCCGGCGCCCGGCATCGTCGGCGATCCGCTGCGCATCTGGCGCGAGGCCACCGCCCGGCGCGGCGTGGCGCTCTACATGCACTACTCCGGCGTCTACGAGCGTCAGGCCATCCGCGCGCCGGGCTGGGCCGCACTCAATGCCGATGGCAAGCCCAACGACAAGGCGACGTCGTTCTTCGGCCCCTACTCCGAGCAGCTGCTCATCCCGCAGCTCCGCGAACTCGCCAGTGTCTACGGCGTCGATGGCGCCTGGGTGGATGGCGAATGCTGGGCCGCGGTGCCGGACTATAGCGAGGCAGCGGTGAAGGCGTTCCGTGCCGCGACCGGCATCGCCGCCGTGCCACGCAAGCCGGGCCAGCCGTACTGGTTTGAGTTCCTGCAGTTCCATCGGGAGCTGTTCCGACAGTACCTGCGCCATTACATCAGCGAGGTCAAGAAGACCAACCCCGAATTCCAGCTGTGCAGCAACTGGGCTTATACCGACCACATGCCCGAGCCGGTCAGCGCGCCCGTGGACTTCCTCTCGGGCGACTATTCGCCGGAAAACAGCGTCAACTCCGCCCGTCTCTCGGCGCGCTACCTGGCGCGACAGGGCAAACCGTGGGACCTGATGGCTTGGAGCTTCGCCGGCAAGGGCAAGGGCGGCCGGACGCAGAAATCCGCCGTGCAGCTGGAGCGCGAGGCCGCGGTGGTGCTCGCGTTGGGCGGCGGCTTCGAGGCCTATTTCAAACAGAAGCGCGACGGCTCCATCTACGACGAACAAATGCCCGTGATGGCCGAGGTCGCCAAGTTCTGCCGCGCGCGGCAGGCGCTTTGCCACCACGCCGAACCGGTGCCGCAGATCGCCCTGCTGCTCTCGACGGCGGGACACTACCGGAAGATCAACGGCCTCTTCAATCGCGAGGAGCGGAATGTCGGCGGCGCACTGCAGGCGCTGCTCGAAGGCCAGCAGTCGGTCGAGGTTGTGGCCGAACACCAGCTCGCCGGCCGCCTGGCCGACTATCCGCTGATCGTCGTGCCCGAGTGGGACTATCTCGAACCGCAATTCAAGAACGACCTCGTCGCCTACGTGCAGGCCGGCGGCCACCTGCTGCTCATCGGGCCCAAGACGGCCGCGCTCTTCCAGGACGAACTCGGAGTAAAGCTCACGGGCGAAGTGAAACCGGGCGCGCCCAGAAGTCTTGTCCACGGCACCACAGCGGTGACGCTGAAAACCGATATCCAAGCGGTGCAACTCGGCGCGCAGGCGCATCCCTTTGGCGAACTGCGTGTGACCAACATCTCCGCCCACGTTTCGCAGCCGGCGGCGTCCATCACCCAGCTGGGCCGCGGCCAGATCGCCGCGACCTACTTCACCTTCGGCCCCGCCTATATCAGCGCGCCCAGCGCACCGGCGAGGAATTTCCTGAACGACCTCGTACGCCAGTTGTTCCCCACCCCGCTGGCAACCGTCACAGGTTCCAGCGATGTGGATGTGTGCGTCGCGCGCAACCATGGCAAACTGCTCGTGAACCTTGTCAATACCGCCGGCCCGCACCGGACCGAGCCGATCCTCGCCTCCATCCCGCCGGTCGGCCCGCTGACCGTGACCATCCGGCTGGCGCAGAAGCCCGCGAAGGTCACGCTCGAGCCCGCCGGCCAGCCGCTGTCCGGAGACTACCGCGATGGCCGTCTCCAACTCACGATTCCGCAGGTTGCCATCCACGACATCATCGCCATCGCACCATGAACAGCCCCCAACTCCTCCTCGCCGCGCTCATCCTGGGCGTGGCCGCACGCGCCGCCGACGGCCAGCCACCCGACGACACCGCGCGCCTACGCCAGCTGCTGGCCGCCGGTGGCGCGGTGTCGATTCCGCCGGGCGACTATTTCGTCGGCACCGGCGCGCCGCTGCCACTCACTTCAGGCATGAAAGTGGAAGCGCAGGGCGCACGGTTCCATCTGCCGGAGAAGCTCGGCGACAAGGCGCGCGTCGTGGTCTTCGCGGGCACGAATGTCACAGACTTCGCGTGGCACGGCGGCGAATTTATCGGCCATGTCTTCGATTCCGCGCGGCAGGGAAATGCGTGGGAGCCGAATGCGAGCACGCGCATGCTCGTCATCGCCACCACGCCGGGCGGTGTGACCAGCAACATCACCTTCCGCGGCGTCCAGTCGCACGACATCGCCGGCGCGGTCATCAACGTCACCGGCGCGCTGCCGGCGCACGGCGAGCGCGAGGTGCTGACCTATGCGAGCAACGTGACCGTCAGCGATTGCACGCTCCTGCGCAGCGGCAAGTTCATGTGGGACTACGGCTACCTCTGGCAGCAAATCGTCTGGCCGGAAGACTACGCGCCGTGGGAAGTCGAGCGCGCCCAGCGCTACTTCCGCATGGATCTGATCCGCGACGGCGTCCAGATGGCCGACGGCGATGACTGCGTGCGGTTCGACAACCGCAACAAGCCGATCAAGATCAGCCCCACGAATCAGCCGCATTACGCGCTCTGTTTCTTTGGCGCTGCGCTGCCGAAGAACATTGTCCGCGGCAAACAATACTACGTGGTCGCCGCCGCCCCCGATCACATCAAGGTGGCGGAGCAGCCCGGCCGCGCGCCCATCCGTTTCGCAGGCGCGAGCGGCGCGGAAACAAAGCTGCTTCATAACCTCCAGGCTGCTTTCTACGCGCTCTTTGCGCCAACCGAGTCGGGGCCGGGCAAGGGCGCGGTGGATGTCGTCGGCTGCCGGAATGTTTCCATCACCGGCTGCACCTTGAGCGCGCTCGGCGACACGATGCACCTCCAGCGCAGCCAAGACGCGGTCGTCTCGCACAACCACATCACCGGCTCGCGCATGGGTGCGTTCTTCATCGCCGAATATTGCCAGCGCGTCACCGCCGCCAGCAACACGGTGGACGGCTCCAACGGTTCGCGCGTGATGAGCGTGGAGAAATCGGCCACCGACATTGCGATCATCGGCAACACGTTCTGCAACGGCGGACGCGGCTCGTGGATCAACCAGCCGCACAACCTGCTGATGCAAGGCAACGTCTTCAGCAACAACACGACCAAGTGCGAGCACAACCCGCGCCGCGGCCGGCGCAGTTTCGCGACCGGCGACTACGAACACTATGCCGAGATGTATTTCACCACCTACGAGCCCGGCGGCCGCTACGGCAACGTCGTCCTCCGCGACAACGTCTTCGTCAGCGGGCCCGAGGCCACCCATGCCCTCACCTTCGCCCCCGGCGGCGACCACCTCGTCGTGACGAACAACACCTTCCGCGGCAGCATCCGCACCCTCCCCCAGCCCATCGGCTGCAGTCCTATCTTCATCCTGTCCAACTCCGGCTTGGAACTGAGCCCATAGAAGGCCGCCCATATTGGGCTTGCCTTGAGAGCCTGGAGGGCTGTCTTATAGAGGTGTGCCAAGGAGGATGGAAAGGAGTGCCTGTATGGACCTCATCGTCGCTGTCAGCCGGGCGCTTGCCAGCCGACCCCGTCTGCATCTCTTACAGGCTCTCCAGTCCCGGCCGGGCAGTACGGTCAACGAATTGGCCGAGACCGTGGGTCTAACCCCGAGCATCACGTCATACGAACTGAAACGGCTGGGTAACTTCCATTTTGTCCAGGCCATTCCAAACGGCCGCTTTGTGCACTATCAACCCGCGAAAACGTGCCATCTTTCCAATATCTTCCTGCGCGAGACGCTGGAGTTACTGCACAGAACCTTGGGCGGTCTGAATTCCACACCTTGCGAGGTGTGGAATTCAGCTGCGCAAAAGGAACAAGACGAAAAGCTGATGAAAATGTTTACTACCTATACCCATCTCCGCCGCCTGCTCCTTCTGCGCCAGCTGGCCGTCAAAGGCGCCCGCCCGGCCGCCGATCTGGCTGCACACATCAACATGTCCGCGGCCGCAACCAGCAGGCATCTCGTGAAACTGCAGCGGCGCGGAGTGGTATGCGCCGAGGGTCCCCCTCCGCACGTGTGGCAGCTTTTAACCCCGGCAGAGCCGGCGCTGCGGCGGAACATGCTGAACATCGTCTTGCGCGCCCTAAAAGCTCTGTGAGCCAAAATAGAAACGACAGGATTCCACACCTTGCAAGGTGTGGAATTCTGTCCGATACCAGCGGGGCTGCACTCATTTCGCCACAGCGCATGGATCTGCACGTCCACAACGACCACCTCGGCTTCACCAGCCCCCCCCTCCCTGGCCGCCTCCGCTCACGCCCACCCAGCCCGGTTACGCGCACATCTCCATACACGAAAATACGGGGCTCGCGAGCGTCCGGCAGGCGATCCTCACCCATGCTGGCAAATTCGGCGTGCTTCTGCTGCTGATTCCGCTACACTCGCGCGCATGCGCCGCCCGGTGGGGCTGGCGCAGCAAGCGATGATGGTGGTGCACAATCAGACCGGAGCGATCCGGCAGAGGGCAAACATGAAGCAAACGCAATGCGCAGTCATTCTTCTCGGCGGTTCCCTGTTGCTGCAAGGCGGCGGCGTGCAGGCCGCTGACTGGCCGCAATATCGCGGCCCGAACCAGGACGGCATCGCGCCGGCGGGCGCCACCCTCCACTGGCCGGCCAACGGACCGAAGTCCGTCTGGAAGGCCCCCACGCAGCTCGGCTTCAGCTCGTTCGCCATCGCGGGCGGCAAGGCTTACACGCTGGTCAATCACGCGGGCAAGGAAGCCTGCACGGCGCTCGACGCGGCCACGGGCAAGGCCCTGTGGTGCACCGATGTGGACATCGCCAAGTACGATGGCGGCGGCGACAGCGGCACGCCGGACAACAAGGGCGGCGACGGCCCGCGCTCGACGCCAACGGTCAACGAGGGCCTGGTCTTTGTCTTCACGCAGGGGCTGAAAATCCACGCCCTGGACGCGGCGTCGGGCAAGCCGGTCTGGGCGCACGACCTGGTCGCGGAACACAGCGGCAAGAACATCCACTGGAACAATGCGGCCTCGGCCGTCGTCGATGGCGATCTCGTCTTCACCGCCGGCGGCGGGGCGGGCCAGGCCTTCATCGCGTTCCACAAGAAGACCGGCGCGGTGGCCTGGAAGAGCGGCACCGAAACCATCACGCACGCCACCCCGACCCTCGCGACCCTCCTCGGCGAGCGGCAGGTGATCTACTTCGTGAAGAGCGGCCTCGTCGCCGTCTCGGCCAAAGACGGCCAGGAACTCTGGCGCTTCCCATTCAAGTTCGCGGTGTCCACCGCCATCTCGCCGGTCGTCTGCGGCGACATCGTCTACTGCTCCGCCGGCTACGGCGTCGGCGGCGGCGCCTGCCGCATCGCCAAGCAGGGGGATAAATTCTCCGCACAGGAACTGTATAAGACCGAGGGCGACAAGCTCATCGCCAACCACTGGAGCACGCCGGTCTGCAAGGACGGCTACCTCTACGGCATGTTCAGCTTCAAGAAATACGGCGCTGGCCCGCTCAAGTGCGTCGAGGTCGCCACCGGCAACGTCAAATGGGAGAAGCCAGGCTTCGGCGCCGGCAACGTCATCCTCGTCGGCGACAAGGTGGTCGCGCTGTCCGACGACGGCCAGGTGGTGCTCGTCGAGGCCAAGCCCGCCGCCTACAAAGAAGTAGGCCGCGTCAAAGCCGTCACCGGCAAGTGCTGGTCCACCCCCGCCTTCAGCGATGGCCGTCTCTATGTGCGCAGCACCAAAGAAGGCGCCTGTCTCGACGTGAAGTAAAAAGAAAATCCGAAATCCGAAACGCGGAAGCCTAAATAAATTCAAAAACCCAAGCACAAAACCATCGGGTACAGACGTGTTTAGGTTCCATTTTGAATTTTCCCGTTTCGGATTTGTTTTGGATTTCGGGTTTCGTATTTCGGATTTCCCATCCAGGAAAACAGCGCCGCGCGGCAGCACGGGGGAAGCAGCATGATCGAGTCGAGCCTGCGGATTGTCCAGCCCGACTGGACCCAGCCGATGCCGCTCGCCGCGCTGTTCGGCAACGCGCAGCCCATCGAGCTGGATCTGGGCTGCGGCAAGGGCCGCTTCCTCCTCGCGCGCGCCGCGGCGCACCCGGGGGTGAATTTCCTCGGCGTGGACCGCATGCTGGGCCGCATCCGCAAGGTGGACAACCGGGCGCGCCGCCTCGACCTCGGCAACATCCGCCTGCTGCGCATGGAAGGCTATTACGCCACCACCTACCTGCTGCCGCCGGCCTCCATCCGCACCTGCTACATCTTTTTCCCCGATCCCTGGCCGAAGAAGCGGCACCACGAGCACCGGATGTTCAACCCGCACTTCATGGATGCGCTCCACCGCGCGCTCGTGCCCGGCGGCGTGCTGCACTTCGCCACCGACCATCTGCCCTATTTCGCGGATGTCCGCGACCTGCTGCAGGCCGACACCCGGTTCGCGGAGATTGACCCCTTCGTCCCCACCCCCGCCGAACAGACCGACTTCGAACTCTACTACGTCGGCCGCACCCCCATCGGCCGCTGCTCCTGCCAAAAACGCGCCGGCGCGTGAGGCGCATGCTCCGATGGGAGGGCGAGCGGACTCGCGAGCCGGGAGGTGGTGATGATCTGCCGCCTTTGAGCCAACAACACGCCAAGCCGATCAGAACGAAGACATTGGACCGCTACCGCCGGTCCATCGGTTAGCGGCTCGCGAGTACGCTCGCCCTCCCGAACGGCCGCACTACGCGGGCTGGTGAAGAAAAAATCTTTTTCGCAAGCCGAGGACTGGAAAGCTCACTCGCGGGGCAGCAGGTTAG
The DNA here is from genome assembly GCA_903896925.1 of uncultured Lentisphaerota bacterium. Lineage (GTDB taxonomy): Bacteria > Verrucomicrobiota > Kiritimatiellia > CAIQIC01 > CAIQIC01 > DP16D-bin41. The sequence goes on along the minus strand of CAITZM010000177.1, from coordinate 1,818 downwards.
CAGGGTGATCGCGCCGGTCCTGCAGTTCGCCATGACAGAAGAGTTCGACACGGTAGCCGAAAAAGCGCGAGCTTTCGCCCGCCTTCCGCGCGGCCTGCTTCCGGAATTCGCGTGGGACGAGATAGCTCGCGCTGAACTCCAAGGGTGCACCCGGAGTGGTCGGCGCGGCCGGGCGCAGGGCCGCCCCCGGCACCACCGCGCGCGACGGCGTGACATGCCCGGACTTTTCGCCGCGGTCAAAGAAGGTCACCAACACTTCGGTCGTAGCCGGGTCCAACGGCGCGGCGCCGAGGGCCGACACGGTGATGCGCAGCAAGCGCATCTCGTCATACTTCTCGCCCGCGAGCAGTTTCTGCGGCTCGAGTTCCGCAATCCGCGCGACCGGCTGCGTGGCGCGACGAACTGCGGAAGGTGCCGGGGAAATGGTGGATGGTGCATGGTGGATGGAAGAAGTGGCCGCACCGGGCATGGTATTCGCCGCGCTGATTTCTGGTTTCTGATCTCTGGCCTCTGATCGCTGCCCTCTGGGCGCCGGCTCTTTGACCTCCGGCTTCTGGCTGCTCTTCTCCGGCGGCGCGCTCAGGACTTTCTGGAGCCTGGCGATTTCTTCCAACGCACGGGTGCGCAGGTCCTCGTTCTGCGCCAGCTTCTTGATCTGCTGCCACTGCGTCAGCGCCTCCGTCCGCAGGTTACGCCGCGCCAGCAGTTGGGCGCGCTCAATGATGGGCGGGAGAAAATCCGGCGCCATGTTCTGGATGGTCGCCAGTTCGCCATCGAGTTCCTCGGGATCGAGCTGCGGGGCGCGCTCCATCGCTTTCGCAAACATCTTGCGCGCCTGCGCCAGGACCAGGTCGTCCGCCGAGAACTCGGCGATGGCCATGTTCGTGACCGGCGCCGGCGGCGTCACGGTCGCGACGGCCGGCACCACCAGGTTGGTGATGACCTGCCGCGCGGGCGGCGGCAGCGCCGCCACATCGCGATGCAGGCGGGCGATGTCGGTCCGCATTTGGTTCATCTCGTTGGAATAGGCGCTGACGGCCGGCGGCGGCGTGGCGACTGCGACGCGCACGGGCGCGGCGGTGGGCACACTCACGATCGGCGGCGGCAGCTGCAGCGCGGCCACCTTGACCAGGTTGGTCGCCAGCGTGACAGCGGCGACTTGCGCAGTTTCCGCCTGGGCGGCCGGAATCTCCGCCACGGTCGGCGCCGGCGGTTTGATCGATACCATGAACAGGAAGACCATCTGTCCGGCCAGCAGCAGGCCGACGGCCAGCAGGGTCAGGCCCTGCAGGATGCCGATCCGGCGACCACCGACCAGTTCGGCCGGCGCCTGGCCCTGCTGGAATTGCAGGATGTGAGGCCCGATCCCGATCAGGTCGCCGTCATGCAGGTCCGCCTCCGCGACGGCCTGCCGGTTGACGGTGACCGCCGCCTCGGCGGTCAGCCGGCGCAGGTGCACACCGCCAGCCGGCAGCTCCTCAAGCAACGCATGCTGCAGGGCGACCTCGGGCTCCGGAAGCCGCAAAACGGCGTCCGGATGGCGACCGAGGATCACCGGCCCCTGCCGGATGGCCACACGCCGGCCGCGCTGCGGCCCGCTCTGGAAAATCAGTCGATACATGGCAAAACGCGGGGAGTTTGGTCGAGCCGCCGCCCGGCCGCAAGCAGATTGTGCAGGATGTCAACGCTCGTTTAAAATGTCCCCTTTTTGCGCTCGATTAGAATGTCCCCTTTTTTTGTGAGTGATGATGTGTGTCGAGCCCTGTGGGAGCTCGGTTTTCCGCCCCCCGAGAATGGGCCGTATAGCTCGTCGGAGGG
>CAITZM010000176.1 GCA_903896925.1 uncultured Lentisphaerota bacterium | reverse complement strand
TATCGGCGCTTCCTCGCGTTGACCCAGCAGTATGCCGACCTTATCGTGCAGCGCACACGTACCGAACGCGCCGCCGCCAGCCGCCCCTCCACCTCAGCGCCTTGCCGGACCAAGCGAAAGAATTAAGATGCGTTTGCCCTGCAAACCGGCAGCCTCCGCAAACCGTTGCCCGCCGGAGGCGCCGGCGTTACCCGGCTCATTCCAGATCGGTGCGCTGCTTGAAGAAGCGTGCCTGGATCTTTTCCATGTAGAGGTAGATGCCGGGGGTGACGAACAGGGTGATGAGCTGGGCGAAGATCATCCCGCCGACGACCACGAGACCGAGGGGCTTGCGGCTTTCGGAGTCCGCACCGTAGCCGAGCGCGATGGGCATGGTGCCGAGAATCGCGCACAGGCCGGTCATCAGGATCGGGCGGAAGCGGACGACGCAGGCGTTGTGAATGGCATCGTAGCTGTTCATGCCTTCGGCCTTGCGCTGCAGGGCAAAGTCCACCATCAGAATGCCGTTCTTGGTGATCAACCCGATGAGCACGAACACCCCGATGTAGGCGTACAGCGACAACTGGCTCCCGAAGAGGAAGAGCGTCAGGAAACCGCCGAACACCGCGACCGGCAAGGTGGTGAGAATGGTGAACGGATGGATGAAGCTCTCGTAGAGGATGCCGAGCACGATGTATTTGAGGAAGATCGCGATCAGCAGCAGGATGCCGAGGCTCGCGATGGACTTCTTGAACTCGAGCGCGTCGCCGACGAACTTGCCCTCGACGGTCGGCGGCAGGATCTTCTCGGCCCGCGCCTCGATGGCCTTGGTGATGTAGCCGAGCGGGACGCCGGGCCAGGCGCTGAACGAGATGGTCGCGGCCTCGTGCTGGTTGGCGTGCGGCACATTCTGCGGGCTGGCCTCCTCGGTCCAGTTGACGATGGACTTGAGCGGCACGAGGGCATTGTTGAGCGGCGAGCGCAGGTAGAGCAGTCCGAGGTTCTCCGGCAGGCGCTGGTTGGACTTCTCGATCTCCGGGATGACCTGGTACTGGTCCTGGTCGGTGGTGAACTGGGTCACATAACCGCCGGCGAAGGCCAGCGCGAGCGACTGCTCGATGTTGGCGGCGGTGATGCCGAGCGCGGAGGCGCGGTCGCGGTCGATCGCCACGTTGAGGCGCGGCATGTTGAGCTTGACGCTGTTCTGCACGGCAAAGGGGATGATGCCGGGGATCTGGCGCATCTCGCGCTCGAGCTGCTGCGCGGTCGCATAGACCGTGTCGCGGTCGAGGCCCGTGAGCATATAGGCGTAGTCGCTGCCGGCCGCCGTGGACTCGGCGCCGGAGCTGATCTTGAGCACGGGCATGGCGCGCAGGGCGCAGAGGCCGTCGGGCAGCTGCGCGAGCATGCCCATGTATTTCTGCGCGAGCTGCTCGATGGGCGCCCGCTCTTTCGGTGGCTTGAGCCGGATGAAGAGGAAGCCCATGCTCTGGTCCGCGCCGGGGAACATGCCGGTGACGTTGCCAAGCTGCATCACGGCGGGATCCTGCCGGACAATGGCCGCCGCCTTGGACTGGAAGGCCTGGATCTGCTCCGTCGAGGCGCCCTGCGGCATGATCATGGCGCCCATGATGAAGCTGCTGTCGCCCGGCGGCAGGAAGGCCGCGGGCAGGAAGAAGTACAGGACCCCCGTGCCCAGGATGCAGATGACCCAGATGACCACGGCCATCCACTTGTGCCGGAGCTGCCAGTGCAGGGCCACGCCGTAGCCGCGGACCAGGCGCGCGATGCCGTTCGTGATCGAGCGTTGCACAGCGTTCGGGGCCTTCTCGTGGTGCAGAATATGGGCGCACATCATCGGCGACAGGGTCAGCGCCAGGATGGTGGAGACGATGATCGCATAGATGACGGTCATCGCGAACTCGCTCAGGTTGCGGCCGACCGCGCCGCTCATGAAGACCAGCGGCATGAAGACGATGATCAGCGCGGCGCTGGTGGAGATGACCGTGAAGGAGATCTCCTTCATGCTCTGCAGCGCCGCCGGGATGGGCTTCTTGCCCTCCTCCAGATGCCGGACGGTGTTCTCCAGCACCACGATGGCATCGTCCACGAGGAAGCCGACCGCCAGGATGATGCCCATCAGCGAAAGCGTATCCAGATTGAAATGGCTCGGCAGCATCAGCACCATCGTGCCCAGCAGCGAGATCGGCAGCACGATGCTGGGGATGATCGTTTCGCGGATGCGCCCGAGGAAGAAGAAGATCACGAGCACCACCATGATCAGGGCGATGACCACCGTGACCTGCACGTCGTTGAGCGACTCGCGGATCGGGGCGGCGCCGTTGAACATCTTCACCATCGTGATCGAGCCGGGCAACTCGCGACCCGCCGCGTCGAGCGCCGCGGAGATCTTGTCGGCCACCTCGACGGTGTTCGCCCCGCTGACTCGCGAGATGGGCATGACCACGCACTTGTTGTGCTCCGCTTCGCCGACGCGGCAATAGCGGATGTCCACCAGGTCGTTGGCCACGCTGTCCACGCAGCGGGCCACATCCCTCAGGTAGACCGGCGCCTTCTGCCGATAGGCCACGATCAAGCCCTCGTACTCGCGGGCCGTGCGCAACTGCCCCTGCGGCTCGATGGTGAAGGTGCGGCTCGTGCCATTCAGGCTGCCGCCGGGGATGTTCACCGTGCCCGTGCTCAGCGCCGCCGCCAGCTCGTTGACGCCGATCTGGTAGGCCGCCAGCTTGTCCGGACTGAACTGCACGCGCACGGCGCGTTTCGCGCCGAACACCTGCACCTGGGACACGCCTTCCACCATGCTGATCTTGCGGGCGATCACGTGGCTGGCATAGTCATACAGGTCGCCGTGCGTCAGCGTGTCGGAATAGACCATGATGTAGAAAATCGGCGAGTCCGAGGGGTTGAACTTCTTGTAGGTCGGCGGACTGGGCAGGTCCTTGGGCAGGTTGTTCTGCGCCCGGGTGATCGCCGCCTGGACGTCCGGCGCGGCCAGGTCCACGCTGCGGTTGAGGCTGAAGGTCAGGTTGATGGTGCTGACCCCCTGCTTGTTGTCGGAGATCACCGACTGTAGGCCGGGGATCTGCGTGAACTCGTTTTCCAGCGGCAGCGCCACCGCGCTGGCCATGGTCGCCGGGCTGGCGCCGGGGTAATAGACCGTCACCTGGATCACGGGATAATCCACCGTCGGCAGGCTGTTGACCGGCAGGCGCAGGTAGGCCCAGGCGCCGGCGACAACCATCAAGGTCGTCATCAGGACCGTCGCGATCGGGCGCCGAATAAAAACTTCAGAAAAAGTCACGTTCCGCTCCGTTTCTCACACTGTTTCCAGACCTTGGAAAAGAATTCCGTTGATGTTCCAAGCCTTGGAACCGCAGGCCTTCCGCAGTTCCACGCCTTGGAACGTTCCGCCTATTTTCCGGCCGGCGCGTCCTTCTTCTCCGGCGCCGCAGGGGCCGGCGGCGGCTTCGAGGCATCCAGCACCGGCGCGCCGGGGAACAGCATCAACTGCCCGAGCACGACGACGTTCTCGCCGGCCTTCACGCCGCTGAGCACCTGCACGAGGTCGCCCACGCGCACGCCCAGCTGCACGCCGCGCAGGTCCGCGGTGCTCTTGTCGGTGATGACAAAGAGGTAGGACCCTTGCTTGCCGAACTGCACCGCGCCCTCGGGCACCAGCACCGCGCCGGGCACCACGCCAGCCTGGACACGCACGGTCACAAATTGCTGCGCCCACAACTTCAGATCCGGGTTCGCCGCCGAGCCGCGCAGCTGAATCGTGCCGGTCAGCGGGCTGACGGCGTTATCGATCACATCCAGCACGGCGGGGTAGCTGTTCGTATCGCCGCGCGGCTGCAGCTCCAGCTTGACCGGGCCGGCAGCCAGCGCGCTGCGGATGAGCGGGAGATAGTCTTCCGACACGGCGAAATCCACAAAGAGCGGATCGTAGCTGCGGATGTTCACCAGCCGCGTCGCACCGGCTGCGACCAGATTGCCGTCATCGGCATACCGCACGGAGCAGACGCCGGCGAGCGGCGCGGTGATGGTGCACCGCTCGAGGTTCAGCAGCGCCAGCGCGCGCGCGGCCTCGTCGGCCTGGAGCGCGGCCGTGGCCGCCGCGAGCTTGGTCTTGATCGTATCGAAATCCTCGGGGGAGAGCAGCTTCTTCTCCAGCAGCGGCTGGTTGCGCTCCACGGTCAGGCGGGCGAGCTCGAACTGCGCCTTGTCGGCTGCGATCGCGGCCTCGGCCTGCTGGACCCGCGCGGCGTAGTCACGCGGGTCGATCAGGAAGAGCGTCTGCCCGTTGGTGACCACGGCACCGTCCTTGATGAAAGTCTTCATCAGCTGGCCGGAGACCTGCGGGACGATGTCCACGCTCATCCGCTCCTTCGTCGTGCCAAAGGCCTTGATGAGCACGGGCGCATCCTGCTGGATGGCCGGCGTCATCCGGACCGGGAACGCCATCTTCGGAGGCGGTGCGCCGTGCTTGCCGCAACCCGCCATGACCGCCACCGCGGCCAGCGCCACCACACCGCGCGTCGTCGCTGTAAAAGTTATCCTCTTCATATTTTCCTGTCCTTCGCTGTTCGCTGTTAAAGGTTCGTTGCTTGCCCGGCGAAGCTTCTTGGCGAAGCCGGGTTCGATGTTCAGCTATCTAGGGTTTTCCATCCGCCGGGGGTACGTCCAGGTTTTCCTTGTCGAGCGTGCCGCTGGCATACGCGAGGGCCGCCAACGCCGTGAAGGCGTCCTGCCGGGCGCCGATGGACTGGCTGCGCGCGAGCGCAAGCTGCGCCTCCGCCGTCAGGAGATCAAGAATGCTCAAGAGGCCGGCCTTGTAGCTGTCCAACGCGAGGTCATAGGCCGCTTGGGCGCTCTTGAGCAGCGCGGTGCCGGCCTGCACCTTCTTCAGCGCCGTCTGGTAGTTCTGGTGCCCGCTCCACACCGCGGCGCTCGCCGCGAGTTCCGCCTGCTGCAGCTGGCTGCGGACGGACTCCGCCTGGGCCTCCGCCCCTTTCTTCGCATAGCGCGTCTGCATGCCGTCGAAGAGCGTCCATTGCACGCTCAAGCCCGCGCCATAATTCCAATCCTTCTCGGCGACGAACTGGCCGGTCCACACATCGGCATAATTGCGCGTCGCATGGCCCGTGAGGTAGAGCGACGGCCAGTTCGGCGCGCCCGCCACCTTGATCGCCGCTTCGCTCGCCTTGAGGCGCGCACGCATCGCCGCGATATCGGGACGACGGCCGAGCGCCGCGTCAATCAGCCGCGTCAGCCGCGCCGGGTCCAACGGCGCGGGCAGCTCCTGCGCGGGCGCGGCAATCTGCACCGCCGCATCGGCCGGCAGGCCGAGCGCCTGTGTCAACGCGGCCAGGGCCAGCTTCTCCGCGCCTTCCGCGCCGGCGAGCTGGAACGCGGCCTGATCCGCCAGCGCCTGGGCCTGCAGCACATCCAGTTCGCGCCCCACCCCGTTGTCGCGGCGCATCTTCGCGAACTCGAGCGCCGTCTGCGCATCCTTGAGCTGCGTCTGCGCGGCGGTGATGCCGGCCTGCGCGCTCACCAGTCCGAAGTAGGCGTTCTGGACGGCGAGCAGCACGCCTTGCAACGCGCTGTTGAAGGCATAGTTGGCCGCATAGACCGATTGCATCGCCTGTTCCACCGCCGCCTCGCGACCGCCGCCGAAATTGAAGATCAAATAGTTGAGCTGCAAGCCCGGCCCATAACCAAGAAAGTCCTGATCCAGCTGATCCACGCTGGAGTTGACCTTCTGCCGGTTGACGCTGCCCACGGCGGTGACGGTCGGCATGAAGTAGCCTTTGGCCTGCTGCACCTGCGCCGCCGCGATCCGCGCATCGTGCCACGCCTTGCTGCTCGCCGGGTTGTTCTTCAGGGCGATGTCCGCCAGCTCCGCAAGCGTCAGCGGCTTGGACAGATCGGGATGACGGTCGCGCAGCACCTGCCACGTCTGCAGCGATGTTTGCGCGCGTTTCGGCGGCGTCCACGGCCGGGAGGCCGAATCCGGCGCGGGCGCCGAGGCGCAGCCGGCCAGCAGGAGGGCGAGGGCCGCGGCGGCGGGGGGGAAATTCATCCGGTGATTCATGGCGTATCCTTTGGGCTCAGGGGGGCGGCGGGCACAGGCTCCGCCAGGCCCAGCACCAGCTTTTCGACCGACTTGAGGAAATTGTCGCGCTCGGTGCGCGAATGCTTGCCGAAGCCCTGCATGAGGGAGGCGTGCCGCTTCCGGTGCATCTGCTCCAGGCTGCGCCGGCCCTGGGCCGTGAGCGCCACGCGCACCACGCGCCGGTCTTCGCGGCTGCGGCGGCGCACGACCAGCCCGCGGCGCATGAGCTGGTCCACCAGCCCCGTCGCCGTCGAGCCGTGCAGCCGCAGTTCCGCGGCCAGCGCGCGCATCGTGCAAGGCCCGCCGCCGAAGAGGTGCTCCAGCGCCCACATCTGCGGGAGGGTGAGCGCGCCGAGCGTGGCGATGTCGTGCTGCGAGATGCCGCGCGAGAGGCGCGGCATCAGCGCGATGAGGCGCGCGGTGAACTGGTCCAGGTTGAGGGTGGCGGCGGTCATATTAATTCGCATTCCGAAATATTCGGTGAGCGAACTATACGGCCTGCGCGCCGTTTCGCAAGCAGAAAACACCCCGCGCGCCCACCCCCGGCCGCCCGGCGCCTGCTTTCTGCTTGCCGGGCCGCGCCCCACCCGCTAATCTGAAGTCGCGGCAGGAACGCGGGTCAGGGATGTTTGGGCTCATATGGCGGATGAAAGCAACAGCGGCGGGGCGGCGCTCACGCGCGAGGTGACCATACAGAACCGGTTCGGGATTCATGCCCGGCCGGCGGCCCTGTTTGTCAAGACGGCCAACCGCTTCCAGAGCGAAATCGCCGTGGAAAAAGGCGGCCAGCGCGTCTCCGGCAAGAGCATCATCGGCCTGATGACCATCGAGGGCTATCAGGGCGCCAGCCTCCGCCTGAGCGCCCACGGCCCGGACGCAACCGAGGCGCTCGACGCGCTTGAGGACCTGGTCCTGCAAAAATTCTTCGAGGATTGAGTGGACATAGCACCCCCCAGCACCAACGGCGACGAACTGGAACTCAAGGGCGTCGGCGTCTCCCCCGGGATCGTCAGCGGCCCGGCCTTCGTGCTCGCGCCGGAGGAGGATGCCGTCGTCGTCCGCGACATCACGGCGGCCGACGTGCCGCGCGAGCTGCAGCGCTACGAGCAGGCGCTGGTCGCCACGCGCCAGCAGATCCGCGACCTGCAGCACCGCATGACCGAAAGCATGGGCAAGGAGAGCGCGGAGATCTTCGAGGCGCACCTGCTGATGCTGGAGGACCGCGCCATCTACGACGAGATCGTGCGCATGCTGGGCACCGACCTCAAGAACATCGAGTTCGTGCTGCACGAGGTGACCGACCGGTACGCGACCGCCCTGCGCAACCTGCAGGACGAGTACCTCAGCGAGCGCGCTGTGGACGTGCGCGACATCGCGCGCCGCCTGCTGCGCAACCTCGCGGGCCGGAGCAGCAGCGCGCTGGCGGAAATCAGCACGCCCTGCATCATCATCGCGCACGACCTGTCGCCGACGGAAACCGCCGGCCTCAACAAGGCCAAGGTGCTCGGCTTCGCGACCGACCTGGGCAGCCCGACCAGCCACACCGCGATCATGGCGCGCGCCCTCGGCATCCCGGCGGTCGTCGGCATGCACGACATCAGCCTGCGCGTGGCCGCCGGCGACCCGCTGCTGGTGGACGGACAGCACGGCCTGGTCTTTGTGCGGCCCGCCGCCGAGCGCATCGAGCGCTACGCGCGCAAGCGCCGGGCGCAGTCCGCGATCCGCGAGCGCTTCAACGTGCTCCGCGACCAGCCCGCCATGACCCTCGACGGCTACCACCTGCCGCTGGCCGCCAACATCGAACTGCCCGCCGATGTCGAGGTCGCCATCGCCAACGGCGCCGACGGGGTCGGCCTGTTCCGCACGGAATTCCTGTTCCTGAACAACGTGCCGACCGAGGATGAGCAGACCGAGGCCTACCTGCAGGTCGCGCGCCGCCTCGCGCCTGCCACCGCAATCATCCGCACGATGGACATCGGCGGCGATAAATTCATCGGCCACCTCAAGATGCCGCAACAGGTCAACCCGTTCATGGGCTGGCGCGCCATCCGCTTCTGCCTCGCGCAGCCGGAGTTCTTCAAGGTACAGCTCCGCGCCATCCTGCGCGCCAGCACCCTCAAGAACATCAAGATCATGTACCCCATGATCAGCAACGTGAAAGAGGTCATCGAGGCCAACCGCCTGCTGGACGAGGCCAAGAACGAACTGGCCGGGCGCGGCGTGGAGTTCGACCAGGACATCGAGGTCGGCGTGATGATCGAAATCCCGTCCGCCGCGCTGACCGCCGACCTGATCGCCCCGCACGTCCGGTTCTTCAGCATCGGCACCAACGACCTGGTCCAATACACGCTGGCCGTGGACCGCGTCAACGAGCTCGTCAGCAACCTCTACGAGCCGACGCACCCGGCGATCATCAAGCTCATCAAGCACACGATCGATGTCGGCCACGAGTTCGGTCTCTGGACCGGCGTCTGCGGCGAGATGGCCGGCAACCCCCTGCTCGTGCCGCTGCTCGTCGGCCTCGGCGTGGATGAATTGAGCTGCAACGCCCCGGGCGTGCCGCTGGTCAAGGACGTGATCCGCAGCCTGCGTTTCGCGCAGGCCGAGGAGCTGGGGCTGGCCGCGCTGCGCTCCGGCTCGGCCGAGGAAGTGCTGGCCAACTGCCGCGCGCTGGTGGGCAAGATCGCGCCGGAAATCCTTGAATTAGTGGAATAAACCGCTAGAGTGTGCGGGCTTTTTTAGAAAGGAACATAACCCATGATCAACACACGTTCGTATCTGTTCACCTCCGAGTCCGTCGGTGAAGGTCACCCCGACAAGGTTTGCGATCGGATTTCCGACGCCGTCCTCGACGCCTGCCTCGCCATCGACCGCAGCAGCCGCGTCGCCTGCGAAAGCTACGCCAAGTGCAACATCGTCGTCGTCGGCGGCGAGATCACGATCCCGTCCATCGGCCAGCGCCCCGTGGACAGCGTCATCAACATCAGCTCCATCGTCCGCGAAGCCATCCGCGACATCGGCTACACGCACAGCGACGACATCTTCCACGCCGACAAGGTCTTCATCAACAACCTGCTGACCACCCAGTCGCCCGACATCGCGCAGGGCGTGGACGCCCGCAAGGCCAAGGGCAAGAAGACCGCCGAGCAGGGCGCCGGCGACCAGGGCCTGATGTTCGGCTACGCCTGCGATGAGACGCCGGAGCTCATGCCGGCCCCGATCATGTTCGCCCACCGCCTCGGCCGCGAGCTGACCCGGATCCGCAAGACCGGCAAGGTCGCCTGGCTGCGCCCGGATGCCAAGAGCCAGGTCTCCGTCGCCTACGAAGGCGGCCGCCCCGTCGCGGTCACCAACGTCGTCATCTCCACCCAGCACGCCGCCGACGTGGACCACAAAACGATCGAGAAATTCTGCATCGACAACATCGTCCGGAAGGTCATTCCGAAAAAGCTGCTCACGCCCAAGACCGAATTCCTGATCAACCCGACCGGCCGCTTCGTCGTCGGCGGTCCCTCCGGCGACACCGGCCTGACCGGCCGCAAGATCATCGTGGACACCTACGGCGGCATGGGCCGGCACGGCGGCGGCGCCTTCTCCGGCAAGGACCCGAGCAAGGTCGACCGCAGCGCGGCCTACATGACCCGCTGGATCGCCAAGAACATCGTGGCCGCGAAGCTCGCGCGCCGCTGCGAGGTGCAGGTCGCCTACGCCATCGGCCACCCCAACCCCGTCAGCGTCCTCGTGGACACCTTCGGCACGGGTATCACCACCGATGAGAAGATCGCCCAGGCGGTCCGGAAGGTCTTCGGTCTCAAGCCGGCCGAGATCATCACGCAGCTCAACCTCCTGCGCCCGATCTATCAGGCCACCAGCGCCTACGGCCACTTTGGCCGCACCGACGACCTCGACAGCTTCACCTGGGAGCGCACCGACAAGGTGGACGCCCTCCTGTCGGCGATCTGAAGTTCAGACCGCTCCGCAGCGCAACGGCCCGGCACCCGCCGGGCCGTTCTTTTTTTGCAGCGGGCGGTTGGTGGCAAACCAGCTCCGCGCGCAGCCCTCCACCCCAAGCGAGAGGCTTGCGCCCCGCTGCGCGCCGAGGGTCCGGGAAAAACCAAGCCGGTGGAAAGAGATCAGTCGGGCGAAGCGGCAAAGCCAAGGAGGCGCTTGAAGCGCTGCAGCAGGGTATCGTGCTTGAGCGCGTTGGCGGTGGTGACTCCCATGGCCTTCAGGCGGTCGTAATTCTGTGCGTTCTGGGTGGCGCGGTCGGCGACAAGCGTGGCGAGCTTCTCCGGAAGCTCCGGTCGCAGGCCCAGCAAGCGGGTGAAGGCTTCCGGCGAAATTTCGAGCAGTTCCGTTTCCTCCGGCGCGGTCAGGGTGGCCGCACGCGGCAAGCCGGTGACCAGGCTCATCTCGCCGCACAGCGAACCGGCGGGCAGGTCGAACTCGGTCGGCGGTGTCGCGTCCTGGAACTCCACCCGGCCGTGCAGCCGGCCACGGACAATGACGTAGCAGCTTTCGCCTGTCTCGCCCTGCCGGAAGAGCGTCTCGCCGGCGGTGTAGCGGACGAAGCGCAACAGCGGCGCAAGCTGGACCAGGTCGCCCTCGGAGAGCAACGGATGGCCGGCGGCATCCACAAACAGGCGGGCCACAAAGGTGCTGCGCTGCAACTCGCGGACGCGGCGTGCGGCCTCGTCGGGCGAGGCGGGCAGATGCTGCTGGGTGTTGACGACATGCATGAAGTCGCACAGCAGCTTGTCGCTCATCGGGAACGGGATCTCGATACCGCGGCGCTTGAACTGGTACCAGATCATGCGGTTGACCTCGCCGCCGATGGGCGTGCGCCTCTGATAGGCGTCGATCCAGATGCGCAGTTCGTAGCCGATGCCAAAATCCCGGTAGGCGCAGGGAAATGCCTGCGGCGGCGGATCGCGCCGGACGTCGGGCACGGCGAGCGCCGCCGCGACCAGGGCGGCGCTGACCTCGGCAGGCGCCGCATCGTAGCTGGCGTCCACGAAGAGCGAGTGGCGGCGGACATGGGTCGGCCAGCTCATGTTGTGGATCGTGGCGTCGGCGATCTTGCTGTTGGGCACGATGAGCGTATGGCCGGCGGTGCTGCGCAAATGGGTTTCGCGCCAGTTGGTCTGGAGGATCTCGCCCTCGGTTTCGCCCAGGCTGATCCATTCGCCGGGCCGCAGCGAGCGGGTCAGGTGAATGGACATGCCGGCGAGCAGGTTGCCGAGCACGCCCTGCAGCGCGAAGCCGAGGATGGCGGTCACGAGCGCGGTCGAGGCCAGCACCGGCGAGACGTTCATCTTCAAACCGTAGCGCAGGACGGCGAGCACCGCGGCGCCCAGCAGGAGCCCGCGGACGAGGTTGCGCAGCAGGCTCGGCAGCGGGAAGGGGCGGCCGCGCAAGCGATAGGTCAGCGCGAGGAGCCCCTCCAGCAGGGCCAGCCCCGTCACCACTGACCAGACGACGAGCCAGGCGGCAAGCATCCGGTCGTTGCCGAGCGCGGAAATCTTCGGCAGCTTGTCTTGGACGAGTTGGAGCAGGCCGGAGAGCAGCAGCACGACCAGCGGCGTGACCAAGGGTTCGAGCAGCGCACCGATGGGCGTGAGCGCACGCGCCGCACGCCGGCGCAAGGGCAGTCCGATGACCCAGCCGATGACCAGAATGCCGGCCAGCGCCGCAAGCTCGATGATGTGTTCGGTGATTTCTTTATCCATTGATGTTGACCTCCATGCCTGCCGCGGCCAGCGCCGCACCCTGCCATCGGTTGTGCGCCGCCTGTTCCACCTTGGCGAGATGGGCATCGTTGCTCTGCGGCGCGTGGTGCGTGATCAGCAACTCGCGCACGCCGGCCTGCTGCGCCACTTCCACATTGTCCTCCCACGCCGAATGCCCCCACCCTTTGTACTTCGCAATGTTGGCGCGGCAGAACTGGCCATCCATCACCAACAGGCGTGCGGGCCGCGGCTGTGAGCAAAGCAGGAAAAAGGCGCGTTTCTCCGCCTCGCTGGAGCTGCGCCACTCGATATCCGTGGCAAAGACCACCGAGGCGCCGGTGGCCGGCTCATCGACGCGATAGGCGTGGCAGCCTTCCGGGTGGTGCACCGCGCACCAGCGGATGTCCAGGCCGCCATAGCGGCGCACGGAGCCGGCGACCGCGGGCAAGGTGGTGAACTTCAGTCGCGCATGGAGCTGGTCGAGCTGGATCGGCCAGAACGGCTTGGCCAGGATGCGGCGCACGACCTCGTCAGGTTCGAAGGCCTCGCGGCGCGGCGCGGCGATTTCGACCGTCCACGCTTTGTTGTAGAAGAGTGCGAACGACGGCAGCCCCATGATGTGGTCGAGATGGTAGTGCGTCATCAGCAGCAGCACTTCCGCGCCGGCCGTGCCCGCGGTCAACCGTCCGCCGAGCGCGCGCAGCCCGGTGCCGGCATCGATGATAAGCTTTTCGCCCCCGCGGCCTTCGATGAGCACACTCGTCGTATCGCCGCCGTATTTCAGGAAGTCCGCCTGCGCGACCGGGCTCGTCCCGCGCACGCCGCCGAAAATGAATTTCATCTCATTTCTCCGTCAAGCTCCACACGCCGTCCCACGCGGCGGGCGGATGCGCCAGCAGCGCGCGGCACTGGGCGGCGTAGGCCCTGGACGCCGGATCGTCCGGCAACTGCTCGAACGCGGCGAGCGCCGCGGCAAATTCGCCGGCGTAGAACTGCGCCAGCGCGGCTTCGAAGGCGGCGAAGTGCGCGGGCCGCCCCTCGCCGGGCAGGCCGGCCAGTTCATAGACGCGCACCGGCGCCTTGCGGCCGACGACGCGCAGCCGGCCCAGCTCGCGGCCGACGAAGTTCCCGCCGCTCTGCTGCCAGGTGGTCTCGGAGACCATCAGGTAGGTGCCGAACGCCTTGTTGGCACCCTCGAGCCGCGAGGCGAGGTTCGCCGCGTCGCCGAGGATGGTGTAGTTGAACCGCTCGCGCGAGCCCATGTTGCCGACGATGACCGCGCCGGTATTGAGGCCGATGCGCGCCTTGACCACCGCGCTGGTGCGCTGTTCGAAGTCCGGCCGCAATTCCGCCAGCCGGCGCTGGCAGCGCAACGCGGCGCGGCAGGCGCGCGCGGCGTGATCGTCCTGCCCGAGGGGCGCGTTCCAGAACGCGACGATCGCGTCCCCGATGTACTTGTCGAGGTAGCCGCCCTCGCCCTGGATGCACGCGCCCATCTCCGAAAGATATTCATTGAGCAGCCCGGTCAAGGTCGGCGGATCGAGCCGCTCGGAGAAGCCGGAGAATTTTTCGATGTCGGAGAAGAAGATCGTCAGCTCCCGCTTCTCGCCGCCGAGCTGGAGCTTGGCGGGATCGGCGATGATCTGCTCGATGACCTCCGGGCCGAGGTAGTACTTGAACGCCGACTTGATGAACGCCTTCTGCCGGCCTTCCGTCGCATAGTTCACGACGACCGCCCCGACCAGCGCGAACGCGACGGCCACGAGGTCGGGCGCGACCGGCCACCACCAGCCGGCCAGATACCCGGCGAAGCCCAGTCCGATGACGAGCGCGAGGAAGACGACAAAACCCAGCACGGTCTGCCAGGAGTTGCGGCTGAAGCGGCCCGCGACGCCGGCGGCCAGCGCAAGCAGCAGGGTGGCGAGACCGTTCCACAGGTCGGGCAGCTCGCGCAGGAACATCCGTGACAGCAGATTGTCGAGCGCCGTCGCGTGCACCAGGACACCGGGATAAACCTTGCTCACCGGTGTCGGGCGCAGATCGAGCAAGCCGGGCGCGCTGTAGCCGAAGAGGACGTAGCAGTCCTTGAGCGCGGAGGGCGCGATGCTCGGCGCCTTGCCTTCGCGCAACAGCAATTCGGAGCGGATGATTTCGCGGACGTTGAAGGTCTGGTGCGCACCTGGCGCGCCTGGTGCGCCGATAAAGCGCAGGATGGCGCGACCGCGCTTATCGATCGGGAAGCGCTTGCCATCCACGGTCAGCCAGCCCGGCTCCAGCGCGAGCCGGGCCTGCGGATGGCCGGCGAGGTAGGTGGCGAAGCCGAGCGAGGGCATGAGGTGGCCATCGAATTCGCGCACGAGCGTCGCATGACGATACACACCGTCGAAATCGGGCACACCGTTGACGTCGGCCAGCAAGGCCGCGTTGGTGGCGATGGCCGAGATCGGAAAGGTGGCGCGCGGCGCGCTTTTCCATGCCCTGGAGAAACGGATGGCTGCCTTGTCCCAGGCCTGGAAAGCCGGCAGCTTGAGCGGCAGGGCCGCAGGCCAGTTGGTAAACTCGCCCTGCTGTTCGCCGAGGAAGGCGGCACCGACAAACGGCGCGCCTCGCCGGATCGCGTCGCCGAGCGCCTGGTCGTCATTAACTCCATAGGAACTCGGCTCAGTGAAGAGCACGTCGAACCCGATAGCCTTCACGCCTGACCGCTTGCAGAAATCGAGCAGCGCGCCCCAGACCTCGCGCGGCCAGGGCCAGGTGCCCCAACTGTTCTCGTTCTTGCCCCAGTCCAAGCTGGGTTGGTCGAGCAGGATCACTTTGATCTGGCTGGTGGCGGGCGAGGGCTTGGCGAGGGTGCGGACACGCGCCAGCCAGGCGGAATTCTCCAGCCAGTGCAACTGGCCGCCAAACCACAAGGCCAGCGCGACAAGCGCGCCGCCGAGGCCGAGCAACAAACCGTGGAGAAGCTTTTTCAAAACATGGCTAAGGGAGGATGGTTAATGGCGCATGATGGAGAAAGGATGGTTGCCGGCCCATGTCGGCAGCGGGATCAGCCATGAAAAAGAATTACTCGTAAAGCACTGGTGAGTTTGAAGTCCTTCATGATCCATCCACCATCCGCCATTAACCATGTTCTTCAGACGCCGGCCAACGCCCGGGTGAACCGCGCCTGGCGCGTCGCGGGCTCTTCAAGCGGCGCCGGTGACCCGATGGCGCTGCTCGCCTCGCTGATGCGCTTGGTCGGGTCGGGGTGCGTCTTGCCGAAACCGGCGCTGCCCGGCGGCATGTGCTGCTTCATCTGGCCCAGCATGTCGAGCAAACCGGCGGGGTTATAGCCGACGCGCTTGAGGATCTTCACCGCGGAGGCATCCGCCTGATATTCGAGCGAGTTGGAATAGCCCTTGTTGACCAGCGAACTGGTGACATCGCTGATGCTGCCCTCAAACGCCTTGGTGACGTCGGCGAGGTTCTGGCCGCCGAGATTCTTGCCGGCCTCGAGCGCGAGGATGGTCAAGGCGCCGGTCAGGCGGCTGCCCTTGATGGCCTTGAGGCCGTGCTGGCTCTCAACGTGGCCGACCTCGTGGGCGAGCACGGCGGCGAGCGCATCCTCGTTGCGGCAGCAGCGGATCAGGCCGCGCGACACCATCACGAAGCCGCCGGGCGCGCTGAACGCGTTGATCTCGGTGGTGTCCATGATGATGAAGTGATAGCCGCCGAAGGTCTCCGGCTTGTCGGAGGCCAGCGCCAGCGTCTGCCCAAGCACGTTGAGGTAGTGCGTCGCCGCCTCGTTGTTATACGGCTTGTAGGTCGTCAGGATCGTCGCCGCCACCGAGCGGCCGATGTAGAACTCCTGCTCCGGCGTGATGTCCTTGAACGTCTTCTCCACCGCCTCCGCGCTGCGGTTGAGGGAATCCGCCTGGTCCTTGTTGATCGTCCCGGTGGCCTGAAGCACGCCGGTGGTAACTTTCGTTATGCTGGCACAACTGGCGACAACGAGGGTGATGGCGAGCAGGGCCAGTAGACCCGAGAACCGTAACATGAGACGCGAGACTTTCACTTGGCACCTCCCGTCGGCGGCTTGACGCTGCCCGCGGCGAGGAACAGCTGCATCTCCTGCGGCGCGATCTTGATTTTCGCCATCTGGTCCACCGCGGCGAAGTTCACGCTCGGATTCTGCTTCTTGAACTGCTTCTCGACATCGGAATTGAACCCCTTGCCCGCCAAGGCCAATTCATCGCTGGAAGCGCCACTGGCGCCACCGGCGCCGGCGGTCATGACAATTTTTTTCGTCGTCAACGACGCCGCGCTCATCCAGCCCTGCTGCCCGGTCGGGGTCTGCACCTGCATCCAGCCGTTCTGCGCCGGCTGCGCCTCGACGGACGCTCCATAGGGCAGCTTGGCCACGACGGCGCCCAGGAACGACGGTGTCGCGCGTACCTGCCCATCCTGCACCTGCACACTCATGCGCTCGGCCAGCGCCACGCCCACCAGCGCGCACGCACCGAGCAACGAACCCAGCACCAGTCTTCTCATGATGACCCCTTAGTTGGTTTGGCGGTAAGTATCGCCGCACAGGCCGGAAAATCAACCCTGATTGCGCGGTAACCTTTTACCGGCGGATGGCGTATAATTGTTGAACCTTGGCTGCATGGAGACCATGAAGAAGATCATACTGCTCTGGCTGACTCTGCTGCTGACGGCCCGCCTGGCCGGCGCAGCGGAAGGGACCGGGACGGAGGCCGAGGCACGCCTGCGCGTCGTGCTCCAATTGGCCCGCGAGAGGAACGACCGCCCGCTGGTGGAGCGGGTCGGCGCCGCCCAGCGCCAGCTGCGGCAGCAGCCGGACGAGGCAACGTTGCGCGGGCTGGAGCGCGAAGTCGGCATCGACCCGGGCGGCTGGAGCATGCATGGCCTCAAGATCTTCCGGCCGACGCCGGCATTCCTGGCCCGGCGCGACACCCTCAACCGCAAGCTGGCCGAGGCGTTGACCCAGGACGTCGCGGCCGTGCAAGCCATCTGCGCCGAGTTGCGCGAGACACTTGGCGACCAGGCCGGCCTGCCCGATACACGGCGCCAGGGCGAACGCGCGGCATGGCCGCCCATCACCCAAGGCGACGCCGTTGATCTTTTCCTCGGCGCGCTCGAGTCCGAGTCCAAAGGCCTGCGGACGATCAGCGCGGGAAAACCCATCGGCAACAACATGCTGCGCTTCTATGGCGACATCATCCAGGGCTGCTGCGAAGCGCGGCCCGCAGTCCGGAAGTATCGCCCGGAAAAACTGCCCGAACTGGACCGGCTGATCACCGGCGCGTGCGGCCTCCTGATGAACCTCCAGCAACCGGACGGACTCTTCCCCTTCCCCGACCTGCGCGGTAAAAACATCCGCTTCGGCGCGATGATCGAACAACAAATCGCCGGTCATCCCGAAGCCGTGAAGGATGGCTGGGTGGTGTCGGCGGATTCCGACGGCGGCTCGCAGTTCGACACAGGCGTCTGCGGCGTCGCCCTGTTGACGGCCGGCAAAACCTATCAACGCCCGGACTGGACACAGGCCGGGCGTCGTGCCGCCGACTGGGCCCTGGCACAGGGCTGTGTGATGAACTTCAATTACAACGCTTTTTCGGTCGGCCTGCTGGCGCAGGCCTTCCAAGCGACCGGCGACGCGCGTTACCTGGAGGGCGCCAGCCACAAGGCGGAACTCGGCGTGCTGCCCGGCCAGGCGCCAAACGGACGTTGGCTCGACCCGCACAACGCCCGCACGGTCTACCACCTCATCATCTTGCGCGCCCTGCACGACCTCTGGGCCGCGCTACCGGCGGAGCGCCAGCGCGAGCGCACCGCTGTCGCCCAAGCGGCAGGCCTGGCCGTGGGCGCGCTGCTCGACGAGTTCGCGCAGGCGGGCGTGACCACCGTCGCGCTGCGCGAATTGCAGCGCCATACGACCTTGAATCCGCGGCCCGACGAGCGCCTGCCAGCCCTCCTGGAGCTGAATCGCGCCGTGCTCCAACAGAAATGCCGCAGTGGCGCGCGTTTCCGGCTCGGAGTGGCGGTCACGGAACTGGCCGCGCTGACCGCACCGCCCGCCGGCCGCTGAAGTTGCCCTGCACACCCGACAAGGGCTGGACAGGCGCCTGGCCCTTCCCGGTTTCCCGGGAAAGACACAACCTCCGCCAAACTTTTTCCATGGTTTGCAAAAATCAGCGTTGCTTTTTTTTAGGGCTCGGAAAATAAGTAAGGGTACCGAGTGCGGCCTGCTGCGCCGGTGCGCAAGCGCGGCCGTCTGCCGCGCAGCGCCGAATAAATCTGCGTGCGGGGAAAAATAAACCTTGGAATGCAACGTTCTAAAAAGCGAGGTGCGCCGTGTTGAAGAAAAAAATGACAAGTGTGTTGGTCGGAGCAGCGCTGACGAGTCTCACCGCCGGTGCCGGATGGTTTGGGTTCGGCGGCTCGCCGTACCGCTCGCCGACGCTGGTGTTGCCATCGGGTGAAAAGAACGCCGTGTTCGTCACGGAGTTCACCGCCAACCGGATCGTCGAGACGGACATCGTCACCGGCAAGGAGCTGCGTTCATTCAAGACCGCCCTGCCGCCGACCGGCCTGGCGCGCGACACACAGCACCAGCGCCTCTTCGTGACCACCGACGGGCCGGACGGCCAGATCATTGCCTTCGACCTCGCCAGCGGCCGCCAGTCGTTCACGCTCGCCGCCACCGGCCATTCGCCGATGGCGCCGGTGCTCACCGCCGACGGCAAAACGCTGTTCGTCTGCTACCGCTTCAACAATGCCGTCGCCGTCTTCGATGTGGAGTTGAAAAAGGAAACCGCCCGCATCGCCGTGCCGCGCGAGCCGGTCGACGCCGCGCTGACGCCCGACGGCCGCCTGCTCGCGGTGGCCAATCATTTGCCGGCCGCGCCGGCGAGCGGCGACTACGTTTCGGCGCAGGTCAGCCTGATTGATACGGCCACCAAGGCCGTCGTCGCAAACGTCGCGCTGCCGAACGGCTCGACCAGCCTGCGCGGCCTGTGCCTCTCGCCGGACGGGCGCTTTGCCTACGTCACCCACACGCTCGGCCGTTACCAGCTGCCCACGACGCAGCTCGAGCGCGGCTGGATGAACACCTCCGGGCTGTCCATCGTCGACCTGACCGCCCGCAAGCTGTTGACGACGGTGTTGCTCGACGACGTGGATCTCGGCGCCGCGAACCCGTGGGGCCTCGCGGTCACCGCCGACGGCCGCTGGCTGGCCGTGGCGCACGCCGGCACGCACGAGGTCAGCGTAATCGACCGCGCCGGCATGCATGCCAAGATCGAGGCCATCGCGGCGGGCAAGAAGGTATCCAACGTCTCCAACACGCTCGAGGACGTGCCCAACGACCTGAGCTTCCTGGTGGATCTGCGGCGGCGGATCAAGCTCGAGGGGAACGGCCCGCGCGGGCTGACGATCCTCGGCAACGAGGCTGTGACAGCGCAATATTTCACCGACGACCTCGCGGTGGTGGCGCTCGACCCGGCGG
Organism: uncultured Lentisphaerota bacterium; assembly: GCA_903896925.1. Lineage (GTDB taxonomy): Bacteria > Verrucomicrobiota > Kiritimatiellia > CAIQIC01 > CAIQIC01 > DP16D-bin41. The sequence goes on along the minus strand of CAITZM010000176.1, from coordinate 27,230 downwards.
TGCCCCACCCCGCCCGCACCGTCGCCCTGGGCCCGCGCGCCCCGTTGACGAAGGTGCGCAAAGGGGAAATCTTCTTTGCCGACGCGAAACTGTGCTTCCAGCAATGGCAGAGCTGCACGAGTTGCCATCCTGACAGCCGCGCCGACGGGCTCAACTGGGATCTGCTGAACGACGGCATCGGCAATCCGAAGAACACGAAGAACATGCTGCTCGCCCACCGGACGCCGCCCTCGATGAGCCTCGGCGTGCGCGAGGGCGCGGAAGCCGGCGTGCGCGCCGGCCTCAAGTTCATCCAGTTCGCCGTGCGTCCGGAAGAGGACGCCCAGGCCATCGACGAATACCTCAAGTCGCTGACGCCGGTGCCCAGCCCGTTCCTTGTCAACGGCAAGCTCAGCCCGGCGGCGAAGCGTGGCGAACAGGTCTTCAAGACCGCGGGCTGCGCCAAGTGCCACCCGGCGCCGCTCTTCACCGACCTGCAGGAATATGACCTCGGCCTCGCCAAAGGCATGGACGCGGGCAAGCCGTTCGACACGCCGACCCTCATCGAGTGCTGGCGCACCGCCCCCTATCTCTTTGACGGCCGCGCTTACACGCTGAAAGACGTGCTGACCACGTGTAACCCCCAAGACAAACACGGCGTCACCTCCAAGTTGACGCCGACGGAACTGGACGAACTGATCGCCTACATCCTATCCCTATGAACATCATCCGACAGCACTCCGACAACTGCGATGTGGTTACCCTCGACCGTGGCGCGACCCGCGAACGCTACATCTCCGGGCGCCACAGCGGCACCCATCCGCTCGCCATCTTTGACGACTTCCCCCCGGCTTCCGGCAACATAGCCGCGCAGCTCGTCTTCGGCGGCTGCGGCTACCACGACGCGGCGCGCGCAAAGATGGCTGGCGCGGGCTGGCCGCTCCTCTGGGTGCAGGGCGATGTCTGCTCCGGCGAACATGTCGCGGGCACGCAGGCTTTCGTGCTCGACGGCCTGCCCGTCAAGCGCATCCATCTCGAAAACGGCGTCGTCGGCACCCTGTGGTCCGATGATGATGCCGACTACTGCCTGCTCGCCGGCATCCTGCCCCTCAACAAGACGGCCGACCGCTACCAGCAGACGCGCGAATGCTTCGAGCGCATCGAGGCCGGAGTGCAGCAGGCGGGCATGACCTTCCTGGATGTCGTCCGCACGTGGTTCTTTCTCGACCATCTGCTCGACTGGTACGACGTGTTCAACAAGGCCCGCACCGACTTCTTCAACGAGCGCGGCGTGTTCGAGCATATGGTGCCCTCCAGCACCGGCATCGGCGCCGGCAACCCCGCCGGCGCTGCGCTCTCCTCCGGCGCGCTCGCGATCAAGCCGAAGCACAACAAGGTCACGATCACGGAAGTCGGTTCGCCGCTGCAATGCCCGGCCACCGCCTACCGCAGTTCCTTCGCCCGCGCCACCGAGATCGCCTACCCGGACCGCCGCCAGCTCATCATCTCCGGCACCGCGAGCATCGCGCCCGGCGGCGAGAGCCTGTACCATGACGATGTCGTCAAACAAATCCAGCTCACGCTCGACGTCGTCGAAGCGATCCTCAAATCGCGCGGCATGAACTGGGCCGACACCGTCCGCGCCGTCGGCTACTTCCAGAACATCCGCGAACTCCCGAAGTTCAACGAAGTCCTGCGCGCACGCGGCATCGCCCAGATCCCCATGGCCCCAGCCCATGCGATCGTCTGCCGGCACGACCTGCTCTTCGAGATGGAACTCGACGCGGTCGTGCCCGTGAAGTAACGCGCCCTACACCGCAGCGCACGTACTGTTTTCCAAGGTCTGGAACCGGGCGCAGCGGCTTTTACCAAGGCTTGGAAAAGCCACCACGGTGCCGCCCCAACCTTGAAGTTCAGCGCGGGGCTTTTTCGTCAGCCAGTTTCCAGCGGGCAATGACGCGCAGGCCGGTATCCTCGAATTGCAGGTTGAGACGCAGTTGCTCCATGCCTTGCAGGAGGCCGAACGGGCGATCGCCGGCTTTGTATTCCGGCTGACAGGCATCGCCGAAACCTCCGAAGACCGAGCTGCGCAGGTTGCCATCGCGCCATTGCCAGCGGCCCACGCCCGGATGCTCCGGCGCGCAGCCGAAGAGCGCGGCGTGTTTCTGCTGCGCGGCGGCGGGATCCTTGCAGCCGGTCAGAAGCAGCGGCCAGAGGCAGGCCATGCCGTTGAGGTTGGCCGCGCGCTCGCGCTCCGCCGCGGCGGTGAACAGGCCGGCCTGCTGGCGCTCGCCGGTTTCGGGGAACACTTCGAGGCGGAGCCCGTTGAGCGCGGCCGCGTCGTCGCCGGCCAGGCGCACGTGCGGCGACCACGGCAGATTGCGCAGCACGAGATAGCGGCCCATGACCTCGATGCCGAAGCGCAGCTTGATGATGCCCTCCATGTCGAACAGGCAGACCCACGCATTGCGGCCGGCCAGCCGGTAATATTGCGCGCGCGGCGACCACCGCTTTTCCTGGTGCGGCGGCAGCCCCGGCAGGCGTGCGAGCGCGGCGCGCACCAGCTCCGGGTTCTTGACCTCGATGAACAGATCGCACGGCCGGGTCAGGATGGAAGCGATGACGGGGATGAAGAGCATCTCGCTGTTGCGTCCGCCGAGTTCCATGCCGCCCAGCAGACCGCCCAGATCGCCGCCGCCGATGGAAATGATCGGATCGCCATCCTGTACGGCCAGATGCACCGACGGGCCGAGCTGGTCGTAGATCTCGGTGGACCAGCCAAGCGTGGAGCTCAACACTTCCATCAGGCTGCGCGTCGTCTGCACCCAGGCCTCGTCCTTCAGGTTGACCGAGAACAGCGCCACCGGCGCCGGCTCCAGGTGCGGGACGTGCAGCGCGGCCGCCGGCGCCGCTGATGCGATGAACTGCTTGAGGTTGTCATAGATCGAGTTGTTGACCAGCGGCAGGATGAAGGTCGTCAACGCCAGCCCGCCTTGCGCGTCATCGTCAAGGCGCATGGCGATGGGATCGAAGTATTGCCGCCAGAAGCGCGAATAGTTTTCGAGGTACTGCCGGTAGGCCCCGGCCTCGGCCGGCGAAATGAGCTCCACGTTTTGCGCGGAGAGCGGCTGCATGCGGCCCGGCGCGCCGAACTGGCGGGAGCTGGCAACGCCTGCCGGATCGAGCGTGTAATCATGCTTCAGAAATTCCGCCGGCACATAATGCTTGGAGGCGAGCGCCGGCAGATCGGGCTGGCCCGGCTGCCGATCAAGCTGCCAGAGCAGGCCGGCGGCGGCGAGGCGCTCGAGATCCACGCGCGCCTGCAGGCGGCGCTCCTGCGCAATCTTCATCTGCGGCCCCACCAGCCGCCGGATGAAGGCATCGGAGCAGTAGGCGTGCAGGCGCGTCTCCGGCTGCACTGGCAACTGCGTCAGCATGTAGCGATATTCGGCGCTGCGGCCCAGGCTGCCTGCGCCGTTGTTTTTCAGCAGCGCCAGCGTCAGGTCCAGCTCCGTGCGGCTGGTGCTGACCAGCAGCAGGTCGTCTTGCAGCGCCCAGATGACCGGCTCCCCGCTGGCGTTGTTGACCGTTACGCCGCCGGCCTCCAGCTTGGACACGCCGGCCAGCTGGAGCAGCGCCGAGAGCAGCTTGATCTTCGGCACGCGCGCCAGCACCGTGATGTCAGTCCCATCAATCACGAAGAGATCCGGCAGGACGAGGCCCATTTCCTTGACCGCACCGAGGCGCATCAGGCGGTGCAGCCATTCCTCCGAGAGGCCGAGGCGCGCGAGATAGCGCAGCTTGAGATCATAGCTCACATTGTTTTCCAGCAGCGCCGACCCCGACCGGAACGCGAAGTCCGCGCCCGCGCCCAGCATCGGCAGGAGAGCAGCGGGCTTCGCGCAATAGACGAAGAAGCGGTCCGCCGGCACGGCGTCGGCCAGCGGCAGCGCGCCGCCCGGCTTGCCGCCGAGCATGTCCGCGAACGGATGCGACTTGACCTCCACGCCCGGCACTTGAGCGATGGACAGCGTGCGTTCGCCCGCGCCGCCGCGGAGCGCCTGCATCTGCAACGTTTCCCGGACCGCCGCGCGCCCGCTCAGCACGCTCATCGCGTCGCCACCCTCGCGCTCGCGGCGCGGATCACGCACTTCCCCTCGATTGCCCCCGGCCAGATTCAACCAATGGTCCAGAATCGGCGTGCCGCCATGCAGGTTGAGGCTCTCCCATAACGCGGCGCGCAGCTGCCCCCATTCTTCCACAAGGCGCCCCTCACCCTGCGCCACCGGCTCCAGCGGCCAGTCCAGCTCCAGGCTGCGGCGGGCCAGCACATTGGTCAGCAGCAGGCGCGCCTCTTTGACGCCGCCCGCGTGACGCAGCGCAAAGATTTCGTACTCCACGCAATTTTCTTTGACCTCGGCCACCACCGCCGCTTTTACCGGCTGGATGCTCAGGTTGTGGCGCGCCACCAGATCCTTGTCAATCGCCACGCGCTCCACGCGGCCGTCGGCGAACGCCGCCCAATGCTTGCCGTCGTCCACCGCCGGCTTCAGCTCCACGATCCACACCGGCGCCGCCGCACCGCGCACGCGCTTTTGCGCATTCGAGATATTGATGCCCGGCACCAGGAAGAAAGCATCCGCCTGCACATGCTCGTGCTTTTGCGTGACAATGTCGGTCCAGCGGTCCGGTCCATGGCCGCCGTGCGCATTCGCATAGCGCTCGCACAGCCTGTGGTGATAGTAGAGCAGATAGCGCCCTTCTTCGATCTTGCGCTGCAACTCCACCTGGCGCGCGCGCTTGCCCTGCAACTGGTCCTGCGCGACCGCGCCGGGCCGCAGAAAGACCTGCCCGATACCGCCGTAGTCCTTGACCGGATCGGCCCCCCAGCGGCCCTCCCGCGGCAGCGCCACCTTGCCGGCGACAACCGTCAGGCCCATCCGCTCATCGGTCTGCGACTTGGTCTCCCGTACTGCGGTCACCGCGCCCCGCACAGCCAGCACCCACGCGACTCCACACAGCAACACCCATTGCATGTTCATTGTGCCGCTCCTTCCCTGCGCTGATTCTTCTCTAATCCTTTTCCCCACAACCCGTCAATGCCGAACCGCACCACGGCCTGCTTGCAGGGCGCAGCCCTAACGGCGGCGTGACACGCCGCCCTCCTGGCGGGAGGACGCAGCGTCGCTGCGCCGCCTCGGCAAGCAGGCCACGGACAGCAGCTACGCTTCGGAATTCGGCGGGACTGGAAATTGGCGCGTTGACTTTTTCCAAGGATTGGAAAAAGGTGTCTCCGGCGTTTCCAATCCTTGGAAGTTCCTGCGGAACGAACATGAAACTGAAACACTTGATGCTGTGGGCGGCCTTGGGCGTAACCCTGGCCCGTGCGGAAACGAACGACGTGCTGCCGCTCTGGGCCGGCACCGCGCCCGGCGCGGAAAAGTGGGCGCAGCAGCAGTTCGCCGACGAAAGCCTGGTGCGCCCCACCCTGACCGTTTTCCTGCCGCCGAAGGAAAAGGCGAACGGCTCGGCGGTGCTGATTCTCCCCGGCGGCGGCTACCAGAACTGCATGTACACCTACGAAGGCTACGACATCGCGCGCTGGTTCAACGAGCGCGGCGTCGCGGGGTTCGTGCTGCGCTACCGCCGACCGGTGATGGGCAAGGAGCGCCTCTATGACCACACCATCCCGGCGCTCGACGCGCACCGCGCGCTGCGCCTGATCCGCCACCGCGCGGGCGAATGGAACGTCAAGCCGCAGCAGGTCGGCGTCATCGGCTTCTCCGCCGGCGGGCATCTGGCCGGAACGCTCGACGTGCATTTCGACGCCGCGCCGCGCGCCGCCACTGCCGACCCGGTCGAGGCGGAAAGCGCGCGCCCGGATTTCGCCGTGCTCGTCTACGCGGTGCTCAACATGAACGACGAGGCGATCATGCACGCCGGCTCGAAACGGAATTTGATGGGCGAGGCCGCCGGCGATGCGCAGCTGTCCGCCTATTATTCCTGCGAGCAGCAGGTGACGAGCAACACGCCGCCGACCTTCCTCGTCACCGCCGCCGACGACGCCACGGTCAAGGCGGAGAACAGCATCCGCATGTATCAGGCGCTGAAGACCCACGGCGTGCCGGCGGAACTGCACATCTTCGAAAAGGGCGGTCACGGCTTCGGGATGAAGAATACCGGCAAGACCGTGACGCAACAATGGCCGGGCCAGCTCGAAGCCTGGCTCCGCGACCACCAGTTCATCGCCAAGTGATGCAACCCTGAGGAAAAAAAGGAAAGACCATGAACACCAGACAACCGTTGCTATACTGCCTGCTGCCCGCCGCGCTGGTCGCGGCGGCGACGGCCGCCGACCTGCCCACGCCCGCCGGCTTCGAGTTCACCTCCGGAGTCCCCGCGCTGGACCAGGCCTACCTGAAGGCGCGGCAAACCATCGCCGGCGACGTCAAGGACGGCGACTTCCTCGCGGGCCTGAACTGGGCGCAGGTCTGGACGCGCGACACGTCCTATTCCGTGGACATGGCCTGCGCGCTCCTGCACCCGGATGTTTCCAAGAAGACCCTGCTCGGCTTGCGCGAGGAGGTCAAAGATCTCGGCGAATGCTGGTACCAGGACAAGTGCGGACACTTCGCCGGCTGGCCGAACCTGACCGACGCCATCGTCGGCGCGACGGGCGCGTGGTCGCTCTACCTCGTCACCGGCGACCGCGACCTGTTGCGACCGGTCTACGTGCGCACGGTCAACAGCCTCAAGCGCGCCGAGCGCGATGCGTTCTTCAAGGAAGTCGGCCTGTTCGGCGGCTGCTCGACCTTCATGGAATCCAACAGCGGCTATCCCAAGGCCTACGCGATGAAGGGGCCGATGATCGCGAAGACCAAAGCCCTGAGCACCAACCTGCTCTACTACCGCGGCTACCTCGTCGCCGCCCGCCTCGCGCAACTGCTCGGCGAAGACGCCGCGCCGTGGCAGGCCAAGGCCGACGCGCTCAAGGCCGCCATCAACCAGCGCCTCTGGCAGCCGGCCAAGGGCTACTATGCCTACTACCTCGATGCCGCCGGCCAGTTGGACGAACGGATGGAAGGCTGCGGCGAGGCGTTCGCCATCCTCTACGGCGTGGCCGACGCCGGACAGGCGCAGAGCATCCTGCGCCAGACGCCCACCGCGCCGTGCGGCTTTCCGTGCCTCTGGCCCCAGTACCCGGAATGGATCCATATCAAAGAGAAGAAACACACCGCGGAGTACTATCACAACGGCATGATCTGGCCGTTCGTGCAGGGGTACTGGGCGTGGGCCGCCAGCCAGATGAAGGACGTCGAGGTCTTCGGCCGCGAGTTGGACGCGCTGGTCAAGCTCTCGCAGAACGCGACCACGTTCATGGAATTCTATTTCCCGGAGAATGGCGAACCGGGCGGCTCGCCGCGCCAGCTCTGGAGCGCCTCGGGCTTCCTTTCGATGATCTACCACGGCCTCTTCGGGATGGATTTCACCGAGAGCGGCATCCGCTTCGCGCCCGTCGTGCCCGCGCAGTTCGACAAGCTCAGCCTCGCCAACGTCAAGTATCGCGGCAGCGTCCTCGCCATCGAGATCACCGGCCACGGCACGAAGCTCGCGAAATTCGAGCTCGACGGCAAGGAAGCGCCGCCCGTCCTCGACGGCCAGCTGACCGGCGCCCATCGGATCAAAATCCAGATGGCCGCCAACTGAACCGGCGGGCGACGGAGGCTGGGCGCAACAGGGCATGAACACGTCACCCGCACGCTGGGCGCTGCTGGCCGCCCCGGCGGCGGCGGCCCTCCTGGCCGCCACGGTGCTGCTGCGCCCCCCGGCCGTAGCGCCGCTCAAGCCCGAAAAATATATCGCCCACGGGGCCGGCACCGTGGGCGGGCGCCCCTGCACCAGCAGTCTCGAAGCTTTGAACGAGAGCTATCGGAACCGGTTCCGCTTTATCGAACTCGATTTCAACTGGACCACCGACAACGAACTGGCGCTCGTGCATGACTGGGAGCGCGTGAGCTGGCTGTTCAACGGCACGGCCAAAGAGTACTCGCTGGCGGACTTCATGAAGTTGAAGATGGCCGGCGGCCTGACCCAGCTCTCCCTGGAGCGGTTGGCCGCCTGGCTGGCGGCGCACCCCGACGCCTATATTGTCACGGATATCAAAGCCGGGAACGTGGAAGGCTTGCGCATGATCGCGCAGCGCCATCCGGGCCTGATCCGGCAGATCCTGCCGCAAATTTATCAGCTGCAGGAGTACGCCGCGGTCCAGGCGCTGGGCTACCGGCAGATCATCCTGACCCTGTATGCGTGTTCCAGCACGGACGACGAAATCATCGCCTTCTGCAAGCGCCACAAATTGCTGGCCGTGACCATGCCCAGCCAGCGGGCGACCGCCACCGGCCTGGCGGCGCAACTCAGCGCCCTGGGACTCTTCGTTTACACGCACACGGTGAACACGGAGGCCGAGGCGCAAGCGCTGGAGGCCAGAAACGTCAGCGGCTTCTACACCGACGACCTGAAGCCGCACTGAGCCCGGCCGCCACCGCGCCTGCGGCGCGGCAGCGCCGGAACCGGCGCCCTGCAGGTGCCATGGAGGAAAAATAAAATGATCCGTTACCAATACGACCTGGCCAACGTGGACTGGCAGGAGGCGGCCGAAGTGGTCCGGCTCGCTCCGCTGGGCACGCGCGAGCCGGAGAAGATGGCGCGCGCATTTCACAACAGCTACGCCAAGGTGCTGGTCTTTGATGACCGGAAGCTGATCGGCCTCGCCCGGGCGATCTGCGACGGGGAATATCACGCCGCCATCTACGATGTGGTCCTGCTGCCGGAGTATCAAGGCCGCCACATCGGGCAGGAAATGGTGCAACGTTTGTGCGCCCGTCTCCCGGTCGCCAACCTCATCCTCTTCGCCAACCCCGGCCGCGAGGGCTTCTACACCAAGCTGGGCTTCAGGAAGATGCTGACCGCCATGGCCCGCATGCACCCGGGCATGGCGGATCCGGCGCGCGGTTTCCTGGCACCCGATCCTGCGCTTGGAAAAAAAGACCGCACGGCGTAGCATGGCCCGGCCATGAAGAAAACCCCCAGAGTGCCGCAACCGGACGGTGCGCAACGGATGACCAACAAGCGCCATGCGTTCACCTTGATCGAGCTGCTGGTGGTCATCAGCATCATCGCGGTGCTGATCGCCCTGCTGGTGCCAACGGTGGGACGCGTGAAGGAGCGCGCCACCCGCGTGATCTGCATCTCGAACCAGCGCCAGTTGGGCTTGGGTCTGCTGTTCTACGCCCGCGAACACGACAATCAAACCCCACGGTCCAATCCGGCCAACAACTGGACCAACCAGACGTGGCGCGAATCCATCATGCCCTACGTCAATGAGCGGAAAGTCTATCTTTGCCCGCTGATCCCCAAGCAACAATTGAAGGGTAATTCGTACGCGAGCTACGGCATCAATGCCTATATCGGCGAGCGCAGCGCCGTCGGGTTGTCGCCCGCTGACTACATCTATCTGGCCCAGGCACGGTTCCCGGCCAAGACCATTTCCATCGGTGAAAACGGGGAGGGTGACTGGGTGTGCGAACCGCCCAACGGAAAATTCAACCTCAACGCCGGCGGTTTTTTCTGCGGCCACAACGGCGGTGCGGTGATGGCCTTTCTCGATGGCCACTCGATGTGGCTGGCCACCAACGAAGCCGCAGATAACGGCTGGTATCTCTTCAAGGTCGAAAAGGACAAGCCTTGACAGGCCGGTCACCTTCCGGAGGGTTCGCCCCGGAAACACCGCCCGTGGTCTTTGCGGGGTAATTTTTTTGCGCCGTTGACAAGCGGCGGGGCGCATGGTTTTAATATGCGCCGTTTTGCGGAGTCATGTGTTGAGCATCAATCCGAACAAGTTTGAGCTGGAAGTCGAAGCCGGGCCGGAGCGCGGCCGGCGGTACTCTGTCGAGCCCGCCGGGGCGCGCATCGGGCGCGACCCGAGCAACGACTTCGTCGTCAACGACCCCTCCCTCTCTCGTTTTCACTGCCGCATCTATCTGGCCGGCGACGGCCAGGCCCGCGTGGCCGACCTCGGCAGCACGAACACCACCGAGGTGAACGGCGCGCCGATCTCCGACGTCGCCCTGATGCCCGGCGACCGGATTGTGATCGGCGACACGACCCTGCGTGTGCTGGGCGACGCGCCGACGGCGTCGGCCGTCATCACCGCGGACGCGGCGGCGGCGGACGCGGTGCCGCCCACGCGCGCGCCCGGCGCGCCGCACGGGGAAGTACCTGATCTGTTCGGAAGGAACACCTCCGTCGCGGACGCCGCGACGCGCAAGCATGTTTCTAAAACGCTCTGGCTGGTCGTGGGGCTCGTCTTCGTCGTGGTCATCGTGGTGGCGCTGATCAAGCTGGGCCTGCTGGACCGCAACCGGAGCAACGCGATCAAGGGCGCGACGCTGCCCGCGCTGGAAATCCAGTACGAGAAGGTGGAGGCGACCAGCTCCAACATCTTCCGCTACGAATTGACGCTGCTGGGCAGCAACCTGACCGCGCGGGTGGACAGCCTCGCGGACGCCAAACACCTGGTGAAGGAAAAACAGAAACTGGACGTGTCGATACTGGGCAAGCTGATTTCGCAATTGGAGAGCACGGGTTTCCTCCAGTTGGAAAACGAATACAAAGGCCAGCAGACGGACAGCCTCGATTCGCATGACCTGACCCTCACCTTCGGCGCCCGCACCAAGCGCGTGGTCGTCATCAACCGCGTGATGCCGGAGGCGTTCCAGAAGGCCGCCGACATCGTCGAGACCTTCGGGCAAAACACCCTGAGTCTGGCCTCGCTCCCCGTGTCGCCGGAAAAGCTGCTCGAACTGGCGCGCGATGCGATGCTGCAGGGCAAGAAGTATTACGATGAGAAGGAAGTCAGCTTCGGCAACCTCTACAAGGCGATGAAGGCTTTCGAGGCGGCCGATGTCTACCTGGAGACGTTGGAGCCCAAACCGGATTTCTATCAGGATATCGTCGGCGGCCGCTCGGACACGAAGAAATTGCTGCAAGAGCGGTATGACAACTCGGCCTTCCGCGCCGAGAAGGCCATCAAGATCGAGGATTGGCAGGAGGCGAGCAGGAACCTGCAGACCATCCTCGAATCCATTCCCGATCGCGAGGACGCGCGCTATAAACAGGCGAAAATCAAGAAGCTCGATGTCGAACGGCATCTGAAACCGAACCGATGAGCACGCGCATACAACGCAACCATGGGCTGTTGCTCTGGATCGTGGCCGCTTTGCTGGCCGTGGGCGGCGGCGTGCGCAGCTTTGGCGGCGGCGGCGCGCTCCTGCGCGTCACCTGTCAGGTGACCAACCAGCCCACCGGCGCGCAAATCTTCCTCGACGGCCTGCAGCAGCCGGATGTGACGCCGCAGACCCTCCAAAACATCGATCCGGGCCAGCACCTGCTCGAAATCCGCAAGGATGGCTGCCAGACGCAGCGGCGCACCGTGGCCTTGATGGCGGGCGAAAAGACCACGGCCGAGTTCAAACTCGAGCCGCTTAAGGGCCTCGTCCTCATCCAGACCACGCCGCCGGGCGCGGAAGTGGATGTGGATGGCAATTCCAGCAACCGGAAAACGCCCCTGTTGTTGACCGACCTGAGCGTGGGCGATCATATCGTCGTACTGCGCACCGAAGGCTATCAGCCGCGCAAGCTCGCGCTGGCCATCAATAACCGCACCCCCATCAAACTGGCCAGCGATCTCACGTCCGATTCCGCCACGCTCAAGGTTTCCTCCGAGCCGGCGGGCGCCTCCGTCCTGCTCAATGGCGCCACGCGCGGCACCACCCCCTGCACCCTCGACCGCATCCCGAGCGGCACGGTGGAGGTCGAGATCAACCTCAAGGGCTACGCGACCCACCGCAGCCAGATCGTGCTCAAGGCCGGCGATGTGGTGGAAGTGCCCGCCCCGCTCAAGGCGATTCCCTCGGGGCTGACGGTGCATTCGATCCCCGAAAAAGCGCGGATCTACGTCAACAACCAGTTCCGCGGCGAAACACCCGTCGTGATGACGAATCTGCCGCCCGGCGAATATCGCCTGCGCGCCGAGAAGCGCGGCTATGAGAGCGATGCGCGCAACATCACGCTCAAGCCCGAAGAGCAGTCCACCGAGGAATTCCGGCTGCAGCACAACAGCGGCGGCCTGGTTGTCATCACCGAACCGCCCGGTGCCAAGGTCTTTGTGGATGATGACGAAGCCGGCACGACGGAGGCTTCCGCCGGCAATCCGCAAGTCTCCGAGCCGCTGCGCGTGAACTACATCAGTCGCGGCGACCATCTCCTCCGGCTCGTCAAGCCCGGTTACGCCCACTCGCCGGTCAAGATCACGATCGACACCGACAACCTCGTCACGCGCACCGAGCGCATGAAGCGGCTCTTCATCCCCGACACGATCGTCCGCACCGGCCCGACGGCCGAAGAAAGCCACACCGGCGTCCTCATCCGCAAGTACCCGAACGGTTCGGTCCAGTTGGAAGAACGCCCGGGCATCGTCAAGACCTTCGAGGCGGCCGACATCAAATCGATCGGCCCGATCGGCGAAAAGAAGTAAGGGTCCGGCCGCCCGCGCCCGTCTCTTGTTCCGAGACAAAGCCCTGGTATCACAGCATCACCTCCTGCGCGGCTTATGCTTCAGACTGTTTGACACGCTTGACTCCGCTACCGCTCGGGCTGCATACTCCACGCAACACCACCGCTGGTGGCGGGAGAGGAACACACGATGCGCTGCCCCAAATGCGAGCACACGGACGACAAGGTCATTGACAGCCGCTCGGTGCGGAATGGCGATGTGATCCGCCGCCGCCGCGTCTGCCTGAACTGCTCGTATCGCTTCACCACCTACGAAGAGGTCGTCAAGGCCACGCTGCGCATCATCAAGCGCGACGGCCGGCATGAAGACTTCGACCGCAAGAAACTCCTGCACGCCGTCGAGGTCGCCTGCGGCAAGCGCAATATCAGCACGCAGCAGATCGAGGGCCTCGTGGATGCCGTCATCACGGAACTCGAGAGCGAATACGACCGCGAAGTCCCTTCCACCGTCATCGGCCGCAAGGTGATGGATCGGCTCGAGAAGCTCGACGAGGTGGCCTACGTGCGTTTCGCCTCCGTCTATCGCCGCTTCCGCGACGTCAGCCAGTTCTTGAGCGAGGTCGAAGGACTCATCGGCCGGCAATGATCGCACTCGATCAGAGTGTCCCCGAACCCACCGCCCAGGTGGATGAGTTGAGCGCCATGCTCGGCCTGCCGCCCGCTATCGTCGCCGCGGTGGTGAACGCCGTTTCGGCCTTCGCCACGGTCGCCCCCACCCCGATTCCCACCGCCTGGCTCGGCGTTCGCGCCTTCTGGAGCATCGGGGCCAACGACACCGCGGACGACATGGCTCAGGCCCTGCTGCCCCAGGCCGCCGACGCACTGGCCGCGCTGCAGCGCGCCGGCTACCCGCCGGCGCTCGCCTGGCTGCTGCACCTCGGGGTGCTGCGGCCCCAGCGCTGGCAACATGCTCCGGAGGCGGTGACGTGGATCCTGGATTTCGGCAAATTGCGGCACGATGAATTCGGCGAACTGGCGCTGCCAAGCCACAAGGCGCTCCAGCTCGTGCTCGGGGCGGCGGCGAGCCTCTGGGACGCGCACTCCGGCGCGGGCGCGCTCGCGCTCAAAGGTTGGACCGCCGCTGCCATGCCCGCGCGCCGCAGCAAGGTGGAGACGCCCACGCTGACCCGCGAAGAGGCCGAGGACTATTGCCGTGCGGCCCTCGTCCGCCATCAAGCCCAGCGCCACTGGCGCACCACGCCGCGCCTGCTGCGCATCGTCTGACAACGGCAAGGATGTCATGAATGTATCCATGAAAAAAGTTGCCGTCCTCAGCCTCCTGCTGTTGGGCCTGTGCGCCGGCTGCTCCACCTTTTCCAAGCTGCACCGGTGGGAACGCAAGGCCGGCGGCATTGAGCCCGGCACACCGCGCTCGCTGGTGCTGGAGCAACTGCCGCCGGCCAGCACGATGCTGGACAGGCGCGTGGCGGGCACCGGGGGCCCCGTCACCTATATGGTTGATAAGGACATCGTCGTCAAACTCCTGTTCGATCAGGACGACACGCTGGCCTGCCCCATCGTCGTGGAAAAACTGCACGAAAAAAGAAACGTGTCGCGCTCCACATCCCGACCCTCCATCCACTTTGGCGCCGCGGGCAGCGGCGCCATGCCGTCGGGGAAGTGACCCGCTCTTGCAGAGAGCCCAACCTCACGGGCTGTCTGTAGCAAGCCGCCGTGAAGGCTCCCAATCCACGGGCGTCCCTTGAGCTCCGACTTCTCGCAACAGCCTGAAAGCAGCAACTCGCTTTGCCTTTGAGCTGCCCCGGAGGCGCGCCAAAAAAGATGGCCGCGTTGCATGCAACGCGGCCATCCCTGCGCACGGAGTTGCTGAATTATTTCCGCGCGAGCAGCTTCTTGGCGACGGCCAACACGTTCTCGACGGTGAACCCGTACTTCTGCGCGAGGGCCTTGAAGGGGCCCGAGGCGCCGAAGGTGTCGATGCCGATGATCTTGCCGGTGTTCCCGACGTACTTGTCCCAACCCATCGTGCAGCCGGCTTCGACCGCGACGCGTTTTTTGCAGCCGGGCGAGAGCACTTCGTTGCGGTATTTCTTCGTCTGCTTTTCGAAGAGGTCGAACGAGGCCATGTTGACCACCCGGACGTTCACGCCTTCCCGGGCGAGCTGCTCGCCGGCGGTGAGCGTGATGGACACTTCCGAGCCGCTGCCGATCAGGATGATGTCCGGCTCGCCCGCGGCGCTCTGCCAGAGCGTATAGGCGCCTTTGCGGATCTCGGACGCGGCCGGATACTTCGTGCGGTCAAGCACGGGCAGGGCCTGGCGCGTCAGCAACAGCGCCGTCGGGCCATCGGTGCGCTCGAGCGCGGCGAGCCACGCGGCGGCGGTCTCGGTCGGATCGCCGGGGCGGATGATCGAGACGTTCGGCATGCAGCGCAGCGCGGCGATCTGCTCGATCGGCTCGTGCGTCGGGCCGTCTTCACCGACGAAGATGCTGTCGTGCGTGAAGACATAGAGCGCCGGGATCTGCATCAGCGCCGCAAGCCGGATCGCCGGGCGGCAGTAATCGGAGAAGACGAAGAACGTCGCGCCGTAGACGATCCAGCCGCCGTGCAGGATCATGCCGTTGATCACGCCCAGCATGCCGTGCTCGCGCACGCCGAAGTGCAGGTTGCGGCCCACGAACTGGCGCTTGCCGATTTCGGGATAGCCCTTGAGATGGGTGTTGTTGCTCGGCGCGAGGTCGGCCGAGCCGCCGACGAGCTGCGGCAGCACCTTGACGAGCGCGTTGAGCGTCTCGCCGGACGCCTGGCGGGTCGCCATCGGCTTGGCCGGATCGAAGACCGGCAGCGCCTTTTCGAGGTCGGCCGGCAGCTTGCGTTGCTGCTGGATGTCCCATTCCACGGCGAGTTCCGGGTTGGCCTGCTTCCATGCGGCCAGGCTCTGCTTCCAGCCCGCGTTCTGCGCGGCAAGTTCCGCGGCGCGCGCGACGTACATCGCGTGCACCTCTTCGGGCACATAAAAATCCTTGTCGACCGGCATGCCGAGCGCGGCCTTGGTCGCCTTGACCTCGTCCGCGCCGAGCGGCTCGCCGTGCGCCTTGTGCGTGTCGTGCTTGTTCGGGCTGCCCTGGCCGATGTGCGTGTGGCCGATGATCAGGGTCGGCTTCTCCTGCGAGGTCCGCGCCTCCGCCAGCGCCTGCTCGCACGCCGCCGCGTCGTGGCCGTTGATCTCCAGCACGTTCCAGCCGTAGGCCTCGAAGCGCTTGCGGGCGTCGTCGCTGTAGGCGAGGCTCGTCTTGCCCTCGATGGTGATCTCGTTGTAATCGTAGAACACGACCAGCTTGTTCAGGCCGAGGTGACCGGCGAGCGAACACGCCTCGTGGCTGATGCCTTCCATCATGCACCCATCGCCGGCGATGGCGTAGGTATAGTGGTCCACGACCTTCTGCCCGTCCTTGTTGAACTTGGCCGCCAGCATCGCCTCCGCCAGCGCCATGCCCACCGCGTTGCTCAGGCCCGCGCCCAGCGGACCGGTCGTCGTCTCCACGCCCACCGTGTGGCCGAACTCCGGATGGCCCGGCGTGCGCGAGTCCAGCTGCCGGAACAACTGCAGCTGCTCGATCGGCAGCGGATAGCCCGAAAGATGCAACATGCTGTAGAGCAACATCGAGCCATGTCCGGCGGACAGCACGAAGCGATCACGGTCGGCCCATTTCGGATCGGCCGGATCATGCTTGAGGAACTTCAGCCACAGCACGGTGGCGAACTCGGCGCAGCCCATCGGCATGCCCGGATGCCCGGAGTTGGCCTTCTGGACGCCGTCCATCGCCAAGCCACGGATCGTATTGGCAGCAAGCGTGAGATTCATTTCGATTCATTTCCTTTCGGGTTCCAAGCGACGCAAAAACGCGCTGCCGTTTAGCAAACACAGCCCCTGAAGTCAAGAGAGCCAGCAGACCAGGCGCGGCGGTCAGAGGTCGGAACTCAGCGGTCAGCCGCCAGCGGCGCCGGCTTGGGCGGGCAGCGCGCCGAACTGCTTGGCTGCCACCGGCCGACCGGGGCAGGCCAGCCCAAGGCTGACCAGCGCAGCCTGATGGGGCCGCCCCTTCTTCAGCGAGCGGCGAGCAGCTTTCTTCCTGCCGCAGTGAAGTGCCACCACGGCAGGCTTTCGCCGCGCTTCAGAAAGTGTTGGGCTGCAAGCAGGGTGTAGAGCACGCACGGATCCTGGCGTGAGCCCATCACGCTGGACAGGGCGCGGTACAGGTTCAGCGGCGCACGGCGCGCCAGTTGCGCCGGGGACCGCAGGCCCAGCCTGCGCAGATCGGCTGCGATGGACTTGCCGATGTTCGGCAAGTCCTCCAATTCTGTAGATCGTTTAAGCTTCGACCACGACATGGATGTTAGCCCTCGGCAACCGCCCGCCAACTCCGGAGAACAGCACGGTCTTGATTCTATTTGTTATGAGTCTACGCGGCACACGCGGGCTTACAAGCGCCTGGAGCACAATTCATCAAGTCCGTCCAACCCACAGGGTCCAAGCCGGAGCGACGCCCGGCTCACTCCGGCGCCAGCACCAGGCAGAGCCGTCCGAGGATCGCTGGATTGTTCACCATGTGCAGCTGCGCGGAGGCGTCACGCAGACGCCGGACAAGGTCCGCATGCAAAGGGGCGTCGCCCGCGCCGCGCGCTGCATAGCCCCACCAGAGCAGCCGGTCCCAGTCCCCTGCCGTGCGCAGTTCAGCCGGTATCAGCGCGGCCTGTTCGCGCTGAAGCCGGGTGAATAGTTCGCGCTGCCTCGGGGTGGGCGGCAACTCTGCCAGCGCCAGCAGG
Organism: uncultured Lentisphaerota bacterium; assembly: GCA_903896925.1. Classification (GTDB taxonomy): domain Bacteria; phylum Verrucomicrobiota; class Kiritimatiellia; order CAIQIC01; family CAIQIC01; genus DP16D-bin41. The sequence goes on along the minus strand of CAITZM010000176.1, from coordinate 9,829 downwards.
TTCGCCATCACGAATGGATACCATGCGCCCTTGGCCTTCAGGCTGACGCCGTTGGTCTGCACGCCAACGCGATAGACCTGCCGCGCCTCATCGAAGAGCTCCCAACCGAGCGCCTGCCCCGTCCGCCCGGCCATGACCGACAGCTCCCGCTGCCACACCGCGTAGCCGAGCGCACCCGCCATGTCCGCCGCAGCGCGCAGTCCGCGCAGCACCTCGCAGTTGTCCATCGTGTAACACACCGGCCAGCCAGGCTTTGCCATGGTCAGGCCGCTGGGTTGCAGCGTCAGGCGGATCGCGCCGACCGCGCGTTCCAGCGCCGGGCGCCGCGCACGGAGCCATACGTCATCCGGGGCCGCACGTTGGAGTGCGCCGCAGAGTTCGAGGAAAGTGGCCGCATAGGAATCGGTCGAGTCACAGGTGCCGGTCGCCTGCCACAGACCGTTGGTGCGAACATGATCGAAGATCGTGCCGTCGAGATTCTGATGCGCCTCGAACCAACCCACCCAGCGCCTGACGGCGGCGGCATACCGCATATCACCGGTTGCCCGGCCGGCGGCGACGAGGCCAAGCGCACCTAGGTTGGCGAAATAGGGCACCACCCGCGCCCGCGGTGCCTGCGCCGCGCCTTGTACCAGCGCGCCGTCCGCCGCCTGCTGCTGGAGCAACTGCTCCGCGGCGGCCACCAGCAAGGGTTCTCCGGCCCCTGCCAGCAGAGGTACAGCCAGCAGCGCCAACCAACAAGTGCGGGGCGTTGTCATCCAGCGCATCGTCATACGGTCGGCGAGATATAAGCGCGGGGCCGGCGCGGATAGATCTCCAGGATGGATTCAACCTGATCCAACAACTCGTAAATCGAGTTCGGCGTGAGGATCAGGGAGCAGCGCGGAATTTTTGTGAATCGCTCACGGATGTGCTCGTCCCATGACCGCGCAATGCCGAGGCAGGGCAGGTCGGCTTGCAGGGCACGGACCTGGTTTATAAATGCTTCGCATTCCTGGTCGTGCAGCAGGAACTCCGTCACCACCAGATCGAGGTCCGGCCCGTGCTGGGCGACCTGCCGGATGGCGGAGTCACCCTCCATGGCGGTCACAACGTGATAGCCGTTACGTTCCAGCACCAGGCGATAGAGGTTGCGCGAGGCCTCGTAGCCATTCACGACCAATATATTTCCGCGCGGTTTCGCTTTCATGGTTCGCCGGCAAGCAAGCGGCGGACAATTTGTGCGCCCTTTTCCGTGCGGGTTCAAGGGAATAGTTCTGTATCGTCCGGCCACAGCCTGACCCTGCGCGACGCCCGGAAAAGCGTCCAGCATCGGCATAAAACCTGCTAATCTCAGTACATGAGGTTCCTATGAAATGGATGAGGCTTATCGCCGTGACACTGGCCGCGGTCAGCGGGGCCTACGCGCAGACGCCGGGCGCGGCGCGCTACACCATCGGCAATCCGACGCTCACGTGGGTTTGGGTCAACCCCACCGGCGGCAATGACGCCGCCTCCGGCGCCAGCAACGCGCCGCTGCGCACGCTGACCGAGGCGTGGAACCGCATCCCGGAAAGCACCGTGCTGACCGGCCACGGCTACGGCATCGCGTTGCTGCCCGGCGATTATACCGCGGCGGCATTGCCGGGCTGGATGGCGTCGCGCTGGGGCACGGCGGCGGCGCCGGTGCTCCTGCAGGCGGTCGGCGGGCGCGGCACGGTCCGCCTGCATGCCTACCTCGACGTGTTCGACTGCCGGTACCTTTATCTGCTCGACCTCAACATCGTCACCGACCCCGGGTACGGCGGCGGCGGCAATGCGCTGCACCTGGCGAGCTGCGACCACGTGCTGCTCCGCGGCTGCACGCTCGACGGCTTCGACGGCACGACCCGCCAGACCCAGGAAACGCTCAAGGTCAACCAGGCGCAGTATGTCTACGTCGAGGAGTGCGACATCGCGGGCGCGTTCTGGTATCCGCTGGATTTCGTCGCCGTGCAGTACGGCCACATCGTCGCGAGCAAATTCCACAACGCGGGCGAATGGTGCGTGCTGCTCAAGGGCGGCTCCGCGTGTTTGCTGGTCGAGGGCAACGAGATCTATGACGGCAACACCGGCGGCTTTGTCGCGGGCAACGGCACGGGCTTCGAATTCATGACGTCGCCGTGGATCCACTACGAGGCCGAGGACATCAAGTTCGTCAACAACCTGATCCACCACACCGGCACGGTGGGCATGGGCGTGAACGGCGGCTACAACATTCTGCTCGCCTACAACACCCTCTACAAGGCGGGCACGAACGACCACGTGATCGAGGTCGTCCACGGCGCGCGCGGCAGCGATGGCGACACGGTCCGGTGCGCCGCGCTCAACGCCGCCGGGGGCTGGGGCAGCACCGCGCCCGAATCGGAATACATCCCGGCCCGCAACGTCTACATCTACAACAACCTGGTCTACAACCCCGCCGGCTTTGGCAGCCGCTGGCAACACTTTAACGTCAACGGGCCGCTGACGCCGCCCGCCGGCTGCAACGTCACCAACCCGGCGGTGGTGGATGCCAACCTGCGCATCGTCGGCAACCTGATCTGGAACGGGCCCGCCGACCACCCCCTCGGACTGGGCGATGTGAATCAAGGGGGGCAGCCCGGCAACCCGACCTGCAACGCGGCGCTGGTCTTGGCGTCCAACCTCATCAACCAGACCGAACCGCAGTTGCTGGATCCGGAACACGGCGCCTATGGCGTACGTCCCGGCGCCAGCCTCGGCATGAGCCTGCCGGCGATCCCGCCGTTCCCCGGCAACGATCGTGCGCAGCCACCGCTGGCGGCTCAGGGCAATCTGAACAATGCCGTGCTCAGCATCAATCTCCCCTACTCCGGCACCACCGTGGTCACCCCGCCGCTGGCCCTGGCCGTGAACCAACCTGGTTGGACCTGGACCACCGGCGGCGATGGCGACTGGTTCAGCCAGTCCTCCGTGACCCATGACGGCGTGGCGGCGGCGCAGAGCGGACACATTGGCCACGGCCAGCAAACCTGGCTGCAGGCGACAACCAACGGCCCCGGCTCGCTGCTGTTCTGGTGGCGCACGTCCTCGGAATCCGGCGGCGATGTCCTGGAGTTTTACGTGGATGACCAGTTACGCGAGCAGCTCTCCGGCGCGATGCCGTGGAAACTGCGCGCGTGTTTCGTCGGCGACGGCACGCACACGTTCCGGTGGCGCTACGCGAAGAACGGCAGCACCAGCGTCGGCGCGGATGCCGGCTGGCTCGACGAGGTGGCCTGGCTGCCGTGCCCGGCGGTGACGAACGCGCCCGTCCTGTTTTTCCAAGAGAGCGGCGGGCTGCTGGCGAGCTGGGTGCTCGGCACCAACAGCGCTGTGCGGTTCGCACGGATCCTGGCCGCCGCCGAGGCGTGGCAGCTCAAGTCCGCCGGCGATGTGGATGGCGATGGCACCAGCGACCTGTTCTTCCAGACCGCCGGCGGCGACCTGGCGCTCTGGTTCATGAATGCCGACGGCACGACCCGCGGCACGCGTTTCCTCACCCGCACCGGCGCGTGGGAAGCGCGCGCCTGCGCCGCCTTCAGTGCCGCCGGACGCGCAGAATTATTTTTCCAGACGCCCGCCGGCCCGACCGCGTATTGGCAGCTGGATTCCAATGGCCTCTGCACGAATGCGGTCGCGCTGGGCAACCAGGGCAACTGGCGCCTGCAGGCCGCGGCCGACCTCGATGGCGATGGCCGGGCTGAACTCTTCTGGCAGCGTCCCGATGGTCTGGCTGCGGCCTGGTTCCACCGGCCGGATGGCACCGTGCGCGGACAGCTGCTCGGTGACGCCGGGGCGTGGAGCCTGCGCGCGGCACTGGACCTGGATGGTGACGGCACCCCCGACCTGCTCTGGCAGGCGCCAGACGGCGCGCTAGCCAGCTGGCAGATGCACACCAATGGCACCCCGCGCTCGGCAGCCTTCCGCTGGACCGGCGGCGCCTGGAAACTCAAAGCCGCCGGGCACTGAACGCCAGATTTCCAAGCCTTGGGAAAAAACCGGGCCGGCTTTCCAAGGTTCGGAAAGCCGGCCCGCCTCACTCCCGGTGAAAGCTGCTTACTTCGTCGAGAACCGATAGACGGTCGTGGTCTTGTACGTCTGCCCCGGCTTCAAGGTCACCGGGGGGAAATTGTGATGATTTGGAGAGTCGGGGTAGTGCTGGGTTTCGAGGCACAGGCCGAAGCGGTGCTTGTACACCTTGCCCTCTTTGCCCGTCAGCGTGCCGTCGAGGAAGTTGCCGCAGTAGAATTGCACGCCCGGCTCGGTGGTGAGCACCTCCATGACGCGGCCGCTGTTGGGCGCGACCACGCGCGCGGCGAGGCTCAGGCCTTCACCCTCGCGGTCGAGCACCCAGTTGTGGTCGTAGCCACCGCCGAATTTGAGCTGCTCTTCGTTCTGCGCGATGCGCGCGCCGATGGCGGTGGACGAGGTGAAGTCGAACGGCGTGCCCTTGACGGGGCGCAGCTCGCCCGTCGGGATCAGCGTCTCATCCACCGGAGTGAAGTTGCCGCCGTTGATCGTCAGCTCGTGGCCGAGGATGTCGCACGTCCCCTGCCCTTCCAGGTTGAAGTAGGAATGATTCGTCAGGTTGACCACGGTGTCCTTGTCGGTCGTCGCCGAGTAATCCAGCACGATCTCGTTCTTGTCGGTCAGCGTATAGACGACCTTCATGGTGAGCGTGCCGGGATAGCCCTGATCGCCATCCGGGCTGACGTGCGTGAAGGCGATCGCCGGGCCAGCTTCCGTCTTCGCGACCTGCGCGTGCCAGACGACCTTGTCGAAGCCCTTGAGGCCGCCGTGCAGCGCGTTCGGGCCGTTGTTGGTGGCGAGCGTGTAGGTCGTGCCATTGAGCGCAAACTTGCCCTTGGCGATGCGGTTGCCGTAGCGGCCGACGAGGGTGCCGAAATACGGGCTCTTGGTTTCGTAGTCGGACAGCTTGTCGAAACCGAGGACGACATCGCCGCACTGGCCCTTTTGATCGGGCACGCGGACCGAGACGATCGTCGCGCCGAAATCAATGACGCTGACTTCCATGCCGCTCTGGTTCCTCAGCGTGTGGATGTTGACCGCCACGCCGTCCTTGGTCTTGCCGTATGCTGCTGTAGTCACCGCGCACTCCTTGTGTTTGCTGCAAAGGCTGGAACAACCGGTCAGGCCGACCAGTCCCACCAACGCTGCGCTCACCACTGTTTTTCCGCTCATCATCGTTGCCTCCGGTCCCGCCCCGCCGGCCCACACAGGCCACAGCCAAAGCGTGTGCATTTTCGCCAAACGGCATTTTATAATCCAGCTTTTTCGCGCGCCGCTTGACAGCCGCGCCCGCTTCGACTAGACGGCTTGCCGATGAAAAGCCTGTGGACATACCTCGGCCTGCTCTGGCTGGCCGGCGCGGCGCACGGCGCGGGCGGGTGGCATACCGCGGGCAACCGCATCGTGGACGACCAGGATCGGCCGGTCCAGTTCAACGGCCTCAACTGGTTCGGCTTCGAGACCTCCAACTACGCCCCGCACGGCCTGTGGTCCACCAGCATGGACAGCTTCCTCGACCAGATGGCGCGGCTCGGTTTCAACCTGCTGCGCGTGCCGTGGTGCAACGAGATGCTGCACACCGACCGCCTGCCCAACGTCGGCGCGGACCAGGCCAACCGCGACCTCAAGGGCAAGCGGCCGATCGAGGTGCTCGATGCGCTGATCGAGAAGGCCGGGCGGCGCGGCATGCGGATCGTGCTCGACCGCCACCGCCCCGACGCCAACCAGCAGTCGGAGCTGTGGTACACCCGCGGCGTCAGCGAGGAGCAGTGGATCGCCGACTGGGTCTTCCTCGCGCGCCGCTACCGCCACCAGCCCGCGGTCGTCGGCGCCGACCTGCACAACGAGCCGCACGGCCCCGCCACGTGGGGCAGCGGCGACCTCAAGACCGACTGGCGGCTCGCCGCCGAGCGCTGCGGCAACGCCATCCTCGCCGTACAGCCCGACTGGCTCATCTTCGTCGAGGGCGTCGAGAAGTATCGCAACGAGAGCTATTGGTGGGGTGGCAACCTCGCCGGCGCGGCCGCCGCGCCCGTGCGCCTGAGCGTCCCGCACCGCCTCGTCTATGCGCCGCACGACTACGGCCCCGGCGTCTTCGGCCAGCCCTGGTTCAAGGCCGCGGACTTCCCCGCCAACCTGCCCGCCCTCTGGAACAAGCACTGGGCCTATTTGCACCACCAGCAGCTCGCGCCCATCTGGCTCGGCGAATTCGGCGCCCGCAACGTCACGGTCGCCGCCGCCCGCGCCCCCCAGGCGCGCACCGAAGCGCAGTGGATCAACGTGCTCGTGGATTATATCGGCGCAAACAAAATGTACTGGGCCTTCTGGTGCTGGAACCCCAACAGCGGCGACACCGGCGGCCTGCTCCGCGACGACTGGAAGACCATCCACGACGACAAGCTGCGCCTGCTCCAGCGCCTGATGCAGCCCGGCAGCACCGCCACGCCCCTCGCAACACCCGCACCCCTCGTCGAAGCTGCGCCGCTCGTCGCGCCAAGCGCGGCGACGCCGCCAGTCGCGCAGACCAACCACATCGCCGTCGCCTGCGACGCCGGCAATGTCTGGCAGGAGAACGGCCGGCACTGCGCCACGTTCCACATCTACATCACCAACGCCGGCGCCGAGCCGCTGCTGATCGAGAAACTGGAATTCGATCTCCCGGTGACGCTCAAAGGCGGCGCGTGGGGCGGGCAGTTGCAGACCGACCGCGGCGGACACCTCGTCTTCGCCAACGCCGGCTACAACGCCAACGGCCTCCAGCCGGGCGAGAAGTTCGAACTCGGCTTCAACGCCGCCTTCGACGCCCGCACCGCCCCCGCCCCGCGCAACTTCCGCCTCAACGGCGCCCCCGCCGTCGTGGACCGTGCCAAGGATGAGAAACGGTAGCCAAGGACGCCAAGAAGAAAAGATTCAACCACAGAGGACGCGGAGGTCGGAGGAGGTTTACAGAGGATGAAAACTTCGCCACCAAAGGCCGCAAAGATCACAAGGCATTCTTTGTGTCTCCCGCAAGAAGAAGATCGTGTGATCAGTGTGATCCGTGGTACCTCTTCCGATCCTTCTTTCCCGCATCCCCCGCTCCGAAAATCTGTGCAATCTGTGAAATCTGTGGATGCTTGCTCTGAATGCTCTGGCTTGGTTGGGGTTGATTTGTCTAGCGGCTCGGCCGGTGGCCTCGCCCTACCATCCGCTTCGTTGCCTTTGTTGCCTTCTGTTCAAATCTTCTTCCGCAAGATTGCGGGCTCTTCGTTTTCTAAGGGACTTCGATGTTCGGTGTTGGATGTTCGTTGTTCGATGTTCATCCTGCCCCGCCCACAAGACGCTTGAGCTTGGCTTTGGTTGGGTTGTCTGGCGGCGGGCGCGGCGCGCCCACCCTACCATCTGCTTCGTTTACTTCGTTGCCTTCTGTTCAATTCTTCTTCCAGCTTTTCTCCTGGTCCGCTCCGAAAATCTGTGCAATCTGTGAAATCTGTGGATGCTTGCTCTGGATGCTCTGTCTTTGTTGAGGTTGGTTTGTCTGGCGGCTCGGCCGCTTCGTAGCCTTCGTTGCCTTCTGTTCAAATCTTCTTCCGCAAAATTGCTGGCTCTTCGTTTTCTGCGGGACTTCGATGTTCGATGTTCATCCAGCCCCACCCACAAGAATTGAGCTTCGTTGGGGTTGGTTTGTCTGGCGGCGGGCGCGGCGCGCCCGCCCTACCTTCCCCTTCGTTCCCTTCCGTTCCTCTTTTCCTGCTTTCCTAATTCCCCTCTCCGAAAATCTGTGCAATCGGTGAAATCTGTGGATGCCCGTTCTGCTGCTCCGGTTACGGTCCGGCGTGGTTGCGGTGGCCGGCAGGTGGGCTACTCGGGCAGCAGGCCGGTCAGCGGTTCGCCGCGGCGGGGGGCGGCCATCCACGGGGCGACGGCGTCGCGCCAGGCGACGTAATGAGGGGTCTGCTTGTGCGCGGCGGCATCGGCCGGCGAGGCATAGGCTTCGTAGAGCACAAAACGGCCGGGCTCAACAGGGTCTTGCAATACGTCGAAGCGCCGGTTGCCCGGCTCGCGGATGGAGGCCTCGTGATTGCGGCGCGTGGCGACGATAAACTCCGCCACATGCTCCGGCTTGACCTGGACGTGGACCAGCGTGACGTGCATGGCAGACCTTACGGCTTCCAGAGGTAGAGCATCCGGACGCGCTCGCTCCGGGTCGGGTCGAGATTGTGCAGCAGCTGCTGGGGCCCGCTGGAAGCGCCGAACAGGCTGAAGAAGTCCGACGGCTGCTCGTAGGTGACAATCCGCACCGTCTTTTCGCCGAGCAATTTCTTCGTCGCGGCGACGGCTTTGTCGAAGTAGCCCAGTTCATCCACCAGCTTGAGCTTGAGCGCCTCCTCGGCCGAGAAGACGCGGCCATCGGCCAGCGGCCGCATCGTCGCGTCGTCGCTGGCGCGCCCCTTGATCACGATGCCGAGGAACCGGTTGTACATGTCGTCGATCAGTTTCTGCATCAGCGCGCGCTGTTCCGGCGCGACGTCGTGGAACGGGTTGAGCAGGTCCTTGTTCGCGCCGGACTTGATCGTGACGTCGGTGACGCCCAGCTTCTCGCTCAGACCCTTGAAGTTGATGGTCTCCATGATGACGCCGATGGAGCCGACGATCGCGGTCGGCTCGGCGATGATGCGGTCGGCCGCCATGGCCACGTAGTAGCCGCCGGACGCGGCGAGGTCGCGGACGAAAACCACGACCTTGCGGTTGCTGGTGCTGGACTTGAATTCATTCAGCGCGCGGTAGATCTCGTCGCTCGGCGTGACCGCGCCGCCCGGCGAGTCCACCTCGAGCAGGATCGCGCGCACGGCGTCATCGGACTGCGCGGCGCGGATCTGGCGCAGGATAGCCTCGACCTTGTCGTAGCGCGAGGAACTGAACAGGCCGTCCATGCGTTCGCGGAAGATCGCGCCCTCGACGGCGATGCGCACCACCTTGACGCGGCCCTTGCCGTAGGACCAGCGCTCGTTCAGGCGCGGAAATTCATCCTCGCCCCCGCGCGCCATCAACTCCGGCCGCGGCGTATGCGTGACGGCCATGCCGACGATCAGTCCGAAGTTCACCAGCAAGCTGACGCCGAGTCCGAGCCCGAAGAGGACCAGCACAAACCAAAAAGCGGCGTGCGAGCATTTACGTTCCTCTGCCATGTTCGTCTCCTGTATAAACCGGACGGAATCTACGCCGTTTCACCGGCGCAAGCAATCCTGCCGCACGGGGTATTTTCGAAATCAGCCAGACGCTGCGCCCCTTCCCGGTTGTGGAAAAGCAAGCGCAGCCTGTACCCGGCCTGCAGGCCCGACCGCCGGCGGTGCGGTCAGTTCTTGTGACGGAAGGTGATGCGGCCGCGCGTCAGGTCGTAGGGGCTCATCTCGAGCGTGACGCGGTCGCCGTTGGTGATCTTGATGAAATTCTTGCGCATCTTGCCGGAGATGTGCGCAAGGATTTCATGGCCGTTGGGCAGCTTGACGCGGTACATGGTCGCAGGCAATACCTTGCAGACGACGCCTTCGAGTTCGATGATGTTTTCTTTACTATCGGCCATGTTTTTCCCACTGGGTTCGCAGAACGGCGCAAAGAATACCGCGTGGGGTGCTGTTTGGCAAGCCCGGCGTCGCGCGATGTCAACGCTCGTTTAAAATGTCCCCTTTTTGCGCTCGATTAGAATGTCCCCTTTTTTTGTGAGTGATGATGTGTGTCGAGCCCTGTGGGAGCTCGGTTTTCCGCCCCCCGAGAATGGGCCGTATAGCTCGTCGGAGGG
>CAITZM010000175.1 GCA_903896925.1 uncultured Lentisphaerota bacterium | reverse complement strand
GGATAGGGCGGCCACGCCGTGGCCGCCGCTCATCAGCCCTCGGCTTGATTTGATTTGCGGCGCTCGCGGCGCGAGCGCCCTACCAGCCTAAAAGGACACTTTCGAGTAGGGACATCGCGCCGCGATGTCCGCCATGCACATCAACGCAGCCCACGAAGCACCTACATCACTCCTGCGTAACTACAGACAGCCCTACAGCCCCACCCCGCCAACCCAAGGGACCGATTCGCGGCTTGCATCGGGGGCGGCGCTGTTGTTTCATCCGCGCATGAAAATACTACGCGGACTGCTGCTGGGTTTGCTCGCGTTCGGCACGGCGCGGGCGGCGGACGAATCCCTCGCCTACTTCGGCGGCTACACCGCCGGCAAGAGCAAGGGCATCTATGTGGCGCGGTTCGACTCGGCCACCGGCAAGCTCGGCGCGCCGGAACTGGCCGCGGAGGCCACCAACCCGTCCTTCCTCGCCATCCACCCGGGCCACAAGTTTCTCTACGCCGTCGGCGAGCTGGGCGGGTCCGGCAAGAAGGCCGGCGCCGTCAGCGCGTTCGCGCTCGATGCCGCCACCGGCAAACTGAGCCTGCTCAACCAGCAACCCTCGGGCGGCAGCGGGCCGTGCTACGTGGGCCTCGACAACAACGGCAAAAACGCGCTGGTCGCCAATTACGGCAGCGGCAGCGTCGCGGTGCTGCCGATCAAGGCGGACGGCACGCTCGGCGCGCCCAGCGCCGAGATGCAGCACACCGGCAGCAGCGTCAACCCCAAGCGCCAGGCGGGCCCGCACGCGCATTCGATCTTCCTCGACGCCGCAAACCGCTTCGCCTTCGCCTCCGACCTCGGGCTCGACAAGGTGATGATCTACCGGTTCGACGCCGCCAGGGGCACGCTCACGCCGAACGACCCGCCGTTCGCCGCCGTCGCGCCCGGCTCCGGCCCGCGCCATTTCAGCTTCCACCCCAACGGCAAATTCGCCTACGTGATCAACGAGATGCTGTGCACCGTCACCGCCTTCGCCTACGACGCCGGGCGCGGCGCGCTGCAGGAGATCGAGACCGTCTCGACGCTGCCCGCGGGCGAAAAGCTGCTGCCCAGCTACAGCTGCGCCGAGATCCGCGTGCATCCCAACGGCCGGGTTTTGTACGGCTCCAACCGCGGCCACAACACGCTCGCCGTCTTCGCGCTCGATCCGGAGACCGGCAAGCTCAAGCTCATCGAGAACGCGCCGTCGCTCGGCAAGATTCCGCGCAACTTCAATTTCGACCCGACGGGCAAATGGCTGCTCGCCGCGCACCAGACGTCCGACAACGTCGTCGTCTTCGCCATTGACCAGAAAACCGGCAAGCTCACGCCAACCGGCCAGCAGGTCGAAGTCGCCGCGTGCGTCTGCATCAAGTTCATGCCGCTACCCTGAGGACACCCCATGCGCTTACCCCTCCGCCTCGGTATGTTGGCGCTGGTGGCATTCGTCGGGTGTTCACCCGGCGGCGCCGGCAGCGGCGGCCAGCCTGCCGCCCAAGCCACCCCCGCCCCCGCAGCGGCCACGTCCGCCACGCCAGCCCAGCCCGCCCGCCTGTGCGTCATCGATGTGCGCACCGACGAGGAATGGGCGGAGGATCACGTCGCCGGCGCGGTGCATCTGCCGCTCGACCAGTTCCGCGAAAAAATCGGCACGGTGGCATCCGACAAGCAAGCCGCCATCGGCGTGTATTGCGCCAGCGGCATGCGCTCCGGCCGCGCCGCAAAGATCTTGAAAGAGCTCGGTTACGCGCACGTTGAAAACCTGGGCGGTCTCGACGACGCCAAGCAGAAAACCAGCAAGGCCCAAGGAACCCCATGACCACTCCCTTCAGTCGCCGCACCTTCCTGAAACAGTCCGCCGCCTGCGCCGCCGCGCTGGCCGTGCCCGGCTGCGTGCACTGCCCCTGCTGCCGCCCCAAGGAGCTGGATTTCCCGCTGGTGGACTTCCACGTCCATCTCGACAAGAGCACGATCGACGCGGTGTTGGCGCTGCCCCAGGCGAAGGGCATCAAGTTCGGCATCGTCGAGCACGCCGGCACCAAGGAGAACGAATATCCGGTGGTCCTCAGCAACGACGCAGAGCTCAAGAAGCAGCTCGACATGCTCGCGGGCAAGCCGGTCTATCGCGGCGTGCAGACCGAGTTCACCGACTGGGCCACGGGCTTCACGCCGGCGGGCCTCGCGCAGCTCGACTATGTGCTGACCGACGCGATGACCATGCCCGGCAAGAACGGCAAGCGCACCAAGCTGTGGCTGGCGCCCCCCGCCGAACTCGGCGACGCGCAGACCTTCATGGACCGCTACGTGGACTGGCACCTGCAGGTGCTGCAGCAGAAGCCGCTCGACATCCTGGCGAACGTCACCTGGCTGCCGGCGGCGTTCCTGCCCGACTACGACAAGCTCTGGACCGGGGCGCGGATGGAGAAGGTGATTTCCGCGGCGGTCAAGCAGGGTGTCGCGCTGGAGATCAGCTCCAGCTACAAGCTGCCGAAGATGCCGTTCCTGAAGATGGCCAAGGCGGCGGGCGTGAAATTCACCTTCGGCTCCAACGGCCGCTACCCCAAGATGGGCCTGCTCGACCATTCCATCCAGACGGCCCGGGAACTCGGACTCCAACGCTCCGATATGTTCACCATCCGCGCCGAGCGGCAGGGCTGAACGGGCACGTCGAGATGCGGGGGCAAGATGCCCTGTTCCATATGCATGTGGCGGCAGGCGGCCCGCCTGCCGGTGAGTCGGGCGTCACGCCCGACAACCCAACTTCACATCTTCGTGCCAAGGTCGAGTGCACACGAGGCGGCGAGACGCCGCCTACACCGGCACGCGAGACGCGTGCCTCCACAAAGAGCAAGCTTGGGGTACACGCTCCCTCCCTTCCCCGCACTGCACACACCGAGCCATCTTGGATGCGGTCACAGATGGTGCCGCCACCGACGGCCCTCCGGCACGTGCTATTTTCCAGACCTTGGAAAAACTTTCCCGTAGCCGCGTTCGTGAGAACGCGGCAAACCCAACACAGCGCACCACACCCGAATAACCTGAAAACCATACAGGATTGGACGCCCAACGCGGCGGATGATGGCGGTCCGATAAACTTTGCGCGGCAAGGTTGACGCGCTGGCAGGGTTGAAGGATATTCACCGCCCATGCAAGCGGTTGATAAATCTAGCACGCTGGACGCGCTGGGCACAGGCCAGGGCGGACGGCTGGGTGCGATGGCGCTGCTGCCGGCCGAGCAGCAGCGCATGGCGGAGCTGGGCCTCACCGCCGGCACGCCGGTCGTCATCACGAAGCGCTCCCTCTGGGGCGGGCCGCTGGAGCTGCGGGTGCGCGGGTGCAAGCTGAGCCTGCGCCGCGAAGTGGCGCAGCTGGTCCAGGTGGCCGTGGAGCACCGCCATGGCGATTGAGCCCCATATTCCGCACGTCGCGCTCGCGGGCAACCCCAACAGCGGCAAGTCCACCATCTTCAACGGCCTGACCGGGCTGCGGCAGAAGGTGTCCAACTACCCCGGCGTCACGGTGGAGAAGCACGGCGGCGCGGTCACGCTCGCGCGGACCGGCGAGATCCACCTGATCGACCTGCCGGGCACCTACTCGCTCAACCCGCGCTCGCTCGACGAGCAGGTGGCGCACGATGTCCTGCTGGGGCTGCGCGAGGATACGCCCGTGCCGCGCGCGATCGTCGCCGTGCTCGACGCCTCGAACCTGGAGCGCAACCTCTTTTTCGTCACGCAGCTCCTGAGCCTGGGCCGGCCGACCGTCATCGCGCTGAACATGATGGATGTCTGTGAGGAAACCGGTCAGCGGATCGACGTGGACCAGCTGGCCCGCCGGCTCGGCGCGGTCGTGGTGCCGATGACCGCCAGCCGGGGCATCGGCTTCGAGGAACTGCGCACCGCGCTCGACGGGCTGCTGCAGGCGCCGTTGCCCGCCGGCGACGTCGTCGAGCTGCCCCTTGCCATCGCCGGCCCGCTGGCCGAGGTCGCCATGCTGCTGCGTGAGCACGGGCTGGCCGAGGCCTCCGCCGCGCCCGGCGAGGCGCTGCGGATCATCTGCACCGCGACCGCTTTCGAGCAGCCGCGCCTGGCGCCGTGGCGCAAGGAATGGGAACCGGCCGTCGAGCGCGCGCGGGAGCAGCTCGCCGCCGCCGGCCGCAACTGGCCGACGCTGGAGGCGGAACTGCGGTACCGCTGGATCGACGGCATCCTGCCGGAGGTCCGCACAGCGCCGCCGGTCACCGCGACGGCCACGGACCGCGTGGACCGCTGGCTGACGCATCCGGTGTGGGGCTCCGCCGCGCTGGCGCTTGTCGTGGTGACGATGTTCTGGGCGATCTTCCGGCTGGCGCGCGAGCCGATGGAATGGATCAAGCACTTCTTCGGTTGGCTGGCGGACCTAACCACGCAGCTCGTGCCCGCCGGCCAGGTGCAAAGCCTGCTGACCGATGGCATCATCGCGGGCGTCGGCGGCGTGCTGATGTTTTTGCCGCAGATCATGCTGCTGTTCCTGTTCATCGCCATGATCGAGGACAGCGGCTACACCGCGCGCATCCAGTTCCTGCTCGACCGCGTGATGGGCCGGCTCGGCCTGCACGGCAAGGCGTTCATCCCGCTCTTCTCCAGCTTCGCCTGCGCCGTCCCGGGGATCATGGCGGCGCGCACGATCGACAACGCGCGCGACCGGCTGATCACGATCCTCGTCGCGCCGCTGATGTGCTGCAGCGCGCGCTGGCCGGTCTACCTGCTGCTGGCGGGCACGGTGATCCCGTCCGTGACGCTCCTCGGCTTCCTGCCGCTGCAGGCGCTCGTCCTCGGCGGCCTCGTGCTGCTGGGCATCCTCGCGGCGATCTTCTCCGCGTGGGCCTTCCGCAAGACGATCCTGCGCGGGCCCTCGACGACGCTCGCGCAGGAGCTGCCGCCGTACCGCCGGCCGCAGCTGCGGACGCTGCTGCACATCATGTGGGAGCGCAGCGCGCTCTTTCTGCAGAAGGCCGGCACGGTGATCCTGCTGATGAGCGTGCTGATGTGGGTGCTGACCAGCTATCCGCGCCACAACCCCGCCCAACCCGGCACGCCGCTGGAGCAGAGCCTCGCCGGGCAGATGGGCCGCGTGCTGGAGCCGGTGATCAAGCCGATCGGCTTCGACTGGCGCATCGGCATCGCCATCGTCAGCAGCTTTGCCGCGCGCGAGGTCTTCGTCTCCTCCATGGCCACGATCTACGGCGCGCAGGTGACCGACCCGCACAACATGGTGGATTTGCAGACGCGGCTCGCCGCGGAAAAAGACGCCGGCGGGCAGGCGTTCTTCACGCCGCTGCGCGGCATCTCCATCATGCTGTTCTACGCGCTCGCGATGCAGTGCGTGAGCACGATGGTCGTGGTCCGGCGCGAGGCCGGGAGCTGGAAATGGATGGCGTTCCAGTGGCTCTGGATGACGGGCCTCGCCTGGCTCGCCT
The DNA here is from genome assembly GCA_903896925.1 of uncultured Lentisphaerota bacterium. Taxonomy (GTDB): domain Bacteria; phylum Verrucomicrobiota; class Kiritimatiellia; order CAIQIC01; family CAIQIC01; genus DP16D-bin41. The sequence continues at coordinate 151,108 of CAITZM010000175.1, read as the reverse complement.
GCTTCTCGGTCTGGCAACTCGGCCGTCTCGCCGGCTGGCGTTGAACGGCGGCCTCAGGCCCGCGGAACCTTGCGGACGCAGGCGGCGAGGTCGTCAATCTGCTCGGCGGAGTCGAAGCCGACCAGCAGCCAGTCGGCGCGCGCCTCGGTCAGCGCATAGCGCAGCGACGCGAGCTTCTTCGCTTCGCTGGCACCCAACTTGCCCTCGCCCAAAATCTTCATCGCGATCAGGCCCTTGCCCGCCGCCTTGATGTCCTTGACCACCGGCAAAACCTTTTCCGCGGTGCCATCCATCAGCAGGCCGTAGGGATTGATCCGCGCGTGGACGGAATCGGTCCACGGGAGTTTGGCCGCGGCCTGGAGCGCGGGCAGCGAGTGGCACGACACGCCGTGCGCCCGGATGACGCCCTTCTGCTTGAGCGTTTCCAGAATCTCGATCTGCTTCTGCAGGTTCGCCACCCAGTTCTCTTCCGTCACGCAGTGCAGTTGCACGAGGTCGAGGTAGTCCGTGCCGATCTCCTTGAGGAAGCGCGCCACCACCACATCGGCGTCGGGGCGCTCCTGCTCCGGGATGCCGCCGGTGCGGAACCAGATCTTCGACGAGATGCACAGCTCGCTCCGCTTGACGCCCTTGAGCGCGGACAACAAAAAGCTGTGCGTGCCGTAGAGATCGGCGAGATCGAAGGCGCGGATGCCGCGGTCGAAGGCCGCGCGCAGCAGCGCATAGGCCTTGTCCGTGCCCATGCGCGTCAGGTTGCACTGCCGCATGCCGCCGCGGACGCCCGTGCCCATCATCAGCCGCGGAAATTTCAGCCCGGTGTGGCCGAGTTCGACCACCTCGAAGGCGTCGAACGAGCCCGCCGCAGGCGGTTCCGCCGCGCCCGCACAATTGAAAGTTAGCGCGCCGGCACCGAGCGCCGCGGTCTTGAGAAATTCACGTCTTTTCATATTAGGTCCTTGCGAGCGCTACCTTCGCCCATCCGCAGCGTTCTGCAACTGACTCCACAAGTCCGTGCAGTGGATTTGTCCCGGCGCCGCGGACTGGCCCAGAAACCCGTAGGCGAAACAGGAGCCGGCGCGCGCCAAGGTCAGCCGTGCCTCCGGCGCGCCCATGCCGATGACGCACAGCGGCTGCTGCGGCGTGCCGCTCTTCAGCAAGTCCAGCAGCAAAGGCAGATCGGCCGCGGCCTGCAATCGCACAGCCAGTTTCACCACGTCCGCGCCGGCCCGCCAGCCGCGCGCGATCACTTCCTCCAGCACGGCGCGTGGCGGGGTGCCGGAAAAGTCGTGGAACGAACCGATGACCGGCTTGCCGGCCGCATGCGCGGCGGCGACGACCCGCGGGAGCAGGCCGCTGTTGATTTCGAGATCCACCAAGCTGACCACATCCAAGCCCTGCTGCAGCAGCTTGCAGCGCTCCTCGTCAGTGCCTGTCCACTGCCCGCCCTCGGCGGAGGCGCGGATCGTCAGCAGAACGCGGATGCCGGCCTGCTCGAGTTCGCGGCAGCGGTCCAGCCAACGCTCCCCGCCGGCGCCAGGACCGGTCAGGTCGAGCCGCCACTCCACGAGGTCGAACGGCTTCTCCGCAAAGCGCAGTGCCTGCGTGGCCTCGCCAAACGAGGTGACAACGCCGATCACGAGCGGACGTTTCCCAAGGCTTGGAAACCCGGCCAGATAGTTCAGCCCGGGCCTGGATGGTTCAGCAGCGTGTCGCGTCAGCTTCATAACGGGGGCTATTTTATCACAGCCCATGGCAAGGTCACGGAACTTCTTGCAACTGAAATGCCCCACCGCTTCCCCAAACCCTACGCGAGTCATTATGACCCTCAGCGAATGAACAAACACAGCAAGAGTCAGTTTGTCCCTATCTTGAAAGGCATATAATTATTCTTTTCTATTTTCTGTTCCATGTCTTACATAACTTATAACGAGCTGGCATGACCTTTGCTAAAAGCTGAACTGCAAGTTGAAAGGAAACACTATGATACCTATGACAGCAAGAATGGTGACGATGGACGAGGCGTTCGGCGGCTTGGGCAACCTGCAGCAGGAATTGCAGCGGTTGCTGGGCAATACGGAGGAACAGGCGACAGCAGTCCCCTCCGTGAATGTCTGGAGCAGCCAGGAGAAAACGGTCGTCACGGCGGAACTGCCCGGTGTGGATCCGGAAGCGATCAACATCTCCGTGGTCGGCCAGGAGTTGACCATCGCCGGCGAGCGCCAGCGCGTCCAACCGGGCAACGGCGAGGTCTATCACCGGCAGGAGTGCCACGGCGGTCCCTTCAGCCGCCGCATCGGCCTGCCCTACGCCGTCGCCACAGACCAGGTCTGCGCCAAATACAGCCGCGGCCTGCTGGAGGTTTCGCTGCCGCGGCATGAGGCCACCAAGCCGCGCCGGATCGCCGTGAGCAGCGGGTGAGTCCTCAGGAGCCACCATGAACAGCACCGCCCTGGAAAAAGAAACCGCCCGGCCGCAGCCCGGCCGGTGGCGGTGTCGCAGTGCGCCGGTCAGACCGGCTGCGACTTGACAGACAAGATCGACCGGGCGCACAGCGGCGCCACGCTCCCGCAGGGCGTGCGCCACGCTGTGCGCCCCAAGAGCGCCCCGCAACAGGCGTTCAAGATCCGGATACAAGCGGAAGAATGAGCAAACAGGAGATGCCATGAGTACGAAATTGGTTCCGTGGCGACGCCATGCAGCAGCCGCAGCGCCGGAGCGCGACGAGCATCCGTTCCTGACGTTGCAGCGGCAGATGAACCGTCTCTTCGATGAACCCCTCCTCGGCGGCTGGGGCGACGGCCTGCGCTGGCCTCAGGCCGGCTGCCTGATGCGGCATATGCCGTTCGAGACGCCCCGGGTGGACATCGCGGAAACGGACAGCGCCATCGAAGTGACCGCCGACCTGCCCGGCCTCGACGAGAAGGATGTGCAGGTGACGCTGGACGAACATCTGCTGCAGATCCACGGCGAGAAAAAAACGGAGCACGAGGAGAAGAAGAAAAACTTCCACCTGATGGAACGCTCCTACGGCACGTTCGAACGGGCGATTCCGCTGCCGACCGGCATCGACCCGAAGAAGGTCAAAGCCACCTTCAAGAAAGGTGTGCTGCAGGTCACGTTGCCGAAGTTGCCGGAGGCCCAGGCCCGGCGCAAAGAAATCAAAATTGAAAAGGAGTGAGCGCGGCGTATGGTCAGTCGTGGGCCGACAAAAGAGCCCACACCAAAACAACGGTATTCACCGTTGGTAGTGAGCCGGACATTGGTCCGGCTCGCTCGTTTCGGTTCCCCGTGGCAAGCGTGCGCCGCTGTGCTATGCTTCCGCCAGACAAGTTCCCGGAGTGACGCATATGCCTGTGAAATTTAAAGACTACTACGAGACCCTCGGCGTCGGCCGCACCGCGAGCGCCGACGAGATCAAGAAAGCCTACCGCAAGATGGCGCGGCAATACCATCCCGATGTCAACAAGGCCCCCGGGGCCGAGGCCCGCTTCAAGGAGATCAACGAGGCGAACGAGGTGCTCTGCGACGCCGAGAAACGCAAGCGCTACGACGCGCTCGGCGCGAATTGGCGCGGGGGCCAGGAATTCACGCCGCCACCCGGCTGGGGCCAGGGCCAGTACGATTTTGGCGGGGCGCAGCAGGCGGGCGGCGGCCGGGCCTCCACTTCGGGAACATGGGCGGCGGCGGCGGTGGCGACTTCAGCGATTTCTTCGAGTCCATCTTTGGCGGCGGCATGGGCGGCGGCGCGGGCCGCGGCAGCGCCTTCCGCTATCAACAGCAGGCACCGTTCGGCATGGACGAGGAGCAGGAAGAGCCCGGCGGCGCGGACCAGGAAGCCGCCCTCACCGTGACGCTCGAAGACGTGGCGCGCGGCGCGACCAAGAATATTTCGCTGGCCCATGACCAGCTCGACCGGCGCGGCGAAGCGCATCGCTCCGTGAAAACCTACGAGGTGAAAATCCCCGCCGGCGCCACCGAGGGTACGCGCATCCGGCTCGCGGGCCAGGGCGCGGCCGGCCCGCGCGGCGGACCGGCCGGCCACCTCTACCTCACGCTCCACATCGCGCCGCATCCGCTCTACCGCCTCAACGGACACGACCTCGAACTGGATCTGCCGCTCGCGCCGTGGGAAGCCGCGCTCGGAGGCAAAGTGCCCGTGCCGACCGTGGACGGGAACGTGACCATGACGATCCCCGCGGGCTCGCAGAGCGGCCAGCGGCTGCGCCTGCGCGGCAAGGGCCTGCCCAAGCCCGGTGGCCGCGGCGCGGGCGACCTCTACGCCGTCCTGAAGCTGGTCGTCCCGGCGCACCTGTCCCCCAAGGAGCGCACGCTGCTCGAAGAACTCGCGCACACCTCGACCTTCGCACCGCGCCCGTGGTGAGCCGACAGCAGGGTCCTCATACTGCCCCACCGGCCGCATAATACGGGGCGCGGCTGCGAGGCTGACGCCGGACGCAGCCGGGGCGGAGTTGCTCACCGGCATCCGGGTGGCGGACGTTGACCGGGTTCGTCCGCCATCATCCTCCATCCACCCTCAACCATCCACCATTAGAAATACAGGTCGCGTTCGCCGGCGCAAATCCGCTCGTAGGACTGCATGAAGGCCGGGAAGGCCTGCGGCATCTTCTGCTGCACTTCCGCGATTTCCTGTTGCAGGAGCGGTTCGCCGACGGCCCGGGTCGCGTCGCTCGCGAAATCGTCGAGCCATTCGCGGAAGGTCAGCACGGCGTTCAGCTTGCAGAACTTGCCTTCCGCGCCGGTGCGCAGCAGGTCCATGATGCACTGGCCGGTGCGGCCGCAACGGTAGCCGGCGGTGCAGAAGCTGGTGATGCTGCCCATCGAGGCGAGGTCGCGGACGACCTCGTCGAGCGTGCGCGTGTCCGCCAGCAGGAACTGCTGGCGCTCGCCGTGCTGCTCCGCGTCCTGGTAGCCGCCGACGCCGATGTTCGACGACGCGTCCGTCTGGGTGCAGCCCAGCGGCAGCAGGCGCCGGCGCATGCCGGGATTTTCGCGGCAGGTGACGATCATGCCGGCGTAGGGCACGGCAAGCCGGAGCACGACGACGACCTTCTCGAAGTCCTCGTCGCTGACGCGCCAGCGCAGCGCCTCGTTGAACGGCGTGTTCTCCGCCGGCTCGAGCCGCGGGAAGCTGACCGTGTGCGGGCCGACGCCGACCGTGCGTTCCAGGTCCAAGGCATGCGCGACGAGGCCCAACACCTCGAAGCGCCAATCATAAAGGCCGAACAGTGCGCCGATGCCGACATCCTCCATGCCCGCCTCCAGCGCACGGTGCATGGTATAGAGCCGCCAGGCGTAATCGGCCTTGATATTGCCCGCGGGATGCACGGCCCGGTAAGTCGCCTTGTGATAGGTCTCCTGGAACACCTGGTAGGTGCCGACGCCGGCCTTCTGCAGCTCGCGCAGTTCCTCGTCCGGCATCGGCGCCGCGTTGATGTTGACGCGCCGGATCTGGCCGTGGCCGCGCCGGGCCGGCACCTTGACGCCGTAGATCGTCCGGATGGATTCGAGCATGTAGTCGAGGTTGGAGGTGGGGTGCTCGCCATAGACGACGATCAGCCGCTTGTGCCCAATCTTGCCCGCGAGGATTTCCGTCTCGGAGCGGATCTCGTCCATCGAGAGCGTACGGCGCGCAACCGCGGCGTTCTCCTGGCGGAGCCCGCAGTAGACGCAGCTGTTGACGCAGACGTTGCTCACATAGAGCGGAGCGAAGGTGACGATGCGGTTGTCGTAGACCTTGTGCTTGATCTCCGCCGCCGCCTGCCGCATCTCGGCCCAGAGTTCGGGATCCTGGACGTGCAGCAGCGCCGCGGTCTCGTCGAGGTCGAGCGACTCGATCGACCGGGCCTTGGCAATGATCGCACGGATGCGCGCCGCGTCCGGCACCGCCGTGGTCCGCAACCGCGCCTCGAGGGCCTCGTCGTCGATGAAGTCGCGCCCGTTCTGCAGATACTTCGCCATCTGCTCCGGCTTGATCCGGCCCGCCCGCCAATTTTTCGCCGTCGGTTTTTCCAGAATTGTTGTCATATGGTCACCTTAATAAATCATCACGTTGTAGGGGTCGCGCTTGCGCGACCCGCTGCCGGGCGTCGCAAACGACGCCCCTACATTCAATCCTTCGCCATCGCTCTTTCATACGCATCCAGCGCCGCCGGGAACGGCGAGAGCGCCCGCTTGAGCACGCCCTGCGTCACCGAGATCGCCAGCCCGTAATTGGTGATCGCCACGCCCTGCGCCTGCGCGCGCTGGATGTGGGCGAGCATCTCACGCCGCGTCAGCATGCACGAGCCGCAGTGAACCACGAGCCGATAGCCGGTCAGGTCCTGCGGGAAATCGCGCCCCGCGCTCACGTCGATCCGCACGTCGAGGCCGGTGTATTGCCGCAGCCAGCGCGGGATCTTGACGCGGCCGATGTCGTCCTCCAGCGCGTGGTGGCTGCACGACTCCGCCACCAGCACGCGGTCGCCCGCGCGCAACCGGTCGATCATCGCCGCGCCGCGCGCCAGCTCCTGCAGGTCGCCCTTGTAGCGCGCGAACAGGATCGAAAACGTCGTGCACTTCACCGCCGCGGGCGTATCGGCGACCATCTTCATCACGACCTGCGAATCGCAGACGACCAGCTCCGGCGGGCGTTTCAGCCGGCCGAGCAGCGCGGCATATTCGCGCTCCTTGACCACGAGCGCGGCGGCGTCGCCATCGAGCGCGTCGCGGATCGCCTGCACCTGCGGCAAAATCAGCCGGCCCTTCGGAGCCTGCAGGTCGATCGGCACCACCAGCACCATCAGCCCGCCCGGCGGCAGCAGGTCGGCCACCAGCGCCGGCGGATGCACATAATCATCCGGGCAGGCCTTGAGCAGCAGTTCCTTGAACCGGCACACCACGCGCTCGCGCCGCGCCGCATCCAGGCACGAGCACTCCATCCAGCCGGTGCACTTTTCCAAACTTTGGCAGAATACGGAATCCGACTTTCCAAGGCTTGAAAGATCGGTCTTGTTCACCACCACAAGCACCGGCTGTTTGCGCGGTGCCGCCTCGGTAACGATGCGTTCCTCGAACTCGCCCCAGGCCCCGGGCTCGGTCAACAGCACAACGATGTCGGCACGTTCGAGTGCCGCGGCGGTCTTTTGCAGCCGACGCTCGCCGAGTTCCGAACGATCATCCAATCCGGCGGTGTCCAGGAAGGTCACCGGCCCGATGGGCAGCAGTTCCATCGCCTTCTCGACGACGTCAGTGGTCGTGCCGGGCACCGGTGAGGTGACCGCGACATCCTGGCCGGCGAGGTAATTCAGGAAGCTGGATTTCCCGACGTTTGTCCGGCCGACGAGGGCGATTTGCAGCCGCAAGGATTTTGGGGTGGTGAGCATGTCGGTGTCAGTTGTTAGTTGTCCGTCGTCCGTTGTCAGTTGCAAAAAGCTGGAGGGATTTCCCTGCAACGGACAACCAACCACTGACAACTGACTTCATTTCTTATATCCCAGTGCCATCAAATGTTCCGGTGACAGGGTTTGTTCCACGATCTCCTTACCCAGCTTGCCCGTCAAAAACGCGCGCAGGTCGGTTTGCCCACCGGCCTTGTATTCCGTCAGCCAGGCCTGCGCCTGTTCGTAGCCGAGGCGCGGGAGGAAGGCGGTGATCAGCGCGGGGCTGTAGTCGAGATAGTGGCGGCAGAGGTCCGCGTCGGCGGTGATGCCCTCCACGTGCGGCGCGAGCATCTCCGCGGCGTGCTGGAGCAGCGCGAGCTGGTCGAGCAGCGACGCGGCCAGCAGCGGCAGGCATTCGTTGATCTGCAGCGTGCCGGCGGCGGCGGCCTCGGCGACGAGTGCGCCAGCGGCGCGCGCCTGCATCCCGGCCTGCAGCGCGGCCTCGGCGATCACGGGGTTGACCTTGCCCGGCATGATGCTCGAGCCGGCCTGCATGGCGGGCAGTTTGATTTCGCCGCACAGATGCAGCAGCCGCAGGTCGCGCGCGATCTTGATGAAGTTGGTCGCGCAGGCATTGAGGCTGCCGGCGACCTCCACGAAACAGTCGGCATTCGCCGTACCATCCACCAGGTTTTCCGCGCGCGTCAGGCCCAGACCGGTCACCTCGCGGAGCTTCTCGATGACCAGGAAGATATAGCTGCGCGGCGCGGTCAGTCCCGTGCCGATCGCCGTGCCGCCGAGGTTGACCACGCGCAGCCGCTCCTCGGCCTTGAACGTCCGCCAGCGGTCGCGCGCGAAAGCCTCGGCGAAGGCGGAGAACTCCGCGCCCAGCGTCATCGGCACCGCGTCCTGCATTTCCGTCCGGCCGAGTTTGACGATGCCGGAAAATTCCTTTTCCTTCCGCTGGAACGCGCCCTGCAACGCCGCCAGCGCCGCGCTCAAGGCGCGCAGCCCGGAAATCGCGGCGACCTTGAGCGCCGTCGGATACACGTCGTTGGTGGACTGATGCAGATTGACGTCCTCGATCGGATGCAGTTTCGCGTAGTCGCCGCGCGCGGCGCCGAGTAGCTCCAGCGCGCGGTTGGCGATGACCTCGTTGAGGTTCATGTTCGTCGAGGTGCCCGCCCCACCCTGCAACGCGTCGAGCGGAAACTGGTCGGCATGCTGGCCGGCACTGATTTCGTCGCAGGCGCGAACGATGGCGTCGGTTTTTTCCGCCGTCTGGAAACCGAGTTCGCGGTTCGCCAGCGCGCAGGCCTTCTTGACCTGCGCCAGCGCACGGATCAGCGCCGGCGAAACCGCGCGGCCGCTCAGCCGGAAGTTGCCCAGCGCCCGCGCCGTGTGAATGCCGTAGAGCGCGGCGGCAGGTACGGGCAACTCGCCCAAGAGATCATGTTCGGTACGTGTTTTCATCTGCAGCAAACCTGCCTAACGCGGCTACGCCGCAACTAAACCTCACGCGGAGCGTGAGGACCACTTTGCAGAGCCGCCGCCATAGTGGGCCTCTCGCTCCGCGAGAGGCTGTTGTTATTTGCCATACCAGCTTGCTTCCTCATCAGGTGTTACCACGCGGTTTGCTCAGCGCCGATTTGACCGAAACGCCGGGCAGTTTGCCGAGGCGCCCGGTCATGTCGCCGACCTGGTCGGTGGTCGCGTCCACAACCAGCGTGATGACGCAGCACTGCTTGCTCGCGTAGGGGATGCCGGTGCGCGCGATGATGGAGTCGCCGAACGCGGTCAACACCTCGTTCACCAGCGGCGCCGCGCGCTGCCGGTCCTCGATGATGATGCCTACAAAGCCCAGTCGCTTGTCCATGATTCGATCCTCTTAGGCGCCAAGTTGAACATCCTGCGCTTTGCAGGACCGCCAAAATCGCCAAAACCAGCAAAACGACCTCTGACTCTGAACCTTGGCGTGCTTGGCGACTTGGCGGTTCATCTGCTCCTGGAAAACAAAAACCCCACCGCCAAAAGCGATGGGGCTGCCGGACTGCGACGGCCGTTGTCGCCCTTGGCTGCAGAGCGCTCGCGCTCCTGACCGCAGGTCGCGGCGACTATAGCAGTTTCCCGCGGGCAGGCAATCCAAGGCTCCGCCGGATTTTGGCGCATAATCCGGCAGGGGTGCAGACTGGCCTGGGGTGCGGCAGGTCGAACCGCCGCATCCGCTCGTGGCGCATGCAACGCACAATGGGCGCAGCAAGACTGCGCCCCTACAAGCACGCGCTCGCATCTCCGGGCTTTGCAACCGCCGGGCACGCCGATACACTCCGGCGCAGGAGAACAGACATGACGACAAAAACGATGACGATAGTAGTGACGGCGGGCCTGCTGATGCTGGCCTTGGGCAGCCAGGCGGCGGAGCAGACGGCGGCGGAGAAGCTCGGCTGGACCATGGCGGTGCATTCCTACACGTTCCAGAAGTTTTCCATCTTCGACGCCATCGACAAGACCGCCGAGGTCGGGCTCAAGGACATGAGCATCTCCGGCACCGTGAACCTGCTGGAGAACGGCAAGATCAAGAAGACCCCGACACCCACGATTTCCGACAAGGACTTCGCCGCAATCCAGGAGCGCATGACGGCCAAGGGCCTGCACACCAAGTTCCAGAACATGGGCGTCGTCAAGCCGACGATCAGCGAAGAGGAAACCCGCAAGATCTTCGAAGGCGCCAAGCGGCTCGGCATCGACATCCTCGTCGCCGAACCGGAAGCCCACGGCAAGCTGGAAGAGCTGCCGAAGGTGATGGACGTGGTGGAGAAACTGGCGAAGGAATACAACATCAAGGTCGCCATCCACAATCATCCCGGCCCGAAGAATTTCTACTGGGATCCCAAGGTCGTGCTGGCGGCGGTCCAGGGCCGCAGCCCGCTGCTGGGCGCCTGCGCCGATGTGGGCCACTACATCCGCTCCGGCCTCGAGCCGATCGCCTGCCTCAAGCTGCTCGAAGGCCGCATCCTCGCGCTGCACTTCAAGGATCTCAACGAGAAGAGCCCGAAGGGCACCGACGTGCCGTGGGGCACGGGCATCAGCAACGCCCGCGGCATGATGGAAGAGCTCAAGCGCCAGGGCTACAAGGGCGCGTTCTGCGTCGAGTACGAGACCAACTGGGAGAAGTCCACGCCGGAAATCGCCCAGTGCGTCAAGTTCTTCAACAAGACCTGCACCGAACTGGCGAAGTAATGTCCGTCAGCACAGCGCTGAAAAGCAACGGGCGCAACCTCACCGGTTGCGCCCGTTTTGCTTGCTCCATCGCTTCGTCTGTAGCGGCGCCTGCGAGCGCCGTCTATTGGCGTGGAATTTCCGCGCGGAGTTGAGGTGAGGTTCGCGGGGCTGGAAGCCCCGCCCACAACAAGCAGGGTTCGTCTTGGGCCCCGTGTAGCCGCGTTTGTCAAAACGCGGCCCGCGCCGCGCGGCTCTGCCCGCCCCAGCCGCTGGCCAACCGGCAATTCTTCCGGGCTCTGGTTGGGATTGGTTGGTCTGGCGGCGGACACGGCGGATCGTCATGCTCACCGCAGGCCTCGCCCTCCCGTTCCCTCGGTGCCTTTTGCTCCAACTCCGCTCCGGCCATCTGTGTCATCCGTGAAAATCCGTGGCTGTTTTTCATCGTTTAGGGCGGCGCACTGGGATTGGGCTTGCCTCCGGAAATTCGCGGGCTGCGCGGCCTTTGCGGTTCAAAGAATTACACCACGGATCACACCGATCACACGGATTAAATGCAGGCTCATCCTTCCGTGTGGTCGGTGTGATCCGTGGTTCCCGTTCCGTTCCTGTTATTCCCATTCCCCTCTCCGGGAATCTGCGTAATCTGTGAAATCTGTGGATGCCACTCTGCTGCTCCGGTTGCGGTTGCCATAGCTTTCGGCTCCGTCGAAAGCCTCGCCCTGCCGCGAAACTTTGTAGTCGTGGTTGGCTTCTGCACCGCTGCAATCGTCACACCAGGCCGAGCATCAGCTGCATCAGCGCCTGGGATGCGGGGGCGCGGCCCTCGTCCATGCGCTCGGGGTGCCACTGCACCGCGATGACCGGCGCGGCCAGGCCTTCGCCCTCCACCAGGGCCTCGGGGATGCCCCCCGGCGAAAGCGCGGCGAGGCGCAAGCCTTTGCCGAGGTGCGCCGGATCGGCGGCCTGGTGATGATGACTGTTCACCTGCGTCGTACCGCGCAGCGCCTTGCCGAGACTGGTGCGCAGCACGAACTTGAGCGGATGCAGCGCGTCGCCGGTTTCCGGTGAATGAATTTCTTTTTTGCCGTGCTTCTTGAGCCAGTCCGGCACATGCTGGATCAGCTTGCCGCCCATGACCACGTTCAGGATCTGGATGCCGCGGCAGATGCCGAACACCGGCCGCCCCATCGTGAGAAATTTCTTGATCAGCCGCTCCTCCAGCACATCGCGGGCGGGGATGATGTCGCCGGTCTTCGCGTGCGGCTTCTTGCCATAGCGGGCGGGGTCCACGTCGCCGCCACCGGTCAGCAGCAGCGCGCGGTATTCGCCAAAAGCTTCCGGCAACTCATCGTCCGGCCCGAGGAAGACCGGCTCGATGCCGTTTGCGCGCAGCCAGCGGTCGTAGGTCTCCGGCACGTCGTAGCTCACCAAGGTTTTTGTCGCCAACCATTTCATTCGTTATCCTTTGCTCGCCCTTAAAAAGCGCGCGAACATACCCCGCCCCACCCGTTTTTCCAGCCGGTGAACCGGTCGCGCTTGCCAGCCGATCGGTCCTATCGGTCCGATCCGACCTATCCCTTTCCCGGGCTTGCCCATGCCGCCGCCAGCAGCGGGGGAGACGAGTTGCGGAATACGGCCGGCGCTCAGCGCATGCGCGCGGTCAGCGTGATGCCGATGCCGAGGAAGATGAAGTTCGGCAGCCAGCCGGCGAGCCACGGCAGGACCAGCCCCTGCTTGCCGAGCGCGACGCCGATGTTGGCGAGCACATAGAAGCCGAAGACCAGTCCGAGCGCGCCGACGATCGCCAGCAGCGCGCCGCCGCGCCGGTTGCCGGTCTTGACGCCGAACGGGATGCCGATGAACGCGACGATCAGGCAGATCCAGGGCATCGACAGCCGGTTGTGGAAATTGGTCAGGCACTTGGCCAGCGAGTCGCGCGACAGCTGGCGATGGGTGTCGATATACGTGAGGATCTCGAGGCTGGAGAGATATTCGGGCGGCTTGACCTCGTTGAGGAAGCTCTCCGGCTTCTCGTTGATCTCGCTCATCTCGCGCTGGAGCGTGAAGGTGGCCGCGCCGCGCGGCTGGCTCTGCTCGTCGTAGACCTGCAGGGCGACCTCGGAAAACCACCAGCGACCGTCGAGCCACGCGCCGCGCGCGGCCTGGTACTTGATGTCGTCGGAGCCGTCGGGCCGCTGCTGCACCAGCGTGACGTCGCGCATCTCGAAGGTGCGCTTGTCGAATTCGCGGATGTACCAGACCCGCCGGCCGACCTCGTTCTTGAAGGCCAGCGGGCTGACGACATAGACAGAGGGCGCGTTCTTCGTGTGCTGCAACTTGAGAAACTGCTCGGTCCAGTAGCCAGCCCACGGGCCGAGCGTCTCGTTGATCGTGCCGACCGTGAGCGTGGCGAGCAGTCCGACGAGCATGATCGGGCGCATGATGCGCGGCGCGCTCAAGCCGCACGCGCGCATGGCGATGATTTCGTTGGCGCGCGCGAGCTGCCAGAGCGCGTACAGAATCGCCAGCAGCAGCGAGATGGGCGCGATGATCCACAGGTCGCGCGGGACGAGGATCAGGTAGAAGAGGAACACGTCCGCCAGCGGCGTCTTGCCCTCGATGAAATCCGGCAGGTTGGTGAACAGGTCGAAAACGATGTACAGCATGATGAAGCCCGCGAGGCAGTAGCTCAAGGGCACCAGCAGCGCGCGCAACAGGTAGCGGTCGAGGATCTTCATTTGCCGGCAGAAAAACTGCCCGAGTAGGTGCCCGAAGTGGTGGCGGATTGCGCCGAGCCGGAGACGGTCCCGACGATGCGGTTGTCCACCACCGAGCCGGTGAACGAATAGTTGCTGACCAGGTTGCTCGAGCTTGTGCTGCCCGAGAGCGCGAAGCTGCTGCCGCTCAGGCTGCCGCTGATCACGCGCCCGTCGATCAGCGAGTCGGAGAACACCCCGCCGTTCTGGTCAATGATGATCGTCACCGGCGTGGTGGCGCTCGACGTTGCCTGGCCGGGCCGGGCCAGCGAGATGGTCTTGCTGCCGGTGTAGGTGCCCTGCACATTGGTCGTAGCCCCGCCACCGCCGCCGCCGTCGCTGGAACTGCTGCTCCGGCTGGCCACGTAGAGGCCGGCGCCGACCACCGCCAGCGCGCCGCCGGCGATCAGCGCGGCGCCGACGTAGCTCGTGCTGTTGGTATCGGCCGTCGCGCCCATGGCGGGCGCCGGCGTGGTGATCGCCGTCGGCGCCGCGAGCGCATCGCCCGCGCCCTTGATCTGCACGGTGTACCACGGCGTCTCCGCCGCCGCGTCGCGCGCGTCGGTGGCCTCGATGTAATAGGACACCTTGCCGGCATTGCCCAGCAGCGTCGCCGGGATGGTGCCGGTGAAGATCGCCGGGCCGGCGGACTGCATCGCCAGCTTGAACGGCGAGGCGTCCCGCGAGAGCGTGTAGTGCAGCGTCACCGCCTTGATCGGCGTGACGGAACTGATCTGGGCCAGGACCGTGATCGGCTGGCCGCGCAGGGCGACGCCGACGGGGTCATGCACGATATGCGGTGCCTCGACCGGTGTGGCCCCCTGCCCCGCCAGCCAAGCCACGCCGAGCAAAGTCCAGAGCCCGCCCGCCACTTTCCATGAAATACGTCTGTTCATTTCATCAATCCGTTTAAGTTGTTCGCGCTGAACATGGCAAAATCGAAGCGGAAAAACAAGGCAGGAGGAAGATGAAGGGAGAATGGCTAAGGGTTTATGGCTGACGAAGCAGGCCGCCGCGAGGCCGGAGCTACGCAACAAAATTCAGCAAAACATGCTCCGTCGCGTCCGCAGGCCCCCACACCGCCCATCGGCACTCAGCAACCAAGCGTCCTCTTCCATCCACCATTCTCCATCAGCCCTTTCTTCCTCCGCCATGCTTCGCTCACTCCGCGCGCAACGCGTCCGCCGGCGAAATGCCGGCGGCGAGCCGCGCGGGCACGTAGGAGGCCAGCAGGCCGACCGCCAGCGCCACGCCGAGCGGCGCCAGCCAGAGCCGTCCATCCAGCGCGAGCGGAATCTCCGGCACGCCGGCCAGCGCCTGCAGCACGCCCTGCGCCGCGCCCGCGCCCACCAGCGCCGCCAGCGTCGTCAGCAGGCAGCCCTCGCAGACAAACAACGCGGCCACCTCGCGCCGCGTCGCGCCCAGCGCCCGGCGCAGCCCGATTTCCGTCACGCGCTCGCGTACATTGCCCACGAGCAGGCTCATCAGCGTGATGCCGCCGAGGGCCAGGCTCAGGAGGGTGATGCTGCCGATGCCGAGGTCGAGGGCCCGCTGCATCCGCCGTACGCCGCGCAGGATCGTCTCCGGCGTGATCCACGCCACCGCAGCGCGGGTCAGCGCCGGATCGCCGAGCAACTCCGCCACCCGTGCGCGCCCGGCCGCGAACGGCAGCGCCTCCGGCATCCGCACAAAGATTGCGTCCAGTTCCGCGCCCGGCTCCGCACGCTGCGCGAGCCACGTCGGCGCGGTCGTCAGGGGCACGAAGACGACCCGCTCGCCGCCGGCGACGACGGGGTTATCCGTCGCCCCCGCCAGCGCCGAACCGCCCGAGGCCACGATGCCGACGACGCGGAAGGGCGCGCCGCCCAGCGTCACCAGCGTGCCCACCTGTGCGCCCCAGGCCTGGGCCAGCCCCGCCGAGAGCACCGCGCTGCGCCCGCGCTCCTGGAGGTCGCGCGCGTCGAGAAAGCGGCCATGCAGCAGGCGCCAGTCGCGGACGCGCGCCAGGTGCGCGTCGGTGGCGACGATGGCGACCGGCGCGGCGCCGCCCTGCGCGGGCGCCACATAGCGCCGCGCCGCGGAAACCAGGGCCGCGGGGAAATTCTGCGCGAGCACGGCCGCGGTCTGCTCGGTGAGCGCCGCCGGACCGGTCGTTGTATTTTCCGCGGGCACCAGCACGAGCACCTGTCCGCCGAACTCGCGGAGCAGTTGGGCAGACTTCGCCGCCAGGCCCCCGAGCACCGCCGTCATCACGCCCAGAGCCAGGCTGCCCAGCACGATGGCCACAAACGCCAACGCCGTCCGCCACGGCTGCGCCCGCACCCCCAGCCAGATGTCACGCAAGAGTTCCATAAAAGCCGCGCGATGATAGCGCCGCGCGGCGTATTTCCAAAGCTTGGAAAGATTGAAGGTGAGATTTGCCAATCTCTGGAAGTTCACCACGCAGGACACGAGGACCGTGGGAGAACCCTTCCGGCTTCATGCGCTTCGTGTGCTGCGTGGTTATTGCTTGGCGACGCAGTCGGAGCAGAGGGCGGCGGCGAGTTCGGGCGGGAGCAGGCTGCTCGTCGGCACCACGCTCCGCTCAGCACCAGAAGCAGGTGCGTGTGCCGCACCACACGCCGGACAGGCCGACAACAGCGGCGCAACCGCACTCAACGCGCGCCGGGCGGTATCCAGTTCAGCAGCGAGTGCATGGACCTCGTCCAGTTCGGCCTTGATCTTGGCAATGGCCACCGCATGGATGCGGTATGTTCCACCGTTTGCATGGGTGCATTGTCACGCGTCATCAGGGAGAGTCAAGCGCCGCATTTCAAAAGCTCGGGCGAGCCGAAACTGGACGGGAGTTTCCGTCTAACTGGGACCGGCGGCATGTTGCCGCCGCAGGACACACACCGAGCACAGGCCGCGCAGGTCCGGCAAGGTTTGGGTTGAGTTTAGGTTGATATTCCATCGGCGGCAGGAATGCCGCCGCTCCCAGCCAGTCGCCAGAGGCTGGCAAAGCGCTACGCGGACGACCGGCCAAGACCCGAATAAACACGCAGCAGTCCGCAGACAAGCTCTGCCACCGCCATCAGTCCAACATTCCACCACTCAAGCCGCCCGGTCCGCTGTCAGCCTTCGCGGCCCTTGGCCTTGGGATAGGAGCCGAGGATGGTCAGCAAGGTGCAGTGTTCGGCCATCTCGCCGAGCGCCTTCTGCAGGCGCGTATCGCCGGCGTGCCCTTCGAGGTCCACAAAGAAATAATACTCCCACGCCTTCGCGCGGCTCGGGCGCGACTCGATCTTGGTCATGTTGACGTTGTTCTGCTTGAGCGTGGTGAGCGCGTCGTGCAGCGCGCCGACCTTGTGGCGGACCGCAAAGTAGACGGAGGTCTTGTCGTCGCCGGTCGGCTTGCCGTACTGCTTGCCAATGACGAGGAAGCGGGTGACGTTGCCGCCGAGATCCTGCACATCGCGGGCGAGCAGCTTGAGCCCGTAAAGGTCCACGGCCAGCGCGCCGGCGAGCGCGGCGCTGTCGGGCTCGCGCGAGGCCATCTCGGCGGCGCGGGCGGTGCTGCTGACGGCGATGGTGTCCACGCCGGGCATGTGGCTGTGCAGCCAGCGGCGGCACTGGCCGAACACCTCGGCCTTGCTGTAGATGCGCTTGACCTGTTTGCGGTCGCCCTTGGCCATCAGGTGCAGCGAAATCGGCAGATAGATTTCGGCGCAGATCTTCAGGGGCGTTTCGACGAACTGGTCGAGCGTATGCGTGACGGCGCCTTCGGTGGAGTTCTCGATCGGCACGACGCCGTAGAGCGCGCCGCGCTTCTGGACCAGGGCAAAGACGTCGGTGATGGTTTCGCAGGAGACGTAGTCCACGCTGGTGCCGAAGCGCGAGCGCGCCGCCTCGTGCGTGAAGGTGGCCTGCGGCCCGAGGTAGGCGATCTCGAAGGGGTGCTCCAGCGTGAGGCTGGCGGACATGATCTCGCGGTAGATCGCCTGCAACGACTCGGCGGGCAGCGGGCCGGCATTCAGCTTGGCGACGGTGTCGAGCACCATCTTCTCGCGCGCCGGCGCATAGATTTCCTGGCCCTTCTCGCGTTTGATCTTGCCGATCGCCACGGCCACCTTGGTGCGGTCGTTCAGCAAGCGGACAATCTTCTTGTCCAACGCATCCACCTTTTCCCTCAGATTATCCAGGCTCATTTCTTACCTCGCTTTTTCACGTCTTTTGCGTCTTCCTCATCATCCTCGTCGTCATCATCCTCATCGTCTTCGTCGTCGTCCTCATCATCTTCATCGTCGGCGTCTTCGTCATCTTCCTTGGGAACAACAGCCCCACCCTCGCCCTCTTCCGCATGCACGGCCTCGTCGTCCGGCCCGGCGCCGGCTTCCTCGCGCTGGGCGGCTTCTTCCTTGATGACGGCGTCTTCCGACTCCAAACCGGTCCCGGTCTCGGACTCGACATCCTCGTCCACCGACTGGCCGGAGACCGCGACGGTTTCCGGCGCGGCGCCGGCCGCTTCGGTCTCGATCCCGGACGGGGCCTCCTCGGCGACGGCGGCTTCGACCTTGGCCGTTTCGCGGCGCTTGATCTGCTCCGCTTCCATGCGCCGCAGCTCCTCGACGCCGGGCAGGTCGTCGATCGCGCGCAGCCCGAAATGCTCGAGGAACGCCTGCGTGGTCCCGTATTGCCAGGGCTTGCCCGGCAGCTCGCTGCGGCCGACGACCTTGACGAGCTGCAGCTCCAGCAGGTTGTGGATCAGCGAGTCCACCGCGACGCCGCGGACGGCCTCGATCTCGGCGCGCGTGCAGGGCTGGCGGTAGGCGACGATCGCGAGCGTCTCCAGCGCCGGACGCGAGAGGTGCGCGGCGCGCCCCTTCTCCAGCAGCTGGCGCAGCCACGGGCCGCAGTTGACGTCGTTCTCCAGCTTGAAACCGTGCGCGACCTCGGTGACGTGGAAGCCGAGGTTGCGCGACTCCATCTCGACCTTGAGCGCCTCGAGCGCGACGCCCAGGTCGGCCTCGGTGGCCTTGGCGAAGTCGCGCGCGGCGCCGCCTTCCTTTTCCGCCACCTGCTGCAAGGCGCGGCGCATCGTGGTGAGCGTCAGCGGCTGCTTCGAGACGAACAGCATCGCGCCGATCAGCTGCTTGAGTTCCGGTAAAACGTTGACATCGCTCATGGTGTCCTCATCCTTATTCCACATCCCCGCGTGTCACCAAAATCTCGCCGAACGGATGGTCCTGGACCGCGCGGATCTGCCGCTGCCGGATCAGCTCCAGCACGGCGAGGAACGTGCAGACGATCTCGTGGCGCGAGGCCATCTCGCTGAACAGGGCCGCGAACGGGAAGCGGTCCTCGCGCTTCAGCCGCTGTCCGATGGCCTCGATCTTGTCGCTGACCGAGAACCGCTCGGCGAAGATTTCCCGGAGGTCCTCCTGGCTGACCTTCTTCAGCGCGTCGTTGAAGACGGTCAGCAGGTCGAACAGGCTGACGTCGTGCAGCGCCAGGTCCGGCTTCACTTCCAGCGTCAGGTGCTCGCCCTCGCGGCCGAAGATGCCGTCGCGCTCGCCTTCCAGCCCCTCGAGGAAGATCGCCGCGTCCTTGAATTTCTTGTATTCGACGAGCTGCCGCACCAGGTCCCAGCGCGGATCGTCCTCCTCTTCCTCCTCGACGGCCGGCCGCTCTTCCACCGGCAGCAGCATGCGGCTCTTGATCATCATCAGCGTCGCCGCCATCACCAGGAAGTCTCCGGCGACGTTCAGGTCGAGCATCCGCATCAGGTCGATGTACTGGACGTACTGTGTCGTGATCCGCTCGATCGGGATGTCGTAGATGTCCACCTCTTCCTTCCGGATCAGGTAGAGCAGCAGGTCGAGCGGACCTTCGAACACTTCGAGTTGCACTTTATATTCTTCAGCCATAAGTAAATCTAAGGGTAATGGAGGATGGTGAGCGGAACATGGTTAATGGGTCAGGGTTAAGGGGACATGGAGGATGGAACATGGTGGATGGATGAGGATTCATGGCGGACGGAAGGAATCGGCGCCAGTGCCTTGCCTTTCAGTTCCATCAACCATCCGCGCTCAACCCTGTTCTTTTTCATGCCAGGCCTACAGCTTGTCGGGCTTTCTGCATGGTCTTCTGCGCCTCGGTCCGGGCGCGTTCCGCGCCGGCCCGCAGCACGCCCTCCACATAGTCCAGGTTCCTGGCCAGCTCGTCGCGCTTGGCGCGCAGCGGGCCGAAATGAGCCTCGAACTTCTCCGCGAGCGCCTTCTTCGCCTCGCCATAGCCCATGCCACCCGCGCGGTAGCGCGCGGCCAGCGCCGCCTGCTCGGCCTCGTCCGCGAACAGCTTGTAGAGCGCGAAAACGTTGCACGTGTCCGGGTCCTTCGCGTCGGCCAAGCCCTTGGAGTCGGTGACGATCCGCATGATCTTCGCCTTGACCTCCTTCGCCGCGCCGAAGATCTCGACCGTGTTGCCGTAGCTCTTGGACATCTTCTGCCCGTCCACCCCCGGCACCACGGCGACGCTGTCGCGGATGCTCGGCTCGGGGATCGTGAAGACCTCGCCAAACTGGTTGTTAAACTTGCTCGCGATGTCGCGCGTGACCTCGACATGCTGCTTCTGGTCGCGGCCCACCGGCACGACGTTGGACTGGACGATCAGGATGTCCGCCGCCATCAGCACCGGGTAGGCGAACAGCCCGTGCGTCGGCGCGAGGCCCTTGGCGATCTTGTCCTTGTAGGAGTGGCACTTCTCCAGCAGGCTCATCGGCGTCACGGTCGAGAGCAGCCAGGCCAGCTCGTTGACCTCCGGCACGTCGCTCTGCCGATAAAAGACCGTCTTCGCCGGATCAAGCCCGCACGCGAGGAAATCCAGCGCCACGTCCAGCGTCCCCTGCCGCAGCGCGGCCGGGTCGCTGACGCTGGTCAGCGCGTGGTAGTTCGCGATGAACAAAAACGCCTCGCCGCGCTGCTGGAGGTCCAGCGCCGGCTGCATCATCCCGAAGTAATTTCCGAGATGCAACTTGCCCGAAGGCTGTATGCCCGAGAGTATTCGCATAATTTCGCTTCCTAAACCGTCAAACGGGGCGGAAATCTAGCGCAACGGGCCGCCGCATAAAAGCAAAAACCGCCCCCGACGATTCGGCTTGCGGAGCTTTCCCGGGTTTGGAACAGTGCGGCCGTGCTTCTTCCGCTGCGGCGGCGCCCTGGGCAGGCGCCCTTCGACAGGCTCAGGGCTGGCCCTTCGACAGGCTCAGGGCAGGCCCGTTCGACTGGGCTCAGGGCAGGCCGCAGCAGGGGAAGCGGGAGACTACAACATGTCGATGAACATCAAAGACGCCGGAAGCTGCCGTTGGGACGCGCTCGCGCTGGGCGAGGTGATGCTGCGCCTGGATCCGGGCTGCGGGCGGATTCGCACCGCCCGCGAGTTCAAGGTCTGGGAGGGCGGCGGCGAATACAACGTCGCCCGCGGCCTGCGCCGCTGCTTCGGGCTGCGCACCGGCGTCGTCACCGCGGTCGTGGACAACGAGATCGGGTGCCTGCTGGAAGACCTGATGCTGCAAGGCGGCGTGGACCTCTCGCATGTGCAGTGGGTGCCGTTCGACGGCATCGGCCGGGCGGCGCGCGTGGGCTTGAACTTCACCGAGCGCGGCTACGGCCTGCGCGGCGCGGTGGGCTGCAGCGACCGCGGCCACTCGGCGGCGGCACAGCTCAAGCCGGGCGACGTGAACTGGAAAAAGATTTTCGACGAGGAAGGCGTCCGCTGGCTGCACTGCGGCGGCATCTTCGCGGCGCTCTCCGCGACCGCCGCCGACCTGACCATCGAGGCGATGGAAGCGGCGAAGGCCGCTGGCACGATCATCTCCTACGACCTCAACTTCCGCGCGTCGCTGTGGAAGGCGCAAGGCGGGACACAGCGCGCGATGGAGGTCAACCGCCGCATCGCCGGACTCGTGGATGTGATGATCGGCAACGAGGAGGATTTCACCGCCGCGCTCGGCTTCGCGGTGCCCGGCATGGATGCGCACCTCTCCAACATGGACCCGGCGAACTTCAAGAAAATGATCGCCGAGGTCACGCGGATGTACCCCAACTTCAAAGCCGTGGCCACCACGCTGCGCAACGCCAAGACCGCAACGCGCAACGACTGGGCCGCGATCCTCGCCACCGGGGGCGGGTTCTTTGAATCCATCCCGCGCGAGGATCTGGAGATCTTCGACCGCGTCGGCGGCGGCGACAGCTTTGCCTCCGGCCTGATCTACGGCTTCCTCGCCGGCAAAACGCCGCAGGAGTGCGTGGACTATGGCGCCGCCCATGGCGCGCTCGCCATGACCACGCCCGGCGACACCAGCATGGCCACGCTCAAGGAAGTCGAGGCCGCGATGAAGGGCAAGGGCGCGCGGGTGATCCGGTAGGGCGCGCGTACCAGGTGCGCCGCGGCGGGCGTGGCAATTCGACGAGTTCACCGCAGGCGCGCCGCCCTGCCCCGTCCATGCACCCGAATAAACGCCTGTGACGACGGCATAAACAGTGCACACATCAGCAGGTCCCTTATGAAGAAAATATGTATGTTTCCATGTTTGGCAGGTGCGTTGTTGGGCGGCGCGCTGGTGGCAGCGGCGCCTGTGGGCGCGGTGCCCTACCCTGACGCTTTGGCGGCGGCCAGCGTCACGGAAGAAAGCATTGCGGATATTTCCAAGCGTGGCTTGGTGGTCGGCAACGGCGAGCTGAACGCGATCGTGTATGCGCAGGGCAACGCCCTGCATCTGCGGCTTGCCAAGAACGATTGCTGGGATTTGCGCGTGGACACCGAGGAAGACCCGCCGCTGCCGGGCATCAATCCGGCGACCGGCGAAGTTCTGAACTACCACGGTGCGGTGGGCAGCTGGAAAAAGCCCTATCCGACGGCGCTGCCTTGCGCCGAGATCGTCCTCGACGCCAGCGGACAGGGCGCGGTCACCAGCGCCACGCTCGATCTCGCGACGGCGGCGGTCACGATCAAGGCCGGCGGAGAAACCGTGGAGGTGCGCGTGCTGGCACAGAGCAACGTCGTGCTCATCCACTCCGCGCGCCAACTCTCGCTCACCGGCATACTGGGCTTCCTGAAGGGCAAGGATCTGGATCAGTGGATCAGCAAGGCCGAACCCGGTGAGCGCGGAGGTTGTCAGTTCCTCCATCAAAAAATTCCCGGCGACAAAGATATGAGCGGCATGGATATCTATGTCGTCGCCGGCCAGCGCGGTACAGCGCAGGCGGTGGCGGTGGTCACGTCGCGCGATGTCAAAGAGCCGCTGGACGCGGCGGTGGCGCTCGTCACCAAGACGCTCGCTGACGAAGGCGCGGTCGCGAAGCACGATGCCGTGTGGCAAGCGTTCTGGTCCAGGAGCGGCCTCCAACTGGGCGACACCGAACTGCAAAGCTGGTGGTATCGGATGCTGTATTTCTTCCGCGTTTTCTCGCGCTCCGATGGCAACGCGATCGGCCTGGCCGCCTGCTTCGACCATCTCGCCGGCTGGCACAACTCGCTCAAGTTGAACTACAACATCCAGCAGACCTATCTCGCCGCCGCGCCCGTCGGCCATCCCGAACTGCTGGAGCCGTTCATCGACACGCTCACGCGCGATTTACCGCGCGGCCGTTGGTTCGCCAGGACCAGTTTCGTGGGGGCGGAAGGCGCGTTCTTCTTCAGCGACAACTATCCCTTCGAGCCCGACCCGGCAGCGTGCCAGACGAAATGGCGCCACCAGCAATCCTACATGCCGTGGGGCTACACCTGGGGCATGGCGGGCCACACCGCCTGCGTCATCTGGGATTACTACAAGTTCGCGCCCACGCCCGCACACCTGGATCGCGTCTATCCGCTCATCAAGGAGTTCGGTCTCTTCTATTGCTCCCTCCTGGAAAAATGTCCGTTGGTCGAGGGCAAGCGGCGGATGGGCCCGAGCTTCTTCCCGGAACTCGGCCGCTTCAATGAATTCAATGTGTGCTACGACATTTCGTTTATCACCGCCGCGCTGCAGATCGCGCGCGAAGCCGCCGCACTCAAGGGCGAGGATGCGTTCGTCAAGCGCCTCGAAACCAACCTCGCGCAGGTCCCCACCTACGGCACACAGCCCGATCCCGACCAGGGGAACCAGACCGTGATCGAGCAGTGGGCGGGCGCGAAATTCAACGAAGGCGCCGACCGGCACGGCACCCTGATCCAGGGCATTTTCCCGGCGGGCCTCATCAACTGGTTCTCCAGCGAGGCACTCAAGGGGCTCGGCCAGCGCACGATCAACCGCGTCGAGAAATCCACCTCGCACGCCAACTCCAACGTCATGCTCAACCTCGCCCGTGCCCGCCTGGGCCTGGGCGCCGAGGCCATCGCCAACGCCAAGCTGTGCTTCTCCGGCACCGAGGCCGGCAAATATTCCAAGGCCCAGCCGAACGGCCTCTTTTATTGGAACGCACATGGCTATTACATGACCGAGCAGGTGGCGATCTCGCGGCTGGTGACGGAACTGCTCCTGCAAAGCGTGGGCGACGTGATCCGCATCTTTCCGGCTTGGCCCGCCGACACAGATGCGCGCTTCACGGACCTGCTCGCGCAGGGCGGCTTCGCGGTGTCGGCCGACCAGGTCGGCGGCGTCATCGGCAATGTCAAGATCCGCTCCACCGCCGGCGGCACGGTCAAGCTGCTCAATCCGTGGCCGCAGCAAAGCTTCACCGTGACCGAGTTGGACAGCAACGCCACCATCCCTGTCGCGCTGACGGACAAAGTCAGCTCTTTCCCCTCCACCCCGGCAAGACCTACCTGCTCCGGGTAAGATAATACGTTTGGGCAACCCGATGTCAGGCGCGGAAGTTGTCGTAACATAATTGATTCCAGGGAAGATTTTTATGCTTGTCTAAAGACCTCTGACTTTCTACCGTGCCGTTGCTAAGGAAAAACTGCATTCATCGGGGGTGCAGTGTGTTAGCCGAAACCAGGCAGGGGAAGAAAGGAAAGAAGCGATGAGCAATTGGTACTACGCACAAAACGGTCAACAAAAAGGGCCCATTTCGGGAGACGAATTACGAACACTTGCTACCCAGGGGCAACTGCGGCCTGACGACCTGGTCTGGTGTGAAGGCATGCCGCAGTGGCAACCCGCTCGCGAGCTTGCGAACATTGCATGGCCTACGCAGCAGCCACCTCCGATTTCAGCCATGCGACAAGTGCCCAGCACCTGCCCGCTTTGTGGAGGCGCAAAACACATGGATGACGCTCGCCTGCTTTACAATCATTTCGTCTGCCGTAAATGCTACTACGCATTTACCAACCGCCGACAATTCGCCTATGTCATTGATGCCGTCGTCATAAACCTCTTGTGTCTGGTTCCCATGGTTAACCTGGCCGTTTTGCTCCTCTGTGCCGGCAAGGATTGTTTCGCGGGACAATCCCTCGGGAAAGCACTATGCGGCGTACGAGTCATAGATAGGGCGACCGGTAAGGCCGGAGGTTTTGGGATGTCTTTCAAACGGAACCTGCCTCTCTATATACCGTTCATGCCCTTGGTTATCGGGTTCGGCTTGAGCAAGGGCTTCCGCCTTGGGGATGGCTGGGCACACTCAAAAGTGATTTGGAACAAATACAAAGATCATCCTGTGTTTGCAGCGGATAAGGTCGTCGCCTAAAACAACCGTTGATTTTTAGCACGCGCCAAGGGCTTGGCCCAAGTGGCCCGCGACACCGGCTTGTCTCGCGAGAGCTTGTACAAGGCACTGTCCGACGATCGCAGCCCCGGCTTTGACACGATCTTGAAAGTGGTCGGAGCATTGGGGTTGGAACTCCATGCAGGTGCGGCGCAAGCCTGAGCCAGGGGCGACCAGAGACCCGGCAGGGCCGACGCAAGGTAGCCGGCGGCGCGAGCCACCGGACACGCGCAAACACCCCACCCATGCGCCCCGGAGGGGCGCCGGAATTCCGCCGCCCCTGTCGGGGCGGATAAATTTGCTGAAATCATTTTCCGGTGGCTTGCGCCACCGGCTACCCTCCTGCGGCCCTCCAGGCCGCCAAAGCCACTGCTGCCGCTGCGTCTAGGGATCAAGCAAGTTGGTATATAGCCATGCTTTTGCTGCGGTACTTGTGCCGCATGATCGGTACGCTTCTGTTGCTGCTCACGGCGCGTTGATTTTCGCCTTTGGAGCGGTCGCCAGCAGGGCTGACACAAGGTCGCGTGGCTCTCCAAGCCGCGGTCGCCGCGCTGCAGTGAAAAAGCCTGCGTCGGCCTGCAATTTTTAAGCGCGCGACTCGTTTGTTCTGCGTGGGTCAGAGGAGCCGTTTATGAACCTGAAAAACTTGGCCGGGTGGTTGGCGGGCACGCTGGTGATCGGCGCGGGTGTGCGCGCCGCGCCGGCGCCCGTGGCGTTTCCGCCGGTCTTCTACACCGCGGAAGCCACCGGCAAGATCCAGCGCTATGACGAGCGCGGCAAGGTGACGTGGGAATTCCCCGCCGAGATGGCGCGCGATGTGCAGGTGACGACCAACGGCAACGTGCTGTTCTGCTACAACAACAAGTACGACTCCAAGCGCAATGACAACCCCTCCGGCGTGATGGAAGTGACCCCGCAGAAGCAGATCGTGTTTCAATTCCAGACGACGGGCCAGGTGTGGTCATGCCAGCGGCTGCTCGACGGGCGCACGCTGATCGGGAATGCGAGCAAGGCGGAAGTCCTGCTGGTCAACGGCAAGGGCGCCGTGGAGAAAACCATCCACATCCAGAGCGCCCCCGGCCACAGCGCGATGCGCCACGCGCGCTTCACCCCCAACGGACACGTCCTCGTCGCCGAAGAATCGGCCAAGGCCGTCCGCGAATATGACGTGGAGGGCAAGCTGGTCCGCGAACTCAAGACGCCGTTCCGTCCGTTCTCCGTGGCCGCGCTGCCGGATGGCCTGATCATCGTCAGCGGCCAGACGGGCATCATCGCCTACAACCTGGCCAACCGCGTGATGTGGGAGGTCAGCGCCAAGGATTTCCCCGCCCTCGGCATCCGCTGGTTCGCCGGGTTCCAGATCCTGGAGAGCAATCGCCTGCTGGTTTGCAACGCGGGCGGCAAGGTGCCGCTCTTCGCGCTGGCGCCCTCCAAGACCAATCCGCGCGTGCTGTGGAGCAGCGGCACCAACAGCCTGCCCATGGGCCATGCGGCGAGCCTGACGATGCCCTGGCTGACGCTGAAGCCCAAGACCGTGACGGTGCCGGAGGATCATGCGCTCGCGGCACGCGAACTGGACCAGCACGGGGTCCGCGAAATCGTGTTCGCG
This sequence comes from uncultured Lentisphaerota bacterium, assembly GCA_903896925.1. Taxonomy (GTDB): domain Bacteria; phylum Verrucomicrobiota; class Kiritimatiellia; order CAIQIC01; family CAIQIC01; genus DP16D-bin41. The sequence continues at coordinate 124,476 of CAITZM010000175.1, read as the reverse complement.
ACGCGCACGCAGATCGCCGAGGGCCACTGGTACGCGAACTTCGGCTATTACGCACCGGAAGACGCCCACCCGTGCTATGGCGTCGGCGGCCGGCTGGTGAAGCTGGACCTCGAAACCGGCGCGACCCAACTGCTCGTGGACGACGTGGCGGGCACCGTGCGCGACCCGGCGGTGCATTATGACGGCCGCACCATCGTCTTCGCCTGGCGCAAGGGTGGCACGGAGCAGTTTCACCTCTACAAGATCAACTCCGACGGTACCGGCCTGAAGCAGCTGACCGACGGGCAATATGACGACATCGAGCCCAGTTGGCTGCCCGATGGCGGCATCGTGTTCGTCTCCAGCCGCTGCAAACGCTGGGTCAACTGCTGGCTGACACACGTGGCCACCATCCATCGCTGCGACGCCGACGGCCGGAACGTCCAGGTGTTGTCTGCCAACCTCGAACAGGACAACACGCCGTGGATGCTGTCCGACGGGCGCATCGCCTACCAACGCTGGGAATATGTGGACCGCTCGCAGGTGCACTATCACCACCTCTGGACGATGTATCCCGACGGCACCAGCCAGATGATCTTCTTCGGCAACATGCATCCGGGCAGCGTCTTCATCGACGCCAAGCCGATCCCGAACTCCGACGGGATCGCGCTGATCAATTCGCCGGGCCACGGCGGGCGCGAGCATGTGGGCTACCTCGCCACGGTCAACGTCCGCAAGGGGCCGGACGAGATGGCGATGCTCCACAACATCAGCGCGGCGCCGAACATCCGCGACCCGTTCCCGCTTTCGACCAACGCGTTTCTCGTGGCGACAGACCGCGAGATCCGGCTGTACGACGCCGCCGGCAAGAGCCTGCAGGTCTACGCGCTGCCGGCCGAGTGGGCCGATGTGACGATGCACGAGCCGCGCCCGCTGCTCCCCCACCCCCTCGAAATGCAGATTCCCACGCGCACCAAGCCGGAGCAGGCCACCGGCGTGCTCGCGTGCATGAACGTCTATCAGGGCCGCAACATGGAGGGCATCAAGCCCGGCGAGATCAAGAAGCTGCTCATCCTCGAGTCGCTGCCCAAGCCGATCAACTACACCGGCGGCATGGAGCCGCTGACCTACGGCGGCAGCTTCACCCTCGAGCGCATCCTCGGCACCGTGCCAGTCGAAGCCGACGGCTCGGCCTATTTCGAGCTCCCGGCGCTGCGCGCCTGCTTCTTCGTCGCCCTCGACGAGCAGGGCCGCTCGGTCAAGCGGATGCAGAGCTTCTGCACCGTCATGCCCGGCGAGCGCAGCGGCTGCATCGGCTGCCACGAGCCGCGCACGGCGACGATGGACAAGATCCCCGCCGGCGGCAACACCACGCTCGCCATGCGCCGCGCACCCAGCCGGATCGCGCCCGTTCCCGGCATACCTGAGGTCATCGACTATTCGCGCGACGTCCAGCCGATCTGGAACCGCCACTGCATCAGCTGCCACAACCCGGACAAGCCCTCCGGGCACATGCTGCTGACGGGCGACCAAGGCCCGATGTATTCGCACAGCTACGTGATGCTCACCCTCCACCGGCAGGTGGCCGACGGGCGCAACCAGCCGAAGAGCAACTATCCGCCGCGCGCGCTCGGCGACTCGGCCAGCCCGCTGATGCAGAAGCTGGAACCGGCCCATCACGACGTGAAGCTCAGTGCCGGCGAGAAAGACATGGTACGCTACTGGATCAATTCCGCCGCGACGTGGCCGGGCACCTATGCCGCGCTCGGCTGCGGCATGGTCGGCGGCTACACGCAGAACAACCTCGACCGCTCCGACGAGAAGTTTGCCGCCGTGCGCAACGCCGCGCAGGCGCTCGACCGCCGCTGCCTGAGCTGCCACGGCCAGGCCGGCATGCAACTACCACACAGCCTCTCCGACGAGGGCAACATCTCGTTCTGGATGCCGAACCTCGGCGACCCGCGCATCCGGTTCAGCCGTCATATCGTCTTCAACCTGAGCCGGCCGGAGAAGTCGCTGCTCCTGCTCGCGCCGCTCGCCAAGGCCGGCGGCGGCTGGGCCACCAACGCGCCGCCCGCCGATCCGAAGAGCGCGAAAAAGTGCCCGGCTGTCTTCGCCAACACCAACGACCCGGACTACCAGCTGCTGCTCGCCGGCGTCCAGGCCGGCAAGGCGATGCTCGACAGCATGACGCGGTTCAACATGCCGAACTTCACGCCGCGCCCCGCCTACCTGCGCGAGATGAAACGCTACGGCGTCCTCCCGCCCGATTTCGACCCCGCCAAACAGAAGGTGGATGTCTACGACCTCGACCGCCGTTACTGGGAATCGCTCTGGTATCAACCTGCGAAATAAACACGGTCGAGTCTGACGCACAAGCCCGGGCCGACAGTATCAGGGGTCTGCAAAGGCGGTGGGCGTTTTATCGAGGGCCATGTTGGCAGGCTGACGGCGATCGTTTCCCAGCGTCCGGATCCCCAGGATAGCGATGACGCTAACGCCCACGATAAGAGCCGCGATAACAACCAAGTATAACAAGCCGGTGAGCAGGTGATCGCTGAACCTCGTCGGCCGTCCGTAGGTGACCTGCTTGCATGGCGCCGGGAGCGGCGCAGCGCCGGCCGCCTGCCCGCCCTCATTCCGCTTGTGGGTTCGATAATTATAAAGGCTCAAAGGCTGCTCTCGCTCAGGGTTTCTGTCGTCAGTAGTCGCCGGATAATTCTTCCGTTCATGCTTCGATCACACGAGATTCGCGTACAACTATAATGATTACGTCCGTGCCCCTCCCGCGAGGCTCACCCGCTCCCCCGGTGGCCTGCCACCGCCGCCTAAATGCCCGACAGGCCTCAGGGATGCAAGGGTGCGGCTACCAAACGCGGCTTGGGGTCTACGAAGCGGGGTTGCAGCCCGCCGAACAGGACGCGGCAGAGCGCAGAACAACAGGCGGACGCTGGCGGCGGGGTCTAGCAGCAGCCACGCGTGGTGGGCCTTAACGAAGAGCGCCATCCCCTCCAGCGTGCGTTGCACGACATGGTCAGCCAGCCCTGTGCGCTTCTGTGTGTTGGTTTTATGCGGCGGGACGCCGCGTCCACGGTCTGCTGTGATGGCGAGCCAGATGCTCAGGCTTTATTGGGTTTGGTTCGCGGGGCTGGAAAACCCCGCGCACAAGAGGTTGGTTTTGTGGCGGCGGTCCTGCTTGTGACTTCCGCAGACACTCTGCACTTCGTTCTCTTCGTCAGCTTTTGTTCACCCCGTGCAGGCGGATCAGGGCTACATGCGGGACCGCTTCCGGAGCAGGCGGCGGCGGAGGCAGTAGGCCGCGCCCATCATCACCAGCAGGTTCACCGAGGCCGGCTCCGGGATGACGGTCAACAGGATGTCGTTGCCGCCTCCGGTGGTCAGCGAGCCTGAACCTGCACCGTGGCGTTGGAGACAAGCACGTTGCCGGGGAAGCTCGAGCCGGTCAACCCGGTCAGATCCAGCTTGCCGCCGCCCTGCACGACCAGTGCACCGCTGTTGCTGAACACGCCGGAGGTCGTCAGGTTGCCGCCGGTCAAATCCACGGTGCTGCTGGCCTCGCGCAGGTTGAAGGTGTTGGGCACCGCCCGGCCGCCGCCGTTGTCGACACCGAGAGAACCGCCGTTGAGCACCACTTCGCCCGCGCCGCAGGCGTGCTGCCGCCAACCAACAGCGTGCCGGCGAGGTTCGTCATGCCCGTGATGTTGCCCGCCCCGGGCCGCTAGGCGAGTACCCCATTCGAGTTCACATTCAGCACGCCACCGTTCATCGTCAGTATGCTGGAGCCGACACCTGTGGTGAGCCCGGACAGGCTGCACCCGACCAACGCCGTGTTGAGGTCCATCACACCGTCATTGGGCCGGGGCCGGACACCGAAAATAATACCCTTTAAAAGGATCAGACTAAGACTGCGCTTTTAGGGTGTTGAGGCTGACAGCACACCCGGCAACCCATCGAACAGCGCCAGTTGCCGGGGCGCCGCAGGCCGCACCACCTGCTCATAACCGGCATCGATGGGCAGTTCGCGCTGGCACCGCGCGGCCACCGCCAGCTCGTCACAGCGCGCATTGTCCAGGTTGCTCCCATGCCCGCGCACCCAGGTGAACCTGACGTCGTGCAGCGCGGCCAGGTTCAGCAGCTCGTTCCATAGGTCGGGATTCAGCGCCGCATCCTTGCCCTTGTTGCGGGTCCAGTTGGCCCGGCGCCATTTCTCGGCATAGCCCCCATTGAACATGTCGACCACATACCTGGAGTCGCTGTAAATCATCACCTTGGCCTTCTGCCCGTTCAAGGCGCGCAGGCCGACGATGGCGCCGAGAATTTCCATGCGGTTGTTGGTGGTCTTGCGGACGCCGCCGGAAAGCTCCTGCCGTTGCCCATCGCGGATGAGAATCACGCCGTAACCGCCGCGCCCGGGATTCGGGGAGGCGGCCCCATCGGCATAGATGGTGACCTCATGCGGCGGCTGGCTGGCGGTCTGCTGTTGGCTCATGGGCGTGAGTATCGCAGACCACCGGCGCGTGAGGCAAGGACACACGGGTTGCGTTGAAAATAAGACTTCTCAAGCACCGGTTCGGCGGTCGGTCCGCCCGGTCACGCGCGGCTTATTTGTCCGGCGGTACAGCGGCGAGTTCGCGCTCGAGCGCCTGGGGCGAAAAACGGTGCCATAAAACACGTCCGTCCGGGTCCAGGAGGTGCAGGATCACGCCATAGAATTCGGCCCCGGCATGGCTCACGGAAACGCCCGCCGTTTGGATCACATTGACCTGTTCCGACCGGGTGAGCTGCACTCCCTTGGCTTCCACCGTATAGCTCTTGCCGCGCTCCAACCACGGCAACAAGATCCTTTCCACCACCTCATGATGGAGGATGTGGTCGGGCAGCGAACGGCTGAAATATTCAATCACCAGCCGGCTGCCCGACAGCAACTCACCACGGTGACAGGTCAGTGTGATGCGGGGCACGTACCCGACCTGCCCCTCCAGCGAACGGTACGAACTGCCCGCGCCCGCCGTTTTGCGGCTTTTCAATTGCGACAGGTCTTCAAAGACCACGGCCCGCACCTCGCAACCGATCGTGGCCGAGAGCGGCTCGTTGGAAGGCCGGAAGATATCCAACGGATGACGGAGGCGCGCTTCACTCAAGCCGGCGTCCGCCACGGTGCCCGTCGGGGACTTGGGCAGGGCCGCGGGGGGGCGGATCTTCGTGGCCGCCAGTGCCTGGCGCAGCCGCGGCAGGCCCACCACCCGGTCGCACTCCGCATCCAGTGCGTACACACGTTCCATCGTGGTGCCGTTGGCCAAGGCCTCGCGGGGGACCGCCAGCGCCTGCACATAGCGCTCCGCCAGCTTGACGATCGCAAACTCGTTGCTGTACTGGGTCTGTTGCCATTTGAGCTGAAAAACCGCTTGGGCCTCGCGCAGCTCGACCGGTTCCTCCACAGGATGGTCCGGGAACGTGCGCGCCTTGGCAAACCGGGCGATCTCATCGCGCAACGTAACCAGCCCCCGGAAACGTCCTTTGGCCTGCTGTTGTTGCGCCAGTTCGCGGAGCTTCCGGAGATAGGTATCGCCGACGGCCGCAAGGCGCTCCTGCTCCTGCTTCTCGGCCATTTGCAGGCCCACCTCAAAGTCCTCGCGCGCCGGCAACACATCCTGAGGAAACTGCTGCGCAGTACACAACGAGGTGCAGAGGGCTACGCACCCGATGATGTTCAAGCAACGCATACGGGGAAACTAATGATCAGACACAAGCTTGTCCAATGATATTTCCGCAATTTTTCCCCGCAGCCCACACGCTCCCGCAAGCGGGACGCTTCCATGCCGCCGCTTCTGCACCGCCGCTTCTGCGCTTGCACACACCACCCGTTTCGCCGTAGCCTAAATAAAAAGAGCCGCATCGCAGCTTCACTGCGTTGCACCGCCGGGGCGCGGTGTCTACCTCGCCCTCTCCGGAATTCCGGCAAAGAATGGATGACCAAATGAAACGAGCAATCTTGGGCACACTCTGTGCAGCCTTCCTCCTGGGCCTGTCCCCGCTGGCCAGGGCCGAGGATCCCGGCTATTTCCTGTCCTGGCAGCAAAAGAAAGATTTGCTGCGCCTGGGCCGGATACAGGATGCGGCAGGAACCTGGTATGACGTCTGGATTTGTCCCGGGTACTCGCCACCCGCCAGCTATGCCTGGGAACATCTCAAGGATGCCGGCGCTGACTTCCACGAATACATCGAAGCCAATAAATACCACTCGCTGAAAGAAGGCAGCATGGCGTGCTTCGACTGGGCGCTGAAGGAGTGCGGCCTGGGGTTTACGATCAAGGGTATTCCGCGGGCTTGGGGCGATAACTTCTCCGTGGCCCGCGAGCGCACCCAGCATCGCGTCTTCGGTTGGTGGCTCGCCTATCCGTGGGCCTTTTTGGAATCCACCGTCGAAACCGTGTTCCGCGGCGCGCTGGGCACCGTCGGCACCGCGGGAGGCCTCGTCAGCGGGGCCGCCATAGTCCCCGCCTATCACGCGCTCGATTCCGCCGTCGCCGGTGTCTGGAATCTCGGGGTGAACACCATCATCATCCCGGTCGTCGGCGTGACGTGGAACACCGTGGTCGGTCCGCCGCTCGCACTGGTCGGACAGAAGCCGGCGGAGTCGCGCGTGGATGGTTTCTGGGTCACCATCGTCGCTCCCGGCCAGGCGGCTGGCGCGCGCAAGCTGACGCAGGAGGAAATCCGGCTGCTCAGCCAGTGGGGACTGCTGCTGCTCAAAGAGACCGAACCCTTCGACCAAAAACAGCGCGAGCTCAAACGGCAGGCCGCCGAACAGGAGGCGGCACTGCGGCGCAGCATCCAGGAGCAACGGGCCGCCGCCGATCGCCAGGTGGCCGTCCTGCAGGGCGAAAAAATGGCGCGGATGCAACAGGTGCTGGCCACCCAAGACCCGGTAGCCACCCTGTTCAGGCAGGCGGTTCCGCTGGCCTACGAGGATGAAAATTCCGCCGAGGTGCGCCGCTGTCTCAAGCGGATGAATGTCGCGGACAAAGAGATTGCCCGGGTCCTGGAATTGCTGCGGACCTACCAGGCGCCGCGCACGGTGGCACCCTCGCCGGCGCGGGCCAAGACGGACCCGCTCCAGCGCAGCATGGATGTCATCGGCAAGTCGGCGGAGGATGCGCTGAAATAGGACGATTTCCTCCGGTACCTCGCGGCTATAAACGCACCACCACCTGTCGCCGCGCGGCGTCGCTCGCAGGCCCAGTTGTTCACGAGCGTCGGGCAGGCCCTCCGCAGTCAGCGGCCTGCAGCCTGTCCGGCCTTTCGAAGCCATCGCCCGGCGGGGCCGCGCAAAACCGTTCTGAATCGCCTTGCGAAGCGGGCCCCCTTTTCATTAGAATTAACAGACATGAACATTTTGCCGGCCATCTTGACAGGGGTTGCCTTTTGTTGGGCCGCGACCATCTCATCCGCCTCGGGCCAGGACAACACCAGCGGCACGCCGGTCGCAGTTGAAGCCGGCAAGCAGGCGTCCTCGGCCGCCGCTATTCTCGAGAACATGCGCCCCTTCCCCGCCTCCGCCAAAAGCGCGGTGGACCACCTGTTTGCTTTTGTCGCCAAGCCCGGGCAGCACCCCTTCATCCCGGCCGAGGAAAGCGCGCTGGTCGACTTCGTCATCCAGGCGAGCGCCCAGGACAGCGGCTGGAAACTTCCGCCGCTCGCCAGCGCGGAAGGCGCGGCGTACATCGTTACAATCGCGGCGCCCTTGCAGCATTATCTGGACCTCAACTTCAACCCCGGGATTCCCGACTACGCCGTCTTCCCGGCCTCGCTGCGTTACTCGGCCTGCCAGGACAGCAACGCCATGCAGCAGGCCTATGCCTGCATCAAGGCGGGCCCGACCGGCGCCCAACAGTACGTGACGAGCGAGATCAAGGGCACGGAAGAAATCACCCCGAACCCGGAGTCGGGCAGTTATTTCTCCTACGCCAACACGCGCACGTTTCTCCGGTGCAAGGTCGGCGGCCGCGAGGTCCTGTTCTCCTGTGCCGAAACGACCGCGCCTTCCACCCTCAGCAACCGCGGCGCCCTGGTGGGTCCGCTCGACCGCGGTCTCTTCTATTACAGCGAAAAGCCGGGGCTGAATGTCGCCGGCATGACCTGGATGACGTCCCAAATATTTCATTCCACCACGCTGAGCGTCTACATCGCACTCAGTTCCAACGAAACCGCGGTGGCCAACTTCGCCTGGCTGAATGCGGGCTGGAAAGGACTCAACGTCACCCAGGCCAAGCACATCCTCAACTCCCAGAAAACCACCCTGGACTTCTCACGCAAGATCGCCGAGCACCGGCGCATCACGCCCGCGGGCCTGGCCGAGATGGTCAGCGAGGTGCAGGGCCTGTCCGAGGCCACGGTGAACGCCGACTATGAGAAATACCTGAGCTATGTCAGAGCGTGGCGGGACCGCACCAAGTCAGGCCTGTTCGCGCCCCGCAATCTGCTGCTGGACCTGTATGACACGAAGGTAAACGAAAGCATCACACGGGCGTACCGCCGGGCGCTGCTGGTTCAGGAACGCGTGCGCAGCAGCTTGGGCATCCCTACCTGGTCCGCGCCCGGGGCCGTGGCGTGGGAGCACGCCAAGCTTTCCGCCCATTGAGCGCGTAGCGATGCCACCTTTGCGCGCTTGCCTCCCCTACCCGCGCCGCCGTAGCATCGGCTCAGCCGAACAATGGCGACGGCGATGGACGGACAAGCTTATGCACCCTTCGTTGCGATTTCTGGTGGCGCTGCTTTTTCTGGGGCTCGGTGGCGCCCGGGCCGGGAGCAACGTGCAGCCCGCCGCCGAGGTGCTGCCCGGCCGCGGACTGTGCGCCCATCGCGGCGCGATGAGCACCCATCCGGAGAACACCCTGGCCGCCTTTCGCGAGGCCATCCGCTGCGGCGCGCACATGATCGAATTCGATGCGCAGCTGACGAAGGATCAGAAGCTCGTCATCATGCACGACCCCACGGTCAACCGGACCACGAACGGGAAAGGTAAAGTTGCCGCGCTCACCTTCCAGGAACTGAGACAGCTGGATGCGGGCAGCTGGAAGTCGCCGGACTTCAAAGGCGAGCAAATCCCCACGCTGGAAGAGACACTCGCCCTGATGCCGGTCAACATCTGGCTCAATGTCCACCTCAAGGGCGATGAAGCAGCCGGCCGGCAGGCGGCCGAGGTGCTCGTCCAACAGGGTCGGCTCCAACAGGCTTTCCTCGCATGCAATGCAGCCGCTGCCAAGGGGGCACAAACCGTGAATCCCCAGATTCTAATCTGCAACATGGAAAGGCAGCGGGATGCCTGGGATTACGTCGAGCTGACCGTGAGCAGGAAAGCAGCCTTCATCCAACTCACCGGCAAGGTATCCACCAACATGCCGGGGTACGTGAAGGAGTTGAAGAAGCACGGCGTGCGCATCAACTATTTTGGCACCGTCCAACCCGAACAACTGCGGACGCTCTTCGCCCTGGGCATCGAATTCCCCCTCGTGAACGATCTGGCCGCCTCGCTGAAGGTGGCGGCCACCTTGGGTATCGCGCCGGTCCAGCCCGTCTTCCGTCGCGAGGAAGAGACAACGACAAGGCCGTGACAACAGGCTTATCCGCACGACACGTGCCGCTACTTTACCTTTGAATAACAAGCAAGTAGCCCTAGCCTGTCCACCACTTCTGTGCCCGCAAGACGTGGCACCGCTACGGATGGGTAATGTGGCTCATCCAACTATTAACGAAAGCAGACCGATCGATGAACACGATAGGGAAGCAGCACCAGTTGGGCCTGGTACTTTTGATCAGCATGGCGTTCAGCGGATGCGCCACGCAAAACGCGGCGGATGCGCGGCAGGCGACGGCCCGCGCATCGCTCCAGGGCACGGCCGTCACACCCCAACAGCCGATCAAGACCATCGGCATCATCGGCGGCGTCAGCTGGGTTTCGTCCGCCGAATACTATCGCCTGATGAACGAGATGATCCGCGACCGCTTGGGTGGCCTGCACTCCGCGCAGATTCTGATGTTTTCCATCGAGTTCGACGAGTTTTCCAAGCAGGAGCGCTTGAGCGATCGCGGCGACTGGGTGCCGCTGCGTGCCACCCTGGTGGATGCCGCGCAGCGGCTCAAGCGCGGCGGCGCGGACTTCCTCGTCATCGCCTCCAACACCTTGAATTCGCAGGCCGACCACATCGAGAAAGAGGTGGGAATCCCCATCCTGAACATCGCCGATGCGACCGCCGCCGCAGTACAGGCAAAGGGCGTGCGCACCGTGGCGTTGCTGGGCACCAAGTACACCATGGAGCAGCCCTTCTATCGCGGGCGGCTGGAGCGGCGCGGCCTCAAGGTTGTCACGCCCAACCTCCAGGAGCGCGACTATATCAACACCATCATTTTCGACGAACTGTGCCGGGGGCAGATCGAGCCGGCCGCCAAGCGCCGTTTCCTGCAGATCATCGAACGGCTCATCAAGGAAGACGGTGCCGCCGGCATCATCCTCGGCTGCACTGAAATCCCGCTGCTGCTCCAGCAGAAAGACATCGGCCTGCCCGTCTTCGATACGACGGCCATCCACACGGCGGCAGCAATCGAAAAGTGCTTGGGTAAGTAAGTCCCGTGACCTCAACCGTAAATTGACACATCCCCGCGGGAGGGCGAGCGTCCTCGCGAGCCGCACAACTTCCACAAAAGCCGGCGCAGACACCTGGCTACACAAACGAGTTACGATGGTGCCAGCGAAGCCGCTGAGGGTCCACCGCCATGACGCCAAGTTCGCCAAGTCCGGTGAAGAGTGGACCGACAGAGGACTAAGGAGACGGATGATTCTAACGGCTTCCATCTTGGGTTTTCTTCTTGGCGAGCTTGGCACCTTGGCGGTTCAATTCTTCCAGCTTGCTCGCGAGGGCCTGCAACTCCATTTGCATCGGCGGATCTCGCAATGGATGATTGAAGATTTCCGACTGCCGCTTTAATGAAATGCCTTCTTCTGTTTTTTTCTGTCCGTCTATTTTTCTTTCGGCCGGCTTTCCTCCCGCTTTCCCGGTTGGTTTATCTGGCGGCGGGCGCGGCGCGCCCGCCCTACCAAATGACTGCAGCCTTCTGCTCCGCTCCGGTCATCCGCCATATAAATAATCTGACTTGTGTTCCTTTATGGGGTGCGGCGGAGTGGGACTGGGCGCGGCCTCCGACAATTCGCGCGCTGCGCGTCTTTCGCAGTGCAATTCTTGTCGTTCCTGTTTTCCTGTGTTCCTCATGCTCGTGTCCGGTTGATTTCGAGGGACTTACTCGCACCGGCGTAGTGCCGCACGAAGCCGTGAAAGCCCCGCCCACAGGAATTTTGCTGCGCCGTCTGCTGTAGCGGCGGTCTGTGACCGCCGTCAGCGGATATAGTCAACCGCTCCAGAAGGGGCTGTTGTTCGGAGCACTTCCAAGGTTTGGAAAAGATTGATGCGAAGGCCGGAAAAACGGAAAAGCAGATGCTTTGTAGGGGCGCAGTCTTGCTGCGCCCGCTGTGTGTGGGAAGCGCAACGAACGGGCGCAGCAAGACAGCGCCCCTACATGGGAAGAAACGCCGGCGCCCTCGCCTGTTGTTCAACGACGAGGACGATCAGTCTTGGATCAATTCCTGAATCACTTCCCGCTGCGGATTGTAGATCTTGGCCATCAGCGGCATGTGCCCGGGGAGCGTGTGGGTGGCGCAGCCGAGGCACGGGTCGTAGGCGCGGAAGGCCATCTCGACCTTGTTCAGCAGGCCCTCAGTGACGTGTCCGCCCTTGATCAGTCCCTTGGCGGCGCGGTCGACGCTCATGGCGATGCGGGCGGCGTTGTTGCCGGTGGCGACGACCATGTTCGCCATCGTGATCAGGCCGTTCGCATCAGTCTTGTAATGGTGGAACAGCGTGCCGCGCGGGGCCTCGACGATGCCCATGCCCTCGGTGGGGATGGCGGTCGGGATGCGGCGCACGTCGGGGCTGGTGATCTCGGGATCGTTCAGCAACTCCTCGATCCGCTCGGCGGCGTAGATCATCTCGATGACGCGCGCCCAGTGGTTGGCTAGCGTGTGGTGGACCGGCTTGCCGCCAAGGGTCTTGTAAAACTCCTCGTAGGCCGCCTGCGCCTTGGGCGTGGCCATCCCGTCGGCGGCGTTGAGCCGCGCGAGCGGGCCGACGGAGTAGATGCTGCTCTCAGGTCCTTCGGCAAACCCGTTCCAGCCGCGGTTCTTGAGGAAGGTGAACTTCATGTAGGACCACGGTTCGGTGTGCTCGGCGATGAAGTCGCGGTATTGCCGCGCGGTGAACTTGCAGACTTCCTTGCCGTTGCAGTCGACGACACGGGTCGCACCGTCGTAGAAGTTGACCTTGTTGTTGGCGTCCACCGTGCCCATGTAGCAGGTCTTGTGGGTATAGGCGTCGGACGTGATCATCGTCACGTAATCGGGATTGTCGAGGACGATCGCGTTGAAGACGCCGAGCGTCCAGTCGGCGAACTCGACGCCGTCCTTGGCGAGTTCCTTGAACTTCGCCAGATCCTCGGCCTTGAGCGCCTTGCTGACGCCGCCGGGCAGGCCGAGCACGGGATGCACGACCTTGCCGCCGAAGTAGCTCGTGATCTCGCGGACGCGGCGGCGCATCGAGATGACCTTTTTACCCGCCTCGAGGCCGACCTTGCCGATGACGCCGACGATGTTGCGCAGTTCCGGCGGTGCCTCGGGGCCGACGATAAAGTCGGGACCACCCAGGACGAAGACGTGCAGCGCATGATCTTCCAGCGTGAAGGCGTTGTAGACCAACTCGCGGATCTTACGGCCCGCGGAGGTCGGCTCGACGTTGTAGAGGCTGTCGAGCGCCTTGGTCGCGGCCATGTGATGGGCCGTGGGGCAGACGCCGCAGATGCGACTGGTGATCTGCGGCATGTCCTCGGCGGGCCGGCCGAGGCTGAAAACCTCGAAGCCGCGCAGCTCCGGCACCTGTAGATAGGCGCGTTCGACATCACCCTTGCCGTCGAGGAAGATATCGATTTTGCCGTGGCCTTCGAGGCGGGTGATGGGGTTGATCGTGATGTTGCGGCGCGCGCCGGCGTAGGCGGCATTCGCGCGGACAGCACCGGCATTAAAGACTTTTTCAGCTTCGGAATTCATAACGGTTCTTATGCCTCAAGGGTTGGAGGGAAGGTTCAGCTTGCGGCGGAGGATGCTCTTGGCCAGACCGTAGCGGTAGAAGGTGCCGACGGGATCGGGGATGCCGGCGAGCGTCTTGTCGATCTCGTCCTCCTCCTTCGCGGCGAGGTTGGAGCAGATCGAGGACAGGATCTTGGCGCCCTGGTCGCGCACGCGGGAGGTCCCGCCGAAGCAACCGGTGCAGGGCATGCCGCCGGAGGTGCAGGCCGCTTCGCAGCCGGCGCGCGTGGCCGGGCCCATGCAAACGACGCCCTGCGCGAGAAAGCATTTCTCATCCATCAATTTCTGATGCGGCCGCTTAAACTCGACGAAGTCCCACTTGTCGGGCTTGGTGTCCTTGCGCTCGCACTCTTCGCACAGCGCGTGGTCCGGGCCGATGACCGTGCCCTTAGGGGGGAGGTTGCCGGAGAGCAGCGCGTCCACGGCAGCGCGCGTTATTTTCGGGGTCGGAGGGCAGCCGGGGACGTAGTAGTCCACGTCCACGACCTGGTCGAGGGCGCGCACCACGTTGTGCAGCTGGGGCAGTGTCACCGTGCGGCCGTCCTCGGTGCACGAGAGCTGCGGGCGCGTCTTCTCGCCCGGGACGAGCGTGGGAGCATCCTCGTAGTTGAACTTGAGGATCTGCTCGCGCGGGAACTGGTTGGCGAGCGCCGGGATGCCGCCGGTGTGCGCGCAGGCGCCGTAGGCGATCAGGAACACGCTCTTGCGGCGCAGCATACGCGCCATCTCCTCCTGCTCGGTCGAACGGATCGCCCCGTTGAGGAAGGTGGCGGTGATGGACTTGTCGGGCATGGCCTCGATGTCCTTGTACTTGAAGTCCATCGCAACCGGCCAGAGGACGATGTCCACCTTTTCGACCACGCCGAGAATATCCTCGGCGAGGTCCACGACGGTCTCTTCGCAGCCGCCGCACGAGGCACACCAGTAGAAAGCGACTTTGGGTTTAGACATGAGCGGGCTCCTGGGTCGGGGCATGTTCGGCGCAGGGCGTCTTCAACGCCTCACCCGCCTCCACGTGGGCGGCGAACTGTTCCATTTCCTTGTCCCATTCGGCGAACTGCTGCGGGATGCCGAGCGGGCCGAGCTGGCGGACGGTCTCGGTCAGTTCGTTGATCACGCGCTTGACCTTCTCGCCCTCGGCGGCGGAGATCCACTCCAGCCGCAAGCGCCCGGCCTCGATGCCCATGTCCATCAGCATGCGCTTGAGCAGCTGGAACCGGCGCAGGCACTTGTAGTTCCCCTCGGCATAGTGGCAGTCGAAGGGATGGCAGCCGCCGATGAGGACGGCGTCGGCGCCCTTGGCGAGCGCGTCGAGGATGAACTGCGGGTCCACGCGGCCGGAGCACATCAGCCGGATGACGCGCGTGTTGGAGGCGTACTTCAGGCGCGAGACGCCGGCCAGGTCCGCCGCGGTGTAGGTGCACCAGTTGCAGAAAAACGCAACGATGCGCGGTTGCCATTCGTTACTCATGGGCGAGCACTCCCTCGATTTCGCTGAAGATTTCCTCGTCGTCGAACAGGTTCTGAACGATCGTGCCGGACGGGCACGCGGCGACACAGGTGCCGCAGCCCTTGCAGAGCGCCTCGTTGATCACGGCCTTCTTATTGGCGGCGTCGAACGTGATCGCGGTATAGGGGCACAGCGGGATGCAGGACTTGCAGCCGCAGCACTCGTCCTCGAGGATGAAGGCGGTGTTCGGCTCCTGCTCGATGAAGCCCTTGTCGATCAGGGCGAGCGCCTCGGCGGCGGCGGCGCCGGCCTGGGCGACGGTGTCGGGGATGTCGCGCGGACCCTGGCAGCAGCCGGCGAGGAAGATGCCCTCGGTGAAGGTGCTGACCGGCGCCAGTTTCGGGTGGCGCTCGAGGAAGAAGCCTTCCGACCCGCAGCTCATGTTAAGCATCCGGCGCACGTCCTGCGCATCGGCGTGGGGCTCGAGACCGGTGGCGAGCACGACCATGTCGAAGGGGATGCGCCGCACGTAGCCGGCGAGCGTATCCTCGACGCGGATGACCAGCTTGCCCTCCTCGTCCGGCGTCCGGGCCCAGTCCGTGACCTCGCCGACGCGCCCGCGGATGAAGTGCACGCCCTCCTCAAGCAGCTTGTCGTAGAATTCCTCGTAGCCCTTGCCCGGCGCGCGCATGTCGATGTAGAAATTATAGACTTCGGCGCCGGTGTGCTCCTTGAGGAGATGCGCGAGCTTCAGCGAGAACATGCAGCACACGCGCGAGCACCAGCGGTTGGTCTTCTTGTCGCGGCTGCCGACGCAGTGGATGATGCCGATGCTCCTGGGCTCCGTCTTCCCGTCGCGCAGGACGACGTGGCCGGCGGTCGGGCCGGACGTGTTGACCAGCCGCTCGATCTCGAGCGCGGTGTACACGTTCGGGAATTTCCCGTAGCCGTACTGCGGCATGCGCTTCGCGTCAAAGGCCTGGAAGCCGGTCGTGACGATGACCGTGCCGACTTTCAGTTCCTGGAAGGTTTCCGTCTGGCTGAAATCGATCGCCTCCTTGTCCCCGCACGCGGCGACGCAGGACTTCTTGCACTTGCCCGTCAGCTCGCCGTTGCGGAAGTTCAGGCAGGTCTGCGGGTCGATCACGACCACCTGCGGGGTGGCCTGCGGGAACGGGATGTAGACCGGCTTGCGCTTGCCGAGCCCCTCGTTGAACTCGTCGGGGAACTTCGGCTCCTTGTAAACACAGTTCGCGATGCACTCCTGGCAGCCGGTGCACTTGTCCTCGCTGATGTAGCGGGGTTTGCGCTTCACGGTCGCCGTGTAGTTGCCCACGTAGCCGTCGAGCTTGGTGACCTCGGAGTAGGAGAGCAGCGTGATGTTCGGGTGCGTGCCGACGGCCGACATCTTCGGCGTCAGGATGCACGCCGCGCAGTCGAGCGTCGGGAACGTCTTGTCGAACTGGGCCATGTGGCCGCCGATGGACGGCTCGCGCTCGACGAGGAAGACCTTCTTGCCAGCGTTCGCCAGCGTCAGCGCCGCGTGGATGCCCGCAATGCCGCCGCCGACGACGAGCACGTCCGGATGGACCGGGACTTTTTTCACTTCCAAGGCCTTGTGCATGGCCACGCGCATGATCGCGGCGTGCGCCAGCTCCTTGGCCTTCGCGGTGGCCTCGGCCGGATCGGTATGCACCCACGAGTCGTGTTCGCGGATGTTGACCATGTGGAAGAAGAACGGGTTCAGCCCGCCGGCCTCGACGGCGCCGCGGAACGTGTGCTCGTGCAACAGCGGCGAGCACGAGGCCACCACCACGCGGTTGAGCTGGTGCTCGGAGATGTCCTTCTGGATCAGCTCCTGACCGGGGTCGGAACACATGTACTTGTAGTCGCGCGAGAGCACGACGTGCGGCAGGGTCCCGACAAACCGGGCCACGGCCGGACAATCCACCATGGCGGCAATGTTCGAGCCGCAGTGGCAGATATAAAATCCTATGCGAACCGTTTGCTTGCTTGGCTTATCCATGTGCTTTGCTCCACCGGGAAAGTCCCGCGTTGCGCCTCACACCCCCACCCCGACCGGCACGGGAGCCGGCAGCGGCTGCATCGGAACGAACCCCCGGTGCAGGCCCAACTCGCGTTCGCCCAGCCCGAAGGCCAGGCCCATCAACTGCGTAAAATAGACCGTCGGGATCCGGTGCGGCCCCCACTTCTTGGCGATCTTGTCGTGATAGCCGTCCAGGTTGAACTGGCACAGCGGACAGACGGTGGCGATCAGGTCGGCGCCCCGCGTGATGGCTTCCGCGAGAATGTCCCGGGCGCACAGCAGTCCCGGTTCGGGCAACGTGCCCGTCAGGCTCGCGCCGCAGCAGCGGGTCTTGAGCGGGAAATGCACGATCGTACAGCCGATCGCCTCCAGCAGCCGGTCCATCGTCGTCGGGTTATACTGGTCATCGAAGGTTGAATAGGGCCGCACGATCTGGCAGCCGTAGTAGGGCGCCACTTTCAGCCCGGTCAAGGGGCGCTTGACGCGCTGTTTGATCGCGTCGAGGCCGATGCTATGGATCATCACATCCAGCGGATGCCGCACCGGCGTGTTGCCGCTGTAGGTCATGTTGACCTCGGCCAGCGCCTTTTCGATGACGCCGCGCACGGCGGGCGAATCCTGCAGGTAGTGCTTCGTCTTGTTCAACACCAGATAACAGGCGCTGCACGGCGCGACCAGCTCCTTGTGGCCCAGCTTCTCTGCCATCGCCAGGTTGCGCGAGGCAAGCACACAGGCCTTGACCTCGTCAATCGCCATGTAGGCCGTCGCGCCGCAGCAGTTCCAGTCCTCCAGTTCCTCCAACTCCACGTCCAATGCGCGCAGGACCGGCAACAGGCTCTCCTCGTAGGCGCGGCCGATGCCCTTGAGCGAGCACCCCGGGAAATAGGAATATTTCGTGGTCATGCCTGGCTCCTGGCCGCCACATGTTGGCGTGCCTGTTTCAGTTCATCATGCAGCTTGTTGATCTTCACCTGGTCCACCACCTTCATCATGCGGCCGAGTTCGTCGCGGCGCTTGATCTTCTCCAGCGTGAGCGGGAAGCGGCCGCGCAGGATCAGGCCCAGCCCGAGCCGCCACATCTTCAGCGCCTCCAGCGGGCTCGACTTCAGGAACATCGTCATGGCCAGGAGGTTCTCGCTGACGCGGCCGTAGCGGTAGACCATCTTGTAGAATTCCTTGGCGAGCACGGGGATGGAGAACTTCTTCGGATAGATGCCCTCCTGGAGCGCACGCTGCTTGAGCTCATACATGATATCGGTGATGCGGATCTCGCGCGGGCAATCCACCGTACACTGATAACATGATGCACACAGCCAGACGGTGTGGCTCGTGAGTACCTCGTTTTTGAAATCCGACCGCACCATGGCCATCACCTGGCGCGGGGAGTAATCCATGTAGATGCTCAGCGGGCACACGCCGGAGCACGTGCCGCACTGGATACAGGCTTGCAACTTCTCGCAGCCGGGTACGCTGCTGACCTCGTCGCCGAAACCCTTGACCCGGTCCGCCTCATACTTGATGGTCCGTTCAATTTTCATGACCCTACCTTGGTGAAACGTTCGGTGGGCAGCTAAAGGGCTAACTGCCAAGTTGTTTCTTATCTCATCACATCCTTACCGATTCACAAAACACTTGTCAAGGTTCGTACCGCTTCGTGCAAAAAACGACACTTTGAAAAAGCGCCAATAAGACAAGAAGGTTATTGATGAATATATATTACGCACGCCACCGGACGGACGCGAAAAGCGCGCCCGCGTTCCGGTCCACGCCACGCACGCCGCAACCCGAAGCAAACGGACCCGGGCCTAAACGGGCACAGGACAAGCCCGACCGCCGTTCCATGACGCACATCTCCGCAATGAACAGGGCACCAGCAATGCCTTCATGGCAGCGTTCCCTGGTTCGCCCTGCGCAGGGTGTGGAGCTTTATTTCTGGCTGACGGCGGCGAGCCGGTCGGTCTCGGCCAGCGTGAAGCGCGTGCTCACATCCGATTGCTTCTCGGCGCCGGGGCGGTACTTGATGTAGGTGGTGGCGACCAGCGTGCCATCGGGCAGCAGTTCCAGTCCCGGATAGCCGCAATCGCCGGCGGCGTAGCTGTGGAGCAGCTTGATGCGATATTGGCCGGGTTTGCCCAGCTTGATGTCGTCGTAGGTGCCGACCCACGCGACGAAGTGGCCCTTGGTGGCGCTGCCCGGCGCCTGGTCGCGGAAGGCGACCACGAGCCGGCCGTCCTTCGTCTGCACGCCCATGTGGCGGTCGCCGGTCAGGCCCCACGGCGTGTCCTTGGGCTCGCTCCACGTGGCGCCCTCATCGCGGCTGAACATCAGCATGCTGCAACCTTTGTGCGTGTTCTCGCGCAGCAGGGCGCACAGCTCGCCGCCCTCGGGTGCGCGGAAGACAAACGGCTCGCACAGATTCTTGCCGGCAACTTTCGCGACCGTGCGCGGCTCCGACCAGGTGAAGCCGCCGTCCTTCGTGATCGTCTGGAGCACGCCCAGCGGCGCCTTGTCGGCCCCGCCGGGGCCGCGGTGATAGAGGCCGAGGTAGGAGCCATCCTTGAGCCTCACGATGCTGCTGAAGGTCATCACGCATTTGAATTTTTCGCCGAGCGGCGGCATTTCCTTCCACGTCTTGCCGTCATCCTCGCTCATGATGCTGGGCATCGCATCCGGCCCGCCGCGCGTGCCGCGCCACGCCGAGAAGACCCACAGCCGCGCCTTGCCCTGCGGATCCAGCAGGCGATAGATGCTGGGGCAGTTATGGTGCGACTTGAAGCCGGCCGGCAGTTGGTCGTCCATCCGCGTCCAGGTCTTGCCGCCATCGTCGCTCCGTGCCATCGGGCCGGACGAGCCGCCGTGGCCGAGCGTCCACACGGCGAAAAGGGTTTTGCCATCCGGCAGCAGCAGCGTCGTCGGATGCCCCTGATAGATCTTGTCGGTGCCCTGCGCGATGACCACGCGCCGCGACTCATCGCCCGACAGGTCCACCACCGGAAGTTCCGCCGCCCGCGCCGCCCCAGCCGCCATGAGCAGCCCTGCCCACACCCGCATGATTGAATTCATGACCGCAGTGTAGCGGGGGCTCGCGGAGAAATGAATGAGGAAATCGGGAAAACAGGAACAGCATCTTCTGTAGCTGCGTTCTGCGACCGCCGTCGGCGACCCCAGGTCGCCGCTACAGCAACAGAAAATCGACCTGTGTGGGCGGGGCTTCCAGCCCCGCGAAATAGAACCACACGGCCATGAGCGCGGGGCTGGAAACCCCACCCACAAAGACGATGCCTCGCGAAAAGGCATTCTCAACGCAATGGCTTAAGGACGCGGCGTATCGCTGGCAAGGCTGAAGAGCCGGGCGTTGGTCAGTTCCACGACGACACGGACGGGCCGATTGGTGGGAACGTTGGCGGCGTTTTGCCAGCGGACGACCCAGCGCGTCGCATCGGCCGTCAGAGGCGTGCAGTCGGCCAGGCTGCAACCGGGCATGGGCCGACCATCCGCTTCGAGCAGCGCCACACGCACTTGTCCCCGGCTGGCATCGGCGTTGAGGATCAGCGCCGCCGCGCCACAATGCACAGGTTTGGTCTCGATGCGTCCCACGGCGGCACCTGCATCGAGCGAGACGAAGCCGTGGCGTCGCCACTCGGCGCGACCGATCGAGAGGCGTTTGGCCGGCAGCGCGCCGCCGTGGGTCGTGGTCAGCGCGGTGTAATAGACCCACGTTTCGTCGCCGACATCCACGGAGGTGCTGGAGACGCCAAGGATCGCACCGCCATCGAACGTACCGGGCGCTCCGCACCCGATCATGTTCAGCCGCGGCTCGGTGCGCTGCCACGCGCGGCCGTCGGGGCTGGTGGCGAGTTGGACCTCGATCGGGCCATCGTCGGGGCTCTGGCCGGGCGTAAGTCCGGCCTTCGGCCGCCGCGCGGCGGTGACGCGGAACATCGTCGGCAGTCCGATGAAGCCGGCGGCGTGCGGGAAGACGGACATGTTGTACACCTCCGTGCGCTGCTGCGGTGCGGCGGCCCACGCGTCATCGGCGGCGTCGGGTGCGAAGACCAGTTCCGGCTCCGTCCAGGTCTGGAAGTCGCGGCTGCGCGCCAGCCACACGACGCGGCGCCCAAACCCGCGCACCGTGGCGGGTCGCTTGTGGTAGGCCAGGTACTCGCCGGTCGCGGGATCCTGCGCCAGCGTGATGGTGTCGCCAAATTTCAGCACGGGATTGCTTGCGTAGCGCGTCCAGTGCAAGCCATCGGCAGAAAAAGCGGCGTGATAGCCGCCCGTCCCCGAGCCGAGCAGCTTGTAGCGTTTCGCCGGGTCCGGCTCGCGCCTGTCGAGCAGCACGCTGGGGCTGTGGATGCCGAAGACGATGTTGTTCGTCTGCGTGCCCGCGAACGCGTGCAGGCCGAGCGCGGGCTTGAGCCAGTGTACGCCATCGGCGCTCGTGGCGTAGAGCACGGCGTCGCCCTTGAACGCTTGCGCGCGGCTCATGTACCAGAGACGGAGCTGGTGCGTGGCCTCGTCGAAATAGACCGAACCATAGACGTAGACGCGCGACGCTTCCCACGGCTGGTCGGCCTCGAGCACGGGCGCACTGCGCGTGCGCGCCGGATGCAGTGCACGCGTGACGTTGGTGCGCATGGCGATGCCGCCATCGTCGGCGAACAGCAGCGGCAGCTCGCGCAACGCGATGGGCCGCGGCACGACCTCCCCGGCCTGCGCCAGGCCGCAGCAGGCGAGCAACAGGATGAAACCGGTGAGCCTCATGGTCCTCATTCGAAGCGGAAGCTGTAGAGCTTGGCGCGCGAACCGGTGAACGACACGCGCACGTCCCGATCCTTGAGCGTGGCCACATCGCCGCGGTCCTTCCACGCCACCTCGGCATGCGTGGAGTTCGTGCGCAACACGGTGCAATCGTCGGCACTGAAACCGGCGAGCGGATGCCCCGCGGCGTCCAACAAGGCCACGCGCAGGCAGCCCAGCGCGCCGGTATCCACGTTGAGCAGCAGGCGTGTGCCAGCCACGGGCACGGGCGCGGTGATGCACCGGCCCGCCGACGCCCCGAAATCGAGCGAGACAAAGCCGTCCACGCGTTGGACGTAGCGATAGATGACGCCATCCGTCTGGCGCTCGCGCGCGGCCGCGTCGCCGTGGTGCGAGGCATAGCCGGTGCCGTACTGCCAGATCTCATCGCCGCGCACGATGAGGCCGGCGCCCATGAAGGTCATGTTCGCGCTCGGTGAACCGGCCAGGCCCAGGGGCACATAGGGCGTGCGGTCGTAGCGCTGCCACGTGCTGCCGTCGCGGCTGCCGATGAACTGCACCTCCAGCCGGCCGTCGCTGATACGCTGCTCGCGCTGGAACATCGAAGGGAAGCCGAGATACCAGCGGTTGTCGAGCGGGTAAGGCTGGGCGGCGATGGTATACACGTCGCTGTTCGGCGGATCGTTTTCGTCAGCGGTGAACACCGTCGGGAACTCGTGGCCAATCACGGCGATGTTGTCCTTGCCCCAAGGAAACAGGCTTGTGCGCGAAGGGGCGTTCGTCAGCGGCGTGGTCAGGTTGGGCAGCTCCGTGCGCACGACGGTGCGATAGAGCTTCTTGTCCGCGCCCCGCTGCCAGCCGCGCAGATAGAGGACGTATTTCTGGAGTCGCTCGTCCCAGAACGTGATGTTCTGCGTGTCCGCACCGAGGCGCAGCAAGGTGGTCTTGTCGCGCTGCCAGTGGAGCCCATCGGGGGAATAAAACCGGACCAGGCCTTCCTTCCATTGATGGGTCACATAGGTGTAGCGCTCCTGCGCCGGTACGTTGGGATCCACCATCACCGCGCCCTCGAGCGAGGTCAGGCCCACGAGGTTGTTCTCCTTGCTGCCCGCGTAGTCGACCAGGCCCAGGCTGGGTTTCGTCCAGTGGATGCCATCGCGCGATTCGGCATAACCCACGTTGGGCCGCTTGGCCTTGTCACGGCAGGTGTACCACATCCGCAGCGTGCCCCCCTCCTCGCGGATGGTGAGATAGAAGGTGATCATCAACTGTTCCCACGGCTGGTCAGGGCGGATGACGAGTTCGCGCTGCTGCGGCGGGTTGACGTGGAGCGCGACCCTGTCCATCTCCGGCAACAGGGCCGGATCGAGAAACAGATACCGCGGCTTCAGCGTGTCCGCCCACGCGGTCCCGCAGGCGAAAACGGCCAACAACATCATCAGTTTTAGGGTGAATTTCTTCATGGGTTGGTTCGTTTTGGGTTCAACTCCATCCACATCTGGCGGAGCACCGCGCCGCGGGTAAGACAGGTCCCCTGCGCTGCCGGTTCGGCTTGTTCGGCGATGGCCACGGCCTGTGCCAAGGCGTTGGCATCGAGCCGCCCCGCGCGCAGCTTCGCGAAGCCCTCGGCCCAGACCTTGGCGGTAGCCGCGCGCAGGACCTCATCAAGGCGGGCGTTGTAGTCGTGGAAGAACCCTTTCGTTCCGAAATACTGGAGTTCGGGCAACAGCGGCTGCTTGTCGTTGAAGAACGAGACCAGGAAACCAGCCTCGCACAGCGCACGCACCAGCAGGTCGGCGTCCAGCGCGGCGGGCGTCACGCCGTATTTCTTCGCGAGCCCGGCGGCCAAGCCGGCCGCGTCGCCGATCTCCATCCAGACCGGCTCCAGCCGCACCGCGCCCCACGCGATGTGCGTGGCGGAGAGGCAGACCGGCACCAGCAGATTATCCACGCCCTGCGGCAACAGTGAGCGGTAGGGAATCTGGCCCGGGCGCGACTCCTCCGTCAGGATCAGCTTGCCGTCATACCGGAAGCCCGGGCGGCTGTTGGTGGTGCACGCGTGCGAGTCCATGTACCAGTCGGTGATCGCAAGGCTGTCGGGCTGGACCTCGTAGGCGCCCGCCGCCGGAATGTCCGGCGTGAAGCACGCGCGCTTCTGGCCCCGCTCATTGTTGTTGTCGTGGTGATAGCCCTTGCCGACCAGCGGCGTTTGCTTGGCGCGGTCGCCCCATTCGCCGGTGTATTCCGCCTGGTCATCATCCAACACGATGCCCGTGAAGTTTGGCGGCGGCGCGACCACGGCCCAAGCCGCCACTCCGCACCAGACAAGCAGCCCTGTCATCAACCGCACATGCCAATTCATGGCGGCAGTGTAGCGTTTGCGCAGGGTTTTCCAAGGCTTGGAAAAACCATCGAACCATTCAGAACCGCAGGCCGGCGGTGAGCGCGAGGCTGGGCGTCCAGTGGCTTTGCTCGGTCAGGTCGGGCGCGTCAGGGCGGTCGGTCAGGCGCTGCTGCTGCCACGGGCTGACGCCGACCGAGAGCTGGGCGAACATCCCGGGATTGGGCGACCAGCGCAGGTTCGTGATCAGCGGCACGCTGCGGTCGCGGAAGATGCCGCCCGCGAACGGCTGCTCCGCCGGCATCCGGTATTCGCGGTTTTCCACCAGCACGGCGAGGTCGGCCTGCCAGCGCCGGTTGATTTTGCGCGTCAGCGTCAGGCCCTGCGCCGTCGCCAGCTTCCAGTCCTCGTTGATCTGCCACTCGATTCCGGGGATCGGTAGCACGCGCACATTCGCCTCCAGCCGCGTATGGGCGAACAGGCCAAAGGTAAAAGCGAAGTTCGTCGCCACCTGGCCGCGGGCGCTGACCATGCCACCCCAGGTGAAGGAGTCGGCATAGCTCGCGCCGCGCGCCAGCGCCCACGAGCCATCCACGGCGGCAAACAGTGACCAGTCCTTGTCCAACGGCAGGCGCAGGTTGGCCATGACGCGTTCGACCCGCATCTCACCGGGTTGCGCATCCCAGAGCGGATCCACCGCGGGGCCGGCAAATTCGTAGCGGCTTACTTCATGATCGGCCATCAGCCCGTATTGCATCGTCGGCGACTGGAAATAGCTCAGGCCGCCGGACAGGCTTGCCCGTGCGACCCGCGCGCGGCCGCCTGTATCCCACTCCACGTCGGGCAGCCAGCGCGTGCCCACCGAGATCATCTCGTGCAGGCCGGGCTTGAGCGGTGGACCAAGCGTGGTGGCCTGTGTGATATCGCGCGACTGGCCGGCGTTGGCGCCCGCGGCCGGAGTCTGCGCACGCGCCGCGCCGGCCAGCGCCAGCAGCGCCAGGCCCAACAATGTGAAGCGAAAATGCATGTGTGGACAATACACCTCCGCGCCCCGCACGCAAAGAGAGATGCGAGATACGAGCTGCGGGATAAGGGCAGCGGAAAAATGGTACGTGAAAATCAGGCCGTCGGATGTTGACCACAGGACTTCAGACGCCCCTATCTCGCATCACACCTCCCGTATCCTTCATCCTCTTTCTTCTTTCTGCTTTTTTTGGCCGGCCGTTCGTGGTTTGATGCGGCGCGATGCAAGCGTCACATTTTACCAACATCCGCGCCGTGATTTTCGATTTCGACGGCACGTTATTCGACGCCACCGAGGCGATCTGCCACTCGCTCAACGCCGCGCTCGTCGCGCACGGCCGCGCACCGCTGCCGCGCGCGGAAATTCTTCCCAGGATTGGAAGGCCCCTCTACGAGATCTTCCAGACCTTGGAACCGGCCGCCGGGCCGGCACGCGTGCAGGCCCATGTCGATGCCTACCGCGCGGCGTTCTGGCCGGTCTGCCTGGCGCAGACGCGCGAGATGCCGGGCTTGCGCGCCTGCCTCGACCAGCTCCGCCCCCGCGTCAAACTGGGGATCGCCACCAGCCGTTCCGAACACGGCGCGCGCTACATTCTCGAAGGCTTCGGCTTCGGCGTGGATTTTGCCACCATCGTCGCGCTGGAACATGTGCAGCAGGTCAAGCCGGCCCCGGAGGCCGTGCTGACCGCTTGCGCGCAGCTCTCGGTGCCGCCGGCGCAGGCCGTGATGGTCGGCGACACGCCCGACGACATGCACGCCGGGCACGCCGCGGGCGCCCGCACGATCGGCGTCACCACCGGCGCCTATGACCGCGCCGCCCTGCTCGCCGCGGGCGCGGATGCGGTGCTCGCCACGCTGGCGGATCTGCCGGCGCTGATCGGGTGAGAAACGAGACGCTTATGCAACTGGGACTGAAGATTGATGTGGACACCTTCCGTGGCACGCGCGAGGGCGTCCTGCCCATCGTGCGCGCGCTGGACGAGGCCGGCGTACGCGGCTCGTTTTTCTTTTCCGTCGGGCCGGACAACATGGGTCGGCACCTCTGGCGGCTGATCAAACCGCAGTTTTTTCTGAAAATGCTGCGCTCCGGCGGGGCCTCGCTCTACGGCTGGGACATCCTGCTGCGCGGCACCTTCTGGCCGGGATCGCTGATCGGGAAGGCCTTCGGCTCTGTCATCCGAAAAACCGCGGCCAGCGGCCACGAGGTCGGCCTGCACGCCTGGGACCATCACGCCTGGCAGATGCGGATGGAGGGGGGCGGCGCGGCCTTCCAGTCGGCGCAGCTCGCGCTGGGCAGCGACGCCCTCGCGCAGCTTCTCGGCCGCCAGCCCGACTGCTCCGCCGCGCCGGGCTGGAAATGCAACGAGGCGACGTTGCTGGCCAAGTCGAAACTGCCCTTCCGCTACAACAGCGACGTGCGCGGCACCAGCCTCTTCCGCCCGCTCGTCTCCGGCCAGACGCTCGCTCAGCCGCAGGTCCCGACGACGCTGCCGACCTACGACGAAGTCATCGGCCGCGACGGCCTGACCAACGCGGGGTATAACGCCGCGCTGCTCGCCCAACTCAAGCCCGGCGCGCTCAACGTGCTGACGATCCATGCCGAGGTCGAGGGCATCCTGTGCCACAACATGTTCCGCGAGTTTCTCGCCGAGGTTATGCGGCGCGGCTGGCAGGTCGTCCCGCTCGGCGCGCTGCTGCCTGCCGACCTGACCGCGTTACCGGCCGGCCGCGTCGTGCCCTTCACCCAGCCCGGCCGCGAAGGCTGGATTGCGGAGCAGGCGTAAATCCAGTGACTCCAGCAACACCATAAAACGTAGCACGAACCAACTTCAGCCGCTCGCAGGCTTGACCGCGCGCAGCTGAAACGCGGTGTAGACCATGATCGCGTCCGGTTCGCCCGCAATCGCGGCAAAATCGCGCTGCATCGCGGCGACCAGTTCCGGGGTGACGCGGCCGCGCCGCATGAGTTCCGGCGCACCGCTGGAGAAAATCGCGCAGAAATAATCCGCCATGGCTTTGCGCTCCGCAGGCGCGAGCCGGCCATCCAGGTGCGGCGCAATGTCGCGCAGTTCCACGTCGCTCAAGCCGGCCGCCACAGCGAGGTTCGCCAGCCGCACACCGACATCGGGATGTCCGCCGAACTCGCGCTGGAGCTGGTTGAAGGCGCTCCAATACGCCATCAGCGCGCCGCGCGGCGGATCGCAATAGACGCCGGCGTTGAAAACCTCGGAGGCGAACAGCACGCCGCCTGGTTTCAACACCCGCGCCGCCTCGCGCAGCGCCGTGGCCGGCTGGTCCAGATGTTCGAACACCCAACAGAAGAACGCACCGTCAAAGGCCCCCGCGGGGAAAGGCAGCGCATAGGCCGAGCCCTGCGCCAGCTCCACGCGTCCCTCGGCGATGGGGTTCGCGAGCAGGACCCGCGCGCGTTCGATCTGCTCCGGCGCCGCGTCGAGGCCGGTGAACCGCGTCGCCGGGAAACGCCGCGCCAGCACGCGCAGTTGCGCACCGACGCCGCAGCCGACCTCCAGCACGCGCGCACAACCGGCGTACTCCATGTGGCGGTGCAGCCACGGCACGAGGAACTCGGCCTGCTCGATCAGGCGCTGCTGTTCGCGGGGCGTGAAGCTATGGATGTAACCGGCGCTCATCGTCGGCGCGGAGGATAGTGGGGCGTGCCGCTTCCGCGCAATCGAATTCCCGAAGTGAAAAAAGGTTTTATTCCGGCGTCACTCCGTTCTATGGTGCGCCGCGTGAAACGACTCATTTGGATTCTCGTGATTCTGGCGGCGCTCTTCCGCCTCGGCTTCTTCGGCTTCGCGCTGCAAACCGTGCCCTTTTCCTCGGACGAGGCCTGGCCGGGCCTGATGGCCATGCACATCCTCCGGGGCGAATTCCCCGTCGTCTATTGGGGCCAGTCCTACATGGGCACGCAGGAATCGTTCTTCCAGGCCGGCACGATTGCGCTGTTCGGCCCGACCATCTTTGCGGTCCGTATCTACGCACTGCTGATGTGCTTCCTGTTCCTGTTCGCCAGCTGGCAGCTCGCGCGGCGCATCGGCGGCGCGTCGGCCGGCGTGACGCTGCTGGCGCTGCTGGTCATCCCCCCACCCTATCTCGCCATGAACGGCGCGCTGATCCCGCCGGACAACTACCTCGCCTGCATCACGCTCGGCTCGTTCGCGCTCGTGCTCATCCACGACCTCGCCTTCCGGAGCGACGAACCGCGCCGCCTCGCCAAGTTCGTCGCCCTGGGCTTCCTGCTCGGTTTTTCCTTCTGGCTGCACATCCTCATGGTCAGCTACATCGGCGTCGCCGTGCTGATCCTGTTCCTGCGCGACAAGCTGCTCTTCCTGCGGCGCGAGGCCTGGGCCGGTGCCGCGGCCTTCGGCCTCGGCGCGCTGCCGCTGCTCGCCTATAACTACATCCACCACGGCGCGACGTTCCGCGATGTCGGCCAGACCGCGTCGTGGCACCGTTCCTGGGAACTGCTCCAGACCACCTGTTCAGGAACCCTGCATTTCCTCGTCGGCGCGAAGGTGATGCTGTACGGCGACAGCGAGCACTTCACCAGCCTGCCGCTCGCGCTGGCCTGGGCGGTCGGCCTGATCTGGATCGGGGCCATCCTCTGGGCGCTGTGCAGCCGCTGGCGGATGTTCGCACGCCTGCCGCTGCTCTCGCTGAAGAGCGCCGACGGCGTCATCCTGCTGACCACGCTGGCCGGCGCAGCCCTCTTCACCTTCTGCCGCAGTTCGCGCTCCGACTGGAAGGATGTGCGCTACCTCCTGCCGATCATGTCGGCGCTGCCGGTGTTGCTCGCCATCGGCTTGGATCAGCTGCGCACGAAATCGCGCTGGCTGTTCTGGGCGCTGCTCGCCGTGCTCGTCGCCGGCCAGTGTTGGGGCGTCGCCCTGCTCGCCCGGCACTGGCGCGACCCGAAGGTCATGGCGATGGACCTCGAGCTGCCCGACTCGCGCCCGCTGCACCAATGGCTCACGGCGCACCACATCAACCGCGTCTACGCGCACTACTGGATCGCCTACCGCTGCACCTACGAGGCGGCCGAGCAGATCATCTTCGGGGAGCCCTACAACGAGCGCTTCCCGCGCCGCGCCAGTGACGTGAAGTTCAAGGACGTGCTCGACGCCGCGACCAACGTCGCCTTTGTCGCCCACCCCACCCTGCGCTTTTTCCCCGGCGACTTCGCCGTGCCCCTCAAGAACATCGGCGCACAATTCAAGCAGGAACAGGTCGGCCACTTCGTGGTTTATCACGATTTCGTCCCACCCTACGGCCGCCGGGAACTGGTCGAACTGCCGCGCACCGGCTGGCAGGCGAGCGCCAGCGTGAAAACCGAACAAGCCGCGCGCGTGCTCGACGGGAAAACGGGGACGAGCTGGGAGACCGGCGTGCCGCAGCAAAAGGGCATGTCCTTTGCCGTGGATTTCGGAGCGCCCCACAGCGTCTGCCTGCTGCGCTGCGACCTCGGGCCAAACTGCACCGACACGCCCGGGGCCTTCCGCGTCGAGGCTTCCGACGATGGGACGGCGTGGCGCACCCTCCAAGACTCCTCGGCACAGGGCTCCCTGATGTTCTGGGAGAATGGCCAGCCGCGCTTCAACGTGTACGGCGATCACTTCACCGTGGCCTTCCCGCCGGTGACCGTGCGCCACCTCCGCCTGGTGCTGACCGAGGCCCATCCGCGCTCCTGGTGGAGCCTCGCCGAACTGCGCGCCTTCGCGCCGAAGTGATCCATTCCAAGGGCTGGAAAACCGGGTCCTTTAAGGTCCAAGACCGTGCGGAGAGCCCATCGGTCAGGAGGGCTTGGCCAGCCAACTCGCAAACACGAACTGGCACTGCCCTCCACAGTGGAGGGCGGCGTGTCACGCCGCCATGCCCCCCCCCCCATCACAGCCATCAACCGTACAACGCAAGCAAAACTCGCGACCAGCGTTCTCCCTGCAGCGGCTGGAAAGCCGCCGCTCCCAGCCAGCCGGAAACGGTCGCTCGCCAGATTAACTTCGCTTTTCAGAAGCCTTGGGAATAGAAGGAAGACTGGGAAAGCATCTGTAGCCGCGTTAGTAAGACCTTGGCCGCATGCTGACGCATGCGGCTACAGTATGGGCCGTCACTTTCCCAAGGTTGTGAAAAGACCCTTCAGGTCCGCGGCCCGGGCGGCTTGCAGATAGACCGGCGTGGCGGTCAGCTTGAGGGCGCGCTGCGGCAGCGCGTTGCCCATGAGGTCGAAGGCCTGCACGCTTTCCAGCAGTTTCAGCTCCACTGGCGGTTGCGAGGCGGACCACACGACGGCCACGGCGTCGGATTTTTTCTGGAACACATAGGCGCGCAACTCGTCGCGCTCGACGGCCATCGCACAGGCCTCCGGCACGCCGAGCAGGCGGTTGAGCGCCGCGACGCCGGCGTACATCTGGCGCGGCGCGCCACCGTACTCGAACAGCACGCCGCCGGCATCGGTGTGGTTGATGGTGCCGCAGGTGCCGGCGTGGAAGAAGATCTTGCGGACACCGTGCCCGAAGGCGAGGGCGGTGAACTTGACGATGTGCTCGGTCGCGGCGCGCTCGCTCGGCCACTTGCAGCGGTTCATCGTGGCATCGCCGACGGTCTCCGGGAAACACGCCGGGTCGTCATCGGCGTAGCAACCCCACTCGGTGATCCAGACCGGCTTGGGACCGCCATGCGCACACATCAGCTTTTCGAGTTCGACCAACGGCCGGGTGAACGTCTCGGCGGGGATGCACGGGTTATACATGTGCAGGTCGAACACGTCGCACGCATCCAGGCCTCCCTGCTCGATGAACTCGCGCGTGTGCCCGGAGCCCAGGTTCGCGCTGAGGCCGCCGACGATGCGGCACTGCGGATCGGCGGCTTTCATCGCACGGGAGGCGGAGCCGAGCAGGCGCAGGTAGTCAGCCATCCCGTAGCCCTGCTGCTGCGGCAGCGCATAGCTCGTGTAGACCGGCTCGTTGAGCACCTGATACGTCGTCACCGCCCGCGGCTGCACGCCGCGGTAGTGGCGCACGACCTCGACTGCGTAGCGGTCGAAGTCGCTCTGGTCCTTGGGCGCGAACGCGACGGGCATGCGGGAGTCCGGATATTTCCCCGAGGCGGCCCGCGCCACGACCGCGGACGGCGCGCTGGAGGACCAGTTGGCCGCAGGGAACGGCAGCAACACCTCGACCTCGGCGTCGAGCGCCTGCACGCGCTGGATCTGCGCATCGGCGGCAGCGAAGTCGAACCGGCCCGGCGCCGGCTCGACGGTCTGCCATTTCGCCGACCAGTCGCGCCACCAGACGACACCGGCGGCCCGCGCCAGCCGCACAAGGTAATCCCACGGATAGGCGTGGTTGAAACCCAGCGGCGAGTCCGTGGCGCTCGCGTCGGCCGGCGTGATGACGGCCGCGCGCAACGACTGGGTCGCGCCGCCCACCATCCAGTCGACGCGGAAGAAGCCCTGCTGCGGTGCGCTGAAATGCGCATACGGCACCTCCATGACACCATGTGCCGGCACTTCGAAATTCGTGTAGGCCGAACCGGCCGGCTTCCCAAAGAAATTCTCCACCCGCAAACGGCCGGTCACCCTGGCGGCCGCGTCACCGTTGTTGAACGTGCGGGCAACGAGTTGCAGCCCCTCCGCGGGCTTCATGAAGATGTTGCCCTCGGCAGTGCTCGCGATGAACGACTCGACAGGCGTACGCGGCTCATAGGCCGTCATCTGCGCGCCGCGTTCCAGCTGGACGGCGTCGAGCCAAAGCGTCGCAGCTTCGCGGCGGGAGGCGTCGAGGTCAGGACCGATACCAATGAAGATAAACGACTGGTGTGGCGCAAAGCTGAACGCGCAGCGCTGCCATTCCTTGCCGGCGCTCATCAGCTTCTTCTGCGACCAGCCATTACACTCGTTGACGACGAACTGCACGGCGACGCCATCCGCATCGGCGCGCAGCCAGGCAGAGAGCGTCAGCTGCTCACCCGGCTTGACCCGGAACCAGCCCTTGTTCGCCGCGAGCACGCGGCGCACCGGCTCGCGGACGGGGTCATAGTAGTCGAACCAGAACACCGGCAGCGTGCGCGCGGCGAGCGCGATCTTCAGGCTGTGCCCGCCGTGCTGCGGCGCAGCCGCGTCGAGTTCGCCTTCCAGTCGATAGAGATTGCCGGCCCAGCCGCTCAGCCCCCAGGTGAGGCTGCCCCAGTTCGCCGCGCCGCATTCGAAGCTGCTGTTGGGCACGAAGTTCTTTACTCCCGCCGTGTCGATCTGCGGGTACCACTCCGGCCCCACCTCCGATGCCACCAGCGAGACCTCGTCGAGCCAGAGCGTGCCCGTACCCTTGAACCAGAACTGCAGGCGGCTGGTCGCGGAGGGCAAAGCCTCCTTCGCTCGGAACAGCAACTCGAAACGTTGCCACTGGGCTTGCGGGATGAAGGTGTCCTCAAGCCCGGCATTGGCCCACAGCCGCGTGTTGGTCAGGGCCACATCGATGCCGCCCGCCGTGAGCCCCGCAGCCTTGGCCAAGAAGGTCAGCCGATACCACTGCCCCTTGCGCACGGCGATGCGGCCGACCTGGCAGAGCATCGCATGCGAGCTGGGGCTGTCGCCGCTGAACGCCGTACATTCGAGCCGCGCACAACGCCTGCCGTCGCGGCCCTGATCGGAGGCCAGCTTCTGCACCACCGTCGATGCACCACTGGCTTCCCACCCGGCGGGCCGTCCGTCCACCAACTCTTCGAAGGCGCCGTTGAAGACCAGGTCACCCGGCTCGGCCGCGGCGGCGCGGACCAGCCCGCAGGCCAACAGGAGCAGGAAATTCGCTTTCATGAGGCAGGATGCTACGCCCTGCCGCACCACGCCGGCAAACAGAAAGGCGGACGAGCACGCGCGGTCCGCGGGTTGAACGCGGTGCCAACCGCACAGGGGATTGAACAAATCGCCGGGCGCATGCTATAGTGCCGCGCGTTTCGCGAGAGGCGCGAAGGAGTTTGAAGATGAAAAATTATTTGAGTTGGATGACGGCGGGCATGTTGGCGGCGAGCACGGCGGCTTGGGCCGGTGGAACCGTGGTCGTGGCGCCGGCGCGGACCAGCGTGATCCAGGTGGGCTTGGACCTGGCGGCGCGCTGCGGAGTGACGCTGGTAAGCTACCAGGGCGAGGCCTCCACACCGAAGCCCCTGGTCCACATCTGGAACGGGACCGGGTGGGATTTCCTGCCTCTTGACGAATTCGTGGATGGCAAGTTCCTGCCCACAAAACCCACCCAGACGCTCGTCATCGGCGACGAGAAGCTCGTGCCCGAGGCCTTCGCGACGATGAGCGCGTGGGCGGGCAAGGTGCAGAAGATTCCCGGACTCGGCACGCCGGACATCCTGAATGCGGCCGGCGCAGCCTTGAAGTTCCGGAGCGAGGACTGGCAGTGGTTCTCGACCCGTTACAACATGAAGACCGAGGACATCAACGCCTCCGTGCGCCAGGACACCATCTACAAGCACAAGGTCGGCGAACCCATCACGCTCCGCCGCCGGGATGACGCCAAGAAGTCCACCTCCGGTGCGCCGGCCGCGGTCATCGAGCCGACGGACTCGAAGAAGACCGATGCGGAGAAGACAACCACCAAAGCGTCCTCGAAATAAACGGGGCCGCATGAAGCCACAGGAGCAATCATCCGGTTGGAAGGCTCAGACGGGCACGGCTTTGGCCGCGCTTGTTCTTTTTTCCGGCTGTGTACGCGTCCCGACGGATGCCGAAAAGCATAAGATCGAAACGCGCCTGATCTCCGCCAGCG
This sequence comes from uncultured Lentisphaerota bacterium, assembly GCA_903896925.1. Lineage (GTDB taxonomy): Bacteria > Verrucomicrobiota > Kiritimatiellia > CAIQIC01 > CAIQIC01 > DP16D-bin41. The sequence continues at coordinate 90,873 of CAITZM010000175.1, read as the reverse complement.
CCAACGGCCAGACCACCCTGCGCTGGGACTCCCGGAGGGATCTGGTCTATACCGTCATGGTGGGCGACCGCTTCACGTCGTCGCAATGGAAGCCGCTGCCGAACGCCATCAACCTGCGCGGCACCGGGGAGCCCATCGAGTTGCATGTGACGGAAGAACCGAACCGGACGCACACCTACCAGCTGATGGCCGTGCCGGTACAAGCGGCCACCAAACGTTAACGCACCCCCGCTGCGCCTGCCGCCGCCCCGGTCGCCGGGCCCTCTTGGTCGTGCGCCTGGAACACCGCCATGAGCGGCCGGTGGTCGGATCCCCTCAACATCAGCGGATGCCGGACCGCACAGGTTTTTTCGCGCACCAGTTCAGGCAGCATGCCGCGACTGACGAGGATGTAGTCCAGCCGCTCATAGACGTCCCCCTGTGCTGAGAAATGCGTCCACGTGTCGCCGAGCGCATCCGCGGGGCGCACATCCTCGAGACAGGGCGGGCGCTCGCCGCGGAGTTCGCGCAGTACGGCAGAGGCCGGGCCATCGCTCAGGTCGCCGACGACAAGCAGGTTGAGCGCCGGGTTCGCCTTGAGCGCATCGCGGACATGATGATGGAGGAGCCGAGCCTCATTGCGGCGCATCTCGGACTGGCCAAGCGGGTGGAAGACCTTCGACTTGAGCTGCGCCACCAGGATGCGGAAGGAATAACTGGGGCTGACGGCGATCGACACATCGAGGAAACCGCGGGCCACCGGCACCTGCGCGGCGCCGATGCGGTAGACATCGTTGGTGTGCGGATCGCGCGCAACGATCGGAAAACGGCTCAGCAGCGCCAGGTTCGGTTGGCGCCGCCCGCACTCCAGATACTCAGCATGGGGATAGTCAAGACCCTGGGTTTTCAGTTCCGCGCGGAAATTGGCGAAAAAGTCGGGACCGCCCATCTCCTGCACGGCGAGCACGTCGGGCCGCGCCACCGCGAGCACGGCGGCCACGGCGGCCCGCTCGGACTCCGGCTTGGATTCAGCCTGGAGGGGGGCCTCCTCGCGGTCGGCAACGCCGCAACCCCGCAGGTTGCACGTCATCACGGAGAATTCGCCCGGACCCGCACGCGGGGTCGCCGGGCAGCCCGGCGCGGCCGGTCCGGAAGTGTGGTAGCCGCAGCCGGTCGCCAGCAGGCCGGCCAGCAGCGTGACAACGGCGCGGTAGCGTGGCCGCTCAGCGCTTGTAAGCCTGCTCGATACGCTGCGCCACATCCTTGTAGCGGATGTCCACCCCATAAATCTCTTTGAAGCGCTCGACGGCCTTGTCGGTCTTCCCCATCGCATCGAGCAGCAGGCCCATCTCGTAGACGATGTCCTTCTTCGTATCGTCCATCAGGCTGAGCTCCTCGGCGGCCTTCTCTAGCTGCTCCAGCGCGATGTCGTACTGCTGCTTGCTCTTGAAGCAGAGAGCGAGGTAGTAGAGCGCCCGTGTGCGCCGCTGCGGATTGCGCTGGGCCAATTGCAGTTCCTCGATGGCCTCCATGATCATCCCGCGCTCATAGAAGAGCACGGCGAGGTCGTAGCGGAATTGCAGGTCGTTCGGGTAGCGCGTGACGAGATCTTTGGTGTTCGCGAAGATGAAATCGGCCCTGGCCGTCTCGCTGGCCGTGGCCGCCGCCGTATCGCCCGCCGCCTGGGCCTTCTCGATCGCCATCTCGAACTGCTGGATGGTGATGCTGCTGATGGCGCGGTCCACCTGCGGGTCGGCGCGGCCGGTGACCCGCTGCGCCTCGCGCAGCACGGCCAACGCCTCGTCGTAGCGCTTGGCGCGCGCACAATGCTCGGCCAGCACGCGGCGGTAGTTGATGTTCTCCGGTTCGCGCTCGATGCGCTGCCGGAATTCGGTGATCAGGGAATCGAGGTCAGCCTCCGACTTGACCGCCTTGTTGTCGGTCTCGAGGCTCGCCGCTTCATTCTTGTCCTTGATCAACTCGCGATGACTCGTGGCCGACTCCCACCCGCCCTTCTTCATCGTATCCAGCGCGATGGAATCCTTGTAGTTCTTGATGGAGACCGGATCGTTGGGCTTGATCCGCGCGACCACCTCGTAGCACAGGCGCGCCTCATGCGTCTTGCCCATGTCGCGATAGAGCTGCGCCAGCCGGCGCAAGAGCAGGATATTTTCGGGGTCGTATTCCCGCGCGACCTCCAGCGTCTGGATGGCCGCCTCGGGCAGGCCCGCGCCCACCGCCGCCTGCGCGAACAGATCGATGAACTGCTCCTGCAGCGGATCGGCCTTGAGCAGCTTCTCCATCACCGCGAGCGCCTGCTCCGGCTTTTTCTTGAGCAGCATCTTCGCCTTCATCAAGCCCGGCAGGTTGCCCAGGAGCGCGCTCACGTGCTTGGACTTGCCGCTGCCGGCGTCCAGAAACTTGCGTACTTCGGCGGCACGCAGGTATTTGCGCGCCTTCAGCAGCCGCGGCTCCTGCTCCACCACCGCCTCGAACATGCTGATGGCATAATCCAGGTTGCTGCGCTCAAAGGCGGCAAATCCTTTTTCAAACGTGTCGCGCAAGCGCCGCGACACATCGTCTAGTTGTACTTCGGCCATGTTTTAAACTCCTTCAATTGCGTCACAAGTCTCTACCGCCGCCGCCGCGCCGGGTCAAGCAGTTTCCGTGTCCCGGCGCAGCAACGGCGCGCCTTGCCGGGGCTCCGGCCCAGGCAGCGCTCCCCGGGCACTTAGTGACCGGTGGCCTTGAGTTTCCAGTCGCCTGTTCCCCACCAGTAGCTGGCGGCACGCGCAGTGCCGTTGCTGTTCATGAACCAGCCGCCCGTGAGGCCGGCGGAATTCTGCCAGACCAGGTCGCTGACGTGGTCGCCGTCGATGTCGTCCACCCCACACAGGGCCCAGTCGCCGGTGTTGAACGGCGTCCCGCCGCGGATGCTGCCGTCGACGTTGTGGTACCAGATCACGACCGTGCCGGCGGCGTTCTGCCAGAACAGCTCGGCCTTGCCGTCCCCATCGAGGTCGCCCGCGCCGCGCAGCTTCCATCCTCCCATGGAGCCCAAGGGCACGGCAGCCACGAAATTGCCGTTGGTCTCCAGGCGCCAGTACGCCGCCACGCCGGCGGTGTTCTGGAAGAACATCTGGCTGCGGCCGGCGCCATCGTAATCGCCGCAGGCCTTGATCTCCCAGTTGCCCAGGTTGAACCAGTAGCGCGCACTGCGCGTGGTGCCATCCGCATTCATAAACCAACCCGCGGCGTCACCGCCCGGCGTTTCAAACAGCAGGTCGCTGACGCCGTCGCCATCCACATCGCCGGCGGCTTTCAACGCCCAGGTGCCGGTGTTGGAGAGGATGCGCGCGAACCGGAAGCTGGCGTTGGTCCCGACCACCCAGCTCGCCAGCAGGCCGCTCGAATTCTGGTAAAAGATCTGGGGCACATTCCGGGCATACGGGCACGGCGACCAGGCGACCTCATCGATCCAGCCGCAATCCGACCCGCCGCTGACGCCACGGCTCTTGATGTACGCCCACGTGATGGTGACCGCACCCGTATTGCTCAGGTAGGTGGCATACTGCTGCCAGCCGGCGTTGCCGGTGAGCGAGCTGACCAGCACACCATTGATGAACAGGCCGAGCGAGGCATTGGTGCCCGTCGAGGCCTTCCACCAGAAAATCAGGGAACCGGGGCCGTTGGTCGTGATCTGGGTCCAGGAATACAGGCTATTGCTGCTGGTCACGGTGCCAAGAGCTCCGCTTTGCAGCGCCGCGGAACCGTCGTGGGTGGTGCCCGTCTCCCGGTACCAGGTGGCGCTGCCGTTGGTGCTGTCGCCCGTACTCCAGAAGAGGCCCGGCATATTGACCGCCGCGCCAATGTTCGGCTGGATCACCGTGAGGCTGACGCGTTGCGTGTCATATTCCTGCGCGGCCCTGAGGTCGGCCCCGAGCTGGCTGCCGAGCACGCCATCGCCATTGTGGTCGTACCCATCGTAGATGCTGAACAGCAGGTTCTCGTGGCCGATAAAGTTGGCCCTGGGCGTCAGGTACCAGTACCCGTTGTACAAGGAGACCTGGATGTCATTTACCGACGCACCGGTGTCGGCATCCCACAGGCCGAGGTTGTTGCTGCTCCCCCCATACCACCCGGCCGGGAAGGTGACGGTCATGTTCTGCGTGGTGACCAGACTGGCGGGCATCGGCGCGAAGAACGGCGGATCGTGCACCACGTTGGGAGACAAGGTCACACGGAACGTCACCTGCGTGGACCCGCTGCTGCTTTGCGCCTGCACGGTGAGGTTGGCGGACCCGGAGGTGTTGGTGGGCGCGGTGAGGTAGAGCACGGCTGACTGCCGGTTGGTGATGATGGCGGCCGAGTTGATCACCACGTTGTTCAGCGGACGAGCATTGGCATCCACTGCCGTGCCCATGACCCGGCTGAACAGGTCGAAGCCGTGGGTCAATTGACCGAAAATCGTATGCCGATAGTTCAGGTGCTGGGGCGGCGCGACGCCGGCCACCGACAGGTTGGGCGCGGTGATGAAAAACTGCGAATCGTTGTTGTCGCGACCCAAGGTGCCCGAGGTTTGGAACCCGCTGTTCGCCAGCGCGAGCTGGCCGAAGCCCTCGAACGTCAGCCCGGCAACGAATTCGTCATCGAACTTTACGCCGGAACCGCCGGTGCCGTTGCCGAGCGGGTCGCCGCCCTGCGCCATGAAGTTTTGCATCACGCGATGGAAGATCAGCCCGTTGTAAAAGTTGCTGTTGACCAGACTGATGATGCGCGCGGTGGTCTTCGGAGTGAGGTGCTCGAACAACTCCAGCACGAGGTCGCCCGTGACCGCGGTGGAGTTGGTCACATAGGTCGTCACCCCGTTGGTCGTGATGATGAGCGCCCCGGGCGTGTCCCCGTCAAAAGCGGAGTGCGGCGGCGGCGCGACGCCGGAGCCCACCGTCCAGATCCCATCCGGCTTGCTGGCGTTATAATAGTCAGCCGTCAAGTCATTGAAGTCCCAGGCCCCGAAAGAAGGGTGGACAAAAAGCATCATGGCGCTGGCATTGGTATACGCGCCCAGCGCCCCGACATTGTTGACGACATTGGAGTTCCAATAATAGACACCATCGCAGGCCGGACTGCCCGCATCGAAGACAAACAGCGCATTGGTGCCCTGCCCCATGCTGATGTTGGTCGTGTAGCTGCTGCCGGTGAAGTTGGTCTGGATGGTGATGCCCGTAACGCTGACATTGAGGCGCAGCAGGTGGTTGGTGGTGACCAGCTTGGTGGCCAGGTTGGTCATGCTGTTGGACACCACGGAGAAGGTCAAGGCCCGGCCCGCGGCATCGTAGCCGTCCAGCGGCAGGGTAAACACCTTGCCGGCGACGATGGTGACGTTGGAGACCGAGAGGCTCGGCACCTCCGCGCGGACCGCAGACGAACCGGCCGCCATAAGCGCGATGCCGGCACCGAAAATCGACAGGGCGCAGCGAGAAGATTTCATGCCCGCAGTATAGGCTTCGAACCTCTTTGATTCAACGCCAATCAGGCCGGCAACTCCGGCCCCGAGCTACAGGCCACGGGCAGCCGCTGTCGAGTGCGCACATCACCGTCCGGCGGCTTTGAGTTTCCAGGCACCGGTGCCCCACCAGTAGCTGGCGGCTCGGGCGGTGCCGTTGCTGTTCATGAACCAGCCGCCCGTTTGACCGGCGGAGTTCTGCCAGACGAGATCGCTGATGTGGTCGCCATCGATATCCGCCACTCCGCAGAGCGCCCAGTCGCCGGTGGAGCCGAATGGCACGGCGCCACGGATGCTGCCGTCGGGATTGTGGAACCAGATGGCCACGGTGCCGGCGGCGTTCTGCCAGAACAACTCGGCTTTATGGTCGCCATCCAGATCGCCTGCGCCGCGGAGTTTCCAGCCGACCATGCTGCCCAGGGGTATGGCCGCCTGATAGTTGCCATTGGTATCGATACGCCAATACGCCGCGACGCCCGCGGCGTTCTGGAAGAACAGCTGGCCGCGGCCGATGCCTTCGTAGTCGCCGCAGGCCCTGATGTCCCAGCCGCTGAGGTTGAACCAGTAGCGGGCGCTGCGCGTGGAACCGTCCGCGTTCATGAACCAGCCCGCGGCATCGCCGGCCGCGTTCTGGAAGAGCAGGTCGCTGACGCTGTCGCCATCGACGTCGCCGGCACACTTCAGCGCCCAGCCGCCGGTGTTGGAGAGGATGCGCGCGAACCGGAAGCCGCCGGCGCTATCGAGCACCCAGCTAGCCAACAGGCCGGTCGGATCCTGATAGAACACCTGGGGCGCATTCGTCGCGTAGGGACAGGGCGACCACGTCACCAGATCCAGCCACCCGGCGTTCGGAGACACGCCCGAATAGGCCTGCTTGGCATAGGTCCAGCGCAACGTATAGGTATTGGTCGAAGCGAGAAAGACGGCCACTTGCTGCCAGTCGGCGCTGGTCGTCAACTGCCCCTGCACCTGGCCGTTCACGCTGAATTGCAGGACGTCGCTGATTTCCGAGGCGAGCTTCCACCAGAAGCTTATCGAACCCGGCCCGTTGGTGACGACCTGGATCCAGGACTGCTGGCCACCGGCGACCGCGCCACTCTGGGCCGACTGGCCGTCGCGCGAAACCGTGTTGGTCGGGAACCAGGTGCCGTTGCCGCCCGTCTGCCAGATCAGATTGGTCGCATTCAACGCGCGGCCCAGGGCCACGCTGAGTGATACGGGAACAAAAGTGGCCGTGTAGGTCACATTGCTGGACGGCATGATGATGGTCCGGGGATTGGCATTATTCCCATCGACCCAGCTCGTGAACACCCACCCATTCGACGCCGTCGCTGACAGGGTGGCATTGGAGCCCACGACATATTGACCGCCGCCGGTCACGCTGCCGCCGTGGCCCGGACTCGCCAGTACCGTCAGCGAGCGAAGCGCGGCAAAGTTGGCTATGTACGTGGCCGTGCCGGAGGCCACCGTGAAGCTCAACGGATTGTTCGTGAGGCTGCCATTCCAGTTCAGGAACCGCCAGCTGTTCGACGCCGTGGCCGTCACTGTGGCGTTGGAACCAATGAGATACAGGCCTCCGCCGGTCACGCTGCCGCCGTTGGTCGGACTGGCCTGCACGACCACCGTGCCCAACGGACTGAAGTTCGCCGTGTAGGTGCCCCCGCCGGAGGGCACCACCACCGTGCGCGGATTATTGGTCACGCTGTCGGACCAGCTGATGAAGCGCCAGAGGTTCGACGGCGTCGCCGTGAGGACGGCATTGCTGCCCACCACATAGGTGCCGCCACCCGTCACGCTGCCGTTGTCCGGGGGGCTGGCCAGTACCGTGATCAGCACGGTCGGCGCGAAGACCGCGGTGTACGTCATGTTCGAGGCCACCACCACCGTCCGCGGGTTGTTCGTCACCCCGTCGCTCCAGCTGATGAACAGCCAGTTGTTCGAGGCGGTGGCCGCCAAGACGGCGTTGCTGCCGATGAGAAAAACGCCGCTGCCCGTCACGCTGCCGCCATCGTTCGTATTGGCGCCCGCCGTGATCGTGGCCGTGGCGACAAACGTCGCCGTGTAGGTGGCATTGGTCTCGGGTACGGGAAGGATCCAGGGGTTGTTCGTCACGCCCCCGGTCCAACTGAGAAAGAGCCAGTTGTTCGACGCCGTCGCCGTCAGCACGGCGTTGCTCCCGACGAAATAGTTGCCCCCCCCCGCCACACTGCCGGCGTTGGTCGGACTGGCCACCACGGTCACCAGGCTGGCCCGGGCAAAGTTCGCCGTGTAGGCGATGCTCGTCGGGGGCACGGTGATGCTATAGGGATTATTCGTGGCGCCATCATTCCAGCCTGTGAACAGCCAGCCGTTGGACGCCACCGCCGTAAGCTGCACCGTGTTGCCCTCCGCATAAAAGCCTGAGCCGGTCACACCCCCGGCATTGGTCGGGCTGGCAGCGGTCGTCACAGCGACCGCGGACAAGGCGAAGACCATGCCGCTGTTGCTGACGCCGCCGTTCTGGGTCATACCGTAGAACGTCGAGTCCGACAACAGCGTCAGCGAGTCATAGGGCGCCGCGCCATCGCCCGCGCCGCCGGCAAACGTGTGCAGCAGGTTATAGCCTGAACCGTCGGTGTTGACCTGGAAAAGCACGCCCAGGCCGCTGGCGCCGCCCGACGACGTCATACCCTTCAGGGTGGAACCCATCAGCGCCAGGGAACCATGGGGCAGCGCGCCATCGTTGGTGCCGCCGGCGAACGCGTGCAGATGGGTGTAACCCGAGCCGTCCGTATTGATCTTGAAAACCACGCCGAGATCACTGCTGGAACCGGAGTACGTCATGCCATACAGATTCGTACCGGAGAGGGTCAGGGAGCCGTGGGGCTTCGAGCCATCGAACGGGCCGCCGACGAACGCGTGCAAATTCGTATAGCCCGAGCCATCCGCATTGATGGTGAAGAGCACCCCTCGATCCAAGGGTCCACCCTGCGAAGTCATGCCGTACAGGTTCGTGCCCGACAGCGTCAAGGCGCCTTGGGGCCACTTGCCATCCCACACGCCGCCCGTGAAGGTGTGCAGGTTGGTATAGCCTGAACCATCCTTGTTGATTCTGAACACCACGCCCAAGCTGTTGCTACCGCCATATAAGGTCATGCCGTAGAGGTTCGTGCCGGACATGGTCAATGAACCGTAGGGGCTGTTGCCATCGCCCGCGCCGCTGGTGAACGTGTGCAGGTTGGTATAGCCTGACCCGTCCTTATTGACCGTGAACAGCACGCCATTACCGGTGCCGCCCTGCGCGGTCAGGCCGTACAGGTTCGTGCCGGACAGCAACAAACTGCCCGCATAAGGACCCGCCCCATCACCCGCGCCTCCGGCGAACGCGTGCAGCGTATTGTAGCCCGAGCCGTCCGTATCCATCGTGAAGATCACACCCTTGCCGGCAGCACCACCCTGTGATGTCATGCCGAACAGCGTCGTGCCGGACAGGGTCAGCGAACCTTTGGGGAAAGCACCCTCACCCGCGCCGCCCGTGAAGGAGTGCAGCGGGGTGTGCTGAGCCTGCACGGTGAGGGCGCCCAGCAGCAACAGCAGGGCCGGGATCCCGAGGAGCCTTGGCATTTTCATATTGTCCACGAATGTTAATGTCATATCTGCGTCCCTTTGTCGCTGTGACTGTGCTTCCGGCCCAGGCAGCGGCGCACGCAGTACGCCGCACCGAAGATCAGCAGCAGCTGGACCGGTGCCGGCTCCGGGATGACGTTCAGCGGGGCGGCGCCGCTCAGCGCCTGGAGACCGGCCGACGCCGCTTCCGGGCTGTCGCTTGGCGGGGCGGCGCTGCTCAGCGGCTGTAGATTGGCCGGTGCCGGTGCCGGGACGAGCTGCAACAGGAGATCGTTGCCGCTGCCGGTCGTGCCGCTGATGGAGTCGAAATCATAGGCGAGGGTGAACGTATTCGTGCCCGCGGCGCCGCCCAAGGCCAGGAAAGTGGTGCCGTTGGTCAGGACCAGTCCGTTGTTCGGACCCAGCGGATCATCGAGGGTAAACACGCTGCCATTCCAAGGCGTGCTGGAATCGTCCTGGACGAGCAGATAGCTGGCGCCATCCTGCAACATATAATTTTGCAGGGCGAGATGCAGGTAGTTGGTCGTGCCGGTCACGAGGGTCAGGCCCGAGGTGAGGGTCAAGTGGCCGAAGTTGTTGGTCGTCACGATCTCCGAGCGGAACTGGCCGCCATCGAGGGTGAGGCTGTGGGCGAGTTGGGCGCCGGGGCCGCTCAAGCCGGGACTGTAGATACCGCCGCTGTACACCTGCACAGCGCCCAGCTGGCCCGTGCCGCCCACCGTGCCGCCATTATAGACACCGATCAGGCCGCCGGTGGTCAGTGAACCCGAGACCATCAAGGTGGCATTGGAGACGAGGACGTTGCCCGAGTAGCTCGCGCTGGTGTGCCCGGACAGGTTCAGCTGGCCGCCGCCCTGCAGGGTGAAGTTGGCCGGACCGGCCAGCGTGCCGCCGAAGTTCTGCGTGGTGCTCAGGCTCACCGTCAACGTGCTGGCCACAGACGAGTTGGTGATGACGCCCTGATAGCCATCCACGCCGGTCAGCACCTGGTTGAAACCAGCCAGGTCAAGGGTCCCGGCCGGGCCTGCAGCGACCGCAGTCGCCGGCAGCGCATTAGCCAGACCGAGCCGCACCGTGCCGTTGCTGATGAAGGTGTTGCCCGCATAGGAGTTGACCGCCGCCAGCGTGAGCACACCGGCGCCCGTCTTTACCAGTCCGCCCGAACCGCTGATCGTGCCGCCAAAGGTCTGGGCTTTCGGGTTCGCGAACTGCAGCGTCGAGTTGTTCACGATGTTGCCGCCCACCGTGCCGTTGTGCGCCACGCCGTCGCCGAGCCGCAGCGTGCCGGCGTTGTTGGTCGTGGCGCCGGTGAACGTGTTCATGGCGGACAGGGTCAACTGGCCGCTGCCGGACTTGGTCAGGCTGCCCGGGCCGCTGACGATGCCTCCGAAGGTCTGGTCGAACGGATTGGCGAACGCCAGCTGGGCATTGTTCGTGATAGGGCCCTGCACGGAGCCGTTGTTGGCCACGCCATCGCCCAGTTGCAGGAGACCGGCGCTGACCAGCGTGCCGCCGCTGTAGGTGTTGTTGCCCAGCACCAGCAAGGTGCCGTTGCCCGCCTTGACCAACGGTGTGGTGCCGCCGTTGAGCTGGCCAAGATTCTGCAACACGCCGTTGCTGGCGTTGAACGACACGCCGTACAGCAGGCCGGCGCCGCCGATGGCGCTGCCGTTCATGTCGAGCGACGCGCCCGCGAGGTTGACCTGGGCAATGCCGTTGGATCCGCCCCCCAGACCACGCGTGATGCCGTTGCTGACCGTCACGCTGCCCCCGAGCAGGTTCACATAGGCATTGGCCTTGCCGCTGTTGTTCGACCCTGCGCTGACAAACCAGTTGTAGTTGGTCGCCATGGCGATCTGGCCGATACGCGCCACGCCGCCACTGATCGTCAAATACCCATAGGAGGAGTTGGCGTTCACAATCACCGTGCCCGCGCGTGAGCCCATCAGGATGTTCGTCACATCCAAGGTACCGGAGTCAAACGAGAAGAAGCCGAGCCGGTCACCGCTGTTATTGCCCAAGGCTGTGGGCAGCGCATTGCCCAACAGCAAGTCGCCCAGGTAGAGGTCGACCGGATGACTGACCAGGTTCACGGTGCCCGTGATGGCGGCCCCCGTACTCACACCGGGCGTTGAGCTGGCCACCACCATTTCGGCGCGACCACCCACCGTGTTGGACAAGGCCAGCGAACCGGTCGCGCCATTGAACTGCAGCAAACCATACGACCGGCCGCCCATCGCTGCGCCCACGGTGACTGTGCTGGCATTGATGATGTTGACGCCAGCACCCAACCGCAACGTCTGCAGGGAGGAGAACTGGTTATTGTCACCGATATTGAGCGCCCCGGCGACGATCGTGCTGTTGGTGGCCAGGATCACCGTGGACCGGTCGCCAGCGTCGTTTTGGGCGTTACCCTGCACATTGGGATCGCCGATGATGAACCGGCCGGTGCTGCCCAGATTGGCAACGAACGTGCCAAGTGCGCTCATATCGTTTGTCGCCCGGTTGCCCTGGTTACCCACCGTGTTGCCGTTGTCGGCCGAATTATTGCCGATCTGGATGATACCGCCGACCTTGTTGACGATCAGCGCGCCCGAGCCGGTCACCGCCAACCGGGTGGTGCTGTTGGAGAGCGTCGAGCCCACGGTCATGTTGCCGTTGACCGTCAAGGTGTTGGTGCCCACGTTGATCGTGTTGAGGCTGATCTGATTGGAGCAGGCCACCGTCAGGTTGCTGATCGTCTGATTATAGCCGTTCAGCCAGAACTGGGGACTGCTCGTGTCGCCCGAGTTGTTGCCACCGATGGTCATGTTGACGCCGGTCGGCAGGGCGTTGTCCAGACCGAGCTTGAGCACAGTGCTGCCGAAGTTGAAATTGGCATTGGCGAAGTTATTGCTGCCGACGTTGAGCCAGTTCGTGCCGCCGCCCGTGAACGTCACCGTCTGGCCCGGCAGCAGAATCGGCGTTGTATCCACGATCAGATTGGCCCCGGTTTGCGGCTGAAGAATGAGGCTGCTCGTGCCGGCGACGCCGCCGACCACCCGCAGTTGATCGGATTCCACATCAACCCGGCCACTACCCGTGCTGAGGGTGATGAGGCCGGCCCAAACGTTGTTGCCATTGGTGCTTTGCAGGCTGCCGCGGAAATTGCTCTGCTTGCCCGCACCATCGCCGCCATAGATCGTCACGGCATTGGTGATGGTAAGCCCACCGCTGAACTGAAGCAGGCCGCTGTTGGTGAGGGTCAGACTGCCCACGCCCAGCGCATTGGGGGTGTTGATATGCAGCCAGCTGTTGGTGGTGACCACGGTCCCGCCGCTGTAGGTGTTGAGGCCGGTCAGCGCAATCAAACCCGTGTTGGTGAACATCAAGACACCCGTCCCGCCGATACTATTGGCGTTGGTCCCGCTCGCTGTCTGGGAGAACATCAACACGCCGTTGTTGGTGACCGCCCCGCTGCCAAGGCTTACGGTGGAAACCGCCGCCGTGCCGAGCGCGCCAATCCATGTGCCGCCAGCATAGTCATTCGTCCCGCCCAGCACCAGGGAGCCGCCCGAGCCGCTGTCGAAGGCGACGACACTACGGCCGGCACCGGTCAAGCCATTGTTGGTGAGCACCAACGTGCCCCAGCCGCCACCCAAGCGATAGACACCCGCGTACGGAGTTATCAGGCTGCTGTTGTTGGTCACCGTCCCCACCGCGCCCAAGCTGACCGAGGGCAACCCCGGCGTATTGAAATCGAGCGGATTGGGGGTGCTCGCCGCCAGCGCCAGCGTGCCGGACGAGAGGCTGCTGATCGTGCCCAGGAAGGCGTTATCCATCGCGAAGCCGTTGGCCAGCGTGGCGCCATAGGGCACCACAATGTTTGTCATGCCACCCAACGCGTAGGGCGAATTCGCCTGCACCACGCCGATGGGATTGATGGTGACACCGTTGGGGAAATAGTTGCTGCCACCGAGGATCAGCTTGCCGCCCGACCCGCTGCCGAACGCGTTGAGCGAGTTACCCAACAGCAGGTTGTTCGTGATGACCAGCGTGCCCCACCCGCCGCCCAGCCGGTACGTCAGGCTGTTGGGCACGATGTTGGCGCTGTTCGTCACCGTCATGCCGGCGACCGCGCCCAGCGAAAGGCTGTCGAAGCCCATGGCGTTAAAGTCAAGTGTCTCGCCGGCCGCCGAGTTATACGCCAGCGAGAGCGTGCCGGTGGAAAGGGTGCTGATGCGCCCGCTGGTCAGCCAGGCGGCGGCGCTGGTGAACGGGGAACTGGCGTTCGTCACGCCCAGGCTGCCGGCGAAGTTGACCAGCACGTTGCCGCTGGCGGGCAGCGCCGAGGCGCCCGTGAAGAGCAGGTTGCCACCATTGACGATCGTACCGCCGGCATAGGTGTTCACGCCGGAGAGGAACAGCACGCCGTTGGTGGTGCCGTTCACCGTCAGGCTGCCGCTGGTGTTGGCCGCGCGGGTCATCGTGCCCAAGCTGTTCGTGGTGTTGCCCAGCAGCGTGACCGTCGGGTCGGCGGTGTAGCCGTAGCCATAGCTGGTCATGACGATGCCGGTGACGAGCCCCTGGGCGGAATCGAACTGCGCATAGGCCGTCGCGCCGGTGCCGCCGCCGCCGGAGATCTGGACGTAGGGCGAGCCGACATAGCCGGCGAGCGTGGGTGCTCCCAGGGATATGCTCGTCACGCCCTGGCCCTGCGGCGCCTGCAGGTTGACCGGCACGCTTACCATGAAGTTGCTGGCGTCGAGCGTGCCGCCGTTTGCATAGATATAGGTGCCATCGGGCGCGGCGGTGCCGGTGCCGAACAAGGCGCCGTTCTGGCGCGCCTGCAGCGTGCCGCCGTTGAAGTTGACGAACGTCGGCGAATTGGAGGTCACGCCGCGCTGGATCTGGTTGACCGTCAGCACTCCGCCGTCCAGGTTGATCGCAGCCATGGTCATATTGGTGCGATTGGCCATGCTCATGTTGCCAACGACCCGCGCCGAGCCGCCCAGCATGTTGAAGATGGCCACGCCGTTCGTCAAAGCGTTATCGCTGGCTTCACCCAGGTTCACCGTATTCGAAGAAACGAAGGTGCCGCCGAGCAGGTTATAGACGCCAACGCCGCCACGACTGAGGGCCAGCTGCCCACCGAGGGTCGTCTGCTGGACGAAGCTGCCGCCCAGTTGAGCCACCACGCCGACACCGGTCAGGTTGGCGCCGATCTGGGAGAAACCCGCCTGCATCATCGAGCCGCCAGCCAGCTCGTAATAGCCATACCCGTTGACGCCCATCTTGCCGTCGGACGCGGTGCCGTTCCACCAGACCGAGGTGCCGCTGCGCTGATAGACCGCGCCGGCGCTGCCCGCCGCGTTGCCGACGTAAAGCCGGTTGGTAATGTTGGCATTGCCTTGGATAATCAGCGTACCCCGACCGGCATTGCCCACGGCGAGAATGGGGCCACCGGTTCCATTAGGCATGTTGGTCGAGGCCCAGACCGCATTATCGCCCAAGATCACCGTGCCGGCATCGCCGACATTCTGCCCAATGTTGGCGGCGCTGTTGTTGAGCCACAGATTGTTGTTGGTCATCAGCAGCACGCCCGCGTTCGCATTGAGACCATTGGTCAGCTGGCTCCGCGTCGGGCCTGCCGTGAGCAGCAGCGTGCCCGAGCCGACCTTGGTCAGCGCGCCACCGGCCGCCAGAATATTGTTCGTGATGGTCAACGTGAGCCCGGCATCCACATTAATCTTGCCGCCGCCGGTCTGCACCAACACGGCGCGATTGTTCAGCGTGAAGTTACCGCTGGCCTCGAAGGCGCCGTTGTTCGTGAGGAACAGCGGAGTGCCGGGCACACCGAGCAGGTCGTTGGTCATGGCCAAATTGCCGCCCGCGATGAAGGTGCCGTTCGTATACGTGTTCGCGCCCGCCAGCACCAGCGTTCCGCCGCCGCGCTTGATGAGGCTGCCGGTCCCGAGGCTGTCGCTGATCACGCCGCTGATGACCGCCAGGGCGTTGGGATTGGTCGCGTTGGCGCCGACCGCCGCGTTGTTGCCGAACAGATCGATGTTATTGAGGAGCGTCAGCGTGTTGTTGGCGTTGGTTTCGTTGAGCATGAAGGTCGTCGGCGAGAACGACGGTGTACCCCAAGCCAGGCCCGACGGACTGCCCACGCCACCGAGCGACACGATGGTCGGCGTGCCGACGGCGCTGAAGCCGCCGTTGAGGATATTGAACTGCCCGGCGCCAAGGCCCACCGCATTGGTGATCAAGCCGGGGACGGAAGCCAGGCTGCCGCCGTTGAAGTTCACGTTGGCATAGGGCGAGAGGCCCAGGCCTGCATCGGCCTGCAGGATGCCCGCATTGAGCAGGGTGTAGCCATGATAGGTGTTCGTGCCGGTCAGCGTCAGGGTTCCGGAACCCGTCTTGACCAGGTTGCCTTGATAGTAATTACCCGGACCGACGTCAGCGAGCGAGCCACTGTAGGTCGTATTCGAATTGCCGCCGCCGACATTCAACGTCACTCCGCCCCCCGTCTGGCTCCAAAGCGTGATGCTGCCGTTGCCCGCGAGGCCGCCAATGCTGAAGGTTGTGCCGCCGGAGAAACCGAGGCCGTTGTTGGCATTATTGGTCACCATCTGGCTCATCACCGTGGTATTGCCCGGAGTCGCCAGCAACAACTGGCCGCCGTTGACCGTCACGGGACTGGCAAAGATCGTGGTGTTGCTCAGCAGCAGAGTGCCGCCATTCACCACGGTCGCCCCGGTGTAGGCGATCTGATTGCCAACCAAGGTCAGCTGCGCCGCGCCCGCCTTGTTCAAGGCCAGCGTGCCGGTCATGTTGCGCATATAGCCGGCCCACAGGCTGTTCACCGTGTCGTTGGAAACGATCAACAGGCCCGAGCCCGAGCCGCCAACTTCCATATTCTGGATGATGGCCAGCGCACCGGCGCTGTTGATGGCGGCCACGGTCTGGGTAAACCCGTTCATCTCAAACTTGGAATTGGCGGTGCCGCCGGTCACGTTCAGGATGGCAGCCGGATTGAGCTGCTGGTTGGCATAAAGCCGCAGCCAGGCATTCGAGATACCGTTGCCCAGATTGATGGACGTGCTGGCCAACGAGGTCTGGCCCGAGGTCTGGTTCGAGAGCGACAGCATGCCGCTGTTGATATAGACCGGACCGCTGAACGGGTTGCTATTCGTGATGATCAACTGAGTCGCGTGCATCTGGTTGTTGAGCACCAGATTGCCCGTGCCGCTGAGCAGGTTTTGCAACACGCCGTTCGTGGTAGCGCCAGCCGTCGAAGTCATATTGAAGGTCAGCGTACCGTTGTTGGTGGCCGCACCCGTGCCCAAGCCCATGGTCGTGGCGATGACGTTACCCAACGCACCGATCGTCGTGCCGCCGTCAAAGGTGTTCGTGCCGGCCAGGACAAGCGTGCCAGCGTTGCTGCCGCTGAACGCGACCAAATTCGTACCTGCGCCGTTCAGCGCGCTGTTGGTGAGCACCAGGGTGCCGCCGCCGCCGCCGAGCTGGTAGGTGGTGCCGTAGGGCAGGATGGCGCCATCGTTGGTCCACGAGCCGCCGGCCGCACCGATGCTAAGGTTCGGATAAGCGCCCAGATTGATGTTGCCGGCCACAGGGTTCGTGTTGTTCGCCACGAACACAAAGGCGCCCGCAGAACCGGTGTTGAGCTGAGCGAAGAGGTTCGTATCCAGCGCGCCATTATTGGCAATGGCGCCACCCGACGCCACCGTGACGTTCAGGCCCATCGCGTTCGTGCTGCCATAGCGGACCACGCCGCCGCTGACGGTCGTGCTCGTCCACGTGTTCGTTCCGGTGAGGATCAACGTGCCTTGGCCGCCGTTGCCAAAGGCGACGAGGTTGGTGCCCGGGCCCGGCGTCAGGTTGTTGGTGATCACCAGCGTGCCGCCGCCGCCGCCGAGACGGTAGGTGCTGCCGAAATTCGTGAGTACGCCGCTGTAGGTCCACGGCGTCGTGCCGATGGCGCCCAGACTGACGTTCGTCAGGTTGGCGCCGGCCAAGCTGAAGTCGAGGTTGCTGGTGCTGTTGCTGCCCAGCGCCACCGTGCCCACCGAGTTCGATGCCACGCGCAGCAGGAAGCCCTGATCCAGACCGTTCGCATTGGCGCTGGAATAGCCCGCCGCAGCCCCGGCATTGATCGTCAGCGTCCGGCCTGGCGTCATCCCGCTCGTGGCCGCGAACTGGATCTGGCCCGCGTTGTCCTGGATGTTCGCAAAGGTGTTGCTCGGGCTGTTGACCAGCAGCGTGCCGCTGCCCTGCTTCGTCAGCGAGCCGGTGCCGGTGAAGGCCTGATTCAGCGTGACCGTGAAGTTGCTGCTGTCGAGGGTGGAGAAGCCGTTCAACGTCGCCACATTGAACAAATTCGAGAAGACGAAGTTGTTGCCCGCGCGCAGCGTGCCGCCGTTGAAGTTGAAGACCGCCGTGCCGCCGACCTTCGTGATATAGGTGCCGCGGATGAGTTCCACCCCGCCGTTGAGGTTGTTCGTGGCCAACGCGCCCGTGGCGTTGCCGATGGTCAGGTTGCCTACGCTCAGCGAGCCGCCATTCACATTGATCGTGCCTACACCCGAGGCGGCGAAACCTAGGACCGTGGCACCCAGCAGCACATTGCCGCCGTTCACCGTGAGCATGCCCGTGCCGCCGTTGCCGATGTACGTTCCGCCGCCCCCGTTTTGCAGGAACTGCGCGTTGTCCTGCACAGTCATCGTGCCCGCGCTGCCGACGGCGTCGGCCAGAATCAGGTTGTTGGCGCCGTTACCGCTGGTGATGTATACGCCGTTGTTGCGCAACAGCAGCGCAGCGTTGTCGCCATTGTTGTAGCCGACGATCTGGAAGGACGAGGCGGAATTCACCACGGCATTGCTGTCCACGATGGTCGTGCCGGCGGAGAACGCCCAGCGCTGGCCGGTAGCCCCGACCGTGACATTGTTGCCGTTGAAGATCAGCGTGCCGCCGCCCCACTTGTAAAATTGCTGGCTGCCATTGCCCGTGACGCTGACCGCACCGAACAGCGTGGCCGTCGAGCCGGTTGCGATGTCCAGGCCCAGATTGATGGTGCCGTTCGCATTGAACGCCAGTTGCTTGACGGTCGCAAAATTCGGCGCATTCATGATCTGCAACACGCCACCCGAATTGATGGTGAGATTGCCATACCCGAGGTTGTTGTCCGCGCTGATGGAAACCATGGTGTTCGTGAGCGTCGTGCCACCGGTGTAGTTCTGCGGGCCGACCACGTACACGGCGCCGGTCGGGCCACCCGCGCCGAAGGCGACGCTGCGGTTGGTCAACGCATTCGCGTCCGAGAACGCGTTGACGTTGCCGATGACCAGGGTGCCGCCGCCGCCACCCACGAGATAGTTGGTGCCGACCGGCGTCAGCGAGCCCAGGAAGGTCGCCACATGGCCCGGGGCGACGCCGATGTACTGGTTGCTGTAGACGGTGCCGTTTGCCGCCACCCAGTTGACGTTCTCGGTGTTGACGCCGGTCGTCAACGCCAGCATGCCGCCGCCGGGGATGTTGGTGATCATCCCGCTGTTCAGCCAGCCGTTGATGCTGCCGTAGAGGTTCGTCACGAGCACGCCACCGCCGGTGGCCAGGGTGATGCTATTGCGGCCGGTCGCATTCGTCGGCACCGCAGCGGCCGAGGCAAAGAACATCAGACCGTTGCTGATGGCCGCCGCATTGAATTGCTGCACGGTGTTTGTCAGCACCAGCATGCCGCTGCCATTCTGGACGATGGCCGCAAGTTTGCCGTTGGGCGTTTGCAAGACGAGGCTGTTGGTGATCGTGTCGCTGTGGTTGAAGCCCAGCCAGCTCGCCGTGTTCGAGAAGACTACATTCGGGTTGGCCAGGGAGCCGGAGGTGCCACCGCTGCCGAGTTGGAGATGGCCGGCGACAATGGTCGTGAGATCGGTGTAGGTATTGTTGCCGCCCAGCGTCAGGATGCCTGGCCCTGTCTTGACCAGACCGCCGCTGGCGTTCGCGCCCAGAGTCACCACACCCGGCAGGCCGTTGATGCTTGCACCGCCGCCCAGCACCTGGACGGTCAGCACATCGCCCGGCAGATAGCCGACGCCATAGTTCGTAACCAGAATGTTCGTGATCACGCCCGCCGCATTGATCTGCGCGATGGCCGTGGCACCCGTGCCGTTGCCGCCCGTGATCAGGAGCGCCGGCACGCCAAGATAGTTCGTGCCACCATCCGCCAGCCCGATACCGGAGACGCCGTACCCCGTGGGCGCCAGCAAGGGCTGCAGCACGGCGCTGTTGACATTGTTGGAGATATTGAACCCGCCCTGGTAGACGTAGGCGCCCGACAGGTTGCTATTGATCAGCGTGGCGTTCGCGTTGTTGCTCGCGATCAGGAGGCCACCGTTGAAGTTGAGGATACCCGTCCCCACCTGGCTGCGGGTGATCTGGGACACGATGGCCGTACCGCCCAGGTTGAGGTTGACAATACCGGTGTTGGTCCCGCTATTGGCCCCGAGGTCCAGCGTCTTGCCACCAATGCCCGCATTCACCAGGCCGCCGTTCAGAATATTGAGCACGCCGTAGCCGTTGGCACTGCCGTCCCAGCCGAAGGCGATCCCGGCGGTGTTATTGACCGCTCCATTCAGCACGCCGCCATTGGCCACGGTGACCACCCCGATGCCATTGGCTGAACGGCCGATCATGAAGTACTGCTGCGGCGACACCGTGCCACCCAGGATATCCATGACGCCGACGCCGCCGGCGCCCGTATTGACCGAACTGATCTCCATCTGGTTACCCACCACCGTGCCGCCCGTCAACTTGTAGTAGCCGTAACCGCCGCCGGAACCAATGGCGAAGTCCTGATTGGCGTTGCCGCCGTTTTGCAGGACCAAGCCGCTGGTCTGATAAACCACACCGGCGGAGTTGGTGCCGTTGCCCACCCGCAGCGTGCCAAGGATGATGTTGGTCTGGCCGGCGGTCGGGTTGAAGCGCACGATCGCGCGGTCACCCGTGACCGGTGCTACTTGCAAGCCGTAGATGTTGGTGCTGTTGCCGCCGGCAATGTTGTTGGAACTGCCCGGGGCGAAGATCAGCGTGCCGTTGCGCGCCTGGATGCCTTGCACCGTGTTCGCCAGGCCGCCGAGCGTGTTGGTGCCCGCGCCGGTGGAAACCAGTGTGCCGGTGCCCACAATGTTCCCGTTGATGGTGAAAGAATTGCCGTTGTTGTCGAGCGTACCGAGCACCCCGTTGGTCACCAACAGGGTGCGGGTGGCCGCGAGCACGACAGTGGGGGCGCCGGCCTGGAGCGTACCGCCCAGAGCGAAGGTGATGTTCGTCTGCCCTGCGGTCGCGGTGCCCAGCGCGGCATCGGCGGTGACCTGCAATATGCCGGCGTTGAGCACCGTGCTGGTGTAGGTGTTCAGGGTATTGGACAACACGACCGTGCCCAGACCGCCACCGATTGCCACGCTGCCGGAGACGAGGGGATTAGCGATGGTCAATTTTCCGCCGCCGCCACCGAGCCGCGTGATGCCCGCCGCGGGGATCACGGTGCCGTTGAAAGTGATGTTTCCAATGGCGCCCAGGTACAGGTTGCTGTACTGGCCGCCGCCCGCCAGCGCCAAGTTGACCGCTTCGCTCAGATTGGCCGCCGTCGTAAACGCGAGGCTGCCGGCCGAATTGCTGGCGATGCTGCCGCTGTTGAGCCAGTCGTTCACATTGATGTAGGCCCCGGCATTGGCGAGCGTGCCACCCGCATTGATCAGCACGTTGCTGTAAGGCGAGATGGCGCTGGTCTGGGCAAACTGCAGCACGCCGCCGGAGATGACCGTGCCGCCGTGATAGCTGTTGGTGCCAGCCAAGACCTGGGTGCCCGAACCGCCGATCCACAGGCTGATGTTGTTGGACTCGGAGGCGTCGCTGATATTGCCGCTGAAGGTAGTGTTGCTGCCGGCGAGCGTGGCGATCTGGAGCACCGCATTGGCCGCCAGCGCCGTATTGGTGACGAGGCCGCCACCACCGGCGTAGTCGGAGAGCATCGCGATGTTCTGGACGGCGCCGTTGAGGTCCACGGTGGCGCCAGTGGCGATATAGAGCGGCGTGGCGGCGGGCAACACACCGGCTGCCGTGGTGAAGAAGGTGCCGTTACCCGGATCGGCCGGAATGACGTAGTTCCCAGCGACCGCTTGCCCACGTCCCAGCGGGTCATAGCCAAATCCGATGCTGCCGCCGGTGCCGATGCCGGTACCGGAGCCGAAGAGGCCGTAGGTGCCATAGCCGCCCGTGCCATTCTGGATACGATAGTCGATCGAGTGCGCCCCCGGTGAGAGTGTGATATTGGTCATCACGGTCGCGTTGCCAGCGGACGACAGCACCAGCCTGCCATCAATCAAGAGTTGGGAACCGTCGTCTATGTTGGCCGCAAACGTCCACGTGGCGTTGGAGCCGGCATTGTTGTAGACATAGCCGAGGTAACCCATGGTGGCATTTTGTGGCGCGTTACTGGGCCACGCCGGAGTGCCCACGATGGAGGCGAGGTTGGTTTCGGCAAAACGCGGATAGCTGGTGGTTGTCAGCTTGGTCATGCCCACCGGAGCCCAGACGCTGGCCACGTTGGTATAGGTTTCCCACAACCCGGCATAGTTGGTCTGGGCCGGCGCCAGTTGCAACGTGCCGCCATTGACGATGGTCGACCCCGTGTAGAAGTTGCTGTTCGTCAGGTTCAAGATGCCGCTGCCCGCCTTGACCAGATCCTGGCTGCCGCTGATCGTGCCGCCGAACAGGGTGCTGGCACCATTATCTCCGACGGTCAAGGTCATCTTGGCATTGGTGTTGATGATGCTGCCGAGACCGGCCAGCGAGCCGAGTGACTGGTTGAAACCGGCGACGTTGAAGACCGCACCATTGCTGAGCGTCACCGCGGATTGGCTGCCGATCACATTAGCCGCGCCGGCTTGCAAGGTGCTGTTGGGAGCTATAACCGTCGGGCCGCTGTAGGTGTTATTCGCCGCAGTGAACACAACCAGACCGGAGGAGACGCCGAAGCCCGTACCGATGCTGACGGAACTGCTGCCGCCGATGGCGTTGGTAAAGGTCAGGGCGTTGCCCCGGATGCCCGTCAACTGATAGGCATTGTTATAGGGAGTGTAGGTCCCGCCGAACGTGGCGCTGGTCAGGCCCCCGAAAAAGGCATTGGAGAGACCCGCCCCGGCGAAGTTGAACGTATCCGTGCCACTGACAGGCATGAAAGCGATGATACCCGGCGAGGTCGTGTTGAAATTGGTCAACGACTTGGCGCCCTCAATGCCTGTGAAACCCAAGGCGGCCACGCCTTGGTTGGTCACCAGCACACCGCCGAGCGCATGGGTCGGCAACGAATTCAGCGTGGCGAACTGCAGCGTGCCCGTATTGATCGTCGCACTCCCGGCGAAGGTGGAGCTGTCGCCACCTAGGATGGTCACACCGGGCCCGTTCTGCACAACCGCGCCCTCGCCTCCAAGGCCGCCAACCTTGTTCGTCGTCAGCAACGCGGGCTGGAACACCAGAGAGCCGCTGTTGACGATCGAGGTGCCACCATAGGAGTTGGTGCCGGTCAGCGTCAGCACGCCGCCGCCATTCACCGTCAGGCTGCCGCTGTTGACATTCGCCGCCCAGCGATAGGTGCCGGGCGTCGCCGCACGCGTGAAACCGCCGCCGAGGAGCTGGACCGTCAGCGCATCCGTGGGCAGATAGCCGGAACCCGCGCTGGTAATCAGCAGGTTGGTCACCTGACCGCTGCCCAGATCCACCTGTGCAATGGCCGTGGCGCCCGTGCCGTTGCCGCCCGTGAGCACCACCACCGGCGCGCCGATATAGCCCGCGCCATTGTTCGCCAAGGCAATGCCGGTCAAGCCGAAGCCGGTCGGGCCGGTGAGGTTCTGCGGAATGGTCACGCTGGCGTTGTTCGTCGTGTCCAGGGTCGCTCCGCCGGAATAGATCGTCGCCGCCGTCAGACCGGTGAGGAACGTGTTGCTGAACACCGAACTGGCGTTGACCTGCAGCGTGCCGCCATTGAAGTTAAGCAGTGAAAGACCGGCTGTGCTGGCCTTGATCTGATTGGCCTCCAAGGTGCCGCTGTTGAGGTTGATCACGCTGGTCGAATTACCGGCCGTCCTCATCATTTCAACCGGCAGACCGTTGGTGCCACCGGTCGTGTCAAAGACCACCGAACTGCCGAGCAGGTTGATGGCGCCAAAATTGGTGTTGCCGGTATAGCCCAACGTCAAAGGCTGCTGGTTGGTGACGAACGACATCGTACCGTTGAACAGATTCACCACGCCCCGGCTCGTGCCGCCCCAGCCCAAGATGAACCACTGCCCATTGACCGTCGTCGCGCCGCCGTATTGATCGAAAACGCCAGTACCACCTGCCGCGCTACCGCCCGGCGCAAACTGCCCGGAGAGCAGCGTGCCCCCGTTCAGCTGGTAATAACCATAGCCGCCGTTACCCAGGCTTAAAACATCCACGCCGCCCACTCCGGGACCTGCGAGTACGGCGCCGCTGTTCTGGACGACCGCGCCCGCCGCGCCGCTGACAGTACCGACCAACAACTTGGCCATCGTCGCATTGGCGCCGATCACGACGGTGGCACGGTCACCTGCCAACGAACCCACGATCATACTGTTCGTCCCCAAGGTTGTCGGCCCGTTGAGGTTCAACGTGGAGCTGTCCTGAAGCGTCACCGCACCCAACGTATTGAAGCTGGTGCCGGACAGGGTCACCGTACCACCGCGGATATTGACCGCACCGGTCAGGGTGTTCTGGTTGTTGAACCTCACCGCGCCATTATTGAGATAGGTCGCACCCGCGCTGGCAGTGATGCCGTTGAAAACAACCGGCCCACCACCATTGATCGTCAGCGAACTCCCATTGGTGTAGGAAGAGTTGATGACGAGCGTATTGGTGGAATAATTGATCAGCGTGAGATCGCTGCCCGCCGTGAGAAAACCATCGTTGACGTTCGTACCCACGGTCAAACCGCCGGAGCCGCTGGCCAGCATGATGGCACCGGGTGAACCCATGCGCAGGGTTTGACCGCTCATGACGATGACATGGTTCTTGGTCGGATCATTGACCAACAGGGTCTTGATGCTGGTGGGGTCCACCCCCAGGAAGTTGGTGACGCCAACCCCGCTCGTCACCTTGACGGCGTACGTGTTCAGGCTAGGGATAACCCTGAGGAACGGATCGACCAAGGTGTAGTTGGTAAAGGCGGTGAAGCTCGTGCCATTCAACGCCGCCCAGTCCTGCTTGTTGACCGTCACCCATGCGTCAAAAATACCAACCGTATTGGTCGCGCTCGTGGTGGTGATCCTGCCATTGCCGCCCGGCAGAGTGAGGTCAAGGAGACCGCCGCCGGTGGCGCGGGTGACCGTGCCCAACCTGAGAACCGTTGTGCCGCCGCCATTAAAATTGCTGGCCACGATGGAGTTATTGCCCGGATTGAGCGTCACGCCGTTGAACGACTGGGTGGTGACGCCCGCCCCCTGCCCGATGACCAGCAACGACGCGTTCGTGCCCAGCACGTTATAGCCCATCGCCAAGGCGGTGTTGTTGATGATGTTGTTGAGCGGTGCGCCGGGCTGCGAGAAGTCCAACACCAGACCGCCCGCGCTGATGGTCGTGGTGCCGGTGTACAGGTTGCTGCCGGTCAGCGTGAGGATGCCGGAGCCGTCTTTGGTCAGGCCGCCTGTGCCGCCAAGAATCGGGCCGCTGATCACCGTGTTAGCCACCCCGCCGACGGTCAACAGGTTCGTGCCGTTGGTGATGCGCCCGGACAGCGTCAGGAGACCGGCGTCCGTATTGACGCGCGAGGCACTGCCCAGCGTGATGGGACCCGCCCACGTGTTGCTCCCGGCGATGTTGCGCAGCGCGCCGTCGTTGGCCACGCCGGCGCCGTTCAACGTCAACAGGTCATCCGCCGCGGGGGTGATGCCCCCCTGCAACTGGAGCGCCGCGCCGCTGGCGACCGTGACATTGCTGCCCGTTCCATTAAGCGCATCGCTGCTGGTGATTCGCAGCGCACCCGCCGCTACGGTCACATTGCTGCTGAATGAGTTCGCACCACCGAGCGCCAACACCCCCGAACCCGCCTTGGTGAAGGGGCCACCCGCTGTCAGGTTGTCGCCCAGCGTGACGGTGTGGCCCGCCGTGTTGATGTCGAACGTGACGCTGCCGGCGAGGGCCGGGTTGAGGGCCAGACTGTTCACCGCCGCGCCACGCACCTGCACGGTGGCATTCGTGAGGCTGATGGTGCCGAGGGCCGGACCGGCCAGGCTCAGAACCGCGTTGCTGTTCACCACGATACCGCCCACAAACGAGAGGAAACCGTTGAGCGCAACCGTGTTGGTCACACTGGTGCCCGGCAGGCCGATGTTCAGCGTGTTGCCGGCCAGATCGTTGGTTAGCGCCAACGTGCTGCCGCCCCCGCCCAGCCGATAATCATTATTGTAGAAGGACAGCGCGCCGGAGTAGAGCACCGGCGACAGCGCCCCGACGTACAGATTGCTATAGACACCACCGGCCGCCGTCATGAAGTTGATATCCTCGGCGGCGTTGGCGGCGCCCAACGCTAGGGCCCCGGTGGAATTCGTGGCGATCCTGCCGCTGTCAAGCCAGGCCGACGCACTGCCATAGGAGCCAGTCACGCCCAGCGCGCCTCCATTATTGATGGTGACGAAGCCGCTGCCTATCGCGTTGGTCGAGGCGAAGACCAGCAGGCCGTTGTTGATCACCGAACCGCCAGCATAGGTGTTGGTGCCCGTCAAGAGCAGCGCCCCACCACCCTGTTTGGTCACCGCTCCGGCGTTGTTGGCCCCGATGAAAGCTATGCCCAGGTAGTTGCTGGCAATACCGCCACCGACCAGCGCCACGGTAGGTGTGCTCGTATACCCCACCCCGGCGCTGGTGAGCAGGATGCCCGTCACCGAACCGCTGGTGAAGTCGAACTGGGCTATCGCCGTCGCGCCCGTGCCGCCGCCGCCGCTGATCGCCACATAGGGCGCACCGACATAACCCACCATCGAGCCGCTCCAAGGAATGCTCGTCACCCCTTGCCCCGTCGGGGACAGCAAGTTCTGGGAAATGGTGATGTTGAAGTTGGAGGAATCGATCAGCGCCCCAGTACCATATACATAGGCAGCATCCAGTGCACCCACGCCACCGGCGCCCGGCCCCATGAAGGTCTGGTTGCCCTGAGCCAGGAGCGTACCGCCATTGAGATTGAGCACACTCCAGCCGCCAGCCACGTTCTTGTAGACATTCAACGTCGAAAGCGTGCCGCCGTTCAGGTTCAAGAACGACATCGTGGTGTTGGCCTGGTTGAATTCCACCCCGCCGCTGCCGATGATGACGGAGGAATTGCCTCCGATGGTCACTTCTGCGCGACTGCTGCCAGCCCAGCCGACGCCGAGACGCCCCGTGTCGCGGAGCGTACCGCCCGCAATGTAGATCACACCGGTGGAACTGCCGCTCCCGCTCATACCCGCCAACAGACCCTGGCTGCTGGCATTGATGAAGTTGGTGCCACCGACCAGATAGATGACACCCATGCCGCCGCGGCCGGCCTGCATCCAGTTCGCGTTCGAGGCGATGCCGCCCGCGTTCATATAGAAGCCATAGTTCAGCGCGTTGGCATTGCCCATGTCGAACTCGCCGGCGGCCACGTTCAAAACGCCGCCGGTTTGAATGAGGGCGCCGATCCCGGCGGCGCTCTGCCCCACCATCAGGGAATTGCCTGCATAAACGGTGCCGCCCCCGATCACCATCATACCGACCGCTGGCGCGGTGGCCACGGCGCCATTCCCTTCTCCCACATAGAGCGCGTTCTGGACGTAGAGACTGCCACCCGTAACCGTCACCCGGCCGGTATTGCCGCCATAGGAGGCGATGGTCATGCCGTTATTCGCCTGGTTGCTCCACGCGCCGCCGCTGATGTTCAACTCGCCGTAGTTGCCTACCGAGCCGTTCGCCGCACCGCGGCCGACAGCCGTCCAGTTGCTCACCACGACCGAGCCGCCCGTGAGATTGAAGAAGCCCCGGCTGTTGCTCACGCCACCGGCGATCCAGAGTTCATTGGAAGACGTCAGCAGGCCGCCGCTCATGTTGAAGGTGCCCAGCGCATTGGGGGCGTTGCCAATGATGAACTGATTGTTCGCGGTCTGGGTGATGCGCACCACGCCACTGGTCAGGTTGAACGTTGCGTTCAGGCCCGGCGTGTCGGCCACGAAGAGCCGGCCGTTCGTGATGCCTCCGACACCGTAGTTCAGCACGCCGCTGCGCACCGTGGTGGCACCGGTGCCCACGATGTTATTGGTTACCCCATAGCTGTCCGACCGGAAGAACACCAGGCTGGCATTGTTCGTAACGATGCCCGAGCCCAACGTCCCCGTCGCCCCACCGTTGTCCACTTGCAGCGTGCCCGCGTTGATGATCGTCGGCCCGCTATAGCTGTTCGCTACGGCCAGCACCAAGGTGCCCAGGCCCGCCTTGGTGAGGCTGCCGCCGTCACTGATGGCGTTGGTCAGCGTAAAGGCAACGCCGGGCGTGGCAATATCGAACCCGCCGTTGAAGGTGTTGTAGTTGACGTCGTGTCCGTCGAGGTTGGGCAGCGCATTGCCGAGGATACCAAGGATGCCGCCCGCGAACGTGATGGTGCTGCCGGACGAACCGCCGATGTTGGCATCGCTGACAATCGCCAGCGTGCCGTTGCTCAACACGGTCGCCCCGCTGTAGGTGTTGTTGCCCAGCAGCGCTAAATACCCGCTGCCAATCTTGACCAGCGGAGCGCTCCCCTGCAGGTTCAGGGCAGCAGCGGCCATCCCCGCCGACAGGACCAGGTTGCTGGTGGCGACCGTGAGGCTGCCGTTCTGCACGCTACCGCCTTGCAACACCAGGCTGGTCGTTGTCTGGCTGCTGCCCGCCAAATCAAGCGTGCCGCCCACCAGGTTGAGCGCGCCGTCCGCGGCCAGCAGGTTGTCGCCACCGCCGGCCAGCAGGCGCAGTGTGCCGTTGCTGACGGTCGTGCCCCCGTTATAGGTGTTCGTACCCTGCAGGATCAGGACGCCCTTGCCGAGTTTGGTCAAGCTGCTGCCGCCGCTCAGGTTGGTGGCGATGACGAAGGCCCCATAAGGACTGAATACATCCACTCCGCCGTTGAAGGTACCCGCGTTCAGAGGGTGCGGTCCCATGCTCTGGATCGTCGTGCCATTGACGGCGAGCGCGCCGCCGCTCACGCTGATCAGGTTGCCTGCCGCACCCCAGCCGCTGTCCAGCACCGCGCCGGCTTCGCCGTTCGTGATCAGGAGGCCGCCGGTGAAGGTGTTCTGCCCACTCAAGAGCGTCACGCCATTGCCCATCTGCAGCAAGACACCCGGGCCCGTGATGGAGCTGAACACGGTGTAGCTGTCGGACCGGTTGAAGGCCAACACGCCGCTATTCGTCACCGGCCCCAGCCCGAGCGAGCCGAAGGCGCCGTTGGTGCCGAGTTGCAACATGCCGCTGTTGATCAGGGTGCTGCCCGTGTGCGCGCTGTTGCCGATGGATAGCAGGCCGGGTCCCTCCTTGACCAGGCTCAGATTGCCGCCGAAGCCGCCCAAGAAGACATAGTTGTCGGAGTTGCTGACCGTGAAGGTGGCGCCAGCGCCCGCCGAGTTGCCGATCACCTTGGCTCCGCTGCTGCCCGCGCCGGACGTCACACCCGCGACCGTTTGATCAAACCCATTGAGGTCGAGCAGGGCAGCGCTCACGTCCGACGTCGCTCCCATGGTCACCAAGGAGGTGGCCGGCAGCATGTTGCCGGCGCCCAAACGCAGCGTGCCCGCCTGCACCGCGAGGTTGCTCCAACTGTAGACCGGACCGACGGCGCCGATCGTCCACTGACCCGCCTCGGCCTTGCTCAGCGTGCCCGGGATGTCGATGCCGCCCGTGATCGCGCCGGCGGCCGCGCCACGGACCGTGAAGTCGCCGCCCGTGATGCTCCCGCTGATGGTTAGGAATCCGCCATTGGCATCGAAACTCGCCAAGCCTGCAGCACTGTTGATCTCGATGGGGCCGGAAAGGGTATTGACGCCGCTGGCATTTCCCGCACGGGCCGTCCCGCCGGCTGTACCCACCAGCGTCAGCGCATTCGTCAGGGTGATATTGTTCGCGAGCGCCAGGCCGGAACCGGCACCGTCGTTGAGGCCGTAGACGATGACCCCGCCGGTGCCCACGGCATGATTGTTGGCGGGCGCGGCGAACGCGCCGTTGCTGACGATCATGCCGCCGCTGAAGGAGTTCGACGCCGTCAACACCACGGTGCCGACGCCGCCGCCGACCACCAGGGTCGTGTCGCCCGTCAGAGCCGAGGCATAGGTCAACGTCCCGCCGCCGCCGCCCAGCCGGTACATATTGCTGTTGGTCACAATGTAGCTGCCGCTGTAGGTGGCATTGTTGCCGGACGCGGCACCCAGGTAGAGGTTGCTATAGACGCCGAAGTTGACCGTCTCGGCGCTGTTGGCGGTCAACGCCATCGCGCCGCCCGAGTTGATCGCGACGTGCCCGCTCGCAAGCCAGCCCGCCACATTTGTATAGGCGCCCGCCACCGCCAGCGCGCCACCGACGTTGTTGTTGATGTTCGGCCCCGCGCCACCGATGGCAGCCTGGGAGGCAAAGCCCAACGTGCCGCCATTGACGACCGTGCCGCCGGTGTAGCTGTTTGTGGTCGCGCTGAGCGTCAGGTAGCCGGGACCGTTGAAGACCACCTGGCCTGCGCCCGAGATGCTGTTGCTCGCCATGAAGATGTCGGAACGGCTGAAGGCCAGCGTCGCGCCGCTGGCGACCGAGACGGAAGCGGTGCCGAGCGTGCCCACCGCCCCACCGTTGCCCACTTGCAGCGTGCCGCCGTTGATGACCGTGCCCGCGCCATTGGTGGCCCCGAAGAAACTATTGTTCGCGCCGATGACCCACAAGCCGGAACCCTGCTTGACGAACCCGTTCAGCGTGTTGGCGCCCGCGCCATCCGAAACCACGCCGAAGACATACCCCGTGCCGACGCCGCCCAGGATCAGGGTGCGGGTCGTGGTGCTCGGGCTGAAATTGCCGTTCATCGTCAAGGTGCCGCTGCCCACTTCGAGCCAGGTGCTCCCGCCGCCGCCCTGCAGGTCGAACTTGCCGTTGATGACGTTGTTGCCCGCCGCATTGGAAACTGTCGGATAGTTGGCCTGGCTGGTGGCGAACGAAAGTCCGCCGGCCAACGTGATGGGGCCGGCGCTGCCATCGAGGACCAACTGCGGGTCGAAATTGGTGTTGCGGTTGATCGTGACCGTCTTGGTGCCCGTGCCCAGCCCCTGCGAGTTGTTGATGACCACCACACCATTGTTGATGTTCATGTTGCCCGTGAAGGTGTTGGTGCCCAACACATACACCGTGCCCATCCCCAGTGCGTTGGTCGTGCCACCGTAGATCGTCAGCGCGCCCGTGTTGGTGATCGGACCGGTGAAGGTGGTGACCGAGCCGATGGGCGTCTGGATGGTGCCGGCGGCCTGCAACGAAATGACGTTCGCGTACGTCGCCCCATTCAGCGCGTTCGAGAGAGTGCCGCCGTTCATAACCAGCTGCCCGGTGCCGAGCGCATTGCTGTTCGATACGATCAGCCAGCCCGAGCTGTTCGTGGTGCCGCCGCTGTAGGTATTGGCTGCGGTCAGCATCAGGTTGGCGGTGCCCGTCTTCACCAGGGCATAGGATCCGCCGGCTTCCGAGATCACCCCGTTCAAAACATAAGCGCCACCAACATTGAGGGTGAGGTTCGACTGGAGCACGATGGGACTGTTGGCCGCACCACCGCCCGCGCCACCCGAGCCCAGCATCAGGGTGCCGCCATTCGCGACCAAGGATCGCGTGATGTTGCTCGCAGCTGTGCCGTAGAGCATCAGCGAGCCGCCCGTGTTGAGCGTGATGACACCCCCGCTGGCGACATTGATGCCGCCACCTTCAAGCGAAAGGATACCGGCGTTGAGATCCATATTGCCGGCCGTCACCGTGCCTGCGTTGAAGCTGACTTGGTTGACGCCCACCTTGGTCAGACGGAAACCGGCCAGATCCACCCCGTTTTGAACACCCCAGCGCTTGGTGCCGCCGATGGTCGCATCGCCGGCGAGCGTCAGATTGTCGAGGCCCAGGTTGGTCAGATCGGCGAGACCATTGTTGACCACCGCCCCGCCGTTGGTGAACCCGGCGCCGCTGATGACCACGTTGTAAACGTAGTTCGTCCTCAGGTCCACGCTGTTGAGATCCAACGTGCCCGTGCCGTTGACCACGACGGCGCGGTTGGTGCCCAGCGCAAAGGCGTTGCCCACCCTGAGCGTGCCTTTGCTGATGGTCGTGCCGCCCCCATAGCCGTTGCTCGCGTTGAGGGTCAGCGCGTAGTTGCCACCCATCACCAGGCTGCCGGCGCCGACGACGCTGCTGTTGAGCGTCAACGCGCCCGTGCCCGTCCCGCTAAAGGTCGTGCTGTTGGAGAGTGCGACACCGACATTGAGCGTGATGGCGCCCGCGCCGTTCTGGTTGAGGGCCGGCAGCGCGAGGTTCTGACCGGTCAGAAAAACCATGTTGCTGCCGTAGAGCGTCACCGGCGCATTGCCGAAGTTGAGCTGGTTGAGCTGGAACCCATTGGCCCCCGCCGAGCCGAGATCATTGGTCGCAATGACGGGGAGGACGGGCGTCTCAAAACTGAGAATATAGCTGCTCGCCCCACCGGTGAGGGGCTGGGTGCCGGAGCTTTCGTTCGTCCAGTTTCCAGCGCTATTCCAGTTTCCTCCGACCGCGTTGGTCCAGACAAAATTCGTCTGGGCTTGCACGGTCAGCACCATGCCTAGAAGCACAGAACACGCTCGAACCATCTTGCGGTGGATGTTCATCATCGTCGCCTTACTTGTTAACCTTCACCGAATGCTGGAAATCATGAGGTTTCTATCCTGCCGGAGGGCATAAGGCAATACATAAGTAGCTCGTGAGCCCCACCCTGCTTCTGTCCTGGCTGTTCAGCAAGATGACCAGCCCACGTGCAGCACACCAAAGCAGCTCAAACGCCCGGCGGCTTAGAGCTGCCAGGCACCGGTACCCCACCGGTATCTGGCAGCGCGGCGATGCCGTTGCTGTGCATAAACCAGCCGCCCGTAAGGCGGGCGGTCAGGGCACCGTTTCCATGCCTTGGAAAGAAGGGAATGAGGGTCTGGGGACAGGCGGAAACGACCGGAGGGTTCTCGGACGCTGAAGAGCGCGGCGGTGTCCGGGCGCGCCTCGATCCAGCGCAGGCCGCGCTCCAAGCCGCGAGGAAAGAGCGGCTTCGTCAGACTGCCGATTGTCAACGCAGCGGAGAGAGCACGGTGACACTGGCGAGGTTGTGGGGGGACATCTGGCGGTTGATTTCGTCGGAACGCCGCTCCGCGCTGTCGTGCAGCACCACCAACAACTTCTTATCCTGCGACCCGCTGGCTATCCTGACGGCGAAAAAGATAACCAGCGTGCGCCCTTCCCCCACCAACACGTTGGGGGTAACTGGGGCAGCAAAGGCACCGATCGCGGCCAGCAGCAGGACACCATAGATTCTGACAGCCCGTAGCATGGCCCCGTCACAACGCTCGGCTCACGCTTTGGCCGGCGCCTCTTCGCCCATCCGGATCAGGCGGGCGCTGTTCATGACGACCATCAGGCTGCCGGCGTTGTGCAAAATGGCGGCGATGATCGGCCCCATCAGTCCGAGGCCGGACAGGACCAACCCCCCGATGATGAACAGGCCGCCGAGGGCGAGGTTCTGGTGGATGACGTTGCGGGCGGCGCGAGAGATGCAGATCAACGTCGGCACCCGGCGCAGGTCGCTGCTCATCAGCGCGACGGAGGCGCTGTGGATCGCCACATCGCTGCCGGCCGCGCCCATCGCGATGCCGGAATCGCCGGCGGCGAGCGCGGGCGCGTCGTTGACGCCATCGCCGACAAAGGCGACGTGATACCCCTCGCGCTGGACGGCGCGCACATACTCTACCTTCTCCTGCGGCAGGCACTCGGCCTTGAATTCGCGGCAGCCAATCTTCGCGGCGATGACGCGCGCGACGGCCGTGCGGTCGCCGGTGACCATCGCGATCCGCCGCACCTTGAGGGCGGCCAGGGCCAGCAGGCTGGCCTCGGCCTCGGGCCGGAGCTGATCCTGGAACCCGATCCAGCCGAGATATTTCCCGTCGGCGGCGACGAAGATGACGCTGAAGCCTTCAGTCTCCTGCGCGTCGGCCTGCGCGAGCAGGTCATCGCTGACGCCCTGCGCCTTGAGGAACGTGGCGCGGCCGCTGACGACCTTCTGCCCGCTGATCGTCGCGCCGACGCCCTGCCCCGGCGTTTCCTTGAAGTCCGCAGGCTCCGGCAGCGCGAGGCCGGTCTGCTGCGCCAGTTCGACCAGTGCCACCGCCGCGGGATGCTTGCTGAAGCGCTCCGCGCTGGCGGCGGCGAGCAGCAGCACCGACGGCGCGACGCCTTCGCGCGGCGCGAGCCGCGCCACGCCAAGCTTGCCGGTGGTCAGCGTGCCGGTCTTGTCGAAGATCACAGCATTCAGTTTCGCCGCCGACTCCAAGTCGCCGACATTGCGGATGAGGATGCCGAGCTTGGCCGCGGCGGAAAGCGCAGCAACCATCGCGGTCGGCGTCGCCAGGATCACCGCGCACGGGCAGGCTATGACGAGCAGCGCGATCACGCGGTTCCAGTCGCCCGTGAAGAACCACACCAGTGCCGCGAGCATCAGCATCACCGGCGTGTAATAGCTCACGTAGCGGTCCATGATGCGCATGATCGGCAGGCGCGTCTCCTCGGCGGCGAGAATGAGTTTGCGGACATGGCCCAGCGTAGTGTCCTCGCCGACGCGCTTGACGATCACATCCACCGCGCCGGTCAGGTTCTGCGTGCCGGCGAAGACTTCCTCCTGCGGGCCCTTGTCGCGCGGCAGCGACTCGCCCGTCACGGTCGCCTCGTTCAGCGTCGTCTGCCCGCGCTCGATCACGCCATCGGCGGGAATCGCGTCGCCAGGCAACACGCGGATGCGGTCGCCCACCACGAGCTGTGCAGCGGGGACGGTCACCTCGTTGTTGTTCCCGTCGAGCCGCCGCGCCGTCGTCGGCGTCAGGCGGATGAGTTTCTCAATGGCCTGGTGCGCGCCGGCGGCGGAGCGCGACTCGATGACCAGCGCGATGAGCATGAAGAACGCCACCACGCCCGCCGTGAGGAAATCGCCCTGTGCCATCGCC
Source organism: uncultured Lentisphaerota bacterium (assembly GCA_903896925.1). Taxonomy (GTDB): domain Bacteria; phylum Verrucomicrobiota; class Kiritimatiellia; order CAIQIC01; family CAIQIC01; genus DP16D-bin41. The sequence goes on along the minus strand of CAITZM010000175.1, from coordinate 56,481 downwards.
GCCAGCACCGCGAGCGCGACCAGCTCGTTCATGTGGACATGGCCGTGCAACAAATCTTCGACCGAGGTCTTGAGAATCGGCAGCAGCAGGATGACCGCGCCGATGGCCGCGGAGATCTGCCCGATCAGCGGATCGTCGCGGAAGATGTGCGGTGCCAGGAACCCGTTCAACACAAAGGCGGTGCCGATGAAAATCCAGACCAGCAGGCCCTGCGCGGAGTGTCCGTGCGGCTCGCCGGCTTCATGAGCATGGTGTTTGATCAGCATGGCTGAAGCGTGTCCGTGGTCAGTTGTTCGTGGTCGGTTGTCATGAATCAAAAAGTCATTCGTCTTTGGTCATTTGTCACTGGTCGCCCATCATCCATCAACAGTCAGTTGTCCGTGGTTAGTTGTTCCATTCCTAATCTGTGAAATCCGTGTAATCTGTGGATGCTTTCATCTCTTCTTCGGTTGTTCCGGCGACACCAGCACGCGAATCTCCTGCTGGCCGCTGGCGTTGCGGTGGACGATGAATTTCTGGTCGACCTTCTCCAGGGTGCGGCGCACGGCGTCCTGCCGCAGCGTCTGCAGGATCATGTCCGGGTTCTTTGCGTACTCGACGGAAATCTTGCGGAAGTAGTCGGCATCGGCGCTGACGCGGCTGACGAGCCGGCTCTTGTAGGTGGCGCCCTCCGCGAGGAGCCGCGACGCCAGGCCGCGGCCTTCGTTGAGCTGCCGCGCGGCGTAGGTACGCGACTCGCTGATCAGCCGGCTGCGCTCCTGCTCGGCCTCGACGACGGCGTTGAACGCCTCCGCCACCTGCCGCGGCGGGGTCAGCCCGAGCACGTCCACGCCCTGCACGCGCACGCCGACGCGCAGCGCGTCGCAGCGCTCGCGCAGCAACTGCTCGACCGCGGCGCGGAAGCCCTCGACGTTCGTGCGCAGCGCCTGGTCCACCGGCAGCCGCGCGCTCGAGGCGAGGATCGCGCGGTCGAATTCGTCGTGCAGCACCTGCACCGCATCGTTCCAGCCGAACGCGAAAGTTTCCGGATCGCTGATCGTGTAGCGGACGGCCCAGCGCGAGTGGATGAGATTGGCGTCTCCGGTCAACGTACAGCCATCGGTGCCGGGCTTGAGGGTCGGCTCCGGCGCGCCGGCGTCCTTCGCGAGCGGATCCTGCTTGGGCCAGAACGATGCCGTCGCCAGCGTCGCGACACGTTCGGTCTTCAGGCGCACCACTTCGGCAATCGGCTTGGGCCACGTCCAGTGCAGCCCGGGTCCCTTGAGCCGGTGCGCGGCGTCGCCGGAAACCTGGCCGAAGACCAGCGTGAACGCGCGCTCGTCCTGGTGCACGATGAACACGCCGGAGAGCAGATAGCCCGCCAGCAGCGCCAGCATCACCAGCCGCAGCGCGCGGAAGCTCACCGCCAGCGCGTCGCCGAGCGCCTGCTGGCCGGCATCAAGTTGTTCTTTTTCGGAAGTCATGGGTCAGTTGTCATGGGTCAGTTGTTTGCGGAGATTGGACGGATGCGACCGATCCGATGAATCCGCCGACGCACACCGACGCGGGAGCAGGAGCTCCCGCCCACAAAACATCCCGAGCCCGAACTGTTCCAAGCATTGGAACAGATAAGCGTGAGTTTTTCCAAGGCTTGGAAAAGGTAGGGACGGCGCGCCGCGCCGTCCGCCACACAGCTCAACCCAACCGAAGCGGCTGGAAGCCGCTTCCACGACGGAGCAACCCACCATGGGCTGCGCAAGCGCAACCCCTACAGTTAGGCCCTGTCCTCCGAGACCGAGGAGGCTCCAACTAAAGATCTGACGGTTGCTGATCATTTTGGGTTCTGTTTTTTGTCTTTCGACTCGCCGCTGCGGAGGAGGTCGAACGGCTCGGTGTCGGAGCCGAGGACGACGGTGGACTTTTCCTTCAGCGTCTGTTCGAGCGCTTCGAGCTTGCGCAGGAACATGGCGAGGTCGGGGTTCTTCTCGAACTCGCGGTAGTACTCGGCGGCGGCGGCATCGCCCTCGGCGCGCAGGCGCTTGGCGTCGGCCTCGGCGCGGGCGAGCGTCTGGTCGCGCTGGCTGTCGGCCTCGGCGCGGATGCGGATGGCCTCGCCCTCGCCCTCGGCCCGGTAACCTTCCGCAATCGCCTTGCGCTCCTCGCGCATGCGTTCGAAGACCTTCGCGGTGATGCCTTCCGGCAGGCCGAGCTTGCGGATGGAAAGATACTCGACCTCGATGCCGTAGCGCTCGCGCGCCTCGGTCTGCACGGCGGTGAGCATGCGCCGCTCGACCTCGTCGAACTTGAGCTGCTCGCGGTGCGTGTTGACCAGCGCGGAGAGCGGCACCTGGCCGAGCACGGCGGTCTTGTGGTTGCGGATCAGTCCGTCAAGATTCTGCTCCGCCTGCGCCTCGGCGCCGACGCGCTCGAGGAAGCGCAGCGGGTCCTTCACGCGCCAGCCGGCGGCGACGGCGACGAGCAGGTTCTTGCCGTCCTGCGTGATGGTCTGCTCGAAGGCGCCTTCGAGGCAGCGGAGGCGCGCGTCGAAGTTGTAGACGCGCTGGATCGGCCACGGCCAGCGGCCGTAGAGCCCGGGCTCCGTCAGCGCGCGCTGCGGCTTGCCGAAGGTGGTCAGCACGGCAACCTCGCCCTGCCGCACGATGAACAGCACCTGCAGCAGCAGGAGCAGCCCCGCCACCACCAGCCCGAACATCAACATGCCTACGTTGCGTTTCATGTGAACTTCACTCTCATTTCGCTTTGTCTTTTTTCTCAGGCGCAGCGCCACCAAGGTTCATCCAGTCGAGGTTGAGCTTCTCCTCGAGGTTGAAGATCAGCACGTCGTGGCCGGATTCGGCGGCGATGATGTATTTGCGGATGCCGGCGAGCGAGTCGCTCAGGGTGTCGAAGTAGGCACGGCTGCGGAAGACGCCGGGGGCGCGGCGGCTGGCTTCGAGGCGGCGGGTGAACTGCTGCGCCTCGGCCTGCGCGAGCTCCGCGCGGCGGACACGGTAGGAGACGGCCTCGGCGCCGAGGCGCGCGGCGTTGGCGGAGGCAAGCGGCACAGTGCTGTTGCGGTAGCCCTGAGCGGCGAGGATGGAGGCCTCGCGCTCCTCCGTGGCGCCGACGACCGACTCGAACGCGGACGCGACGCCGAGCGGCGGATGCACGCCGGCGAGCCCCACAAAAACGATTTCGACGCCGAGCCGCTGACGTTCGGCGGCCTGCTGCATCCGCACCTTGAGCGCGCCGGCGACCGCGGCGCGATCCGCCCCGAGCAGGTCGAGCAGGTCACGCGCGGCCAGTTCCTGCGTCAGCGCGGCGACGGCAATCTGCTCCATCGCCTTCTGCGGATCGGCCTGTTCATAGGCGTAGGCGAACAGGTTTGTGATCTGATATTCGACCGGCATGTTGATGACGACGAGGTTGACCGGCACGCTGGCTTCCGTCCCGGCCGCGCGATTGGTCGCGCTGGCATCGGCACGGCTGGCGACGAGGTACTGCTCCTCGCTCTCGAAATGCGGCGTGGTCCAGAGGATGAGCTTCTCGTGCTGCGCGCCGGGCTCCTCGTGAAAGCCGATGTTGAGCGCGAGGATGCGCTTGGTCGGATAGCGGCGGACGGTCTCGAACGGCCACGGCAGCTTGAAGTGCGCGCCGCTCGCCAGACGCCACGCGTCGGCTTTCGGTTTCCCGAAGTGTTCGAGGATGCCTTCCTCGTCGGGGCCGAGCGTGACGAGGCAGGTGCTCGCGTAGAGCACGACGAGGTTGAGCACCACGAGCGGCAGCAGCGCGCGGCGCAGGAAGCGGTAGAGCCACGTGTCGGAGACCTGGAAACCGAACTGATAGTCGAGCGCGCCGGCAATGTTTTGAGTCCATGACGCGGGATCGGCCAGCAGGCCCGCGAGCCGGCTTTCGTAGGCGACGAGCGGACCCGTGCGGCCCGGCCCGCGGTAGAAGGAGGCGATCGCGCGCAGCGCCAGCTCCAGCGCCACCATGCCGAGCAGGGCGAGCAACACCACCGTGACGATCTTGTCGGCGGCGTGCACTTCGCCCTCCACACAGGCGGCGCCGATGACGCCGATGAGGTTCGCGTAGCTCGCGAGGCCGAGCGCGAAGGCGGGGCCGCGCAGAAGGCGCCCCGGTTCGGCGCGGCCGAGCCCCACGAGGAAGCGGCTCAACAGAAAGAGGAGAAAAGCTTCGCCCGCCAGGAACGCCGCGGCGATCAGCGGCTGCGCAGGCGGCGTGGCAGGCAGCGCAAAACGGTGCGCGAGCTGCCAGCCCCAGACGCCAAAGCCGAGCGCGACCAGCGGCGCGACCGCCGGGACAAACCATTTCTCGAACTGTTCGCGGCTGCGCGCCTGCAGCATCGGCGCGGCCTCGCCGGGCGCGGCGGCGAAGAGCGCGCCATGGGCGGATTCCTTTTCGAGCAGTTCCAGATCGCGCTGCTCATCGGTGGCCAGCCGCGCCAGGCGCAGGCGCACGGCGACAAGGAGGGCGGCCACCAGCGCGTAGGCATAAAAAGGCAGCAACGCCGGGAGCAGCAGCAGGCCCGTGCGCGCCTGCAAGATCGGCGCCAGCAACAGACAGGCCGCCGCGAGCACGGCTGCCAACCAACAGAGTTTTTCGTTACGCGAGTCCATACGGAAACCAAGGACAGATGGCGGATGGTTGAGGGTGAATGATTAATGAGCAGCAAGGGAACTCATCACTCATCCAACCATTCCATCTGCCATTTTTCATCCGCCATTCACCATGCACCATCAACCATTCACCATCATCCCTCAACCATTCCTTACGCCTTCACTTCCATGCGGCCGAAGGCCAGCATACCTGCCGCGAGCAGAAATACCAAGAGGCAGAGTGCGTAGAGCGCCGCGAAGCCCACATAGGCCCACGGGATGGCGCCACCGGCCAGGGCATCGGCGAGCCAGAACTGCTGCAGGTTGGGAATCACGCCATACAGCACAGCGCCGAGCTTGCTGACCGCCGCCTGCTTGCCGAAAAGGTTGTCGGACATCAGCCCGAGCAGGAAGACCACGCTGCACAGCGAGAGGGTGGGCACGACATCCAGCTTCGTCGCCAGCAGCAGCGCGAGCGCCGCGAGGATGAGGATGGCCAGGGCGATCAGCACGCCCGCGGGCAGAATCCGCCACGGCAGCGGCTGCCCCCACCCCACGAGGTGGCCGTCGTCATTGAAGAAGCCGGCGACGATCAGCGCGACGCCGAGCGCCGCCACGAGCAGCGCGAACGCGTCCGAGACGAAGGGGCGGCGGGTGAAGTAGTTGACGAGCCCGGCGATCAGGAACGCCACTGGTACGGCGGCCAGCAGCGGCCCCTCGGCCCACCAATCAACGAAGCTCTCCGGCGTGGCGGCGCGCGCGCAGAGCATCGTCGCGATGGTCAGCGCGGCGGAGAAGAGCACCATCACGACCGCGATGCCGGCGAACTTGGCGAGGAACAGAGTGACGCGGCCGACGGGCTTGGAGAGGATCGCGGCGACGGTGCCGCGGCGGATTTCGTGCTGGAGCGCGGCGCAGGCGAGGTAGCTGCCGAGCACGAGGCCGGCGACGAAGTGCAGGGCCAGGGCGCTGTCGCGCGCCATGCGCTCGGCCTCGCCCAGCGTATGCGCCGTGACCAGGGGCAGGCAGGCCATGAACATGATCGTGGCGGCCATCAGCAGCAGGAAGACCGGCTGCCGCATGGCTTCCAAGGCCGTGAGCCAGGTAAGCGCACTGAATTGTTTGATCCGCCAACGCATACGGGCGTCATTCTAACGGCTTGCGCAGCCGGCGCAAGCCGATTGCGCCATGCGGGCGCCGACTGTCCGGAACTCCTGCGCGTCGTCGGCCACGACCTGCCTGGGCGGGCGCCGGCGAGGCCACCGACGGGAGTCGGGAACGCGTCCGGGCCGGCCGAGTGCGGACCCGCTGTGGAAAAACTTGCCGCCAAGCAGGTTTCACCGGTAGAGTGCGCGCATGTCTAGCGCGACCAATGCCACCACTGCCCAGCCGGACCCGTCCTGCGATCCGCACCAGCACGCCCGCGACGAAAAAGCGTTCGTCGAGATGGTCTGCGTCTGCGCGGTGATCTGGGCCATCTGGCGCGGCTTCCGCTGGTGGCGGGACCGGAGCGGGATACCGAAGATTCATCGTCGGCCACCGGGAACCTGACATCATGGACGTCCAAAAAATCGCGTGGCTGGCGGCGGCTGGCGCTTGCGGTACGCTCGCGCGGTACGGCGTCGGGGGCCTCGTCCACCGTCTCGTCAAGTCGCCGCTGCCGTGGGGCACGCTCGTCATCAACGGCTCGGGCTGCCTGCTCTTCGGCCTGATCTGGTCGGCCACGGCAGAGCACTGGAGCCTGCGCGCCGATGTCCGCAGTTATATATTGATCGGCTTCATGGGCGCCTACACCACCTTCTCCACGTTCGCTTTCGAGACGACGGCGCTGCTGCGCGACGGCGAGTGGCTGCTGGCTTTCGCCAATTTTGCCGGGCAAAACCTGCTCGGACTGGCCTTTATGTTCGTCGGCATGGCGCTCGGGCGCCTGCTCTGAGGATGCTGTCATGGAACTACCCAAGGAAGCGGAGCTGCTGCGGATCTTCATCGGCGAGAGCGACAAGCACCACGGCCGGCCGCTCTACGAAGTGCTCGTCGAACTGGCCCGCCAGCGCGGGCTGGCGGGCGCGACCGTGCTGCGCGGGATGATGGGCTTCGGAGCGCACAGCCGCCTGCACACGGCCAAGGTGCTGCGTCTCTCCGAGGACCTGCCGATCGTCATCGAGATCGTGGACAAGCCCGAGCGCATCGCCACCTTTCTGCCCGAGCTTGACGCCTTGATTGACGGGGGCCTCGTGACGCTGGAGCATGTCCGCGTCCTCGCCTACCGCCACGGGACACCGCCGCCCGCGCCATGAAATGGGCCACGCCCAAGGCGCTGTTGCGTATTTTGGCCGTGCTCCTCCTGCTGGCCGGCGGCATCACTTACATGACCGCGATGCCGGGACGCTCCTTCTCCGGCCCGCTCCCGACACTCACGCCCGAAGAAAGCCGGCTCGCCACCGCGCTTGAGGGTCATGTGCGCCAGCTCGCCGGGCGGATCGGCGGGCGCAGCGTGGTGGCCCATCGCGGACTGGCGCAAGCCGTCACCTATGTGGCCGAGCAATTCGCCGCCGCGGGACTGGCCTGTCGCACACAGTCCTTCGAAGTCCTCGGCGTACCCTGCCGCAATCTCAGCGTGGAAATCCCCGGTGACACACGGCACGATGAAATCGTTGTCATCGGCGCGCACTACGACAGCGTTTTGTCGGATCCCGCCGCGAACGACAATGCTTCCGGGATTGCCGTGTTGCTGGAACTCGCGCGCCTGTCCGCCGGCACAAAGCCGGAACGGACCTTGCGCTTTGTCGCGTTCGTCAACGAGGAGCCGCCCTATTTCCAGACCGAGCAGATGGGCAGCCTCGTCTATGCCCGTGCCTGCAAAGCGCGCGGCGACAAGATCACCGCCATGCTATCGCTGGAGACGATGGGCTGCTACTCCGACGCCGAGGGCAGCCAGAGCTATCCGCGTCCGTTTAACCTGCTCTATCCTAGCCGCGGCAACTTCATCGGCTTCATCGGCAACCTCGGCTCGCGTGCGCTTGTGCGCCAGTGTATCGGCAGCTTTCGCGCGCAGGCACATTTCCCGAGCGAGGGCGGCGCGATCCCCGGCGGTGTGCCCGGAGTCGCCTGGTCCGACCACTGGGCCTTCTGGCAGGTCGGCTATCCAGCGATCATGGTCACCGACACCGCCCCTTTCCGCTATCCGCACTATCATCAGGACACCGACACACCCGACAAGCTCGACTACGGGCACCTCGCGCGCGTCACCGCCGGCCTGCGCGCGGTGCTCGCTGATTTGAGCGGCGGGCAGTAAGTCTGGGAGCGTGGTAAACGCTGGCGTCAGGCAGGGTCAAAGATCAACCCGCATTGTGTTGTTCCGCTGGCGGTTTTACCGTCCTCGTCCTCGTTCTCGTTCTCGGTCCGGATGGTTAAGCCCTCGATGACACGACCACACGGACGAGGGCACGCACCGGCGAAGGCGGCTCCGCCGGAGGCGTCGCCCTACCCCGTCGACAAAAACCGCGACAGGTGGCCGGGAAAAGCCTTGTCCTGCACCGACGGGATGGTAGTTTGCCTCGCGGTCTCAGCCGGTTCGGCCGAGGCCGCGAGGCAAACCAGCATGAGCCCTTCAATTTTCGATCACCGCGCGGCGGAGTGGGACAACAACCCCGGGCGCGTCGCCATCGCGCAGAACATTGCCGCGGCGATGCTGAAAGCCTTGCCGTGCGAGCGCACCTGGCGGGCCCTGGATTGCGGCGCGGGCACCGGGTTGCTGACGCTGAACCTGCTGCCGCACCTCGCGGAAATCTGCGCCACGGATTCCTCGGCGGGCATGCTGGAGCAGTTGCGGAAGAAAATCGCTGCGGCCGGCATCCGGAACGTCACCACCCAGCTGTGGGATGCTGATGCGGAGGCTTGCCCTCAGGCCAGCTTCGACCTTGTGTGCAGTTCGATGGTGCTGCACCATCTCCGCGACACGCCTGCCGCCCTGCAGCGGATCGTGGCGGCGTTGCGCCCCGGCGGCTGGTTGGCCTTGGCCGACCTGGAGACGGAGGATGGTTCCTTTCATCCCGATCCGGCCGGCGTTCATCACCATGGCTTTGCGCCGGAAAATATCGCATGCTGGCTCTCGGCAGCCGGCTGCACCGACATCGCCCTGAGCACCGCCTACACCATCGTCAAGCCCGACGCGACCGGCACCCAGCATCGCTATCCCGTCTTCCTCGCCACCGCCCGCCGCGCGCACTAAGCGGCTGCTGTTGACGGAAGCGCCGCACCAGCTTGGACTCGGAAAACGCCGCGCTCAATACCGTGTTCGCGTCCATGCAGCGAGCCATACAATGCCGCCGTGGAAATATTTCTCGCCGGCTGGTATGCTGCTCGCACAGCCAAGTCCGCCGCCTGAAGCCGAGCGCTCCGGTATGCTCTTGATTCAGATGCTTTTCGGCGCAGCAGGATTAGGCAAGTTCATCCAACATTAGCAAGCGACGCAAAAATCATGAGCGGAAAAAATGGAAAAGGCAGCGCACGTCGCCCGGGCAAGCCCGGTGCGTACGCTCGCGGCTACTCGCGGATTCGGTGGGGCAAACAAACAGAGCGCTCTGCCAGGAAAGCAAAGCAGCACACACATCCCCCGCACGATAGCGACCATCCGCGCAAATAGTGGAGCGCCGCGCGTGCTCGAAGCAGAGGAAATATGGAAACGGCGCACCAGATCATCCGTGATGCCGATATAATACCGGCCCGTGCTCAAACTGTGCAACACGTAGACGAAGTGCATGGCACCCGAGATTGGTGTGCCTGACTGGAGTTGAACCAGCAACCTCCCCGGTCGCGGCGACCGGGGCGCTCTGGGTTCACCCGCTGATCAAGCAGCTCACTCGACTATCCTGAAAGTTTGGTGTGCCTGACTGGAGTTGAACCAGCAACCTTTGGCTTCGGAGGCCAACGCTCTATCCAATTGAGCTACAGGCACGCTAAAACGACGAAAGCCGATTGCAATCGGCGCGCGACATGGTGCATGGACTCGCGCCGCGGGTCAATGGAAAACCATCGGCGGCGACCACAAAGTCATCAGCCGTTCTTCTGCTCGAACTCCTTCATGAACGCGATCAGAGCGTCCACGCCGGCGACCGGGAAGGCATTGTAGATCGAGGCGCGGATGCCGCCGACCGAGCGATGCCCCTTGAGCTGCTTCATGCCCTTGGCGGAGGCTTCCTTGACGAATTGGTCCTCCAGCGCCTCGGTCGGCAGCCGGAAGGTGACGTTCATGTCGGACCGGAATTCCCTGACCGCGGACGCCTTGTAGAAGCCCGATGCGTCCAGGGCGGTGTACAGCTTCGCGGCCTTGTCGCGGTTGATCTGGGCGATGGCGTCCACGCCGCCGATCTTCAGCAGCCAGCGCGTGCACAGCGCGAGCATGTAGATCGCGAAGCACGGCGGGGTGTTGTGCAGCGAGTTCTCGTCCAGATGCGTCTTGTAGCGGAAGAACACCGGGCACTTCGGATTAACCTGCTCGACAAGATCCTTGCGGATGATGACGAGCGTCACGCCGGACGGACCGAGGTTCTTCTGCGCGCCGGCATAGATCAGGCCGAACTGGGTCACGTCGATCGGGCGCGAAAGGATGTCGGAGGACATGTCGCACACCAGCGGCGCCGCGGTCCGGGGAAAGCTCTTCCACTGCGCGCCGGAAATCGTCTCGTTGGACGTGATGTGGGCATAGGCCGCGCCGGGCGTGAACTGCAGCGACGCCACCTCGGGCACGCGCGTCGGGAAATCCTTCTCCGTGTTGGCAATGACGTTGATCTTGCCGAACTGCTTGGCTTCCTTGGTGGCCTTGCTGCCCCAGGCGCCGGTGTTGGTGTAGTCGGCGCTCTGGCCTTCCGGCAGCAGGTTCATCGGCACGAGGGAGAACTGCGCCGTCGCACCGCCGGTCATGAAGATCACGCCGTAGTCCTCCGGCAGCTTGAGCAGCTTGCGGATGTTGTCGATGGCCTCGTTGTGGACCGCGTCGTATTCCTTGCCGCGGTGGCTCATCTCCATGATGGACAGGCCGCTGCCCTGATAGTCCACGAGATCGCGCTGCGCCTGCTCCAAGGCCTCCAAGGGCAACACCGCCGGACCCGCGCAAAAATTATAGATTCTGCTCATGCTGTTTCTCCTGTGTGCGTGCGACGCGGCGGAGCCTAACTTATCCCGCGACAGCAAATCAAGTCTGATGCGGCGCGAAGCGGCAGACAAGCCCGCGCCCAACCGGGCCGCGCCGGAGCGGACCTGGCTGAAACCGGACCAAGCTACGCTGCCACAGGTCGCCGCGGCATCAGGCAGACGGAAGCCCCCCACCCTCCGAGGTGCAGGCCACGCCCTACAAGGCCTGGAAAAACACGGGGATTTTTTTCAAAGCCTTGGAACCGGCTTGCAAAGCCCGCGCCGATGGCTACATTGGCGCGGCTTACACGGAGAACAGACATGAGCGCAATCCAGATCAACTTCGGGGAGTGGTTCGAGCGGGCGATGGCGGTCTTCAAGGTGCAATGGCTGCCGCTGGTGGTGGTCTATGCGGCGCTGGCCATCGGGATGGGCGTCCCCTGCTCGCTCGTGCAGCGCATGCTGCTGGAGTACCCGTTGCTGGTCCTGCTCTTCCAACTGGCCCTCGTCGTCGCCGTGGTCGGCCCGGTGACGCTCGGGCTCGCGCGCTACATCCTGCACCTGTTTGCCGACCCGGACCAACCGGTCGATCTGGGCGCGGCCTTCCGCAGCGCCCTGGAAGGTTATCAACAGTTCAAGGACGCGGCCGTGCTCTTCCTCGTGCTTGGCGGCACGTACTTCGTGGCGCAGTTCGCGCTCGGCCTGTTCCTCTGGCCGTTCCTGGCCACCCTCGCGGCCGCCGTGATCGGCTTCTTCGTCGGCACCGCCGCGATGTTCAGCGTCTGGCTGATGGCCGAGCACCGGTGCGGCTTCCAGACGGCGCTCGCGGGCAGCTGGAGCGCGGTGAAGGACAACTTCCACGTCTTCCTGATCTTCCACCTGATGGCCCTCGGCGTGGGCATCGCGGGCGCGATCACCTGCATCGGCATCGTGGTGACCATGCCGCTGTACTATTGCCTGATGGCCGTGGCCTTCCGCGAAGTCTTCCCGCAACTCTCCGCCGCGGAGCCGGCGCCCGCGCAAGCGCCGACGCTTTGAGCGCATGGAAACGCCGCCACCACTGCCCTCCACCCTGCTGGACCGCGGCGGCCGCCAGCTCCGGTGGCTGCTGGTCGGCGGTAGCGGAGCGGCACTGCTGATCGCCGCGCTGGTGCCGCTCACGCTGATCGGCACTTTCCACGCCTGCCCCTTCCTGCGGCTCACGGGTTATCCCTGCATGTTCTGCGGCATGACGCGCGCGTTCATGGCGATGGCCCACGGCCATGTCGCCGGGGCCTGGCGGATCTCGCCGCTCGGCGTGCCGCTGTTCCTCGCCACCCTCGCCGCGTTCTTCTGGGGAACGGCCGGCCTCGTCACCGGCCGCAAATTACTGCTGCGCTGGCCGTGGCGGTGGATCGCGGCCGTGGGGGCCATCCTGCTGGTGGCCAACTGGATCTACCGCCTCAGCAGCGGACTGAAGTGAGGCCCCACCAGAAGGCCGAGTGGGCGGAATTGAAGAAATGATGATACCCCGGGAAAAACGCCGCCTCAGTAAGAGAACCCGTTCATGAAGACTGCAAAAGAGGAAGTCGCTTCAAATCCTGCCGATGCGACTCATGATAGAAAATGGAATGACGCGTGGCGCTACGGCAAGGCCATCGTGTATGCGCTGCTCGCGGGCTACTTCTTCTTCATCCCGGGCCTGCTGATTATCGCCGATGTGCAGGATCCCGCCGTCAGCGGGGCCGGTATGCCGCGCATCGCGTGGCGGGTGCACCGGCATCTGACGCCCGTTTATGCAGACTGGATGCGCGAGCGCATCGCTTCCGGCAAGGCGGCCCACCTGCAGTTGCACGATGTTCCCAGCACAGAGTGGCCGATGTTCGGATCGGTCTTCTATCTGTGGGCGACGGAGGCGTTGCAAGAGGCATGGGAGCGCAATCCGTCACTGGCCCCGCAGGCGCCAAAGGTATATGCCCGCGGCGCCGTCGAGGGCGCGCTGGCACTGCTGCTGGACGACGCCCACCACAGCTGGGTCAAAACGCATTGGGGGGCCGCCTACCTGCACAAAGAAAACGTCTTCTTCCGGTCCCTGCTCATTGCCGGCATCACCAGCCACGCCCGGTTGACCGGCAGCCAGCAGCAGCTGGCTTTCCTGCGCGATCAAGTGGACAGCCTGTCGCAGGAATTGGACGCCTCGCCCTGCGGCCTGCTGGATGATTACCCCAACGAATGCTATCCGATCGATGTGTTTGCGGCCACTTTTCTCATCCGCAAGGCGGACCTTCTGCTGGGCACCGATCACAGCGCTTTTGCAGCCCGGGAGCTGCGGGCTTTTCAGGGACGGCTGCTCGATGACTACGGTCTGATCCCTTATTCCTCCTCCGCGAAATCGGGCGCCATTTATCATCCCTCCCGCGGCATCTGCAATTCTTACGTGGGCATCTTTGCCCCGGAGCTGTACCCGGCGCTGGCGGGCCACTGGTATGCGCTGCACGAAAAGTATTTTTGGCAGAAGCGCATCATGGCCGAAGGCTTTCGCGAATTCCGGCGCGATGTGCCGGACTCCGAATGGACCTTCGATGTGGACTCCGGGCCGGTCATCGCGGGCTTCAGTCCTGCGGCCAATGCCTACGGCTTGGCCGCCGCCAGGGTGAACGGGCGGTTCGACCACGCCTACACCCTCGCCGCGCAAGTGCTGGGCGCCAGCTGGCCGCTGGCCGACGGCACCCTGCTCGGCCCGCGGATTTTCTCCTCCCTCGCCCACGCGCCCTATCTCGGAGAGGCCAATCTGCTCTTCCTGCTCACGCGTCAGCCTGCGCCCGGCGTGCCGCTGGTGACGGGCGGCCATCGCCCCCTGTTCTTCTATTTCGAGCTGTTGTTCTACTTCGGCCTGGGCGCCTGCATCCTCGGCTCAGGCCTCTCGCCCCTGCGGTACGGTAGACAAGGCTGTGCCCGTCATGCGCAATTGAAATTCTTCGTGTGGCTGCTGTTGACCGCGATCGGAACAGCCGTCGTGGTGGAGGGCAGTGTGGGGACCGGCTTGTTGCTGCTGCTCCTCGCCCAAGTCCTGCCGCGGCAAAAGATCGGCCCCTCGGGCAGTGAGGCCGGGAAAACCGAAGTCACTGAAACCCCTGCAGCTTGAAAAACTCCGCGCCACCCGTTCCGCGGGTGCAAGGCCAACTCAGGTCTCGAACGTTTCCGCCAGGGGGAAATCTTCGATGCCGGGGTACAAGCTGTTGTGGGTGAGCGCGGCGAGTTGGGGGACCGTGACATGCCGCGGTCGTTGGATCACGACCACAGACCTTTCCGGCTTGCGTGTATCGTTCACCAGAAGCCGCTGGGCCACGATTTCGCCCAGATAGCGGCCCTTGAGGCTAAAAACGGTGTTGCCCTCCAGATAGCCGACATGGTGTCCGGTGTAGGTCCACAGATTGTCATCCCACCGATAGCCAAAAAAAGCGCCGCTCCACGTCCACAAATGAATCAAGCTTGGCGTTGTCTCATGCATGATACATCCTCCCGTTCTGGAGATAATGTAGACGCAGAAACCGGGGCTTCAAGTGAACCCTTGGACCGCCTCCGGTCAGGTCCGCGGCAGCTGCTGCATAACTATCCGTCTTTGCATTTCGCTCAAAACGCCACCCCAAGCTTCACCCCCAGCAGGGTCGCTTTAGATGCCGGCTGGAGGGCCACCTGATATTTGGAATCCAGCGGGGATTGGGAAAACTCGAGCGTCTCCACAAAAAATGTACCCGACAGGCGCATGACCGTCAGGCCCGCCTCGGCGTACAACGACGCCCGCTGGCCGGGTTTCAGTTCCACATCCGTTGGTCCGCCTTGATTCGTCAGGTCGGCGGTCATGGTGTTGTAGAGCGGCAAGCGCGCCTCGATGCGTCCGAACAGTTCGCTGTTCCTGCCCAGTACCAGCCCACCGCCGCACCCGACGATCCCGTAGACCGTCAACCAGTTTTCGACGTAGCCGTGCCGGCCGATATACCTGTCCGAAAACTCCGTATCGAGGGTGCGCCGCCAGGCGCGGAAGCCAGCGCCTGCGTAGGGTTTCAAATAGAAAGCAGGCGCAAGCTGCAGTTTGCAGGCCACGTCCCCTTCGAGTTTCATCCCCGCATACTGCGTGTTGCTCTTGTAGGGTGTCAAAGTGCCTCGGGAAGATTGGATGGATCCATCGTAATCGACATCGCCCAGGAACACTTCGCCGTTGCCTTCCACCCAAATCGGCTCCAGCACGCGCAGCCCAAGCGCGCCTCCCGCCCCGAACAAGGGTCCCGATTCCTTGACCAACTGCTGGCCATCCAGCGTTTCCTTCCAGGTAAAATGCTCCGCTATTCCATAGAGGCCCACGTGAAAGGCTTGGTTGGTAGACGCGCCCTCGCCCGCCAGCGCGGCCACGGCACACGCAGCCCCAAAAACAGCTATGCTCGTAATCCTCATGTTCTGACTTCCTTTCGCTCCATGCGGTCAAATCGGTTTCGCTGTTTCTGGTCAGCTCCGCGCCTCATCGCGACCGAGAAAGCACCGATAGGCCAGTGCGCCCAAGAGAGCGCCCACGATGGGTGCCACCCAGAACAACCACAGTTGACTGGTGGCCCAACCGCCGACAAACACCGCCACGCCGGTGCTGCGCGCGGGATTGACGGACGTATTGGTCACCGGAATGCTGATGAGGTGAATCAACGTCAGCCCCAGCCCGATCGCCAACGGAGCAAAGCCCTGCGGCGCGCGCTTGTCGGTGGCGCCCATAATAATGATGAGGAACATCATCGTCATCACCACCTCGGTGACCAGTGCGGCGATCATCGAATACCCCCCGGGCGAATGGGCACCATAACCGTTGGAGGCAAAGCCGGCCGTCACATCGAACCCGGCCTTGCCTGAGGCGATGACAAAAAGAACACCCGCGGCGAGGATGCCGCCGAGCACTTGCGCCACGATATAGGGCAGCAGTTTGCCGGCCGGGAAGCGTCCGCCTGCCCACAAACCGATGGAAACGGCCGGGTTCAGATGGCAGCCGGAGATGTGGCCGATCGCATAGGCCATGGTTAGAACCGTCAGGCCGAAGGCCAGGGACACTCCCAGCAGCCCGATGCCCACCGCAGGAAACGCAGCGGCCAGCACGGCGCTGCCGCAACCGCCGAGCACCAGCCAGAAGGTGCCAAAGAACTCCGCTCCATACTGTTTCATGATCGATCTCCTTTGATGAACGCGTGCCTCGGCTCATCGGGGCCGAAATTACGGTGCGTCCGGCTGGATTGCAAGCGCCGAGCGGCGCCGCGGAGGGCGGGTTGCGGGCGGCAATCAGCGATCAGCGCTGACGCCACGCTCCTGCATGAACTGCGACGGCACTCGAGATTAAGACTGTCCTATATTCCGTAATATTTTCTTGTCGTCAAGCAAGCCACTCCTCCTGTAATTTTTTTGCGGGCGCATAAGGCTGCATGGGTTGCACTGGTTGCAAGGATTAGAAAACACGACTGCGCCCCATCAGATTCGTACATATTTTCATGGTGAAGCAGGGCCGATCAGACAGGAACAAAAGCATGAATAAAGGCTTGCAGGGATGGCGGATGGTCGCGTTGTGTGGACTGGCGCAGGCGCACTTGTTTCTGGCGGGCGCCGTGGCGCCGGGTTGGTCCTGGTCCCTGGCGGGCGTCACAGGGCCGCAGGGGCAGATGTGGGGCCAAGAAGGCGGGGCGCCCTATTGCGCTCCCCTGGTGGTGGGAACCAATATTTACGTGGTCACCTCGTCGGGCGCCCTAGGGTGGAAAGCAGGCGATATCCTGCAACTGTCCTTCGATGGCACGAAGCGCACCCCTCTCTGGCTCTTTGGTATAGCCAACGATGGCGCCCACCCCGTGGGGCAACTGCTGCTGGTAAATTCCAATCTGATGGGCATGACACCCAAGGGCGGGACGGCGGACCAAGGTGTCATCTTTCAGTTCAACCTCAGCAATCAGACCGAAACAGTACTGCATAATTTCAGCGGGGGTCCCACCAATGGTGCCTACCCGTACGGCTCGCTGCTGGCCAGCGGGAATACGCTCTACGGCATGACCAGCCAAGGCGGCGTCTCGAATGTTGGCGTCGTGTTTTCCTACAACCTCGGGCTGATCGCTCTGGGCCAGGAGCGGTTCAAGGTCTTGCACCAATTTACCGGCGGCCCTGCCGACGGGAAATACCCGGAAGGCAGCCTCGTCCTCGCGGGGAATATGCTCTATGGGTTGACCCCCAGCGGGGGCACGCAGGACGAAGGGTGCCTTTTCGGCTTGACCACGAACGGTACGGGGTATGGCCTCCTGCATCATTTCACCATCGGTGCCAGCGACGGCCATAGGCCCTATAACAGCTTGACGATGTCGGGATCGACACTCTATGGCACCTGTATTTACGGCGGTGTTTCGAACTGCGGCGTCGTCTTCTCTTATTACACCGGACTGTTGCGACTGGGCCAAAGCCGGTTCAACCTGTTGCACCAGTTTGCCGATATGACGACCGAGGGCAAGTATCCCTTCGGAAATATCGCCATTGCAGGCAACACGCTGTACGGCATGACGTCCGCCGGGGGCAGCGCCAACAAGGGCATGGTGTTCCGGCTCAGTGCTACGGGGACGGGGTATACCAACCTGCTCTCGTTCACCGGATCCGGAACCGGACCAGCGGCGGGCGCCTATCCGTATGAAACCCCGACCATCTTCGGCAGGTATCTCTTCGGCACCACCGTGCAGGGCGGAACCTATGGCAGCGGCACGGTCTTCCGGCTGGACCTGCCCGTCGAGCCCAAACTGTTCTTCCAGACTGACGTGGGCCAGATGGCGATGTGGAAGTTGAGCACCAATGGCATCTATGCGGGGAGCGCCCTCATGGAAAACACCGGTGCGTGGGCCTTGAAAGCCGCCGGCGATATCGATGGCGACGGGGTCGCGGATCTCCTGTTCCAAGACGGGAGCCATAACATGGCCGGCTGGCTGATGAACCTCGATGTCACGAAGCACTCCGGCAGTTTCTGGTCGAACACCGGCGCCTGGGACCTCAAGGCCTGTGCCGATTTCGAAGGCACCGGGCGGGCGCAGGTACTCTTCCAGAAGCCCGACGGCTCCCTGGCGCTCTGGCGCTTGAATCCCGACGGCTCCTACAACAGTTCCGCCGGCTTGGGCAACTCCACTGCGGCCTGGCCACTGCGCGGTGCGGCCGATCTCGATGGCGACGGCAAGGCGGATCTGATTTTCCAAAATGCCGCCGGCGATCTGGCCGTTTGGAAACACCTACCGAATGGCACCATCACGGGCGGCGTGCTGCCCGGTGCCGGCACGTGGATACTGCGCGGCACGGTGGATGTGGATGGCAACGGAGCCGGCGATCTGGTGTGGCAGGCCGCGAATGGCAGCGTCGTTGGCTGGTTCATGAATACCAACCTGACACCCATGACGACTTTCCCCTTGTTATCGAGCGGCGTTTATAAACTGAAAGCAGGCGGGCGCTGACCGGCCGCGCGGACCACACGCCCCTCGCGGCTGGCAGCAAAGCAAACAAAGCGGGAGAGCGGCTGACCAGCAGAAGTCAGAGGTCAGCCGGATAGGTGAGTTTTACAACCATGGGCCGCAGCGCAGTTGCTGCCAAAGCCATGTGGCGCAGGCATCCTGCCGCCAGTGAGTCGGGCGCCACGCCCGACTCACGACCACAACCCCACAGGCGGCAGGACACCGCCTGCACCAGACCGCGAGACGCGTGCCCCACCCGGATATCGGCGTAATCATGAAAGCTGTGAATGACTGCTCCCTATGCTCCGAACTTGGCGGGCTTGGCGTCTTGGCGGCAACCGTTCCGGCTGGGATTGCGTTTGCAGATAAAAAGAGGTGAACCGCCAAGGTGCCAAGGACGCCAAGCCGGAGCCGCACCGCAGCGAAAACTTGACAACCCCAGCGTCGAGGCCTATTCACATCGCCATGACGCAAATCGTAAATGTGGTACTGGGCAGCCGTTCCTACGCCATCCATCTGGGCGAGGGTTTGTTGCCTCAGCTCGGCGTATTGATGGCGCAGGTGCTGCGCGGGCGCAGGGTGCTGCTGGTCACCGACAACCACGTCAGCGCGATCCTGGGCGAGACCGTCACCGTGAGCCTGCGCGGCGCGGGTTTCGCCGTGTCGCGCTCGGTCGTGCCGGCAGGCGAGGCCTCGAAATGCGGGGAGCAGCTCTTCGCGCTCTATGAGGCCGCCAAGCAGGCGGGTCTCGATCGCTCGGGGATCGTCGTCGCGCTGGGCGGCGGCGTGGTCGGCGACCTGGCGGGCTACCTGGCAGCGTCGTGGCTGCGCGGCATCGCGTTCGTGCAGGTGCCGACGACCTTGCTGGCGATGGTGGACAGTTCCGTCGGCGGCAAGACCGGCATCAATCTGCCGTCGGGCAAGAACCTCGTCGGCGCCTTCCACCAGCCGGCGCTCGTGCTGGCCGACCTCGACGCCTTCACCACCCTCCCCCCCCGCGAGACGCGCGCCGGCCTTGCCGAGGTGGTCAAGTACGGCGCGATCCGCGATGCGCAACTGTTTCAGACCTTGGAAGAGCACACCGCCGTTTTTTCCAGACCTTGGAAAGACCTCGATGCGGCCGGGCGCGCACTCTTCGGCAACGTCATCGCGCGCTGCTGCGCGATCAAGGCCGAGGTCGTCGCCGGCGACGAGCGCGAGGAATCGGGCCTGCGCGCCATCCTGAACTTCGGCCACACGCTCGGCCACGCCATCGAGAACGCCAGCGGCTACGGCCGGATTCTCCACGGCGAGGCCGTCGCGGTCGGCATGGTCGCAGCGGTGCGGCTCTCCGCACGCCTCACCGGCTTGCCGGAGGCCGACGTGGCGCGTCTGGAAAAGCTGCTGGTGGCGCTCGGGCTGCCGGTGCGCGCGCCCGGCCTCGCGTGGACGGACCTGCGGGCGGCGATGAAGCTCGACAAGAAGTCGGAGGCCGGCGTGCCGCGCTTCGTGCTGCTCAAGCAGTTGGGCGAGTCCCTCAGCGGCTGCGCGGTGCCGGAGGACGTGCTCGAGGCGATCGCGCGCGACCTGGGCACGTGAACGCCACCAGACGAGCTATGGACAAACACGGATCGGCACGGGAAAGAAACTGAAGCGGATTAACCGCCAAGACGCTGAGGACGCCAAGAAGAGTTCACCGCACCCTTCGACAAGCTCAGGGCGGGAAGGCCTCGGAGGTCGGATGAGGTCACAGCGGTCAGCGCCGATGCACGGAGCGGAATTGCACAAAAGAACCTGCCGCGGCTACACCGCACCCCAACCTCACGCGGAGCGTGAGGTCTACTTTACCGGAGCTGCGGCCAAGAAGATTGCCGCGATCACGCAGGCTGAAGTGGATGCCGCCAGCGGAGCCCGGGGAAGCGCGCAAAGTCGCGATCGCTGCTGATCCATTCGCAGCCTGACTCTATCGCCAGCGCCGCCAACCACGCATCGCTGATCAGGTTGCCCGTGGCGCCCGCTTCCCGACACAGCGTGCAAAAGATATCCCAATGACGCCGTCCGGGTTGGATCAGCGTGGCGGCTGGATGACAACGCAACATTTCAGCAAACGCCAGCGCCTGGGACAGCGGAGTCGGCGGGTCGAAAACACGCGGGTGGGTCACAACGCGGATAAACCCGGAGAGTACGGTCTCACTGATGCCAAAGCCCGCAGGCCCCTCCATGACGCCTTGCAACCAACGATGAATTTCTGCGTGCTGCTCCGCATCCTTGCGATGGGCATAGACCAGCACGTTGACGTCCATCAAGATCACAGTCGGCCTTCCATGCGCTCCAGCAATTCCCCCGTGTTGTCCAAGTTGACACCCGGCCGTACACCGCGTCCACCGAAGACCGGCAATTTGACCGGCGCACGCGTTTTAGGCGCGCTCGTCACGGCGCGTTCACGACGCAGCGCATCCTCAATGATCGAGGTCATCGTGCGATGCTCCTCGGCCGCACGTCGCCGGACGTACTCGAGCAAGCCGCCATCCAGTGTCAGGGTCGTTCTCATGCATCAAAGCATATGAAGTGTATGCTGTGATGTCAACCAGCACGCAGCAGGAACTTGACTTCGCCGGCGGCGAAGCCTATTTCCTCGGGTCATGGCAACGGCATCAGGCAATTGTCGGTGCAGGGAGGAAAAGGCGCATGTCCTCGGTGAATGAGACGATCGTCCGCGAGTATTTCGAGTCGCTGGGCTTTCTCGTCAACCAGCCGCGCAAATACCAAGTGATGGCACGCGCGAAGCAGGCGGTGGAAGAAGTGGATTTCGTGGTGTTCAACCAGCAGGGCGGCGCGGGGGAACTGCCACCTTTCGACGTCTGGGGCGCGACGGAACTGCGCCAGGTCGCGCGCGCCGTCATCGGCGTCCGCGGCTGGCACAGCGAGCGGTTCAGCCCGGCGAAGCTCGACCTGGAGAAGGACCTGTTTCGGCTGGCCGACAACAGCGTGATCCAGAAGGCGCACCGCCAGCTCGGCCCCGGGCCGGTGGCCAAGATCCTCTGCCTGCCCGACCTGCCCCCGCCCGGCCCGATGCGCGCCCGGTCCCTCGCCATCCTCCAGGCGGGCGGCATCGACGGCGTCGTGCTGTTCCGCCCGATGCTGCTGGAACTCGTCCGCAGCGTGGACGCGCAGAAAAATTACGAACGCTCCGACCTGCTCCAGGTGCTGCGCATCCTCAAGGCGCACGACCTGCTCAAGGACGCGCAGCTGGATCTGTTCCGGATGAAGAAAAAGCGGAATGAAAGCAACCGCCATTCTGCCAAGGTGGACGAGGCAGCTGCGGAGCCAGCGCCAGAGAACACCGAACACTGAACATCGAACATCCAACATCGAACGGTTCAGTTTAGTAGATGGACATTTGATTGGTCGCGATCAGGAGGAGGGCTTGTGAATGCTCGTGAGGCCTATATTGGCTTAAACATGATCGACAAGCTCGGGCCGGTGCGGGTGCGGGCGCTGGTCGAGGCGCTCGGGGAGCCGGCGGGGGTGTTCACCGCGTCCTACGAGCAGCTGATCCGCGTCAAGGGCGTCGGGTCGGACCTGGCGCAGGGCATCCTCGCGCAGCGCGAACTGGTGGATCCCCTCGCCGAAGAAGAAAAGGCGGCCAAGCTCAATGCCCGCCTCGTCACGTATGTGGACAGCGACTACCCCGAACTCCTCAAGCAGATCCACGACCCGCCACTGGCACTCTACGTGCAGGGAACGTTGGAGAAGAAGGACAAGCAGTCGGTCGCCGTCGTCGGCACGCGTCGCGCATCGCACTACGGACTGAGCGTCGCCGACCGGCTGGCCTACCAGCTCGCCAAGTGCGGGCTGGTGGTCGTCAGCGGGCTGGCTCGGGGCATCGACACCGCGGCGCATCAGGGCGCGCTCAAGGGTGGCGGCCGGACCATCGCGGTGCTGGGCAGCGCGCTGGACACGCTCTATCCCCCGGAGAACGCCGACCTCGCCCGCAAGATCGCGGGCCAGGGCGCGGTGATCAGCGAGTACACGCTCGGCCGCGAAGCGGACCGCACAACTTTTCCTTATAGAAACAGGATCATCAGCGGGCTGACCATGGGCGCGGTGATCGTCGAGGCCGACACCCAGAGCGGGGCGATGATGACCGCCGATTCCGCGCTCGACCAGGGGCGCTCGGTCTTTGCCGTGCCCGGCCGGATCGACCAGCCCGGCTCGCACGGCCCGCACCGGCTGATCAAGAACGGCGCGCGGCTGGTCGAGGACATCGATGACATCCTGCAGGAGTTCGAGCTGCTGCTGCCGATGGATCCGCTGAAGAAGGCCGCGGCGCTCGACAGCCTGCCGCGGGTGCAGCTTTCGGCCGACGAACAGGCGGTGTTGCGGGCCCTCTTTGAGGAGCCGCTGGACGTGGACAGCCTCGCGCGGCGGGCGAATCTGCCGATGACAAAGTTGAGCTCAATGCTGTTGGGGCTTGAAATGAAGCGCGTCATACGTATGCTCCCCGGCCGCATCGTGGCTTTGGCCGAGGGCGTGCGGGATCTGGCCGCGCCGGATGTGTAGGCCGTTCAAGCAGCGGGCGACGGCCGCGGAATAAAGGAAATATGAGCAAAAACCTCGTCATCGTGGAATCGCCGGCCAAGGCGAAAACCATCAACCGGTTCCTCGGCAAAGATTTCCTCGTCAAGGCCTCGATGGGCCACGTCCGCGACCTGCCGGAGAAGGAACTCGGCATCGATGTCGAAAAAAACTTCGTGCCCAAGTACGTGCCGATCAAGACGCGCGCCAAGGTGATCGCCGAATTGCAGGCGGCGGCCAAGGGCGCGGAAAACATTTACCTCGCGCCCGACCCCGACCGCGAGGGCGAGGCGATCGCCTGGCACCTGATGGCGCTCCTGAAGAAGGCGGTGCCGGCGGACCATTTCTTCCGCGTCACCTACAACGAGATCACCGAGCGCGCGATCCGCAAGGCGCTGGAGAACCCGGGCAAGATCGACGAGCGGCGCGTGGATTCGCAGCAGGCGCGGCGCGTGCTCGACCGGCTCGTGGGCTACAAGGTCAGCCCCCTGCTCTGGCGGCGCATCCGGGGCGCGACGAGCGCGGGCCGCGTGCAGTCGGTGGCGCTGCGGCTCGTGTGCGAGCGCGAGGCGGCGATCGAGAACTTCAAGCCGGAGGAATTCTGGCTGCTGGGCGCCAAGGTGCGCAAGCAGGTCGCGCCGCTGGACCCGTTCGAAATCCGGCTGGCGAAGATCGACGATGCGAAGGCGGAGATCAAGAGCAGCGAGCAGGCCAAGGCGGTCCAGGCCGACCTTGAGGGGCGCCAGATGCGCGTCGCGCAGATCATCAACCGCGAAATCGCCAAGCGTGCGCCCCCGCCGTTCATCACCAGCAGCCTGCAGCAGGCGGGCTCGAGCGTCTACGGCCTGTCGCCGGCGATCACGATGAAGATCGCGCAGAAACTTTACGAAGGCGTGGACCTGCCCAACGGCGAGCACGTCGGCCTGATCACCTACATGCGTACGGATTCCTTCGCCGTCGCGAAAGAGGCGCAGGAGGCGTGCCGCGAACTGATCGCGGGCACGTTCGGCGTCGAGTTCCTGCCCGACCGGCCGCCCATCTACAAGAGCCGCGCCAGCGCGCAGGAAGCCCACGAGTGCGTCCGCCCGACGAGCGTCCACCGCATGCCCGACGAGGTCGCGGCGATGCTGCCGCCGGACGAGGCAAAGCTCTACCGTCTGATCTGGTCGCGGTTCGTCGCCAGCCAGATGGCCGCGGCGAAGATCGCCCAGCGGACGGCGGAGATCGAGGCCGTGCCGCCCGCCGGGAAGACGAGCACCTACCTGTTCCGCGCGACGGCCTCGGAGGTCACCTTCCCCGGCTACATGAAGGCCTCCGGCATGAGCGAGGAGCGAGCCAAGAAGAGCGTCGAGACAGAAGAGGACGGTGCCGAGGTGGAGCGCCTGCCCCCGCTGACGCAAGGCGAGCTGCTCGACCTGCTCGAGTGGCTGTCGCAGCAGAAGTTCACGCAGCCGCCGGCGCGCTACTCCGAGGCCTCGCTGGTCAAGGCGCTCGAGGAAAACGGCGTCGGCCGGCCGAGTACCTACGCCAGCATCATCGCCACGCTGCTCAACCGCCATTACGTCGGCAAGGAAAAACGCTCGCTGGTGCCCTCCCCGATCGGGCGCCAGACCAACGACTTCCTCGTGAAGCATCTCGGCGACCTCTTCGATGTGAAGTTCACCGCCGGCATGGAAGAGAAGCTCGACGAGATCGAGGAAGGCAAGCTCGAGTGGCACGGGATGATGGGCGACTTCTATAAGCAGCTGGTCGTCTGGCTCGCGGCCGCCAAGACGCACGGGGTCGAACAGGAGAAGGTGAAGCAGCTCATCGAGTTGCTCGGCAGCGTGCAGACGTGGGCCGCGCCGAAAAAGGTCGGCAAGCGCACCTACAGCGATGAAGAGCTGTACACCTCCATCCGCGACCAGACGGCCGAGGGCACGGCCACGTCCGACCGCCAGTGGGCCGCGCTGCAGCGGATGGCGCACGATTACCTCGAACAGGTCCCGGCCCTCAAGGAGGCCGCGGAGGCGCTCGGCATCAACGCCGTACACGCCGCGATGCTCCGGCCGGCCGAGCCGGCGAGCCCCATCACGCTGCGCAAGCTGGAGCTGCTCAAGCCGGTCCAGTTTGGCGAGCCGCGCAAATTCGGCAAGCGCACGTTCGACGACAAGCTCTTCTACGAATCCCTGAGCAAGCAGGCCACCGATGGCCGCGGGCTGTCGGAGAAGCAGATCGGTGTGATCGACCGGATGCTGAACAAGTACCACGAGCAGATCCCGGATTTCGCCGCGGTCGCGCTGGAGCTGGGCGTCGCCGCCCAAGTGATCACCGTCTCCCCCGCCGAAGCCGCCGAGGCCGAGAAGGTGCTCGGCTGGTTCCGGCAGGTCAAGACCTGGAACGAGCCGGTGCAACGCGGCCGGCGCACGTGGGACGACAAGTCGTTCTTCGACTCCCTCGCCCGCCAGTTCGGCCAGCGCAAGCAGCTCAGCCCGCGCCAGCTCGGGGCGCTGAAGAAGATGATCAAGAAGTACGCCGAACAGCTGCCGCCCGAAGCCAAGGAACTCATCCCGCCGTCGAAGAAGACCGGCATGGCCAGCGCCGAACCGGACCACTCCGCCGGCGGCGAATAAGGCGACACCGCGCCGTTCTGAGCGGCGCGTTGTCCGTTTGCGATAGTGAGGGCGTGAGGTGGCAGGGGATCAAAGGGTCGCCAGCGTGGCGGGTTCGGAGGAACCCACCCCGCCCTTCGGGCACCCCTCCAAGGGAGGGAACCCGGAGCGCGCCGAGATAGGGCATAGCTTTGAGCTTCCCTCGCCCACTGCTGCAGAACCATCCTATCAAGGAGGGATTCCCGGAATGCGTGTGATTCAGCACTGCGCTTATAGGTGAGCAAGCACTAACACGCAGACAGCCTCAAGCGGGCCTCCGCCATCAAGAAATTCCCCTCCTCGGGAGGGGTGCCCGCAGGGCGGGGTGGGTTTCTTTTCCGCCGATCACTTCGCGCCGGTTTTCAACGGCATGAGCTTGTAGCGCACGGCGATGGCCCGGGTCGAGACGGTCTCGTTGTCCGGAGAGGTGCGCGTGATCACCACAGCATCGCTGCCGTTGCCTGCGAAATCAAAA
Source organism: uncultured Lentisphaerota bacterium (assembly GCA_903896925.1). Taxonomy (GTDB): domain Bacteria; phylum Verrucomicrobiota; class Kiritimatiellia; order CAIQIC01; family CAIQIC01; genus DP16D-bin41. The sequence continues at coordinate 30,614 of CAITZM010000175.1, read as the reverse complement.
GTACCCAGGCTCAGCCACCCGCTGTTGCCCTGGGTGCAATCCACCTCGAGCGTTTCAGTCTTGTTGTTGTGCAGGACGGTAACCTGCATGCGCGGATCGCCATAGCGGAGGCCGTCGCCGTGTTTATAGAGCGAAACAGCCGCCTGCGTGGCCCCGTGAAAATCCAGACGAAATCTGGCGGTTGCCCCGGCTTGGCGGGTGAACACGGTCGGCTTGCCTGCGAACAAAACCGTCCCGCTTTTAACCCATTCGCCGGTGCGCTGCACCTTTTTGGAATCCGCGGTGACGAGCACCGCGCCCGGATCGTTCTCTTCGCTGACTTCCGCGGCCGGCGAGAGCTTGGTTGAGCCGACCCGTGGTGGCGGGCGGCTGTAACCGTTCGTGTTGGGCGCATCGAACTGCGCATACTTCGACTTCCACATGAGCCGGAAGTCCGAGGCATTGCCAGGCGCGCACAGGTCCTTGAAGTATGTCCAGAGCGCTGTCCTGGAGCCATCGGGGCGGACGAGCCAGCCGCCCCGGAATTGGGTGACCGTAAATTTTCCGCCCGCGCCTTGCGGTGCAGCCCCGGGCGGCCGCAGGCCGTTGCAATAGAGCTGCCAGTAGCACGCATACCGCACGCCCCAGCGCAGTGCAGCTTCGAGCTGCTTGCGCGCCACGGCCAAGGCCACCTGCTGGTTCTTGATGACCGGGTCGTTTTCGGGGGCGCCGAATTCGCCGATGACGATGTTCTTGCGGCCGTAGATTTTGCTGGGGGGCGCCTTGCTGGCCAGATAGTTGAGCTTCTCGAGGAGGGTAGCTTCCGTGCCAGGCGTGCAACACGGACCCCAAGCCGAGATGGAATAGAGGTCCATGTGGGTATAGGGCAGCACGCGATCGGTCATCAGCGGATGGTCGAACCCCTTGCTGGTCCCCTTGGCGTTGATGGAATTGGGCACATGATTGACCTCGGCCGCGCCGACCACCAGCACACCCTGGAGGCCGATTTCCTGGCGTGCCTGTTCGATGCCATCCTGCCTGGCGTTCAGCCAGTCGATCATGCCCTGGAGCGCCACAGCGCGCTCGCCCTCCGGCAGCGCTTTCAGGTTGAGATGGCCGTCGCCCTCCCAGTTTTGCAGCACAAAGGTTTTACCGGTGTGCTTGTAATCGTTCAGCAAAAGCTTGGTGAGGTCATAACATTCTTTTTTGACCGCCAGCGCCTCGGCCGCGGACAGTCCCCTCCGGATATTCTTGGGGCCAAAGCCTTGGGCCTCCAACACGATGGTCTTGAACTCGGGCCGCAGAAACACCGCCCGGTAGTATTTCGTCCGGGCCAGGTCGGCCATGGAATGGAGGTTGGCGGGCCACTCCATATTGAATTTGTAATCGTCCGCGTAGCGATCGTTCAGCCAGAGCTTGATGACATGGACGCCGAGTTCGGCAATCGCGTCCGCGCCCTCGGTGAGATTATCCTTGGCGCTGAAATGGTACCAGCCGCCCACATGGGTGACGCCGATGACATCCGCCAGCTCCATGGCCACCTGGCCGCCGGGCGCGGCGCTGGCCGGGTGGCCAAACACCGCACACAGGATGGCTGCTGTACACACCCAAACCTTGTTCATCGAACCTTTTCGCGGCGGCGGTCAGCCCAGCACTTCGCGCAAGGTGGCCGGGGAGATTTCCGCAAAGGAGTGGATGTAGCGCACGGCGCCGGGCAGCTGCTCCAGCGTGCGGTTGGAGAGGACGCCGATGACGCGGATGCCGCCCGCTCGCGCCGCCTCGACGCCGGCGGGAGCATCCTCGAACACGACGCAGTCGCCGGGCGGCAAGCCGAGCGCAGCGGCGCACTTCAGGAAAACTTCGGGATCGGGCTTGCCGTGCGAAACATCCTCGGCGGTGACGCTCGCGGCGAAGAGATCGTGCAATCCGAGCTTTTCGATGCACGCGACAACGTTGGCGCGCGGCGCGGAAGAGCCGACGGCGGCGGGGATGCCGGCCGCTTTGAGCTGGTGGAGGTAAGGCACGACGCCGGGAATCGCGTCGATGCCGCCGCTGGAAATGCGCTCGCGGAACAGGAGTTCCTTGCGGCGCATCAGGCGCTGGATCTCGCCGGCGTCCTGCGTCCATTGCAGCAGCTCGGCGATGACCTTCTCGTTCTTCATGCCGAGGCCGCCGAGGCCCGGCACGTTCGGCACAGGATGGCCCTCTTCCTTGGCGAGCTGCGCCCAGCTGTCCACATGCAGCCGCCCGGAATCCACCACCACGCCATCCCAATCGAATATCGCACCAATGGTTTTCATATGATCCCGATTTACCACAGAGGTCACGGAGGTCAGAGGAGGTTCACCGGGAAAGCGCTCGGCCAACGCTGTCCGCTTCCGGGGACTCTGTGCCTCTTCGCTCCACAGTTTGAAAAAAATACGGCGGCCGTTTTCCACGCGTTGGAAACCCGGCCGCCGTGACTGCTGCGGGAGCGCTTTACTCCACGCCGACCTGGAAGCGGGTGAAGCGCCGGATGCTCAGCTCATCGCCGAGTTCCTTGCCCTTGACGGCGAGGAGTTCGGTGACGGTCAGGTCCGGATCCTTCACAAACGCCTGCTCGACGAGGCAGGTCTGGCTGTAGAACTTCTCCAGCTTGCCGACCACGATCTTCTCGACGATGTTCGCGGGCTTGCCGACAACCTGCTTGGCGTAGATGTCCTTCTCCGCGGCGAGCACGGTTTCGGGCACGTCCTTGCGGACGAGGTAGCCGGGATTGCACGCGGCGATGTGCAGCGTGATGTCCTTGACCACTTCCTTGAACGTGGCGTTGCCCGCGGTCTCGGCCTTGCCGCAACCGACCTCGACCAGCACGCCCACCTTGCCGCCGAGGTGGATGTAGCTGGCGATGATGCCCTCGCCCTGCGCGTCGTAACGGACGTTGCGCCGGACGATGATGTTTTCGCCGATCGAGGCGATCTTGGACACGACGAGGTCCTTCGCGGTCTCGGCGAGCGAGCCCGTGATGCCCTTGGCGATCCCGACGAGCTGGACGACGAGGTCCTTGAAGCTGTCGTTGCGGGTGACGAAGTCGGTCTCGCAGTTGACCTCGATCATCACGCCGGTCTTGCCGGCGTTGAAGATCTCGGCGGCGATGTTGCCTTCCTTCGCGACGCGCGACGCCTTCTTGCCGGCGATGGCGAGCCCGCGCTCGCGGAGAAACTTGACGGCTTTGTCCTTGTCGCCGCCGGCTTCGACGAGGGCTTTCTTGCACTCCATCATGCCGACATTGGTCTCGTCGCGCAGTTCCTTGACTAGTGCTGCACTGATTTCCATGACTGATCCTTCAATCTTGATTATGGGTGGTTCAAGCCTGCGGTGCGGCGGGCTTTTCCTCGACCTTGGCTTCGGCCTTCACTTCGGCTTTCGGCTCGGCCTTCGGGGCGGCGGGCTTCTTCTCGCCGGCTTCCTTGGCCTTGACCGGGGCCTTCAAGGCGTCCTTGGCCGCATCGGCCTTGGCCTTGCGCGCCGCGGCCTGCTTGGCCTTGCGATCCTCTTCCTCGAGCTTCGCCTTGGCGTCGGCGGCCGCGCGCTTGCGCTGCTCCTCGGCGGCAATGCGGCTGTATTCGGCCTGGGCCTGTTCGATCGCCTGCCCGACCACGTCCAGCACGAGCTGGATCGAGCGGATGCTGTCGTCGTTGCCCGGGATCGGATAGTCAATCGCTTCGGGATCGCAGTTGGTGTCCACGACGGCGACCACGGGGATCTTCAGGCGGTTGGCTTCGTTGACCGCGTTGGACTCGCAGCCGATGTCCATGATGAAGACCGCGCCGGGGAGCTTCTCCATGTCCGCGATGCCGGTCAGGTTGAACTTCATCTTTTCCAGCTCGCGGCGGATCTTGGCGATCTCCTTTTTCGGGAGCTCATTGATGGAGCCGTCGGCTTCCATCTTCAGGATTTCGCGCAGGCGCACGACGCTGCGGCGCACGGTCTGGTTGTTCGTCAGCGTGCCGCCGAGCCAGCGCGTGGTGACGTAAGGCATCTTGACGCGCTCGGCGAGCGCCTTGATCGGGTCCTGCGCGGAGCGCTTGGTGCCGACGAGCAGCACCTGGCGGCCGCGGGCGACCGTTTCGTAGATGAACTGCAGCGCGGTGCGCATGCAGTCGAGGGTTTTTTCGAGGTCGACGATGTAAATCCCGTTGCGAGCGCCGAAGATATAGCGCTTCATTTTGGGGTTCCACCGCTTGGTCTGGTGACCGAAATGCAGACCGGCGTCGAGCAGATCCTGCACGTTGACTGTCAGACGGGCTTGGCCCATCACATTGCTGGCCATGACTACTTTCCTCCGTTATTAGAGCCGCACACCATGTGCAACTCAATCCGCTTTGGCGGACCCGAGAGGCCGGGCCGCACTCGCTTCCGTCCTTCATCAGAAGAACTGGGCGCGGACTATACCAGCGAACCGCAGCGGAGCAAGCGCTATTATTTGCATCGAACCGCCGGCCGGCCGCTCGATGCTTGCGCAGCGCCAGGCGGGTTGCGCAGGCGGGAGTTGCAGCGCACGGCGTGGGGGGGGCCAAGTCAAAGCAACAGGTCGGCAAGGCATTGCAACCAGGCGGCAATCGGGTATGATGGCGATGTGAAGATCATGTGTTCCATAGCGGTCGGCCTGGCCTGCGCCGCCGGGGTGGCGTATGCCGCCACGACCTTTGACCGCTACCAGATCATCCTCGACCGGTCACCCTTTGGGACCACCATTGCACCTACGCAGTTGGTCACTGCGGTCAAGAACCTGCGCCTGAGTGCGCTGATATCGCTGCCCGATGGTCCGCGGGCCGGGTTCGTGGACAGCCAGGGTAAAAACGATTTCGTGCTGCGGCTCAACGAGAAAAACGAGCAGGATGTCCAGTTGCTGGCCGTGGATTACTCCAAGGAGCGGGTCACCATCCGGCATGAGGGGCAATTGCTGATGCTGGGCCTGCAACCGGGCGATGTCACCGTCCTGACCGCGAGTTCGATGCTGATGATGGGTGGCGACAACGTGCCGAGCGCGCTGCACCCGGCGCCGCCGCCCTTGCCGGAAAACCTCTCGCCCGAGCTCCGCGCGATCTTAACGCCCGCGCCCCCACCGGACCCCCGTTCGCCGGAAGGCCGCCGTTATCACGAGCAAATGCAGCAATTGATCAATCCGACGCCGGCGCCGGATATCTCGACCCTTGCGCTGCCCATGCCGGGTGGACTGACCCAGCCGCAGATCCAGACACCTGAACCGGCGCAGGAAACCCCGCAGATGGCCCCGGCGGCGACGCGGAGGGGGAACCGGCACGGCGGTTTTGGGAGTTGAGCGCGCACACCGCCCTGCAACCGCGGGGCTGACAATCGCCCGCAGGTCCGCTACCATCCCGCCCGTTTGATGAACAAGTCAGCATCCATTGAGAGCGGTTTTCAAGGCGGCGTGCGCCTGCGCAACCCGGAATCCCCGATCCAAACGGACCGGCCCTTGATCTCGGTCATTACCGTGGTCAAAAACGGCGTTGCCACCCTGGAGCAGGCGCTCAACAGCGTGCTGGGCCAGACCTATGCTCCGCTCGAATACATCGTGTACGATGGCGGCTCGCGCGATGGCACCCTCGATCTGTTGCGCCGCTACGATGACCGGATCACCTACTGGTGCAGCCAGGCCGACGCCGGACTCTATGACGCCATGAATCGGGCCGTGGACGGGGCCCGGGGCGACTGGCTGCTGTTCCTCGGCGCGGATGATCTGCTCCGCCCGGGCTTCTCCGCCGCGGCCGCGCAGTGCCGCGAGGCCAACACCCTGTATTATGGCGACGTGTATCTGCCGCATCGCGGCCGGTTCTACGACGGACGGTTCAGCGCCGCCAAACTGGCGCGTCAAAACATCTGCCAGCAGGCGATTTTCTATCCGCGCGCCGTGTTCGCGCAGTACCGCTTCGACACACGCTACAGCATCCTCGCCGACTGGGCGCTGAACATGCGCTGCCACCATGATGCGCGGTTCAGGTTTCACTACGTGCCGGAGGTGATCGCGGAGTTCAACGATCGTACCGGGGTCAGTTCGTTGCGCAAGGACGATCAGTTTCTGCGCGACTACCTGGCGCTGCTGCGCGCCAATTTCTCCCCGCTGATTTTCTGGTGGCGCCGGATGGTGCGCACAGCCGGCTGGCCCTTGCGCGCTGCGGGACTGCTGCGATGAGTTCCACGGCTTGGACACCCGCACTGTCGCCAACCCCAAACCTTGGGCAGCTGGGTGTTCTGCCCCTGTGTCTGGAGACGGGAACATGAACACACCTGCCGCCAGAGCGTTGCCGCCGGTCACCGTCTGCATGGTCACCTACAACGCGGCCGGGCTGCTGCCCGATACGTTCGCACGGCTGCTGACGGTCACGAACTATCCGGCGGTGCGCTGGCTGGTGGTGGACAACGCCAGCAGCGATGGCACCGCGGAGCTGGTCCGTCAACGCTGGCCGCAGGTCCGCCTCGTCCCGATGGGCGCCAACCTCGGTTATCCCGCGGCGGTAAACCGCGCCTTTGGCTTGGCGGACACGGAACTCCTGGTGCAAATCAATCCCGACGTGCGGGTGGAACCGGACTGGCTCGCCCCGCTGGTCGCGGCGCTGGAACGCGAGCCGGCGGCGGCCATGGCAGGCGGGCGCATCCTGCGCCCCAATGGCCGCACGCAATTCTGCGGGTCGAACCTGCATCCGTGGAGCGCCCTGCTGGGCACCCACGGGGCGCACGATCCCGGCGAGCACGCCGCGCGGGTGGATTATCACAGCCCGTTGTTTCTCGTACGCCGCCCGGCGTGGGAGTCCATCGGTGGCTTCAATGAACTATATTCGCCGGGCTACTACGAAGACGCCGAGCTGGGCTTCTGTTTCCGGCGCACGCGCCAGCCGGTGCTGTTCGTCCCGGAATGCCGCGCAATCCATCTCGGCTCGGCGACCTTTGCGCTGATGCCACAGCGGAGCTTCATGAGCTTCTACGAGCGCAACCGGCTCCTGTTCGTCTTCCGCAATTTTCCGACGGCGTGGCTCGTCTGCCATCTGGCGGCCGAGTGGGTGAAGGCGCTGGGGAGCCTGGTGCGCGGCTATCCGTTGGAATATGCGCAAGCCTGGCTGACCGTCTGGCGGCAGCGGGCCGCCATCGCCGCCTTCCGGCGCAGCTGGCAACACACCTCCTGAAAGCGCTCCGGAACGTCACGCCCTTCGCGGTCATCCGCTGTCCCCCTCCTCTATGGCCCTGCTTCCCCACGGAGAGCGACCGGGGCCAAGCGAGTACAGACACACGCCGCCGGCAGGCGGCCCTCAACGCTGTACATGGATGGCGCTCTCAGCCGCCCGATAGTTGGCGGCGGAAACAGTCGGTCCATTGGAGCAAGTACTCCTGGCGGTCATAGCGCCGGACGATGGCGAGGACCGACGACCAGGTCAGGGGCTCCGGTTGGTCGGGCAGGCGGGTCAGAAGGCGCATGGCCTCGGGCTGCGCCTCGGGCCCGCCGTGGGCGAGGATCGTGCGCCAGGCGGCGCGCAGTTCAGCGCCGGAATCCAGGCACATCGCCTTGATGAGGTCGCGATGCGGGCCAAAGTGCCGCGCGGTCCAGCGGGCTTCGAAGGTGAAGTTCGTCGCCAAGGCAAAAGCGTTATTAGCATCCGCGGTCAGGTCGAAGGCGGTGACGGGGCGCAAGTCTTGCGCGCGGTCTCCGGGCGGATAGAAATCGCGGCGGATGGGCAGCCGCCAGAGGGCGTAGCGTTCCGGCCCGCCCGGGGTGCCGGGGCGCTGGCACCAGAGCCGCTGACCTTCGACGCCCAGCGTGAAAGCAATGAAGTGTTCGGCCAGTTCGCGGTGCTCGGCACCGCGCAGGAGGCTGATGGGATCGGACGTGACACTGGTGCCGCCGATGGGTGCGATGAACGCCATGCGCGGTCGGCCGCCGGGCGCAAGATCCTGTGCGGCCTGGAAGCGCGCAAAGAAATCGATGCAGATGCCGGCGGCGGCATCACCGGCGCTGACGTCGAGGGGCACCCGGCTGGAGCTGTCGGTGAAATAGCGCGCGTTGGCACCCAGCCGCTGGATGAGCGCGAGTCCGCGCTGCCAGCCGGTTTCGAGGGCGCGCTGGTAGGCCTGCGGCACCCCTTGTTGAAGTTCCCCAGATGCTGTTTTACTGACGGCCAGCAGGCGCTCAAAGAAGGCGATCTCCGCCTCCGTGTAACCCGCCGCATGCACGGCCAGCCGGCACTGCTGCTGGATGATCATTTCAAAGGCCTTGGCCGCGCTCCCGCTCTTGGTCGGGTCGGTGAGTCCCAAGTGGCCGCAATAGCGTGGGTCGGTCAGATCCGCCCACTGCGAGGGCGGCGGCGTCCCGAGATCGCGCAGGCGGTCGAGGTTGTAGCAGATGCCGAAGACGCTCAAAGCATTGCCGGCGAAGTGTGTCGTGCGCCAGGTTTCGCCGCTGACCTGCTCCGGCAGCTGGTCGAGTTCGCCCAGACGCCGCAGCACGGCCTCAAGGGCCACGGTGCAGCCTTTGCGCGCCGCATCGCCGTGGTCGAAGGCGCCGCCGCCAAAAAAAACATCGATGCCGCTGGAGAACGCGGCGGGCGCATCCGTCTGCAGGAAGGCCTGCCGGACAACCGCAAAAGCGCGCTCTCCGGCGGGCAAGACGGCGGGGGGCGCATCGAGCGTGGCATCGAAGAGGCGCTCGGACATGCCCGCCGGCCAGTCGCGCTGTTGCTGCCGCCACCAGGCGCCGACGGCCGCGGCATATTGCGCCTGCAAGTAGCGGCTGATCTCCGTCGTGCCGCCGAGCACGCGCCAGTCCACGCGGACGGCGCAGCCGTAGCGCTGCCGATGCCAGGCGGAAAAGGCGCGCCCGAACTCGCTGCGGATGGCCTCATTGTGGGGCGTGATGATGACCAAGATGGGATCGCCCGCACGGCCCGCACCCGCCGCGGGTGTCCGGCGGAGGACCAGCGGCAGGGCCACGATGAGCAGAACGAGGGCCACATAGCCCAGGCGTTGCAGCATGGCGTTCATCCCGGCAACACCACGGCATCGGCGGGCTCGAAAGTCAGCGTGACCGGCGCGCCCACGGGAAACGCGGCGCGCTGCGGCCGCAACTCGAGCACGCGCCAGGCGGCGGCATCCGGGGCGTGCAGCGGTTGGATGAAATGCTGCGCCTGTTCGCCGAGAAAGATCGAGTCGCCAACCACGCCGGCCAGCTGGTTCGGCAGACCCGCTGCGGCGTCGCAGACGCACAACGCCTCGGGCCGGATACAGAGGGTGACCGCCTGCCCCACCCCGGGCACGACCGCGGGCGCCGTGGCGCGCAGCACGCCGAAACGCGTAGCAACGAGGCAGAAGCCATCCTCCACCGCTTGCAGTTGCCCCGCGATGAGGTTGGCCTCGCCAATGAAGGTGGCCACCGCCTGATTCTGGGGGCGGCGATAGACCTCCCAGGGCGTGCCGCACTGCAAAATACGTCCGCTTCCCATGACCACGAGGCGGTCGGCGATGGACAGCGCCTCCTTCTGGTCATGCGTCACATAGAGGGCGGTCAGCTCGGCCTGTTTGCAGATCCGGCGGATTTCCGTGCGCATCTCCAGGCGCAGCTTGGCGTCGAGGTTCGAGAGAGGTTCATCGAGCAGGAGGCAACGCGGACGGACCGCGAGCGCCCGGGCGAGTGCGACGCGCTGCTGCTGGCCGCCGGACAGCTCGTTGGGCCGCGCCGTGGCGCGGTCGCCCATCTTCACCATGTCCAGCGCCGCGCCGACGCGCTGGCGGATTTCGACCGCGGGCACGCGGCGCAGTTCCAGGCCGAAGGCGACGTTCTGCCCCACGGTCAGATGCGGCCAGAGGGCGTAGCTTTGGAAAACCATGGCGGCCTCGCGCTGCTCCGGCGGCAGCGCCGTCACATCCTGCGCGCCAAAAAAAATGCCGCCCGCCTCCGGCCGCACAAACCCGGCCACGCTGCGCAGCAAGGTGGTCTTGCCGCAACCGCTGGGCCCGAGCAGAAAAAACAACTCGCCGGCGGTGATATCGAGGCTGAGGTCATCGAGGATGCGCCGGCCCCCCAACGTCACGCGCAGGTTCTTGATCTGAATGGAAAACGCCACGGCCCGATAGTCCGGACAACCACCGCCCGGGTCAATCAGAAAACGCCGCGCGGCAAGCGGCTGCACGGCGAATACCTTGGCGCGCAAAAGTGTTGTGCAACCAGTCGGCTCTGCCGACCACCGGCCGCCACTCCGGCGCGCGCGGGCCGGAAGCACCCGTGCCCGCTCATTTCGCCGTTGGCATGCCCGCAGATTCAACTATACTCGCAGCATGTTCGCGCTGGAATCCATAGCGGCCTTGGTGACGATCATCGGCGGGGTGGCAGCCCTGCTCGTGTGGACTTTGGGTCGTGTGTCCGCCTTCAAGGCGGAGAATGAACAGCTGCGCGCGCAGCTCGCCGCGCTCCAGGGCGCGCCGCGGCAGCCGCCGGGCTGCGATTACCTGGAGGACAGCGACGGCTCGCCGCTCTGCATCCACTGCTACAGCACAGTCCAGCACCGCTGGAAATTGATCAAAGAAGACGGGCACCAGCGTTGCCCGGTGTGCGGGAAAATAACGAAACGTTGAGCACGGACCGCGAGCCGCTCGGCCAACCGGGACTCCGTTCCTCGCCCGGTTCAGCGGATGAAGTAGATCAGCTTCTGCGGCTTGTTATCGCGCTCGATGTCGAAGACGATGGCGGTCACCCGGTTCTGAAGAAACTCCCCGATGAAATACTCCGCGCGCTTCTGGCTGGTCATGTTCATGGAGTTGACCTTGCGGACGACGTCGCCTTCCTGCAGGCCGGCTGCGCTGAAGAACTCCTTCTCGCCCTCCATGTGCAGCTTGTAGCCGGAAATGTTTTTTTCGGGGGTATAGGCGGGCTGCATCGAGTCGAAGAGTTGCAGGACGCGCTCGGGATCCTTGCGCAGTTCCTCGTAGTACTGCATCAGCGACTCGCGGCTCAAGACCCAGCGGTCCTGCGCAATGCGCTTGCCGAAGCGGCTAGTGGAGAGCACGACCTCGTTGGTGGCGGTGATGGCCGCCGGCGCGGCGGCGCCGGCAAACGTATCGCTGAAGCTCAGCCGGAGCTCGACTTCCTTGCCCGCGAGGTTGGCCGTCACGCGGTCCTGGAAAATCTTCAGCAGGGTCAGGCCCTCGACGGCATCGCCTTCGCGAAGCAGATACTCGGTCGCCTTTTGCAGGTCGTCGATCACGGCGCGCCGGTTGGTGGCACCGTCCTCCAGGGCGGTGAAGGTGCCCGCCAGCCGGAACCGCTGCAGCGGCGCCGCCAGCACGGTGACGCCACCCTTGCCCCGGGCACGGCGCAGCACGTTCCAGTCGTCGGCTGCCGGAGCCACCGGCTCGGGCCACGCCAAGACGGCCCCGCCCTCGGTGCCTCCCGCCGCGCCAAGCGGCGCGTGCCCGGCAAAGTACTCGTTGATGATCTTCAGGGCGTAGGACTTGCGCACCAGCGGCCAGGACCACAGCAGCCACGCCACCGCGCAGGTGGCCACACAGAGCCAGACGGCCGTCGCCAGTCCGCGCACCCAGCGCTGTTGAATTTCGGGCGTCATCCTACTCCGTCACGTCCGTCATGGTCCCCGAACTATCCGTCAAAAGGCCGTGGTTGCGGGCTGTAAGCCGGATTTTGTTTACGACGGTCATTTATCTACGCGATCAACCCGAAGCTTACCCCGCTTGCGCGAGAATGCGGCGGGCCACCGCTCGCTTCCTATTTGATCTTGCTCCGGACGGGGCTTGCCCTGCCCCCGCTGTTGCCAGCGGGGCGGTGGTCTCTTACACCACCTTTTCACCCTTACCCCGCATCCGCTTGCGCGGGACGGGGCGGTATATTCTCTGTGGCGCTATCCGTACCCTTCGATCTGGCAAAGGGCCTCCCGGGTTATCCCCGAGACATCCTGCCCTGCGGAGTCCGGACTTTCCTCCCTCCCCCCGGTGCGAACCGGAGAGACAGCGACCGTCCACCCGCAACCACGGCGGGGGGGAGTATAGCCGGTCAGGTGCTGGCGTACAACATGCGCCCGCAATAATTACAGGTGGTGATCGCCGTGCCACGCCGCGCATCGTGCACGACGCTCGGCGGCAGGGTCATATGGCAGCCACCGCAGCAGGTCTTTTCCACCGGCACCATCGCGAAATTGCCGGTCTTCTGCAAAATACGTTCGTAGCGGGAGAGCCAGGCCGGATCCAAACCCTGGATGAGTTCCGTGCGCTCGATGCGCATCTGCGCGAGCTCCCCTTCGATGTTGCCGACGCGCTGCTCCAAGATCTTGAACTCGGCCAGCACCTGCTTCTCTTCGGCCTGAAAATCCTGCTGATGTTCGCCCATCGTCTTCTGCAGCGCTTCCATGCGCTCCATCTCGACGATTTCCTTCTCCTCGAATGCCCGGATGTGCTTCTGCACGTTGGCGATCTCGTGCTCGAGGGCGCGGTATTCCTCGTTCTTCTTGGCTTGGAGCTGCTGATCGCGATACTTCTTGATCAGGTCCTTTTTCCCCTCGATCTCGACCTCGAGGTTCTTGAGGCTGGCGGTGTGTTTGAGGATTTCCTCCTGGGAGGCCTTGAGCGATTCGCGATGGGCCTGCAACCGTGAATCAATCAACTGCTTGCGGGCAGGGACATCCCTCTGCTCGCGCAAGAGCTGCAAAATCTTCCGGTCGCGGTCCTGAAGCGTCAACATTTTCTCGATGAGCGGTGACACGTGATATTCCTTTCGAAAAGAGCGCGGCGCACTTTATTCCTTATGGAACGTTTCGTCAACGCAGGATCGCACCAAGGTTGAGGTGCTGAGGGAAAACGGGTTGTCTGGCGGCTGTGAAAGGGATCGCGCATTTCAGCCGTGGCGTCGCCGCGGTCTCCTCTTTCCGTGGTGCGTGCACGCTGCGGCCGCGCGCCATCCGCTCCAGGTCCTCGCGGCCTTGGTTGGCTGGTGCGCCGGACGGACTGGTCCCGCCTACCCCACGCCCGGAGAGCAGAACCGCCGCGCCGCCTCTGTCGCGCCGCTTTACTTGCCCGGCGGCGCATTGCTATCCTGCCGCCGACAGCGAACCCGAGGGTCTGCCATGAATCAAAAAATACTGTGGTGCGGATGCGCGCTGCTGTTGAGCTCCGTCCTCTCCCCCGGCCGGGCCGGCGAGCCCGCCCTGGCCGTGGCGAACATCGAACAGATCTTCAAGGAACACCAGCAACTCAAGCAGATCATCGCACAACTCAACGAGCAGACCGCCAGGCAGTCCGCGGAGCGCAAGCGGATGGTGGACGACCTCGACCAGCGCAAGGACGAATTGCGGCAACTCAACCTCGAGGCGCTGAAAAGCACCTTGACGGAGACCGAGCGGGCCCGGCGCCGCGAGCAAGCTGAGGCCAAGCTGCACGATTTCCGGGTGATCGAAGCCAGAATCCTGCGGGCCGACGAGGCCAACCGCCGGCAACTGGACACGCGGCTGCAGGAGGTGCGGCAGCAGTATTTCGCCGAGGTCCAGGCGCAGATCCGGGCCTATGCCGCCGAACACCACCTCGCGCTCGTCATCGACAGCTCGCCGTTGGCGGCACAAAGCGGAGTCGGCGGCGTGCTCCACGCCGACGCCCAGCTCGACATCACCGCCGCCATCATCGCCCGCGTGAACCAGCCGCCACCGGCGGCGGCGCGGACGAACGCGCCCGGCGCACCACCGCCCTAGAGCGAGGCGACGGGCCCCGCGGCATGGACGTCATACACCGTCGCTTTGTCCGCCCGGATTCAGCGAAGCTTGGCGGATTTCAGTCGGCGCCAGGCCAGCGGAGCGCAGCCGAAGCGCCGGCGGAAGGTGGTGGCGAAATACTGGCTGGAGGCGAAGCCGCAATCGAGCGCGATGGACGTGATGGAGCGGCGTTGCTCTTCGCGCAGACAGCGCGCAGCTTGTTCGAGGCGGCAGCGGATCAAGTACTGCTTCGGCGAAAGATTCGTCAGGCTGTGACAGTGTTCGCCGAATTGCGTCAGGCCCATGCCGCACTGCGCGGCCAGCGCTTCTAGCGTCCACGGCTCGGCGAGGCTGGCCGGATTGTTCGCAAGATCTTTCAGAAAGAGATCCACCGTGCGCTGGCGGGTGATCAATTTGCTGTCGGCGCGGCGGCATTGCGCGCACAGGGCTTCGAGCAGGCTCAAGAGGAGATGGTTCAGGTGCACCGTGAGGCGCGAGACGATCCGGGTGCGGCCGTGCTGCTCGACGCACTGGGCAAGCTCGGCAAAGTTGTGCGCGATCTCCGGTGTGCTGCGCCAGACGGGTTGCTCGTTGAGGCGCAGCTTGTCGGTCAGCTCCTCTAGGTCGGAGGCCTCCAACATGACCCACGGCGGCCACTGCCAGGCTTGGCTGGGCCGGCGCACGCCCACGTCGAGGATGAGCCAGTGCAGCCGGCCGGGGCCGATATGCGGGTCGCCGAGGCGATGCAGCTGCCACGGGCGCGTGATGGTCAGATCGCCGGGCTCGAGCGCGAGCGTGTGGCCGTCCACGATGAACGGCATCCGGCCGGTTTCGAGGAAGACGATTTCGATGCCTTCGTTGCGATGATCTTCGAGGCCCCAGTCCTGCGCTGCCCACGCGTCCCAGTGCCCGAGGCTTGTGACGCCGGGCAAAACGTTCGGAGGCAGCTCGGCGCCGGGGTAGTGGCCGTGGGTCAGCGCGTGGAACTTGATCTTCCCCGCCGCGACGGCGGCGCGCTGGGGCCCGCACGAATCAATGCGGTAAACCTGTCCACCGTCGCGATAGAGCGGCGGCCGTGGAAGCACCTGAGCCATGAATGTTCAATATCCACCGCCCTGAAAAATAGCAAGACACAATCCCGCCCGTCCGCTAGCATGCGGGCATTCAAAATCATTCGGCTTTCGGCGGGGAGACAAAATGAAAATGCGCGTGCTCATGCTGGCGGGGTTGGCGGCGGTGCTGATGAACGCGGGTTGCGCGACGACGCCCCAGGCGCCCGCGCCGCAGCGGTTCGCGTGGGTGACGGGACTGAAGGCCGAGAAGGCCGCGCACTACAAGGAACTGCACGCCCACTGCTGGCCCACCGTGCTCGCGCGCATCAAGGAAAGCCACATCCGGAATTATTCGATCTATCTCAAGGAAATCGCGGGCCAGCCCTTCCTGTTCAGCTATCTCGAATACACCGGCCAGGATTTCGCCGCCGACATGAAGAAAATGGCCAGCGACCCCGAGACGCAGCGCTGGTGGCGCGAGACCGATCCGTGCCAGCAGCCGCTGCCGGAAGCCGCCGCAAAGCTCAAAATCTGGGACGACCTCGAGGAGGTGTTCTACTTCCCCGGCGAAAGGACACCCGGTGCCGAGGGTGCGCGCTACGGCATGATCACCGGCCTGCTGCCGGAGAAGGAAGCCTGGTATCGCACGCTGCACTCCACCCCGTGGCGCGGCGTCAATGCGCAGATCGCCGGCAGCCACATCCGCAACTACAGCATCTTCCTCAAGGAGATCGGCGGCAAACTCTACCTGTTCAGCTATTTCGAATACACCGGCAAGGACTTCGAGGGCGACATGGCCGCGATGGCGAAGGACACCATCACGCAACGCTGGTGGAAACAGACCGACGCCTGCCAGTCGCCCCTGCCCGCCGCCGCCGCCAAGGGCAAAACCTGGGACGGCATGGAAGAAGTTTTCCACTGCGATTGATCGTGGGTGAGGAATCACGGCAGCAAGGCGAAAATCGAACAATGAACATCCAACATCGAACATCGAAGGCCGGCAGGCAGCACCTGTAACGCTTGCTCACACCATGCAGGAGAGGAGTTCATTTAAATTTTTCGAGTCTGGAGCTACTTCCCTGTCGAGGTCTGGCATGGCCGTTTATGGGGAGACACGACCATGAGCACCGAACGATGTCCCCACTTCGATGTTGAATGTTCGATGTGCGGTGTTCGATGTTCGAATTCTTCCTTACAAGCGGAGGCCTCATGACTGGGACAGTGAAATTCGGCGCGTTGGATCTGTCGGTGTTGATCGTCTACCTCGTCGGCGTCGTCGCCTTCGGCCTGTACATGGGCTGGCGGCAGCGGAAGCGCTCGGAGACCGGCGAGGGCTACTTCCTCGCCGGGCATTCGCTGAGCTGGCTGACGATCGGCCTCGCGCTGTTCTCGACGAACATCTCCGCGCTGCACCTCGTCTCGCTCGCGCAGCAGGGCTACATCAACGGCCTCGTCTTCGGCAACTTCGAGTGGATGGCGGCCTTCGCCCTGATCGCGCTGGCCTTCTTCTTCGTGCCGTTCTACATCAAGACGCGCGTGCCGACGCTGCCGGACTTCCTCCAGCGCCGCTACGGCCAGGGCTGCCGCGACTTCCTCGCGGTCATCTCCATCTTCAACGCCATCTTCATCCACATCGGCTTCTCCCTCTACGCCGGCTCGCTGATCCTGCACGCGCTCTTCGGCATCGACGTCTGGGTCTCGGTCATCACCATCACCGTGCTGACCGGCCTCTATGCCGCGGTCGGCGGCCTGACCGCCGTGGTCATGACCGAGAGCGTCGGCACCATCGTGCTGCTCATCGGCTCGATCCTGATCACGATCCTGGGCATCGTCAAATGCGGCGGCCTCCACGAAATGATCCGCCTCGTCGGCGAGGCCGCGAAAACGAACCCGTCCGCGACCTTCTCCGTGCTGCGTCCCGCCGGCGACCCTTCCGGCATGCCGTGGTTCAGCATGATGCTCGGCTATCCCGTCATCAGCATCTGGTACTGGTGCGCCGACCAGACGATCGTCCAGCGCGTCCTCGGCGCGAAGAGCGAAAGCGACGCGCGCAACGGCGCGCTCTTCGCCGGCTTCATCAAAATCCTGCCGGTGTTTGTGTTCGTGCTGCCCGGCCTGGTCTATCTCGGCCTCACCTACCAGCACCCCGTCCTCAAGACCGACGAGGTCTACGCGACGATGATCCAGGACCTGCTGCCGCTCGGCCTGCGCGGCGTGATCGCAGCCGCGCTGCTCGCGGCGCTGATGGGCCCGATCTCCGGCTCGCTCAACTCGATGGCGACGCTGTTCAGCTACGACCTCTACCGCCGCATCCGGCCGCAGGCGTCCGAGCGTGAGACGATCCACGTCGGCCGCATCGCCACGCTCGTCGGCATCGTCATCGCCATCATCTGGACGCCGCTGGTCGCCAACTTCAAGACCATCTTCGACGGCGTCAGCATGATGCTCTGCTTCATCGCGCCGCCGGTCTCGACCGTCTTCTTCTGGGGCATCTTCTGGCGCGGCGCCTCCTACCGCGGCGCGCTCGCCGCGCTGTGGGGCGGCTTCGTCATCTGCCTCATCACCTTCCTCACCCTCTACGCCCCGATGGACTGGGCCCGGGGCGTCGGCGGCGGCCACTGGCTGGACCTGCTGACGTGGTTCGATGTCCACGTCGTGAAGGCCTACTACATCAACTACATGGTGATGTCGTTCGTCCTGTTCATCAACGGCAGCATCATCCTGCACGTCGTCTCGCGCCTCAAACCCGACGCGCCGGACGCGGCGCGCGCCGCGCTGACCTGGGAGCACCCCCTCTCCGCGCTGCAGGGCGCCTGGCAGGGCGCGCGCGACTTCCGCCTCTGGGCCGGCGTCCTCTTCGCCGTGATGGTCGTGCTCTATGTCATCTTCCGGTGAGTGGAATGCAGCGTGGAGTTTCAATTTTTTGTGGGGTTGCGGACGCCGCAGCGCGGCGTCCCTACCCCGCGCGCGCTGATGCAAAGGCAGGGACGGCGCGCCGCGCCGTCCGCCAGACAACCCGACCCCAACAACGCAAACCACACCGATTTTGCAAGGATGGGGAAGTGGAAAGCCAGGTTTTCCAGAGCCTTGGAGAGCCAAACCGTAACTTTTCCAGGGTTTGGACATGTTGAACGCAACCGGGAGCCATGCCATGAACACAAAACGGATCGTCATGCTGTTGGCGGCGGCGGCGCTGCTCGGCGCGGGCGCGCTGGCGCAGACACCCGCACTGCCTACCCCGAAATTTGTTCCGCCGTCCGTTTCGCCCAAAACCGGCGAACAGCCCACCGTTGCACCCATCGAAAACGAAACGCCGGCGCAGCGCGGCGCGCGACTGGCGTGGTGGCGCGAGGCGAAGTTCGGCCTGTTCATCCACTGGGGCCTCTACGCGGTGCCCGCCGGCAGCTACAACGGCAGGCTGATTGACAAGGATGGGGCGTGGATCATGGATCGCGGCAACATCCCGGTCGCAACCTACGCGGCCTACGCGAAAGAATTCAACCCGGTGAAGTTCGATGCGACGGAGTGGGTGCGCGTCGCAAAGAGCGCCGGCATGAAATACATCGTCATCACATCGAAACATCACGATGGCTTCGCGATGTTTCCGTCCAAGGCGAGCAGTTTCAACATCCGCGAGGCGACGCCGTTTCCGCGCGATCCGCTCGCGGAACTTTCGGCGGCGTGCCGCAAGGAGGGCATGCGTTTGGGTTTGTACTATTCGCAGGCGATGGACTGGCACAATCCGGGCGGCCAGCCGCCGAGCAAGGGCTGGTGGGACCCGGCGCAGCATGGCGACATGATGCATTACATCAAGTCCACCGCCGCGCCGCAGGTGCGCGAAATCCTCTCGAACTACGGGCCGATTGCGGAATTGTGGTTCGACATGGCCGTGAACATGAACTCCGCCATGGCCGATGAAATCCTCACCGTGGTCAAGGCCACGCAGCCGAACGTGATGATCAACAACCGGCTCGGCGGCGGCTTCAAGGGCGACTTCAACACGCCGGAACAATACATCCCGTCCACCGGCTATCCCGGCCGCGATTGGGAGACGTGCATGACCATCAACGACACCTGGGGCTTCAAGAATCAGGACACCCACTGGAAGAGCGCCGACGACTTGATCCGCAAGCTGATCGACATCTGCCACAAGGGCGGAAACTTCCTGCTCAATGTCGGACCGGACGCGCAAGGCGTCATTCCGCCGGCGTGCGTCGAGCGGCTCGCGACCATCGGGGCGTGGGTGCAGAAAAACGGCGAGGCCATTTACGGCACCTCGGCGAGTCCGCTTCCGTTTCTTTCCTGGGGTCGCTGCACGCGACGCGGCGACGCGCTATATTTTCATGTCTTCGACTGGCCGGCCAACGGCGAGCTGCGCATTCCGATGCAGGCCAAGGTGACGGCCGCGCAGCTGCTCGCGAAGCCCGACGAACCGTTGAAATATGAACAACGCGGCGACGCCATGATCGTTCGTTTGCCGAAAGAACCGACCGACGCGGTGGCCTCGGTCATCAAGTTGACTATTGCCGGCGAACCCGTGGTCGAACCGCAGCCGCAACGCGGCAAGCCGGTCCGTTCGTCGCACGGCAATCCCGCCGCGGCGTTCGACGGGGACCCCGGCCGCAGTTGGGAGGAACAAAAGGGCAAGCGTGACGGCTGGATTGAAGTGGATTTGCTGAAGCCGACACCGATCCAAGCGATGGCCCTCGATGAACCGCATCGCGGCGCCGGCAAGCGCGGCCAGAAGTATCGTCTCCAGATGCGCGAGGGCGCCCCTTGGAAAGAAATCATCGCGGGCGCAACGGAAGGCTACGGTACAACACGAAGCTTCCCGACCGTCACCGGCCAGGTTTTTCGGCTGCAAATCTACGACTCGAAAGACACGGCCGCCGTCAGCGAACTGCAACTCTATCGGCCGGAATAACCGCGAACCACCGACATGAGTCAGATCAACAAGTGCATCCGCCTAAACCCCACGGCACCTGCCGTTCAACCTGGAGCGCTGTTTTCAAGTTCACCGGGACTGACAACGAAAGAAGAGGAGCCATGCTTATGAAACAGATACAAAGGCGAATTATCGGAGCCATCGCTGTGTTGGCCTTGGCACTGCCGCTCATGGCGGAGGAGACGAACCAGCCGGCGTGGATGAAACCCGATCCGGCGGCGCTGAAGAAGTGGCAGGACATGCGCTTCGGCATGTTCATCCACTGGGGCCCGGTCAGCCTGACCGCACACGAGATCGGCTGGTCGCGTGGCGCGCAGACGCCGATCGAGAAGTACGACAGCCTCTACAAGGAATTCAATCCGGTCAAATTCAATGCTGATGAATGGGCCAGCATCGCCAAGGCGGCGGGCATGAAGTATGTGGTGCTGACGACGAAGCATCACGACGGTTTCTGTCTCTTCGCAACAAAGGAGACCGACTACAACATCATGCATTCGCCCTTCAAGCGCGACGTGACGAAGGAACTAGCCGACGCCTGCCGCAAGCAGGGCATCGCGTTCGGCACCTACTATTCCACGTGCGACTGGCATCACCCCGGCTTCCCCCTGACCAGCCCCGGCGGCAAGGTGAAGCGCGAGCAGTCCGATCTCGACGAGTACAACCGCTATCTGCTCGCGCAGATCAAGGAACTGATCACCAACTGCGGTCCCTTGCTCACCATCTGGAACGATGTGCCCCAGATGTTCAAGGGCCGCGGCGTAAACACGATCAAAATGGTGCGCGAGCTGCAACCGGACATCCTGATCAACAACCGCACCGGCGATGGCGGCGACTACGACACGCCGGAGCAGCGCATCGGCGGGTTCAACATGGAGCGGCCGTGGGAATCGTGCATGACCGTCTCGAAGCACAACGCGTGGGCGTGGGGCGGCGAGCAGGACGGCGTGAAACCGCTCTCGGCGTGCCTGCTGATGCTGGTCCGCGGCGCGGGCGGCGACGGCAACGTGCTGCTCAACGTCGGCCCGCGGCCCGACGGCGTGATTGATCCCGAGCAGGCCGGGCTCCTGAAACAGGTGGGCGACTGGCTGGCAAAATATGGCGAGAGCATCTACGCCACGCGCGGCGGCCCCTACAAGCCCAGCAAGAGCGCCGTCAGCACGCGCAAGAGCAACACCGTTTACATACACGTCATCGGCTGGCCGGAAGAGACGCTCAAGCTGCCGCCGCTGCCCGCGAAGATCGTCAAGAGCAGCGTCCTCACCGGCGGCGAGGCGACCGTGAAGCAGACCGAAACCGGCGTCGAAATTTCCGTCCCCGCCGCGAGCCGGCAGGAAATTGACACGATCGTCGCGCTCGAACTCGACAAGCCCGCGATCGAGATCGCGCCCATCAGCGTCACCGCCGAAGGCGAATCGCTGACGACGAAGAAAAGAGCGAAGGCGTCCAACGTCTATCAAAACGACAAACGCTACGGCGCGGACAAAGCCGTGGACGGCGAAGACGAGACGCGCTGGGCCACCGATGGCAGCGCCAAGCAATGCTGGCTCGAAGTGGACCTCGGCAAGGAGCAGACCTTCGACCGCGCCCTCATCCAGGAATGCGTACAGTTCGGCGTGCGTGTGAAGTCCTTCGAGTTGCAGACCAAGGACGGCAAGGACTGGAAGACCTTCTTCAAGGGCGGACTCATCGGAGCGAAGCTGGAAGTGAAGTTCGAGCCTGTCACCGCGCGCCACGTCCGGCTCAACATTGACGGCGACAAAGGCCCGAGCATCTTTGAATTCGACCTTTTCGCGCCGAAGAAAAAATAAGGCAGCGGCGGATGGACAAGATGGACAGCATGGACAAAAAACTTATGGGGAGGGCGAGCGTCCCCGCGAGCCGCGGTCGGACCCGGGCGGAGTGGGCCGCACTCTCACGAGTGCGGCTACAGCTCCCGTCCGTAGCCGTGTTCGTCAGAACGCGGCCCGCCCCAACCGAGCCCAGCCAACATCTGACATCTCGCCGCACAGCTGACGTTGCCGGCACAGTTGGCCGCGCTCTCACGAGCGCGGCTACGAACGCTTCTTCTTTTGTGGGTGGGGCATCCAGTCCCGCGAGCCCCATCCAAGCAACATACCTTCGCGGGGCTGGAAGCCCCGCCCACAGGTGCTTGAGTCTTGCTTGTGTGCTGGTTCTGCTCGCCGGCCTCTGCCGCGCGGGCGACTGGCCGACGATGCTCGGGCCTACCTATGACATGCACAGCACGGAGACGAACCTGCTGCGCGAGTTTCCCGAGGGCGGGCCGCGTCTCGTCTGGTCGGTGCCAAAGGGCGATGGCTACGCCGCGCCCGCCATCGCCGGCGGCAAGCTGGTTCTCTTCCATCGGCTTGAAGACAAAGCCGCCGTGGATTGCATGGACGCGCAGGACGGCAAGCAGCTCTGGCGCTTCACCTATCCCACCGCCTATCGCGACCGCTACGGCTACAACCACGGCCCGCGCTGCAGCCCGGTGATCGCCGGCGACGCGGTCTTCACCTACGGCGCCGACGGCCAGTTGCACTGTCTCGAACTGGCGACCGGCGCGGTGCGCTGGCAGCACGACGTGCTCAAGGAATTCAAGGTGAAGCAGAATTTCTTCGGCGTCGGCTCCACTCCGTTGGCCGTGGACGGCAAGCTGATCGTCAACGTCGGCGGCGACGGCGCCGCGGTCGTCGCCTTCGATGTACGCACCGGCAAGGTTGTGTGGAGCACCAGCGACGCATGGGGCCCGAGCTACGCGACGCCGGTGCTGGCGACGCTGCACGGCGAGCGCCGCGTGCTCGTTTTGGCGGGCGGCGAGAGCGAGCCGCCCACCGGCGGGTTGCTCGTGCTCGATCCCGCCGACGGGAAAATCACCGGACGTTTCCCGTGGCGCGGCAAGCGCTATGAATCGGTCAACGGCTCCGCGCCGGTCGCCATCGGCGACCAGGTTTTCATCTCCGAATGCTACGGCGCGGGCGGCGTACTGCTCGACGTGGACAAGTCCGGCGCTTGCCGGGCGGTGTGGACGAACAAGCATTTCGGCACGCACTTCATGATCGCCGTGGAAAAAGGCGCCACGCTCTACGGCGTGGATGGCCACGGTCCCGGCGATGCTTTTCTCGTCGCTGTGGATCTGAAAACCGGGCGCGAGCTCTGGCGCGAGAAACCCATGTGGGCCGACACCGTCCCGTCGCCGACCGGTCCGCGCGAAATCACCACCGGCACGGCACGTTGCGCGTTGTTGTTGCTGGCCGATGGCCGCTGCCTCTGCCTTGGCGAATACGGCGACCTGCTCTGGCTCGACCTCAACCCGCTCGGCTACCGCGAACTGGGCCGCGTGCACCTGTTCCTCGCCGGCGATGCGTGGTCGCCGCCCGCGCTCGCCAACGGCCTGCTCTACATCTGCCAGAACAAACGCGACGCCATCCACGCCACCCCACCCCGCGTGCTGTGCTATGACCTGCGCTCCAGCAACCGTTCAGCATCCACCATCAACCCTGAGGCTTCGCCATGACTTCACGCGAACGCATTCTCGCCGCCATCGAGCATCGCCAGCCGGACCGCGTCCCGGTGGATTTCGGTGCGACAGCCAGCTCCGGCATTTCCGCCATCGCCTATGGCCACCTCAAGCGGCACCTCGGGCTCACAAGCGGACACACGCGCGTCTACGACGTGGTCCAGCAGCTCGCGCAGCCGGAGGACGCCCTCCTCGACCGCTTCGCGATCGATGTGGTGGACCTAGGCCGCGCTTTCAATCAGCGCGACACCGACTGGTACAGCATCACGCTCGCCGACGGGCAGAACGCGCAATACCCGGTCTGGTTCCACCCCGAACGCCAAGCGGACGGCTCGTTCATCGCGCGCCACCGCGACGGCACCGACATCGCGCACATGCCCGCCGGCGGAACGTTCTTCGACCAATCTTGTTTCCCGTATCTCGACGGCTATCCGGCCGACTACACCGGGCTCCGCGACGTGATGGGCAAGGTTCTCTGGGCTGCTTTCGCGCACAGTCCGTGGGACCACGCGAGCGAGCCGGATTTCTGGCAGCAACTGCGCCGGCGCGCCATCGAACTGCGCCAGCAAACCGACCGCGCCATCCTGATGGCGTGCGGTTGCAATCTGTTCGAGTGGGGCACCTTCCTGCGCCGGCTGGATAACTTCCTGATGGATACCTACGCCGAGCAGGACGAGGTGGAACGCCTGCTGGACGCCTTGATGGAAGTCCACCTGGCCGGGCTGGCAAAGATCTGCGAGGCCGTCGGCGACGTGGTGGACATCCTGAAGTTCGGCGACGATCTTGGCATGGACAGCGGCCCGTTCATGTCGGCGGAGGTCTACCGCAAACTGTTCAAGCCGCGCCACGCGCAACTGTGCGCGTTCGCCCATAAACACTCGACGGCAAAAACGATGTTGCATTCCTGCGGCTCGATCCACGAGCTGCTGCCCGACCTGATCGAGGCCGGCTACGACGTGATCAACCCCGTGCAGACCACCTGTCGTGACATGGATCCCGCGCGGCTCAAGCGCGAGTTCGGGACCGACATCTGCTTCTGGGGCGGCGGCTGCGACACACGCACGATCCTCAACCGCGCCACCCCGGCGCAGGTCAAGGAGCATGTGAAACAGCGGCTGGAGATCTTCGCGCCCGGCGGGGGCTTCGTGTGCAACACCGTCCACAACATCCTGCCGGAAGTGCCGCCGCAGAACATCGTCGCCATGTTCGAGGCCATCGCAGAGTTCAATGGCTGATCAGACTCTGCAAGGCCGTGCAGCGGGCGAAAAACGGGGAGCGGCCGGCGACGGAGGTCTCATTCGGTGGTGCTCTGCCAGAAGCGGCTGACCGGCGACCGGTCCTGCGAGGGAACGCTGTGATGCCGCGAGAGGCTCCAAGCCCAGACCGTGGCCCAGATGAGCCCGCCGCTCAGCAACACGAACAGCACATAAAATATCATTTCGCGAAGGCGACGGCGGTGGCGCATGCTCGTCCGGCGCCGCGCCCGCGGCGGCTCGCCCTCGACGCTGGGTTTCCGCACGGGCTCATCAACAGGCAGCTGTGTCAGATCCACAGGCGACGGTTTTTCCCCGCGCGTTTCCCGCGGCCGGAACTCCCTCGAAACTGGATCGTACACCATGGACATAAGCTGCTTCTCCCGTCGCCGGGAGATTTTTATCGGATGGGCACGCGCAAATCAAAGCAATTCCCTTGCATCTTCGCGCTTGCTATCGAGGCCCGCCGGGTGGAAACAAGGCGCGCCATATGAAACGCCGCATCCAATCCCGCATCCTGCCGCCCTTCGCGGGGCTCACTTTATTGGCGTATCTCGTCCGGCGGTTCCCCTATCATGACGAGGCCGGCTGGGGCGAGCGCATCGCGCAGGGGCGCGTCCAGATCGGCGACCAGACGGCCCTCGGCTCACAGGTGCTGGCGCAAAATGATGTCGTCGAGTATCTCGCCGACGACCTCCCCGAGCCGCGCGTCAACCTCGACGTCACGGTGCTGTTCGAAGACGCCGAACTGCTGGTGATCAACAAGCCCCCGAACCTGCCGTGCCATCCCAGCGGACGCTACTTCCACCACACGCTCTGGGCCGTGCTCAAGACGCGCTTCGGCCTGGAGCAGCCGCTGCTGGTCAACCGGCTCGACCGCGAGACCTCCGGCCTGACCATCGTGGCCAAAACGGCCGAGGCGGGCAAGCTGCTCAACGCCGAATTCAGCTCGCGCCGCGTCGAGAAGAAATACCTCGTGCTCGTCGAGGGGGTGTTCCCTCCGCGCGTCGAGGCCCGCGGGCTGCTGCTGCCGGACACCGCCTCACCGGTGAGGAAGAAAGTGAAATTCGTCGCCGCCGAGGTGGCGCCGGAAGGCCAGGCCAGCCAGTGGGCCGAGACGGTATTTCAGGTCTTGGAAACCGTCATCCCCGTTTTTTCCAAACCTGGGAAAAGCGCTGGCCCGGTCAGCCTCGTCGAGGCCACCCCAACCACAGGCCGCCTGCACCAACTCCGGGCGACGCTGCAAAGCATCGGTTTCCCCGTCGTCGGCGACAAACTCTACGGCTACGACGCGGCGCTGTTCATCCGCTTCTGCCAGGACCAGCTGACCGAGGAGGATCGCACGCTCTTGCGGCTCGACCGGCAGGCGCTGCATGCCTCGCAGTTGCGGATCCTGCATCCGCGGACTCAGCAGGTGCTGGACCTGGAAGCTCCGCTGCCTGCCGACATGGCGGCGCTGCTGATGGAACTGCGGAAACAGTAAAGCAAGGCGCGGCAACGCCGCGCCCTCCCAAAAATAGCCCAGAGCTAGGCCCATAACGGCTCACGCAGCTGAAGCGGCGTGTCATGCCGCCAAGAGAGCCCCGCGCGCAACTCCGCTGAGGACAGGCGTCACACGTCGGCCCATCAGCGCGCCAGCAGCTCGTCCAACGCCGCGGGCGTGATGCCCTCGAGGCCGGGCAGCGTGAAGTGGGCCTGGTGCAGGCGCGGCGCGGCATAGCTGGTTTCCACCCCGGCGACGCGCAGGCCCGCGCCCCTGGCGGCCTCGATGCCCCACGGCGAATCCTCGATCGCGAGCGTGTGCAGGGGACGCAGGTGGCGCTGCGGGTGCGCCAGCCAGAGTTTTTCGAGGGCGAGGCGATAGCAGGTGGGGTCGGGCTTGCTCGCGGCCACTTCGTCGGTGGTGACGATGGCATCGAACACGTCCAGGCTTTTGACCTTGTGCAGGATGGTGGCCACATCGCGATGGGTCGCGCCGGTGCACAGCGCCCGCGGCACGTCCTGCGCCTTGAGCGCCGCAAGCAGTTCCACCGCGCCGGGGAACGGCTGGATGCCACGCTCCTCGATCAACTGCGTAAAAGCCTCGGCTTTCGCCTCCACCAGGCGCTGCAACTCCACCTGCTCCAGCTGACGGTGCGCCACCTGGTAGCGATGCTTGAACACGCCGCGGTCATCAAAGCCAAGGTAGTGCTCCTCATAGGCCTCCTGCGATAATTCCAAGCCCAGCGGGGCAAGCACCGCGTTGATCGCCAGTTGATGAAACGGCTCGGAGTCCACCAGCACGCCGTCGAAATCGAAGATCACTGCATCTAGGTTTTTCATAGGTGGGCACATCATCAAGTTCGGCCCGCGATGAGTCAAGCCTGGCCGGCAGAAAAGCGTTTAACCACAGAGGGCGCAGGGGCATCTCTTCGCGAACAGCTGCCTTCCTCTGTAATCGCTGTGGTTCATCTGCGTTTGCCCTGCAAAAGTTCCACGACCTCGGCGTCCTCCACCTGGCCGAAGTCGAGGTAAAACTGGCCGACAGCCGTGAACCAGGACGGCGCCTCCAGGCAGACCGTTTCGTCGGCAAGCGCGGCGACCTTCTCCAGCGTATCCGGCGGCGCGACCGGCACCGCGACGATCAGCCGCTCCGGCTGGCACGCCCGCACAACGCGCAGGGCCGCGAGCATCGTAGCGCCGGTGGCGAGGCCATCGTCGGTGACGATGACAAGCCGGCCGGCGGGATCGTGCGCCGCACGCCCGGCGGAGAACAGGTTTCGCCGGCGGCGCAGTTCCGCCAGCTGGCCGGCCGCCACGCGCGCGAGATAGGCAGCCTGCTCGCGCCGCCAGCGCGGGTCGTTCAGGAAAACATGACCGCTTTCGTCAATGGCGCCGATGGCCACTTCCGGCTCGCCCGGCGCGCCGAGCTTGTGGGTGAGCACCACGTCCACGTCGCCCGCCAGCCGTTCGGCGATGCGCGCCGCCAGCACCACCCCGCCGCGCGGGACGCCCAGCACGAGCGGCCGCCGGCCACGGTACGGCGCCAGCCGGTCGGCCAGTTTGTCCGCTGCTTCGTTGCGGTCGGCGAATTGCATGGCGTCACCCTTTCACGCAGGCCAGCGGCGCGAGTTGGGCGACTTTGCGAGCGAGCCCGGCGGCGTGCGTCGCCTCGACCGCGCGGCTGTCGTCCGTGTAGGCACCCGGAGCCTCCGCGGCGATATCATCAGCGTCAGAGCGCATGAGAGAAACGCCACCGCCGGCGTTGTGCCATAGCCGAGGATACCGTTATCGGCTTTGTGCTCAAAATGTTCCCTGTGCATCAGCATGTCCACCCTTCGCCCTTTACCATTCACCCTCAACCATCCACCATGCATGAAGATGATGCTTGAGACCTGGGGCCGGAAGCCAGTATAAAATCCCGCTTATGAGCAAATCTTCTCCAGCTTCGGCGGTGCTGCTGATCTCCTGCCCGGACCAGCGCGGGATCGTCAACGCGGTCACCGGCTTCCTGCTGCAGCATCGCGGCAACATCCTCTACCTCGACCAGCATGTGGATCTGGAGCAGAACGTCTTCTTCATGCGCATCGAATGGGAAGTCGTGGGCTTCGGGCTCGCGCGCGAGGACATCCCCGCCGCGTTCCGGGCGCTGGCGGAACAGTTCCGCATGGACTGGCGGCTGCATTTCTCCGACGTCGTCCAGCGCATCGCCGTCTTCGTCTCCAAGCAGTCGCACTGCCTGTTTGACGTGCTGGGGCGCTTCGAGTCCGGCGAATGGCCGGTCCAGATCCCGCTGGTCATCAGCAACCACCCCGATCTCGGCCCGCTGGTGCGCAACTTCGGCATCCGCTTCGAATACCTGCCGATGACGCCGGAGACCAAGGCCGTGCAGGAGCGGCGCGCGGTGGAACTGATGAGCGAGCAGCAGGTGGACCTCGTCGTGCTGGCCCGCTACATGCAGATCCTTTCGCCCGTCCTGATCGGGGCCTTCCCCAACCGCATCATCAACATCCACCACTCGTTCCTGCCCGCGTTCGTCGGCGCCAAGCCCTACCACGCCGCCTATGCGCGCGGCGTCAAGATCATCGGTGCCACCGGCCACTACGCCACCGCCGACCTGGACCAGGGGCCGATCATCGCGCAGGATATCATCCGCGTCAGCCACAAGGACAGCGTCGAGGAACTCGTCCGCAAGGGGCAGGACCTTGAGAAGATCGTGCTCGCCCGCGCCGTCTGGCTGCACCTGCAGCACAAGCTGCTCGTCCACGGCAACAAGACCGTCATCTTCGACTGACCGCCGGCCGCGCCCGCTCCCTTGACTTGCCGGCCAGCGGCCTCTAATCTCAGCGCGCTATTTGCATTCGAAAGGTACTCATCATGGAACACGGACCGAAAGAAAATGAATTCCGGCAGCAGCGGCTGATCAACCTGCAGAAGTTGCAGGAGTTCGGCCAGTCGCCGTTCGGCGCAGCCTTCGAGCGCACCGGCACGGTCGCCGCGACGCTCGCGGCCTTTGCGGAAAACGCCGCCGTGCGCGTCGCCGGCCGCGTCGTCTCCAAGCGCCAGATGGGCAAGAGCATCTTTGCCCACATCCAGGACGGCCCGGACCGGCTCCAGATCTATGTAAAAAAGGACGCCGTCGGCGAGGCGGCCTTTGCCGCCTTCGAATTCATCGACCTCGGCGACCATGTCGGCGTCGAAGGCCCGCTGTTCGTCACCCGGACCGGCGAAAAATCGGTCAAGGCCGAGAAATGGACGCTGCTGTCCAAGGCGCTGCTGCCGCTGCCGGAAAAATGGCACGGCCTGCAGGATGTGGAGATCCGCTACCGCCAGCGCTACCTCGACCTGATCGCCAACCCCGAAGTACGCCAGCTCTTCGACCGCCGCACGCGCGTCCTCACCGAACTCCGCGCCTTCCTCGGCGCCCGCGGCTTCGCCGAGGTCGAAACGCCGATGATCCAGCCGATGGCCGGCGGCGCAGCGGCCAACCCGTTCAAGACCCGCTACGAGGCCCTGAGCGCCGACATGTTCCTGCGCATCGCCCCCGAACTCTACCTCAAGCGCCTGCTCGTCGGCGGCTACGACAAGGTCTACGAGTTGAACCGCAATTTCCGCAACGAGGGCCTCGACCGCTCACACAATCCCGAGTTCACCATGGTCGAGATCTACGAGGCCTATGGCGACTGCCGCAGCATGATGCGCCTGGTCGAGAGCCTCGTCACCACCGTCGCGGAAAAGGTGCTCGGCTCGCTGCAGGTCGGCGCGGGCGAACTCGCCGTCAACCTCGCCTCGCCGTGGCGTATCGTCACCTACCGCGAGCTGATCCTCGAGCGCGCCGGCGCCGACTGGTACGATCTGCCGCTGGAAACCGCCCGCGAACGCGCGCGCGGCTTCGGCCTCGACGTGCCCGGCGACTGGAACCGCGGCGCGATCACGCACGAGGTGTACGAGAAACTCGTCGAGCGCACGCTCCTCAATCCCACGTTCGTCACGCGCCTGCCCGTGGAACTCGTGCCGCTGGCCAAGGCCTGCGCCGACGACCCGACGGTGGTCGACGTGTTTGAGCTCGTTGTCCGCGGCCGCGAACTCGCTCCCGGCTACAGCGAGCTCAACGATCCGATCGAGCAGCGCAAGCGGTTCGAGGAGCAGGCCCAGGGCGACACATCGAAGATCGATGCCGACTTCCTTGAGGCGCTTGAGCACGGCATGCCGCCTGCCGGCGGCATGGGCATCGGCATCGACCGGTTGATCATGGTGCTGACCGGCGCCGAGAGCATCCGCGATGTCGTCCTCTTCCCGCAGCTCAAGCCGCGTGGCTGAGTTGCTCGCTCAAGATTTTCCGCCCCCGAGAGAAACACGACGGATGCATTCCGCGGAACTTGGTTCCTCGAGGATGCGGCGGCACATCGTTTTTCCTGTGGTTTGGATTACGCGGCGGGCCGCCGCGTCCACGGGTGTGGCTTCAGTTCGGCAGACGCTGTTCGAGCTGTGTGGCGGCACGCGTCCCGCGTGCCAGTGCAGGCGGCGTCCCGCCGCCTGGATTGGTGCGCCAGTCGGGCTGTGGTGGCGCTGGGTGGTCGGGCGTGACGCCCGACGCACCGGCAGGTGGGACACCTGCCGCCACGTGGTTTGGTCACCGTGTAAGAATCCCTC
>CAITZM010000174.1 GCA_903896925.1 uncultured Lentisphaerota bacterium | reverse complement strand
TGCTGTAGCTGAGGTCGCGACTCCGGCTTCATTCGGTTGGCCGGGATCACCGATCCCGGCTACCGCAGGGTTCAAGTTGGTTGGCTTTTAAGTACGTTGCGCAACGGGGCAGGCGACAGGTCGACGCTACTGGGTGCTGTAGCCGGGGACGGCGACCCCGGCTCTGGTGGGTTGGCCGGGATCACCGATCCCGGCTACAGTCGTCGGCGGGTTCGGTTTGGATGGTAGACCTCACGCTCCGCGTGAGGTGCCTTGAGGAGCCCCTGCTTCCCATCCGTGAAATCTGCGCAAGCTGCGGATCAATTTCTCATTTCCGCTATCCACCAGCTTCCCGCTGCGATGCGCATTACTTCTATTTCACGCCGGCGGCGCCGAGGCCCAGGATGCGGAATTCGTGGCCGGTGCTGCCGGCATGCATGGTCTTCAATAGTTCCACGCGTACGCGGTGCGGGCCGGGCGTCAGGTCCTTGCCGATCACGTCGGACACCCGGTAGCCGCCCCAGGTCTGGTCGAACCACGCTTCGCACAGCTTGGGCGGGCGTCATCCAGTTGCACGTTGGCCTGGCCCATCGCTTGCTTGACTCGGTAATACATGAAATAGATCTGCCGGCCCGAGACTTGGAATTCAATGACGCTGCCGGGCACAGTGCTCTTCCAGCATTTGTTGGTAGTATCGAAGTTCCACCCTTGGTTCAGCGTGGGCTTGAGCGCCCCGGCCTCGAACAGATCGGTATGCTCGAAGAGATCGGTGAACAGCGGCGCGGGCAGCGCGCCGATGGCGGGCAGGTGGCTGTCGGACGGCAACGTCGCGAGCGTTTGCGCGATGCACGCGGTGACGAACTGCGCGGCGCGGGCGTGGCCGAGGTCGTTGGGGTGCACCTCGTCAGGGCTGAGCTGTTCCCAGGTGAGCCGCTTGGCCTGGATCTCCGGCCAGACCACATCGCGGTAGCTGATCAATGGCAGCGCATAATGCCGCCCGACCTTCGCATGCCACTCCTGAGCCGAGCCGCCACTGCGGTTGACCATGAAGAGCATCAGGACGGCCGGCGCGTTGGGCTGCGACAGAACCTGGCGGAGCAGTCCTTCCATGGCCTGGGCCGATGCCTCGACATTGCCGTCATTGACGGCATATTCCACGATCACGCAATCCGGCCGCTGCGCGAGCAGGTCGCGCCGGGCGCGCAGCGCGCCGTAGTTGGAGCCGGTGGCGCCAATGCCGGCGTTGACGAACCCGATCTTGGCCGCGGGGAACGTCTGACGCCACCAGGCGGCGATCAGGTTGCCGTAGCGGTTTTCCGGCTTGGTGGCCTTGGCACCCTGCGTGATGGAGCCGCCGATGACGGCCACGGTCACCGGTTCGCCGCGCCGCGCCTTGGCCAGCACGTGCTGCAAGCGCGCAGTATTGCCCGCGCTCACCAGGGAGCGCGCGATCAAGTCAGGGGTGTTCAACAGGGCGTCGTTGGTCCCTTCGGCGAACGCGGGGCAACAACCCACCAGGGCCATTGCGATAAGAATGCCTGTCTTCATGTGTTGGAGATCCCTTACTTGGCTGCGCCGAGGATTGGATAACAAGTGAAGACCTGGTCGGCCACTTCCCAATACGGAATGTATTCATGCGTCGCATCGCCTTCGATGGTGTAGTGCAGCGGGTGGCCCGGCTGGGGCTTTAGCTTCTGGACCAGTTCCCCCGGTTTGATCGCGAGGCTCGCGCCCTGCTTCTCGTCCATCGGCCCCACGACCGTCAACAGGATCGGACCATATTCCAGCGCGTAGCGCTCCTGGCCGGCGACGCGTTCCGCACCCGTGTAATGCGTCTGCTTGAACGCCATCGGCAGGCTGAAGGTGATGACATCGCCGTCTTTCCAGGTCCGGTCCAGCACGACATACGAGCCGGGCTTGCCGGTCGCCGCCTTGGCGCCGTTGACCAGGACCGGCATCCTGGCGGCAGCCCACGCCGGCACGCGCACGCGCAGTTTGGCCTGCACCGGCTTCGCCTGGGTCACGAGGATCTTCACCTCAGGCTGGTACGGGAACGCCGTCTCCATCTTCAGCCGCAAGGGCTCCCCGGCGATGTTGCAGTCGAGGGAGGAGGCCGCGAACAGATCCACATACACGCCATCGTTGGCCAGCGTGTAAATATATTCTGGGAGCGAGCCGTAGAGCCGGGTCCCCTGCCCTTCGCAGCAGGTGTTGCCCACGCCCGCGTACTCGTGGTCGAATTTCTTACCGACCAGATGCGTGTGATATTGGATGCGGGTGCCGATCAGATCCGCGAGCCCGACGTTGTAGATGGATTTCTCGATCTCGTTGACGTACTGCTCCTCGTCCGGGCTCAGCAGGTGGAAGCGCTGGTTGTAGCGGACCCAGAAGACGCTGCCGCACAGCTCGCCGGTGTGCTTGTGGAGCAGGTAGGACTTGGGCGGGTAGACATCCATCTCGCAGATCGCGATGCTGCCGCCGACGTGTTCCCAGTTGTCGCGATAAAGCTCCCAGCCGCCGCGCGCGGCGTCGAGGTAGCGCTGCTGGCCCGTGGCGCGGTACTGGTCCAGATAGGGTTCCAGCGAGGTGATCAGGTAGTTGTGGGGATGATCGTACGGGTATTTCCAGATCGCCTCCGGCTTGCGCGCGGCGAGCTGCTCCATCCAGTAGTTCTCCTGGAAGTAGCGTTGGATGACCTGTAGATCCTGCGGCTTGCCGACGGGCGTGAAGTACATGCGCGCGTTGGCGATCATGCCCTGCACGCCCTGCCCGCCGCGCCGGAGAAGTTCGGGCAGATAGGGGTTCGTGTCGAACCAGTCGTAGTAGCCGCGCAGCAGGCCGAAGGCTTTCGGGTTGCCGGCATAGCCGGCGTCGATCAGGCCGTGCGTCAGCCAGGCGCGCGTGTAGGCGGCGCGCTCGCTGGTGAAGATCGTGTCCTCGGGATACGCCATGATATAGCCGTTGGGCTGGCGGCAGTCCGCGATGCCATCGATGAGCTGATCCATGCGGCGATGCAGCTCCGCATCGTCCAGCCAGCGCAACGTGTTGCCCGCGCCCATCAGGAAGCGGCCGGCGCAGGAACCGGCGAGGGCCTCCTCCCAGAACTTGTTCGGCTTGCGCAGGCCCGGCGGATTGGGCTTGCCGGCGCGCGTACGGAACTCGCGCAGCATTTCGTCCACCGTGTAGGAATTCAGCAGGTAGACCACATTGCTCCGCACGGCAGCCTCGAGCACGCCGCCATTCAGCTGCACCCCGCCCAGCGGCGCCTGCGCCTTGTAGGCCACCGGCTTCCACTGGTCGGCGGGGATCACGTTCCCGGGATTATCCGTGACCACGCACTCACCCTGCGGGCGCGGATGCCGGGTCAGCGCCGTCACGCCCAGTTTGCCGCGAATGGAATCGCACACCGGGCGGCCCTCGGCCACGTCCACGCCGCCAGCCAGGACCTCCAGCTTGGACAGGTCGAACTTGAACTTCGGAATTTTCGTCTCCGGCTTCGCGGGATCCACCTTCTCGCTGAGCTTATGCCTCTTCGTCACGGTCAGGCGCACATAACGGCCGGCGACATCCTTGGCCGGATAGTGCCCCACGACATCCTCCGGATTCGGCACATCGGCACCCGTCTGATCGGCAATCAACGCGCAGCTTTTGAATTCAGGATCGTCGGACGCTTCTAGTTTGAAGCGGACCGGGAAGCAGGGCGAGCTGGTCCCATAACCATCCAGCTTGGGATAAAGTTTCACCTTTTCGATCTTGAGGGATTTTCCCAGGTCCACCTGCAGCCAGATGTCCGCCGTGTTCGTGCCGGACGTCTGCGCAACATAGCCGAGGGGAGCGAAGCGCGCGATGCGCTCCACACCCATCGGTGCGTCGGCCGCGCTGAACGTCCAGCCCCCGGGCAGCAAACACACCACCATCAGCCACCCGCCCCACGTCCCGCCTGCTGTGCGTTGCATCATGATGTCATCCCTTTCGTGGCGGCGATACTAGCGCACCCGCCTGCGCTTGACCACAGGTTCCAGCGGCAAGCGGGAAACAGAAAGCAAAGATTTCCACAACAGGTAACGAAGCGAACGAAGTCTCTTTGTTGCCTTCATTATCTTCGTGCTCAAGTCTGCCGTCCCTGCTTTCCGGCGCTCCTCATTCACCAGCCCGCGGGGTGCACCAGCCGCGTTTTGACAAACGCGGCTACAGAAGGCCCCTCAGAACAACATGACTCTTGCACTGTAGGCCGGGTCACCGACCCGGCGAGACTGCACTGCATGTGCCCGCAACCAACCCCACCCTAACCGCGCACCTTTTCCCGCTAGGCGCGACCGAAAGGCTGTGCTACTTTCGCGCGCCTTTAACCGGAGAAAAAAACATGAAACTGACCGCGATGATCTTGAGCTTGACCCTCGCCAGCACGGCGCTGGCGGCGGAGAATACCCTGACCGATCAGGAAACGGTGGCGGGCTGGAAGCTGTTGTTCGACGGCAAGACGACCGCCGGCTGGCGCGCGCTCGCCAGCACCGAGTTTCCCAAGCAAGGGATCAAGGTCGCCGACGGCACCCTGACGGTCGAAAAGGGCGGCAAGGCCGGCGACATCATCACCGTCGAGAGCTTCAAGAATTTCGACCTGACGTTCGATTTCAAGGTGACGCCCGGAGCCAACAGCGGCGTGAAGTATTTCGTCACACCCGGCACGAAGCCCGGCGACAAGCACGGGCTCGGCTGCGAATACCAGGTGCTCGACGACGACTTGCATCCCGACGCCAAGCTCGGCCACGACGGCAACCGCAAAACGGCCTCGCTCTACGACGTGCTCCCGGCGCCCGCCGACAAGAAGCTGAAAGCGGTGGGCGAGTGGAACAGCGGCCGCATCCTCGTCAACGGCCAGCATGTCGAGCATTGGCTCAACGGCGCCAAGACGGTGGAATACGACCGCGGCTCCGACGCGTTCAAGGCCGCCGTCGCCAAGAGCAAGTTCGCCAAGCAAAAGGGCTTTGGCCTGGCGACCGAAGGCCACATCCTCCTGCAGGACCACAATGACGAGGTCTCGTACCGCAACCTCAAGATCAAGACGCAGGAATAAGCCGCGCGGTTGTTCTCTGTCTTGGACTCCTCTGCGCCGTCGGCGGAAGCACTTCTCGCTACAGTTCGAGGGTTTGGAGCAAGGTCTCAATCGTCAACTGATGATGTGAGGCAATGCTTTGAAGGACGCTATGCAACGTGCCGACCTTTAGCGGGGCATGGGCTGGAATGGTTTCATGATGCTCGCCATGACGCTGGGTCGTGATGCGAACGTGGGACCCTTTTTGACGGGTAATGACGTAATCCAGCTTGCGCAGCGCCCTGACCAGTTCCGCCCCGGACATGTCTCGCGGGAGTTTCACGACACGGCCAACACCTCATCGCGTACAAAATGCAAACGGATGAGTTTCGGCATTTGGGTTGAGGTCTCAAAGTGACAGGCGACAGCTTCCCGGATGTTAATCCGTAATTCGTCCAGCGATTCACCTTGCGTGTGAATGCCAAAGCCCAAGGCGGAGGCTGTGAAGCCGCCATCGCCCTCGTCTTCCCGCACTTCAAATATGATCTCGCTCATTGCAGCCTCTTTCTGTGGGCAGTATCGCTCATCATTTGGGCCGGAGTCAAGTGCGGCACGCCCGTTGTCAACGCTCGTTTAAAATGTCCCCTTTTTGCGCTCGATTAGAATGTCCCCTTTTTTTGTGAGTGATGATGTGTGTCGAGCCCTGTGGGAGCTCGGTTTTCCGCCCCCCGAGAATGGGCCGTATAGCTCGTCGGAGGGG
>CAITZM010000173.1 GCA_903896925.1 uncultured Lentisphaerota bacterium | reverse complement strand
CCCCTCCGACGAGCTATACGGCCCATTCTCGGGGGGCGGAAAACCGAGCTCCCACAGGGCTCGACACACATCATCACTCACAAAAAAAGGGGACATTCTAATCGAGCGCAAAAAGGGGACATTTTAAACGAGCGTTGACAGGGCGGGTCTCCGCCTTGCCCTGTGGCAGCACTCCTGCCATACTCCGCCCATGCCGAAAGAAATTCTGCCTGCGACCTATGCCTGCGACTGCGGGTTTGTCGCGCAGTTCACGGAAGACGAGGTCAAGGAAACCAAGGCGCGGAGCCGCGACCTCGCCAGCAAGCAATGGCTCGTCAGCGGCGAAGGCCTCGCCAAACACCTCGTCATGTTTGAGACGGGCAAATGGCTGACGATCCTCTGTCCGAATAGCACGAAGAAACCGCCGGCCAAGTCCAGGGAAAGATGCTCGGGATTGCAGGGCAGATATCTCGCGTTCATCCACCAGTACACACAGTTGCATGGCGTCGCGCCCGCCGAAAGCGACCTGCAATCGTTTTTCAAGACCTCGCCGCCGACGATTCATCAGATGGTGCTGACGCTGGAGCGGAAGGGGTTCATCGCGCGGACGCCGGGGCAGGCTCGCTCCCTTAGGGTGCTGGTGCCGGCCGACGAACTGCCGCCGTTGAGATGATGCGACTTATGGAAAACACGGTCATGCCAAGTGTTGCAGAGAAGCCGGCCCCGATGGATTTTATAGTCCTGTTGGGGCGGCTGACGAAGAAGAAGCGGTGGGTGCTCAGCGAGACACGGGTCAGCGCCACGGGCGTGGATTACTGGTACACCCACAAGGAAACCACGGCGCACATCATCCTCGACCAGAACTGGCTGACGGTCAACGTGGGCGGCGAGGAGTATTTTTCGGGGATGGTGGATGAGGCGGCGCGCATCTGAAGCTGCGCTGAACGCCGCTCTGGAGCTCAACTGTGCAGGTGCTGGGGCGCCGGCGCGGCGGGGTCCGGCATCCGCCGTTCAGCCGCCGTGACCGTCACTTGGCGGCGGCCGGCGGATGCTTGGCGGAAAAATCCGCCGCGCGCTTTTCGCCCTCGGCGCGCTGTTCCGCTGTGAGGCGCC
The DNA here is from genome assembly GCA_903896925.1 of uncultured Lentisphaerota bacterium. Taxonomy (GTDB): domain Bacteria; phylum Verrucomicrobiota; class Kiritimatiellia; order CAIQIC01; family CAIQIC01; genus DP16D-bin41. The sequence goes on along the minus strand of CAITZM010000173.1, from coordinate 8,471 downwards.
CGGCGATTTTATCGCGACACACGACGGCCCCGTTGAATCCGCCTGCCACGCCTAGGCTCGCCCATTGATACGCTTCCACCGGATCCTGCGGGACGCCCTGTCCGGCCGCGTAGCATTCGGCCAGGACGGTCTGGGCCCGGGCATTGCCTTGCTCGGCCGACTTGCGGAACCACTTCACCGCCTCGGCATCGCTCTGCGGAACGCCGCTGCCGAGATGGTAGGCGACCCCCTGCAGATACTGCGCGTCGGCATCGCCTTGGGCGGCCTTCTTCGGATACGAATTTCCGCCGCAACCGCTGCCGAGCAGCGGCACGAGCAAGATGGCGACCAGCGCCGCGGCGTGTGCAAGCATTTTCATCGTTGGGCTCCCGTACATGGACCGGCGGAATTGTAACCCCGGCGGTACGGATGGCGAGCGTTTTTTCGGACGGGGTGGGCGGGCGGTTTCCCGGCTGCGCGTGCCGCTGCGCCGGGGCCGGCCCCGCGAGCTCGGAGGAGAAATGCGAACATCGAACAATGAACATCCAACATCGAACATCGAAGTGCGGAGGAAGCCACGCGGAGCGAAGGAGCGGGGCCAGACCGTGAGTGATTCCCAGCCACGACGGACGCGCCCCTCTGCTGATTGAACCACCAAGCCACCAGGGCACCAAGCAAACAAGGACAGCAAACAAGGACAGCGGAGTTTTTGCCACGGATGGATACGGATGCCGCGGATAGCAGGGGATGAAAGAGGAAAGCAGGGATGGGCGAAAGGTAGGGACGGCGTCCTGCTTCGGCAGGATCCGCCAGACAAAGGAAACCCAACACGAAATTAAGATGCCAGGCGCCAAACAAACCATGACGGCGGAATTTTAGCCGCGGATGGACACGGATGGCTAGGGCTGCCGGCCTCCTCTGCGCTCTCTGCATTGCTAATCATCAGAATTTTGTTTTTCAACAGAATTCACGCGGATTTCGACAGAACCATTGACGGCAGAATCATTAGGCGGCGAAGAGCGGATGGGTCTGCTTGGTCGCGCCGTGCGTAGCGCTCGCGCCTTCTTGAAATGGTTCTGCTATCAATGATTCTGTCGCCTCTTACGCTTCGGAAAGCGGCTCCAGTACAGTGGTTTTCCATCTCCACCTGAGGCGGACAAGCCCGCGTGAGGTTTGGTTGCGGCGTTGCCGCGCCACGCCCTACGGCACCGCGGTCAGGCGCTTGAGTTTGAAGTGGCCGGTCTTGCAGCTCGGGCAGGTTTTGCCCTCCAGGTGCCAGACGGCAAAAACGTTATTGGAATGGCATTTGCGGCCGGGGCAGACGAGTTCCTGCCGGTCCACATCGCGCTTGAACTTGCCGCCGCAGTCCACGCACAGCATGTCGCTCATCGTGCCCGTGCGCTGTGCCAGGAAAGCGGCGCGCTCCTGGCCCGCGAGCTCCCGGCCGGCGGAGTGCTGGAGGAAGGCTTCCACCTGCTCCTCCCGGGGGGCCTCGCTGAAAAACTGGGGCTTGCCCTCGTCCGACAAGAAGTAGGGATGGCCCCTGTCCGAAACCTCGAGGAGGTAGCGGCAATGCGAGCACACGAATTTTTTTACTTCGGCCATGGTCAGCTCAATCTTTCCCCGGCGCGCGCCGGGCGTACGTGACGCGCCGGTATTCTCTACCGGGAGGCGGCGGCGGTGCAAACCTATTCTGAAAACACCGTGGCCGATGTCCGGCCACGACGGAGCTTGGCCCGCCAACGAACATCGAACATTGAACATCCAACATCGAACATCGAAGTGCGGAAGAAGCAGAGCGGAGCAAGGCAGGGCGTCCCGCATCGGCCGTCAGACCTTGGCTAATTTCCGGCCACGACGGAGCGTGGCCCTCTAGCGAACATCGAACATCGAACATCCAACATCCGGCTTCGCCTGGCTACTCCGGGACAAGTCGAACATCGAAGTGCGGAGGAAGCAAAGCGGAGCGCCGGGGGTGGGACCAGAGCGCGGGTTGGTGACCGGCGGCCACGGCGTGGCCGCCCTTCCACGGCGAACAGCGGGAGCTGATGGCACCACCAAGCCACCAGGGCGCTAAGCAAACGAAGGCAGCGGCGTTTCAGCCACGGATGGGCAGGGGCTGAAAACGGAAAGCTGGGATGGGCGAAGGGTAGGGACGGCGTCCTGCTTCGGCAGGATCCGCCAGACCAATTAAATCTATCGCGAAATAAAGGCTGAAAAGTATTAACCACGTTTGCACGAAACACACGGATGAGGACATGGGGAAGGCCGGCAAACCGGAACCGGACACCGCCAAGACGCCGAGGGCGCCAAGCTAAGAAAGCGAAACCCGCTTTTGTGGGAGGTGTTTTCCAACCCCGCGAGCGCCGAAGAGAAATGCGAACATCGAACACTGAACATCCAACATCCGGCTTCGCCTGGCTACGCCGGGACAAGTCGAACATCGAAGTGCGGAGGAAGCAAAGCGGAGCGCAGGGCAGGACGCCTGAGGAAACTGCACCACCAAGGCACCAAGAAAAGAAAGACAACGGAGTGTTAGCCACGGATGGACACGGATGACACGGAACCGGAAACCGCCAAGCCGCCGAGATCGCCAAGAAAACCAAGACAGCCGCAGGCGTGGCCGCCCTGTGGGCCGCGTTGTCACCAACGCGGCTACCGGTCTGACCTCGGATCACACGCTCCGTGTGCGGGCCAAGCCGGTCGAAGCTTTTCACAAAAGCAAACAAAGTGAACGAAGCCCTTGGTTGCCTTCGTTGGCTTCTGTGGAAATCCGCTCCGCTCCTGTGCTCCTGCTTCCCTCCTTCACCCTGTCCAAAAATCTGTGAAATCTGTGTAATCTGTGGATGCTTTTCATGGGTTGAGTGGGCCGCGTTGTCACCAACGCGGCTACGGGCCCGCCGGGAGGGCGAGCGTCCACGCGAGCCGGGCCGGGCGACAGCGATTGCCTGAGGGAAGCAGGCAGACCAGAAAAGGAGCCTCTCCGCTCCCGTGCCCCATGCTTCAAAAAAGCGCGGCACGCGCTGGAAAAATGCGCGGGGTGTGTGATGTTTGCGGACTTCATCCTATGACGGGGGCACACATGCGCAACGGAACGGACCGGCACCTGGTGCGTGGCAAGGCGGCACGGGTCCATGCCGTCTGCCTTGCGCTCTCCTTGATGCCGCTAGTGCAGGCGGCGACGACGATCAACCTCTCCACCAACGTCACCGTCGCCGCGGTGAAACACTTCGGCCTCAATTTCGGCAACGTGGATTATTATGACTCCGGGCAATTGATGAAGGAACTGGTGTTTCAAAATCCCGGCTTCGAGGGGCTGCTCTATCAATCCGTCATCTGGGTGGGCGCGACGGGCAATTCCCCGACCAACGCGGTCGAGAACGGCCCGCTCAACGCGTGGCCGAGCGGCTTCTGGGCCGGCGCGCGGTACGAATTCATTTATGGCTTCGCGAAGGGCCGCACCGGCACGGTCGTCACATCCATCAACCCCTACAGCGCGGGCGGCAACACCAACGGCACCACCTATGTTTTCGCGGATAGCGGCACGACGCCGGCGGCCGGCGACTACCTGGTGCTGCGCAAGCAGTTCACCGGCGACGGCGGCGTGGCCAACAACAATGGCGCGGCCTTCTCCGGGTGGAACGTCAGCACCAACGCCGGAGGCACGGTGACGACGGAGCTCGCCGACCTGCCGCAGGACACCGCCGGCAAGCAATGCGCGCGGCTCACCGCCACCAACGGCGCCAGCGCCAACGCGGCGGTCAGCGGCACCTTCGACACCTGGGGCGGCGTCAGCTTCGTCCAGCTCAACGGGCAGTATCAGCTCAACTTCAAGGCCAAGGGCGCGGGCGGCAACAACCAGCTCGCCGTCACGCTGCGCCGCGGGTCCGGCACCAACTGGCTCAACTCGACCGTGCAGCTGACGAACTTGTGGCAAACCTACACGCTCACGTTCAGCGCGGCCGAGGACGGCACCGCGCTCGGGGGCGTCGCGCTGCAATTCGCCGCGTGGGCGGGGAACGTCGCCCTGCTCGACGACGTCAGCCTGCGCCAGACCGACGGCAACCCCGCGAACGTCACGCCGCTGCGCGACGCCGTGTTTAACACGCTGACGAACTTCGCGCCGTCCATCCTGCGCGTGCCCGGCAACTGGTCGCGGCTGGGCGACTCGCTGGACAACGAGCTGGCGCCGCCGTTCGGGCGGCAGCGCAACTACTATTCCGAGTTCAGCACGCAGCAGAACACGATCCCGATGAGCCTGCACGAGTTTCTGCAGGTGTGCGAGGCGCTCGGTGCGGAGCCGTGGTACACCTTCCCGGTCACCTTCTCCGCGCACGAGACGGCCGGCCTGATGGAGTATCTCGGCGGCCCGACCAACACCGCCTACGGCCGGGTGCGCGCCAACCTCGGGCACCCGGCGCCGTGGACGAACGTGTTCGCGAAAATCCATCTCGAGTTCGGCAACGAAAACTGGAACCCCGGCTACCGCGGCGGCTGCCTCAGCGACTCGCTGTCCCTCGGCACGCGCGCGGGCGAGCTGTTCGCCGTCATCAAAAGCTCGCCCTACTATGACAGCGCGAAATTCGACTGCGTGCTCGGCGAACAGTGGGTGTTCCCCGCGCGCGTCCTCGCCACCCACAATGCCTGCACCAACCACGACACGCTGACGGTCGCCGGCTACATGGCCAACACGCTCAACAGCTTTGCCACCACCGAGCAGCTGTTCGGCTCCGTGTTCGCCGAGCCGGAATGGTGGAGCAAAAACGGCGGCTTCATCCAGCAGAACTACAGCAACCTGCTCAACTCCAGCCGGCCCGTGCCGCTCTCGATTTACGAGGTGAACATCAACGCGCCGGAGGGCGCCATCTCCGGCTCGCAGCCGGCGCTGGACGCCTACTGCCCGTCGCTCGGCGCGGGCCTGGCGGTGGCCGATCACATGCTGATGATGCTGCGCGAGACCAGGACGCGCGACCAGGGGCTGTTTTCGCTCGGGGGCTACGAGGCGCGGAACGCGAGCAACAACTGGGCGCGCGTCTGGGGCATCGTGCGCGATATGGGCGTGACCGATCGCAAGCGCCCGCAGTATCTCGCCTGCCAGCTCGCCAACCGGGCGCTCGCCGGCAACATGCTCGCCACGGTGCACACCGGCGAAGATCCGACGTGGAGCGTGGTCGGCGTCAATGGCGTCACCTGCACCAATGCGCACTATGTCCAGTCCTATGCCTTCGCCAACGGCGGCACCAACGCGCTGGTCGTCTTCAACCTGCACCGCAGCAGCGCGCTGGGCGTGAACTTTTCCGGGGCGCGCACGCCAAGCGGCAACGTCGTGATGCAGCGGCTCACCTCCGCCCAGCTCACCGACAACAACGAGACCAGCCAGGTCATCGCCACCACGGCGCAGACGCTGACCAACCTGAATCCGTCCGCGACGCTCTCCCTGCCGCCGTACTCGATGACGCTGCTGCAATGGCAGCCGACACTGGTCATCAGCAACCTCGCGCAGCTGCCCGACGGCGCGGTCGGCGTCGGTTATTCGCAAAGCCTCGCGGCCGTCAACGGGACGCTACCCTACGCGTGGACGCTGGCCGCGGGCGCGCTGCCCGGCGGGCTGGTGCTCAACAGCGCGGGCCTGATCAGCGGCACGCCGGATGCCGCCGGCATGTTCAGCTTCAGCGCGCGGGTCGTGGATGCTGCCCTGGCCACCAACGTGCAGGCCTTCGCGCTCACCATCGTCACACCCACGGCGCCGCAGGTCACCATCAGCCGCGCCGCCGGCCAGGCGGGCAACACCACCAACGCCAGCCTGCAGTTCGCCGTCACCTTCAGCGAAGTGGTCGCCGGCTTCAGCGCTGGCGACATCCTGGTGGGCGGCACGGCGGGCGCAACGCAGATCGCGATCTCCGGTTCGGGCGCTTCGTACACGGTCACGCTCTCCGGCATGACGAATTCCGGCACGGTCACCCTCAGCCTCGCCGCGGGCGCGGTGACGAGCGTCACCAGCGGCCTCGGCAGCGCGGCCTCGCAGCCCGCGGATGGCGGGTATAACTATGCGCTGCCGCCGGCGCTGAACCGGCTCCTCGCCTATGACGACTTCAATATCGCGACCAACGCCACGCCGGTGCCGCCGTTCCTCGATGGCGCCGCCACCGGCACCAACTGGGCCGGCGCCTGGGTGGTGCAAGGTTTCAACGGCGGCACCAATTACACCGACGGTTTTAAAATTCTGGCGACCAACGCGCCGGCGTCCGGCACGCTGCGGACCACGGGCAACTACGCCGTCGGCGGCGGCGCGAGCTATGCCACGGCCGGGCGCTTCCTCGACTTGAATGCCTTCCCCGCGTGGACGTTCGTCAGGACCGGCACGAACGTCATCGGCGCGAGCGGCGCCGAGTTGTGGCTGAGCGTGCTGCTGCGCAAGAACACGCTCGACGACAACATGGCCGCCGTCATTTTGCACAACGGTTCCGCCGCCTATAACGCCATCGGCAACAGCCGGCTCGGCGTGGGCTACTACGGCACGCTCTCCAACACGAACGGCCAGCGTTACTGGTCGCTCGCGGTGCGCAATGCCGCCGACACCGGGATCGACGTGATCCGCTCCGGCGTGCCGGTGGTCGCGGGGCAGGCCGCGCTGCTGGTGTTGCGCATGCGCTTCAACACCACCGACACGTTCGACCTCTTCGTCAACCCGGCGGGGCTTGGCGGTGCGACGCCGGCCGCGCCCGACGCCACGTGGACCACCAGCGGCGCGGCCGACATCTTCTTCCGCGCGCTCGCGTTCTCCGGCAACAACGCGCTCAACAGCATGGCGCTCGACGAAATCCGGTGGGGCGACAGCTTTGCCGCCGTCACGCCGCCCGGCGGCGCGGGCACGGTGCAGTTCAGCGGCGCGAACTACAGCGCGAACGAGGACGGCGGCAGCGCGACGATCTTTGTCACGCGCTCCGGCGGCAGCTCCGGCGCGGCCAGCGTGACGTGGGGCACCGGCGATGGCACCGCGCTCGCCGGGAGCGACTACACCGCGACCAACAGCACGCTCACCTGGGCCGATGGCGATATGAGCACGAAAGCCTTCACCGTCGCCCTCGCCAACACGCCCGCGCTCCAGGGCAACCGCGCGCTCCATGTTGCGCTCACCAGCGCGAGCGGCGTCACGCTCGGCGCGGTGAGCAGCGCGGCGCTGACGATCAACGACGTGGTCCTGCTGCCGTTCGATGTCTGGCGCGCGGCGCACTTCGCACCCGCCGCCTGGGCCGATGCGAATCTCAGCGGACCCGCCGCCGACCCCGACCACGACGGCGGGAGCAATCTGCAGGAATATCTGGCCGACACCGATCCTACCAACGCCGCCTCGCGCCTCGCCTTGCTCGACATCGCGGTGGCGAACAACGACGTGTGGGTCACCTGGGTCGGCGGCACCAACGCGACGCAGGTCCTCGAGTGCAGCAGCAGCCTCACCGATACCAACGCGTGGTTCGCGCTCCGCACCAATACACCGCCGGTTCTTCTCACCAACACCCTGCAACACATCGGCGCGGGCGCGGCGAGCAACCTCTTCTACCGCATCAGGGCCTGGCGCTGAGCCAAGGTTCCTGCGACCTTGGAACCCTGAATTACCACAGAGGTCACGGAGGTCAGACGGAGGTTCGCAGAGAGAAGCGTTTTGACGCAGATTCCGCAGATGTACAGAGGGAGCGGAGTGAACCACCAGGACACCAAGGCACCAAGCAAAACGAAGCAGCAGAGTTTTAGCCACGGATGGACACGGATAAGCAGGGGGTGAAAACGGAAAGCAGGGATGGGCGCAGGGTAGGGACAGCGTCCTGCTTTGGCAGGATCCGCCAGACAAATATAACCCAACGCGAAAACAGTGCTCAGGGCACCAAGAGGACAAAGACAGAAGCGTTTAACCACAGAGGTCACGGAGGTCAGACGGAGGTTCGCGGAGGAACTTCTTTGTGATCTCTGCGTACCTTCGTGGCGATTCAAAGCGAAGAAAAATTGCCACAAAAGAACACAAAGAAAACAAAGACCAAACGGGAACGGACACCGCCAAGCCGCCAAGAGCGCCAAGAAAAGAAAGCCCAGCCCGGTTTTTTGTGGGCGGGGCTTCCCAGCCCCGCGAGCTAGGACGAAAAGGCGAACATCAAACATCCGGCTTCGCCAGGTTACGCCGGGACGAGCCGAACACCGAAGTGCGGAGAAAGCAATGAGGGCCTCCCTACCTTGGCAGAACAGCACGAGTCGAATGCACCACCAGGGCACCAAGAAAATATTGGCAGAAGAGTTTTAGCCACGGATAAGTAGGGGATGAAAGCGGAAAGCAGGGCTGGCGAAGGGTAGGGACGGCGCGCCGCGCCGTCCGCCAGACAAAGTAACCCCAACGCGAAATAAGTGCTCAGGGCACCAAGAGGACAAAGACAGAAGCGTTTAACCACAGAGGTCACGGAGGTCAGACGGAGGTTCGCGGAGGAACTTCTTTGTGATCTCTG
>CAITZM010000172.1 GCA_903896925.1 uncultured Lentisphaerota bacterium | reverse complement strand
GTGTCATGATCGTCATGCAGCGTCGTTCCCTTGTGTTCATTTCGATCCTCTCCATCGCGTCTGCCCGCCTTTCTGCGGGCGCCGGCTATGGGGACATTCTAAAAGAGTTTCAAGGGGACATTTTCAAAGTGGCGCGACACCGCCTCCGAGCCGCTGTCGTGCCGTGGGGAGCCTGCGGGTCCTGCTGGCTGGCGGGCCGGTTTCCTCGGTCCGGAAAAACGGCGGTTGATTTTTCACTGGCCTTGGATAAAGCTCTGCCGCTTTTTTGCTGCGCCCCGGCCGGACCGGGATTGAACGCCGGCGCAGGCGGGCCGGTCAGATACCCAAATCGCGGGAAAGAAAGAACGCCATGAAACGATACCTTGGTTCCGTCCTGCTGCTTTGTGCCGCCGCCCTGCCGTTCGCCACCCCGCCTGCGGCGCGCGCCGAGGCCGCCCCCGGCCGCGAGGGTGTGGATCACGCCGTGAACCGCATGTACCGGTCGTTGGTGCGGATCATGGTGGTGATGGAGTCGCCGCGCAGCGGCCGGCTGGAAAAGAACCTGGGCGCGGGCAGCGGCGCGATCATCTCCGAGGACGGCTACATCATCACCAACCACCATGTGGCGGGGCGTGGCAAGCGCCTGATCTGCCGGATGTGGGACGGCGAGGAGGTCGAGTCGCGGCTCGTCGCGACCGACCCGTTGACGGATATCGCAATCGTCCAGCTCGATCTTTCCAAGCGCAAGAACAAGGAGCCGCTGCCCGTGGCGAAGTTCGGCGACTCCGACCGGCTGAAGGTGGGCGACGTGGTGCTCGCCATGGGCTGCCCGGCGGCGGTGTCGCAGTCGGTGACGAAGGGCATCGTCAGCAATACGCAGCTGATGCTGCCCTCCTTCCTGGGCGGCGACCTGCGCGAGGAGGGCGAGACGGTCGGCTCGGTCGTGCGCTGGATCGGGCACGACGCGGTGATCTTTCCCGGCAACAGCGGCGGGCCGCTGGTGAACCTGGACGGCGAAATCGTGGGCGTCAACGAGATCGGCCTGGGCAGCCTCGGCGGCGCGATCCCGAGCGCAATCGCACAGGATGTGGCGCAGCAGCTGATCGCGGCGGGCCGCGTGCAGCGGAGCTGGACGGGCATCGAGGGGCAGGCACGGCCGAAGAACCTCGGCATCGAACGCGGCGTGCTCATCGGTGGCATCCTGCCGGACTCGCCCGCGCTGGCCGCAGGCCTGCAGGCCGGCGACGTGCTGGTGCAGTACGACGGCGTCGCCGTGGATGCGCGCATCAACGAGGACCTGCCCGCGTTCAACCGCCTGCTCCTCTCGACGCCGGTCGGCAAGCAGGTCGCGGTCGTCGCGCTGCGCGACGGCAAGGAGCAGCGGCTCACCTTCACGACGCGCGTCCGCGGCAAGGCGTGGGCCGACGAGGTCGAGTTCAAGGAATGGGGCATGGTGGCGCGCAACCTCACGCTCATCGCGGCGATCGAACGGCAGCGGCCGGATACCAACGGCGTGCTGGTCGCCTCGGTCGGCCTCTCGAGTGCGGTGACGGATGCGAAGCCGGCGGTCCACGAGGGCTGCATCCTCGTGGAGGTGGCGGGCCAGCCGATCCGGGGCGTCGCCGACCTGCGCAAGGTGACGGCCGAACAGCTCAAGGGTGTGACCGGCACGAAGCCGGTGCTGGTGAAGTTCGACGCGGGCAAGCGGCGGCTGCTGACGGTCGTGAAGATCGGCAAGGAGCAGAAGCGGCCGGACGTGGAGCCGGCGCGCAAGCCGGGGCTGTCCACCGAGCTGCAGGCCCTGAGCCCGGAGCTGGCGGAGGCGCTCGGCCTCAAGGGGCGCAGCGGCGCGCTGGTCACGCTGGTCTACCGCGGCCACAACGCGGAGCGCGCGGGCCTCAAGCAGGGCGACATCCTGCTCAAGCTCGATGGCGACGCCGTGAAGTGCGAGCGGCCGGAGGACGTGGACGACATCTACACGCAGATCCGGCGCTATCGCATCGGCAAGGAAATCCCGCTGGAAATCCTGCGTGGCGGCAAGACGGAAACCATCGCGCTCAAGCTCGAGGAAGACCTGAGCACGTCGGAGGAGCGCGAGCCCTACAAGGACGACGTCTTCGACCTGACGATCGAGAAGCTGACCGAGCTCGAGCGCATCCATCGCGACATCCCGGCGGACCTCAAGGCCGTGAAGATCGCCTCCATCGAAACCGGCGGCTGGGCGCAGCTCGCCGGCATCGGCGGTGGCGACGTGCTCCTGGCGATCGACGGCACGACCACCGCCGACGCGGATACCGCCAAGAAACTGCTCAAGAAGGCCGCGGCCGCGAAGGCCAAGCGCGTCGTCTTCTTCCTGCGGCGCGGCATCCATACGTTCTTTGCCGAACTGGAGCCCGATTGGTCCAACGGCAGCAGTGCGGGCAAGAAAAAAGCGGAGAAGAAATAGCCGCCGACCCCGGCCGGCTGGCCAGCCCCAGGCTGGCTTGTCCGGCAGGTGGAGAAGTTTTTTACCCGGAGCCGGCGGCGTGAGAATTTTCGTCCCGGTGGGGCCAGCCCACCGGGGGCGGGACTGGAAGGAAATGAAGTTATGAAAATACAGCTCGTTTTGTGCGGGCTCCTGCTCGCCTCCGGCGCCGCGCGCGCCGAGCTGCCGCCCGAGACCGTCCGTGCCATCCACGAGGCCAACAAGGACTCCGTGCTTCTGGTCAGCGGCACGCTCAAGTTCCAGGCGCAGAAGTTGCGCGAAATCCAGGTGGCGGGGCCGGCGACGGTGGTGGATGCCCACGGCCTGCTGCTCACCTCGTCAAGCACGGTGCGCCTGCCGATGTCGGCGCGCAAGACGGAAATCCGCGAGTCCACGCTCACGGTCAAGCTGCCCTCCGGCGTGGAGCTGCCCGTGCGTGTCGTGCTGACCGATGCCGACCTCGGCGCGGTCCTGCTCGCGCCGGAAAACCCTGCCGCCGTGCCCGCCGGCGCGTTCAAGCCGGTCAACTGGGACACCGCCGCGAAAGCGCAGCAACTGGATCCGGTGGTCATTGTCGGCCGTACCGAGAAGGCCTACGGCGGGTTGCCGGACAGCGCGCCGGGCAAGATCAACGCCGTGGACCGCAAGCCGCGCCTGCTCTACATCTGTGCGCTGCTCGCCAGCGGCGACGGCGAAGCCGCGTTCGACCACACCGGCAAGCTGCTCGGCGTCGGCATCGGCGCGCAGACGATCGTGGCCGCGGAAGAACTGCAGGATGTGATCGAACAGGCGCGGCGCGCGGCCGCGAAGGCCGATGCGAAAAAACCGGCGACGGACAAGGAGTGACCATGAAGAACTTTTCCCAAGGGCTGCTCGTGGTCCTGCTCGCCGGAGGTTTCTTGGCCGGATGCGTCACGCCGCCGCAGGGCGGCGGCGCGGCGACCCAGGCGGCGCAGGCGCGCCGGCTCGTGGCCCAAAACCAGAACGCCATCGTCACCGTGCTCGGCACGCTCAAGGTCAGCATGATGGTGCGCAACATGGGCGCAAGCGAGAAGAGCGAGTCGCCGGTCGAGGCCCTGGGCCTGGTCGTGGATCCCTCCGGGGTGGTGCTGGCCGGGACGCTGCTGCTCGATCCGCTCGGCAGCCTGATGCGCGGCCCGATGCGGATCCAGCGCGGCGATCAGACCTTCGAGCTGGAAATGAAATCGAACCTCGAGAACCTGCGGCTGCTGCTGGCCGACAAGACCGAGGTGCCCGCGCGCATCCTCTTGCGCGACGACGACCTCGGCCTGTTCGTGCTCGCCGCCGAGCCGAAGCCGGGCGCCAAGGCGCCGGCCTTCAGCGCCGTCCCGCTCACGGACGCGACGGTTGCGCAGCTCTACACGTCCTATTTCATCCTCGGGCGCGCCAACGAGACGTTCCAGCACGCGCCCCTGATCGGCCGAGCGATGCCGGTGAACAACCTGACCAAGCCGCGGCCTTGCCAGACCCTCCTGACCTCCATGATGCCGGTGGGCATGCCGGTTTTTGCCGCCGACGGCCGGCTGGCCGGCATCGGCAGCCTCTCGCTGCGCAAACCTGATCTCGAGCACCCCGAAGCGGCGCAAAATGCACGGCCGCTGCCGGTCCTGCTGCCGGTGGCCGACGTCCGCGAACTGCTCGCGCGCGCCAAGCGGCCCGTGGCCAAGCCCGCCGCGCCGGTCCAACCCGCCGCGCCGCCGGCCGCGGCCATCGCCGAGCTGCCCGCCGGGCAGGCCCGCGAGCTGCTCGCCGCCAAGCAGGACGCCATCCTCACGCTGCGCGGCACCGTCAAGTTCACCGACGGCTCCAATCCGCGTGTGGTCGAGGAGAACATCGAGTGCGTGGCGACGGTCGTGGATGCCGCCGGCTTCGCTGTCTGCGGCAGCGCCGGCCGGGCGGTCAACCGCAAGTACCAGGAGCAGCGCCTGAATTACGTCATGAAAGACGGCAGCGAGGTGCCCGTGCGCATCGTGTTGCAGGATGACGACCTTGCGCTGACCGTGCTCGCGCCCGCCCCTGCCGTCGGTGCCAAGCCGCCCGTGCTGCCGCACCTGCCGCTGAAGGCCGGCGTCCGCGCCGGGCTGTTCGACGATGTGCTCGTCATCAGCCGCCTTGACCGCGACCTCCACTACGTCCTCACCGCCGACACCAGCAAGATCACCGGCGTCGTCGCGCAGCCGCATCCGTTCTACCTGGCCGATGGCAACGTCGGCGGGCACAACGTGCTCGGGGCGCCGGCCTTCCTGGGCGACGGCCGGCTGCTGGGCTTGCTGGCGATGACGCCGCGGTCCGCGCGGCCGCGCTCGCGTGCCGCCGGCGCCATGCAGGCGGAGATCAACGTGCAGCAGGAGCTGGTACGCATCGTCCCCGCCGGCGCCGTCGCCGACCTCGTCGAGCAGGCGCACAAGGTGGCCGCCAAACCCCCGGCGAAAAAAGAATGAGCGTCTGGGCAACCGAAAAACCAGCGGCGCCGCCGGCGTAGAGGCGTCAGTTGAATTGGATGTCCGAAGTCGCGCCCGTGTGCATGCGGAAGGCGTGCAGGATGTCGGCCTGCCGCACCCGCTGGAGGTCCAGGTCCGGCAGCTTGTGCACCGGGAAAAATTCGATGTGACTGCTCTCGATGCTCGGGGTGGCCTGGCCGCCGGTGATCGCGCACAGGAAGAAAAGCTTGTAGATGGAGTGGGCGTTCGGCGGATAGCCCGCGCGGTCGCGGTCGAGCAGCGCGGTGAGGCGCGTGGCCGTGACGGTGTAGCCGCTTTCTTCCCGGCATTCTTTTTCGACGTTCTCCCGCGGCGACAAATTGACGTCAGCCCAACCGCCCGGCAGCGTCCACAGGCCCGTTGAAATCTCTTTGATCAGCAGCACCTGCTCCGCCTCGAAGATCGCCCCCCGCACATCCACCTTGGGCGTCGGGTAACCCAGGTCATCGGGCCAACGGAAGGCCGGCACGCCGGCGGTCTCCAGCACGGCGCTTGCGAGCAAGCGCAGGCGGGCATAGCGTTCGCGGTCAAAGGGGTCCCTTGCATAGGTCAGCCCCGTCTGGGCGATGGCCGCCAATTCCCGCGAGATCTCCAGCAGCGAAGCCTGCCGCCCGTTGCCTGGCGCCGTCCCATCTTCAGTGCCATTCATGGGCGCGATGCTACGGCCGGGCCGGTGGGGAGGCAAGTGCGGAGGTGCGGTGACATTTGCGGTCAAATTTACACAGGCGGACTCAACGATAAATCTCACGGCGATGGCCGACGTCAATGACGAGAACCGTGAGTTCATTGTCATTGAATTCATAGATTACGCGATAGTCACCAACGCGGATGCGCCAAGCCTCGCGGCCGGTCAGCTTCTTGACTCCTGCTGGACGCGGATCTACAGCAAGTTTTCGGACGGCGGCAATGACGCGCTCCTGTTCAGGTACAGTGAGCGTATTCAGGTTTTTCTGGGCGCTACGCAGAATGGAAACCGCGTAGGTCACGATACGCGCTTTTTCTTCAATTCCCTGACAGCCTGTTCGAAGGGGATAGCCACATCGCGCCGGGCTTTGGCGCGATCATAGGCGCGGATATCTTCCAATTCTGCGAGGTCTTCCATGATGCGCCCCCACTCGGCATAGGGCAACAGAACGGCCTTGGGTTGGCGCTTCCGATTGACCAAAACTTCTGGATGTACAATCACCATAGCAATACCTCGTTACGCGGCAATAGTGCCATTATTCTGCCTTCTCCGCAACCATCCGTACCCGCTTGCCCGCCAGCGCGACTACTCGGCCCCTGCCGGCTTGTCCTGCAAGTGAAGGAGTGCTGTGGCTACCGCGCCAGTCCAATCCATTCCGCACTTGCGCAAGTGTGGAATGGGGTTTTGACGACGAAGGTTTGCCGCCGCCGGTTTCGTCAGGATACGGTCTGTCCTATGCGCCGGGGTTTCACGAACGGGGGTCCAGCCGGAGCAAATAGTTGTTCAGCGCGCGGTGTTGGGTTGGAAAGCTGGCGCTTCGGCGTATGTTCGCCCGCGCAGGTGGGACGATGGCCTCGCGCGGGAGTGACGATTATGACGACGGTTCTAACAGGCGGCACAGCAGCGGCGGGGCACACCAATCAGTTGGCGGATGCGCTCAGCCCCTATCTGCTCCAGCACGCGCACAATCCGGTGGACTGGCAACCCTGGGGCGCGGAGGCGCTGGCGCGGGCGCGTTCGGAGGACAAGCCGATCTTTCTCTCCATCGGCTACGCCGCCTGCCACTGGTGCCACGTCATGGCCCATGAATCGTTCGAGGATGCCGCGATCGCGGCGGTGCTCAACCGGTACTTTGTCTGCATCAAGGTGGACCGCGAAGAGCGGCCGGATATCGACGAGCTGTACATGACCGCGGTGCAGATTCTGACAGGTAGCGGCGGCTGGCCGCTCTCGGTGTTTCTCACGCCGGACCTCAAGCCCTTCTTCGGCGGCACCTATTTCCCGCCCACCGCACGCCATGGTCAGCCCGGTTTCCTCGACATCCTCAACCGCATCGCCTATCTCTGGATGCAGCAGCGCGACGCACTGGCTGCCAGCGCCGAGCAGATCACGCAGTCGGTGCGCACGCATGCGCTGGGGACGGCCGGCGGCCAGGCCCTGCCTGGGCGCCAGCTGCCGGACGCGGCGGCCAGGGAGCTGGCGGCGTCCTTCGATACGCACCACGGCGGCTTTGGCGGAGCCCCGAAATTCCCGCCGTTCAATGCGCTGGAACTGCTGCTGCGGAACTATGCGCGCACCCGGTCGGTTGCCACGCTCGCACAGGTCACCACGACCCTGGATCACATGGCGGCGGGTGGCCTTCACGACCAGCTCGGCGGCGGCTTCCACCGCTATTCCACGGACGAGCGCTGGCTGGTGCCGCACTTCGAAAAAATGCTCTATGACAACGCGCAGCTGGGCGCCATCTATCTCGCCGCGTGGCAGCTCACCGGCCGGCCGCGCTACCGCGAAGTGGCCACCGGCACGCTCGACTATGTGTTGCGCGAGATGACCGCGCCTGCCGGCGGCTTCTACTCCTCGCAGGATGCCGACAGCGAGGGGCACGAGGGGCTTTACTACTGCTGGACCACCGCCGAGATCGAAGCCGTGCTGGGCGCGGAAGACGGACGCTTGTTCGGACAAATCTATGGGGTGACACCGGATGGCAATTTTGAGGGCCGGAATATCCTCACCGGACCGCACGCTGATGCGCTGCCCGCCGCGCAGCTAGACCCGTTACGCGCCCGGCTGCTCGCTGTGCGCGCACAGCGCGTGCCGCCGGCGCGCGACGAGAAGGTGCTGGTGAGCTGGAACGCGCTGATGATTTCCACCCTGGCGCGGGCGGCTCGCGGGCTGGATGAGCCGCGCTACCTGGCCGCCGCCGAAAAGGCCGCGGACTTCATCCTGGCGCAGTTGCGGAGCGACGGCGAACTGCTGCGCGCCAGCCGCGACGGTCGCACCGGCGGGAGCGCGTTCCTCGATGACTATGCGCTGCTCGCGAATGCCCTGCTCGATCTCTTTGAAACCACGCAGGCTGTCCGCTGGCTCAAGGAAAGCGAAGAACTCGCGCGGCGGATGCTGAAAAATTTTGGCGACGAAAAGGCGGGCGGCTTGTTTTTGACCTCCGGCGCACACACCGAGCTGCTCGCCCGCACCAAGCCGGGCTTCGATGGGCAGGAACCGTCGGCGAACGCCGCGGCCGCGCGCGTGCTCTGGCGTTTGGGCCGGCTCTTGGACCGCGCGGAGTATGCGCGCGAAGCCGAACGCATTCTCCAGGCGTTTGCGCCGGGGATGCAGCAGATGCCGGGCGGGTTTCTGAGCATGCTCGCCGTGCTGGACGATTTCTACAATCCCGGCCCGGAGATCGCAATCATCGGCGCGCCGGAAGCGGCCGCGGCGCGCGCCCTGTGGCGCGAGGTGCATGCACGTTATCTGCCCGGCAGTGTGCTCGTTGGCGTTGACCCGGCGCAAGCCGGCGCGGCAGAGCTGGCCAAAAAGATCCCGCTGCTCGCCGAGCGCCCGCTGCTCGACAACCAGCCCACCGCCTACGTTTGCCGCAACCGCGCCTGCCAGAAACCCGTCACCGCGCCCGAGGCATTGCGCGCGCTCCTGCCGTGAGTGTTTTCTTGGACGGGGTTTCGTCGACCCCTGCCGGCTCGCCTGGCAGGGGAAGAAGTCCAAGGGCTACCGCGTCGGTCCCATCCGTTCAATTCCGCACTTGAGCAAGTGTGAACTTGGGTCAGCGCATGGAGTATCCACCTTAACCGCAGAATTTTCGCGCCGACGGAACCGGTGAATCAATGCTGGTGGGCGGGAGCTCCTGCTCCCGCGTGCATCAGCTTGTGAGTTGGGTGCGCGGTAGCAGGAGCTTCCGCCCACCAGGACACTGCGCGCAAGCCAGGGGAGAAGACTGCTGTTGGTTCACGCCATGCACGCGCGGCCGGGTTGAAGCTCCTTCATCCTGTCCGGCACCGCAAGGTTTTGCGGCTCCTGCACTCGTCGCCCGTCCCTTACCACTCGCTTGCCCGCCGTAGCGTCTGCGCGAAGGCGGGTTCCCGCCTCATGGCACCGGGAAGCGTGCCGTCAAGGCCAGGACCTGCTCGCGGACGCGGGCGATCACGGCGTCGTCGGCGGGCGCGGCGAGGACCTCGCGGATGCACTTGGCGATCAGCTCCATCTCCAGCTCCTTCATGCCGCGCGTCGTCACCGCGGGGGTGCCGATGCGGATGCCGGAGGTGACGAACGGGCTCTTGGTGTCGAAGGGGATCGCGTTCTTGTTGACGGTGATGCCCGCCTTGTCGAGCGCGGTCGAGGCGTCCTTGCCGGTCAGGCCCAGCGTGGTGACGTCGGCCAGCATCAGGTGGTTGTCGGTGCCGCCGGAGACGATGCGCAACCCGCCCGCCGCGAGCGTACCGGCGAGGATCTTGGCGTTGGCGACGACCTGCCGCGCATAGTCCTTGAACGTGGGCTGCAGCGCCTCGTGGAAGCAGACGGCCTTCGCGGCGATGACGTGCTCGAGCGGGCCGCCCTGCAGGCCGGGGAAGACCTGCTTGTCGATGTCGGCGGCGTACTTCGCGCGGCACAGGATCAGGCCGGCGCGCGGGCCGCGCAGGGTCTTGTGTGTGGTGCTGGTGACGAAGTCGGAGTAGGGCACGGGGCTGGGGTGCGCGCCGCCGGCGACGAGGCCGGCGAAGTGCGCCATGTCCACCATCAGCAGGGCGCCGACTTCATCGGCGATGGCGCGCAGGCGCGGGAAGTCGAAGATCCGCGGGTAGGCGCTGGCGCCGGCGAGCAGCATCTTCGGCTTGTGCTCGCGGACGAGCGCGGCGAGGGCGTCGTAGTCAATCTGCTCGGTCTTCGCATCCACGCCGTAGGGGACGATCTTGAAGAAGCGGCCGGAGAAATTCATCGGATGGCCGTGGGTCAGATGGCCGCCGTGCGCGAGATTCATCGCGACAACCGTGTCGCCGGGCTGGAGCATGGCGAAGTAGACCGCCATGTTTGCGCTGCTGCCGCAGTGCGGCTGCACGTTGGCGTGCTCGGCGCCGAACAGCTGCTTGGCGCGCTCGATGGCGAGGCGCTCAGCCACGTCCACGTATTCGCAGCCGCCGTACCAGCGCTTGCCGGGGTAGCCTTCGGCATACTTGTTGGTCAGCACGGAGCCCTGCGCCTCACAGACGGCGCGGCTGGTGTAGTTCTCCGAGGCGATCAGCTCGAGGTTGTCGCGCTGGCGGCGCTCCTCGCTCTGGATGGCCTGGAAGATTTCGGCGTCGGCCTTGGCGAGCGCGCTGCCGGCGACGCCGCACGCATCCATCTTGTGCACCCGGCGGACATGGCGCTCCGCGGTGTCCGGCGTCGTGGCCAGCCACGCGTCGAGGATCGCGGCCGCCTGCGCGGGGCCGACGATGCTGCCGCCGAGCACGAGGATGTTGGCGTTGTTGTGCAGGCGCGCGGCCTTGGCGAGGCGCGGCTCGTCGCACAGCGCGGCGCGCACGCCGGCATAGCGGTTGGCGCTGATGCTCATGCCGATACCGGTCGTGCAGATCAGCAGGCCCTGGTCGGCGCGGCCCGCCACCACGCGCTCCGCCACGGCGTGCGCCTGATCGGGATAATCGGTGGACTCCTTGCTGAACGTGCCGACGTCCTCGACCTCGACCTTGCGTTCCGCGAGCTGTTTCTTCAGCAATTCTTTCAGTTCAAAGCCGCCGTGATCGGCGCCGATAGCCATCTTCATGATTTTTGCTCCTTGCCGGGTTTGACCCGGCCGTCCTGTTCCAATAAAAATAAGACCAAATCCGAAACCGCCGACTCGATCATGTCCCGCACGGTCCGGTAGACCTCGGCCGGGCCGCCGATCGGGTCGGGAATATCGCCGAAGGCCCCCGAAAAGCCAAACGATTTTAGCAGGCGGATGCGCCCGTGGAATTCCGGGTATCGGCGTGCCAGCACCTCGCGGTGCAGCTCCGTCATGACCACCACCCAGCGTGAGTTTTCCATCAGCTGGCGCGTCACCGGCTGGCTGCCGTGCTGGCGCAGATCGAGGCCCAGCTCGCGGCAGACCACGACGGACTCCTCGCTCGCCGGCTCGCCATCCCCGGCGGCGACGCCTGCGCTGGCCACTTTCCATTCCGAGCTCTTCCCGAGCCGCGCCCGCAGGATCACTTCCGCCATCGGGCTGCGGCAGATGTTGCCGGTGCAGACGAAAAGAATCTGTTTGGGCGCGTCGTTGGGTCGGGGTATGTCAGGTTTCATGGCAAGCAAGCCTCAAGGATCCTATAGGTCGCATTCAAAATCTTCACGGGCTGCTCCAGCGCCTGATCTCTTCTTCAGAAATGGCGCCTGCTCTCAACACTTCCACGCGTTCGCCATCCACCTTCACCACCGTGCTCGGCACCCCGCCGGCAGCCGGCCCGGCGTCGAGGGCCAGCGCCACAAACGGCGCCAGCGCGGCCAGCGCGGCCGCGGCCGTCGTCGCCGGCGGCTCGCCGCTGCGGTTGGCGCTGGTCACCGCGAGCACGCCGCCCCACGCGCGCAGCAGCGCGAGCGTCGCCGGGTGGTCCGGGATGCGGAAGCCGAGCCAGCCTGCGGGGGAATCCAGCACCAGCGTCAGCGGCCCGGGCCAGAATTTCGCCGCCAGCCGCCGCGCCGCCGGCGGCAGCTTGGCACCGTGCCGCTCCAGCTCGTCCACGCCGGCCGCCAGCAGCGCGATGGGCTTGTCCTGCGGGCGGCCCTTGGCCTCGAACAGCTGGGCCAGCGCCGCCGGGTTGCGGTCATCGGCGGCGAGGCCGTAGACGGTCTCTGTGGGCACGATCACCAGCCCGCCGCCGCGGAGCGCGGTCAGCGCCTCGTCGAGGATCGCCGCGTCGGGCTGGCGGGGGTCAACGGGTCGGAGTTTTTGCATTGTCGGTGGCCCGCTGTTTCAGCGCCTTGATGCCGCGCAGGATGTCGAGCGCGCGCTGGAGCGTGGCGTCGCCGCGCGCGCGGCCGCGCAGAAAGCGATCGTGCTTCTCCTCCGGCAGCGTGTCGGGCTTCGTCCGCTCGGCTTCGAAGTCGAGCACTTCCTCGCCCGCGCCGACGCGGATATCCGGCACGACGCCCTCGCTCCCGTCGTAGCGGCGGCCGTCGCCGGTGACGAGCTTGCGCGTCGCCACATAGAGCTGCAGCCCGGAGGGCAGCGCCAGAAATTCGCGGAGGCGCGGGTCGCCGGCGGTCGGCTGGCCGACGAGCATCCCCTCGCGCAAGGCGCCGGCGAGCGCGGCGGCGAGCGCCTCGGCGGCGCCGCGCGTCTCGCCGTCCACAAGCACGATCACCGTCAGGTCGAGCGGCGCCGCAACATGCTTCGCCTTGAATGCCTCGATTTCCTTGTTCTTGCGGTCGGTGATTTTGAACAGCGGCTGGCCGTTCTCCGCCCACAGTCCGGCGATGGCCGCGGCGTCGGCCAGGCTGGTGCCGTTCGCGCCGCGCAGGTCGAACACCAGGCCGAACCGCTGCTCGCCCGCCCACTTCACGAGCTGGGCGGAGAGGTCGGCGGCACAGCCCTCATGGACGCCGTTGAGCCGCAAATAGGCGAGCTGGAACGGCCACGCCTCGGCCGAATCCACCGCCGGCGTCGGCAGCGCGGCGCGTTTGATGTCGAGTTCCGTTTCCTTGCCGTCGGCCGCGGACTTGATCTTGAGCCGGGCGGCGGCCTCGCTGCTGCTGCGCAGCGGCGCGAAGACGGAGACCAGCTTCTGGCTCGAGATCGCCACGCCGTCGAGCGCGAGGAGCGCGTCGCCCGGTTTGAGGATCGTGTTGGCAGCGGGCGTGTTTGACGCGATGTTGGCGACGCGCCAGCCGTTCGTGGTGTAGGCGACCGTCACGCCGGCATCGAAAAAGACGCCGCGCTGCTCCTGCTGGAGCGCCGCCAGCTCCTTTTCCGTCAGCACACGCCCGCGCGGGTCGGCGGTCTTCAGCACGGCCTGGATCGCGGCCCGCTGCGCCAGCTTGGCCTCGAACTTCAGCCCCTGCTTGCTCATCAGCGTCATCGCCTCGAGGATGACCGGGCCGACGTTGTCCTCCGCCGGGTTCTCCGGCGGGGTGGCGACATGCACGGGCGGCGGCTCGGTGGCTGCGGCCGGCGCAGGTGCATTCGTCTCGGTGGCCTGGACCGCAGCTGCGGTCAGCAGGCCGACCAGGAACATCGTCGCGTGTCTATTCATGAATTTCCTCTTCTGTAGCGGCGACCTGCGGTCGCCGATGGCGGCCCCCGCTACAGTTCTCACAGCATCAACTTCTTGAGTTCCGCCTGGATGCGCTGGTTGCCTTCCTCGACCTTCTTCGCCAAGGTTGTCTTGTGCGCGGCCAGCTTGGCCTGCAGGGCGGGGTCGGCCAGCGCTAAAATTTGAACCGCAAACAGCGCCGCGTTGACCGCGCCGGCCTTGCCGAGCGCGACGGTCGCCACGGGGATGCCCGCCGGCATCTGTACGGTCGCCAGCAGGGCGTCGAGCCCGTCGAGCGCTCCGCCCTTCATGGGCACGCCGATCACGGGCAGTGTCGTATGCGCCGCGAGCACGCCCGCGAGGTGCGCCGCGCTGCCGGCGGCGGCGATGATCACCCGGAGGCCGCGCGCCGCGGCGCCCTTGGCGAACTCCGCCGCCGCATCCGGTGTCCGGTGCGCCGAACAGACGCGCACCTCGAACGCCACGCCGAATTTCTTCAGGGTTTCCGCCGCATGGGCGACCGTCTCCCAGTCGGAATCGCTGCCCATCAAAATGGCGACCACAGGTTGTTCGTTGCCCATGCTGCACCTCGTTGTGTTGGCGCGCCCCGGCGCGCGGCGCGGATGATGCCGGAATCACCCCGCCTTGGAAACCAAAAACTGGCCCGGCGCGCGGCGCGTGGCCGGCCGTTGCCCGCGGGCGCCGGAGCGGCGCCCCGGCGGGAGACTGGGCGCACACTTGCCGCGTCTGTTCGTTCCGCAGGCCGCACACGGTGGGCGCCGGCCGGCGGCGCCCCTGCAACCGCCCGGGCTTTTTCCTCGACGCGGTTTCCAAGGTTTGGAAAGATGCCGGCGCGGTTTTTCCAAAGCTTGGAAAAGGCGGCGCCGGGTTTCCATGCCTTGAAAAACCGGGCGGTCCGGTTTCCAATTTTTGGGGACTGCTGGAGAAAGGAACGACGAGATGCTGGAGTTTTTGATCAAATGGCCGGCGGAAGTGAACCTGTTGTTGCTTGCCGGCGTATCGCTCGCGCTGTCGGCCGCCGGCCTCAAGCTGGTCCGCGGCTGGCGACCGGTGTCCGACATCCGCCGTGAGCACGACGTGATCGGCTTCGCCTTTCAAGTGGTCGGCCTGGTGTACGGCGTCATGCTCGGTTTTGTACTCTCGATGATCTGGGGCCAGTACAGCCACGCGGCCGATGTCGCGACCGGCGAGGGGGTCAACCTGCGCATCCTCTATTACAAGTCCTACGCGCTGCCGGCGACCAACCAGGTGCCGATCCGGAAGGCGCTGCTGGAGTACGCGCATGCCGTCGCCGAGGATGAGTGGGCCACGCTGTGCCATGCCCAGGAGAGTCCGCGCGCGCAGGTGGCGATCCGGGACCTCTGGAAGCGTTATTACGCGGTGCAGCCGACCAACGAGGTCGAGAAGATCTGGCTGCGCGAATCGCTGACCACCTTGAACGAGACCACCAGCCAGCGGCGGATGCGCATGCAGGCGGCGGAGCAGTCGGTGCCGCCGGTGCTGTGGGAGCTGTTGATCTGCGGCGGCCTCCTCACCGTCTGCTTCATGTTCATCTTCGGTATCGAGCGCTTCCGCTTCCACCTGCTGATGACGTGGGCGCTGATCTTCCTGATCATGCTGATCCTGTTCATCATCTACGAACTCGACAATCCCTTCAGGGGCGATCCGCACATCGAGCCCGACGCTTTCCTGCGCTTCATCGCCGCGCATCCCCTGCCGGACTGAGATGCAACTCTTCGACGCCCATTGCCATCTGCAGGACGAAAAACTGGCGGGCGATCTCGCCGGTGTGATGGCGCGCGCCGCGGCGGCGGGCGTGGCGGGGGCGATGTGTTGCGGCAGCGCGGAAAGCGACTGGTCCGCGACGCTGGCGGTGGCCGGGAACTTTCCGGCGGTGCGTGTTTCGTTGGGCCTGCATCCGTGGTACGTCGCCGCGCGGCAGCCCGGCTGGCTCGACCGGTTGCGCACCCTGCTGGCGGCGCACCCGCGCGCCGGCATCGGCGAGATCGGCCTCGATCATGCGCTGGAGGACGCTGACCTGGCGACGCAGGAGCAGGTTTTTCTCGATCAATTTGCGTTAAGCATCGAGCTGCAACGCCCGGCCTCGCTGCATTGCCGGCGCGCGTTCGGGCGTTTGCTGGAGCTGCTGCCGCGCTTCGGAGCTCACCCGGCGGGCTTCGTCATCCATTCCTTTTCCGGCGCGGCGGAGCTGGTTGCGCCGCTGGCGCGGCGGGGCGCGTATTTTTCGTTCTCCGGTTCCATCACGCGTTCCGGCAACCGGCGCGGGCACGCCGCGCTGCGCGCCGTGCCGGTGGACCGGCTGTTGATCGAAACCGACGCACCCGACCTGATGCCGGTGATCGCCGGTGGCGTGCCGGACGGCCCGAACGAGCCGGCGCATCTGGTCCACATCCTGCGCGCCGCCGCCGCCTTGCGCGCCATGCCCGAGGCGACCCTCGCCGCGCGGCTTTGGGACAACGCACAAGCGTTGTTCTCGCGTTGATCAGGTCCTCTTGCCGCTGGCCTTTCGCCTCGACAGACCGTGCCCGAAATTTTGTTGCGCGCCTCTCCCGGACGGTTATATTTGACCGCTGTTCGAAGGTATAACAACCAACAAGGAGGCAGATATGAAGAAGGTATTGTGGATGCTGGTGGCGGTGGCGGTGCTCGGCTTCAGCGTGAGCGCGATGGCGAAGGACAAGGGCGGTGACAAGGGCAAAGCCCCGACCACCGTCAACGGCACCATCAAGGTGGATGGCGAGAAGATCACCATCGCCGCCGATGACGGGACGACCTATGTCCTCAAGAGCAAGAACGAGAAGGCCCTCGCCGAGTTCAAGGCGAAAGACGGCCAGAAGCTGGAAGTCAAAGGCAGGGTCACGGACGAAGGCGGCACAAAGACGCTCATGATCGGCGGCGGCAAGGGCGAGCACGGCAAGAAGAAGGACGCGGCCCCGGCGGCGGGCGGCGCTAACAAGTAGGCAGGCCTCATGGCTTGTGTAAACCGGCAGGCTGCGCGCCGGCCGGTTTTTTATGGTCCCCCGCCGCCCAACCCCGCGGCAATAATTCCCACAATAAATCCACCAGCCCCCCCGTTATCCGCTCAGGAAGGCTGTGCCAGCTTTGTGTGGCAGGCGCACTTTCGGAAGCAAACAAAACAACAGGAGCAGAGCAGATGAAGAAAGTACTGTGGATGCTGGTAGCGGTGGCGATGCTGGGCTTCGGCGCGAGCGCGATGGCGAAGGAAAAGGGCGGCGACAAGGGTCCCAAGCCGACGCCGGTGACCGTCAGCGGCACCGTCAAGGTCGATGGCGACATCGTCAAGATTATCGCCGACGACAAGACCGAATACATCCTCGCCAAGCAGAATGCCGAAACCTACAAGGCCAAGGACGGCGAGAAGGTCACGGATCTCAAGGGTATGTGCAAAGAAACCAAAGACGGCAAGAAGATGTTGATGATCGGTGGCGGTCACGGCAAGAAGAAAGACGCTGCGGGCGCGGCCCCGGCGGCTGGCGGCGACAAGAAGTAACTTGTCCGCAGGCTAGTGGAAAATCGGCAGGCTTCGGCCTGCCGATTTTTTTTGTCTTCCGCAGTTGCTCGACCGGATGGTTCAAGGCGCGCACTGCGTCAAGCAGGGCGGCCGCGCCTGCGGTGAGCTTGTCGGACCGCCGTGGCCGCCGGGCATCGCCCATCGTTTCGGATGTGCGGCCGGTCAGCGCCACTTGTGCTTCGGGTACTTCCGCTGCAGTTCCTTCTTCACCCGCGGATAGTGGTCGCGCCAGAAGGCGGCCAGGTCCTGCGTCACCTGCACCGGCCGCTGGCTCGGCGCGAGGATCTGGACCACCATGGGCACGCGCCCGCCGGCGACGGCCGGCGTGCCTTTCACGTCGTAGAGGTCCTGGATCTTCGCGGCGAGCGTCGGCGGGCCGTCCAGGCCGTAGGTGATGCGCGCGCGGTGGCCCGTGGGCAGTTCGTAGCGCTCGGGCGCATACTTCTCGACCAGCGCCTGTTGGGCACCGTTCAACCACGATTTGACCACGGGCAACACGGGCTTGCTGCGCAGGTCCTTTTGCGAGAACGCGCCGAGGCAGAGCTGCTCGATCATCAGCTGGCGTTCGGCCTCGCCGATCTCCGGGAGCGCCAGGTCGGGGCGGAACGTGACGAGAAAGTTGACGCGCAGGATCCACTGTTCCACCGCGGCGTCCCATAGGTCCAGCTTGAGGCTGCCCTTGAGCACTTCGGCGGCAAGCAGGGCGGCGGCCGCGGCCTCGTCCGGCTGGCCGCCGCGCTTGACCTCCAGCGGCAGGTCGCGGAACAGCCGCTGCCGCTCGGCGTAGACGCGCTTCTCCTCGTGGTCGTAGAGCGCGACGGCGCGTTCGTGGAAATCCTCCGGGAACAGCTCGCGCAACCAGTCGGGCTCGACGGCGGTGACGAGGCTCAGCAGGACGTTCAGGTCGCCGGCGCGGCCCTCGATCTCGTGGATCTCGGCGGCGACGACCAGCGCCACATCCCGCACGGCGCTTTCGCGCGCGATCTGGCCGCGCCGGCCGTGGACGAGCTGGCAGCGCAGCGTGCCGCCGTCGAGGCGCACGGCGAGCTGGTCGCTGAAGCCGACGAGCAGGCAGCGGCGCAGCGCCTCGTCGGGCGGGGCTTCCTGTTCCAGCTTCAGGCCCTGTTCGCGCGCGATGCGCTGGAAGAAATCGAACAGCGGCCGGACCTGCCGGGCGGCCTGCGCGTGGATGCCCAGCCGCTTGCACTTGTTCAGGTCGTAGCCGACGCGGTCGGCGTAGCTCCACGCGCGCATCAGGATGAAGAAGTCGGAGGTCGTCTCGCCGCCAAGGAAGTCGTCGCGGTCGGAGCGCGCGTCGCGGCCCGCGCTGCGGACGAGCAGGCTGCGGCCCTGCGTGAGCGCGGCGGCGAGGCACGCGGCGCGGACGCAGCCGAACTCATGGGCCGCGATCAGCATCCGCGCGTACCGCGGGTGGACGGGGAACGACAGCATCCGGCGGCCGAGCGGCGTGATCGCGCCGGTCGCCTCGTCGAGCGCGCCGAGGTCGCGCAGGAGCGTCTCGGAACGCTCGACGCTTTTCGGCTCGGGGCTCTCCAGCCACTGGAAGTCGGCGATGCTGGCGACACCCGCCGCCTTGAGCGTCAGGATCGCCTCCGCCAGGTCGAGCCGGCGGATTTCCGGCAGCTCCTGCGGCGGCCGCTGCTTGTGTTCGTGCAGGGTCCAGAGCCGCAGGCAGACGCCCGGCGCGGTGCGGCCCGCGCGGCCCGCCCGCTGGTCGGCGCTGGCGCGGCTGATCTTCTCTACAAGCAGCGTGTTGATGCCACGGTGCGGGTCGAACCGCGGGATGCGCGCCAGGCCGGCATCGATCACGATGCGCACGCCGGGGATGGTCAGCGACGTCTCCGCGACGTTCGTGGCGACGATCACCTTGCGTTTGTCGTACTCGGCCACGGCCGCATCCTGGTCGGCCGGCGGCAGTTCGCCGTGCAGCGGCAGCACGACCCAGCCGCGCGCCAGCGGCGAGCACTGGAGGGCCTGCACCGTGCGGCTGATCTCGTAGGTGCCGGGCATGAAGACCAGCGTATCGCCCTCCGCCCCCGCGCGCACCAGGCGCTCCCACTCGCGCACGGCGACCTCCCACGGCGGATCGTGTTCGAAATCCACCGGCTCGCCGAGGTAGTCGATGTGCACCGGGAACGTGCGGCCCAGCGACTCCAGCACCGCGCACGGGGCCAGGTAGCGCTCCAGCGCCGCCGCCTCCAGCGTGGCGCTCATCACCAGGATCAACAAATCCGGCCGCTCCGTTTTTTGCAGCGCCAGCGCGCGCGCCAGCGTCAGGTCGCCGTAGAGGTGCCGCTCGTGGAACTCGTCGAAGATCACGGCGCTGACGCCCTCAAGCCGCGGATTCGACAGGAACTGGCGCAGCAGGATGCCCTCGGTCACATACCGGATGCGCGTGGCCGTGGTGGTCACGTCCTCGAAGCGGATCTGGTAGCCCACCTCGCCGCCGAGCTGGACGTGGCGCTCGTGGGCGACGCGCGCCGCGAGCAGCCGCGCGGCGATGCGGCGCGGCTGGAGGATGACGACCTGGCCGGCGCCGAGCAGGCCGCGGTCGAGCAGCATCTGGGGCACCTGCGTGGATTTGCCCGAGCCGGTCGGCGCGGTGACGATGGCGCGCGGCTGCTGCCGCAGCTGTGCGACCAGCGCGGTTTCGATCTCATAGATGGGCAGTTGCTTGGGATTCATCGCTTTTATGTCGGGCGAGGATACCAGAATCGCCGCCGCCGCGCGCCATCCCGGATTCAGCCCGAATTCAGCCTGGCGGAAAGTGCTGGCAGACGGCGGGGAATCTGATAGTTTGCCGATTGTTGCAGGTCAGTCGATCTGTTGCCGGGGCAAGCGATGGGGAAAAACGTGCCGACCACTACACCAGCTGCTGCAGCCAGACGCCACCCGCTCCCCATGTCGGCGCTGCTCGCGGGCTACATCACGCTGCTGGTGCTGCTGACTACCACGGCCTTCACCATTTTTTTCTACTGCTACTCCCGCGACCGGCTGCTGGAGCAGATGGACGCACAGCTGTTTGCCGCGGCCCACTTTGCCAAGGCTGCGCTGCCAGAGGATTTTCACGACCGCCTGCGCGACGCGAAGTCGCTGCCGCCCGCCGAGTACGGGCAGATCGTGGACCGCCACAACCGGCTCTGCACGCAACTGGGCATGCAATACCTTTGGAGCTGCCTGGTGACGGGCGGCGACATCGTCTTCACCACGGCGACCTCGCCGAGCAAGGATGTGCGCAAGGGCGATCACGCCAAGTTTTTCGAGCGGCACCACGATCCGCACTCCTTCGACCGCGTGTTCGGCCGGATGGAGGTGGACTACAGCTCCTTCCACAACGAGTGGGGCCACGGCCGCATGGTGCTGGTGCCTTTCCACGATGCTGATGGCCGGCCGTACTGCTTTGGCGCCAGCATGAGCTTGAACGACGTATATGCCGCGCAGCGTGGCCTGCTCCTCCACACCCTCGTCCTTGGCATGGGTGCGCTCGCGCTCGGCCTGTTTGGCACCCTGTTGTGGGCGCGGCTGCTCTACCGGCCCATCCGGCAATTGACGGCCAGCGCGGAGCGCATCACCCGGGGCAACCTGACCGATGCTGTCAGCCTCAACGGCCCCACCGAGATTGGACAGCTGGCGGAAGCGTTGAACACCATGCGGCTGGCCATCGGCGAAAAAATATCCGCCGTGAGTCAGCGCGAAGAGGAGCAACGGCTGCTGCTCCAGAACCTCTGTGCCGCCGTGGTTATCCACGCGCCCGACACCCACATCCTCTACAGCAACCCGATGGCGTCCACGTTGCTGGGCCTGACGCAGGAGCAGATGCAGGGCAAGCAGGCGGTGGATCCGGCCTGGAGCTTTGTGCGCGCGGACGGCAGCGCCATGCCGCTGGAGGAGTATCCGGTCAACCGTGTACAGACCACGCGCCAGGTGCTCGCCCATTATGTGCTGGGGATCAACCATCCGGACCGGCCCGCGCGCACCTGGGTGCTGGTGAACGCCTATCCGGAAATCACGCCGGCCGGCGCCTTGCGGCAGATCGTCGTGACGTTTGTGGATATCACGCACATCAAGCAACTGGAAACACAGTTGCTCCAGGCGCAGAAGATGGAAGCGATCGGCCAGCTCGCCGGCGGCGTTGCCCACGACTTCAACAACATCCTGCAGGCGATCAACGGCTATACCGAGCTGGCCACGGAGGATACGGACAGCGCACATCCCGCGCAAAGCTCGCTGGCCGAGATCGCCAAGGCGGCCGACCGCGCGGCCAAGCTCGTCGGCCAGTTGCTGGCCTTCAGCCGCCGTCAGATTCTGGCGCCGGCGCATCTTGAGTTGAACGATGTGATCGGCAAGCTCATCAGCATGCTGGGGCGCGTCATCGGTGAGCACATCCGGCTCGACTTCATGCCCGGCCACCAGTTGGGCGTGGTCCGTGCCGATTGCACCATGATGGAACAGGCGCTGCTCAACCTGAGCGTAAATGCGCGCGACGCCATGCCGCAGGGCGGGCGGCTGACGATCGAGACGGAGAACGTGAGCTTCGGCAGCGACTTCTGCGCGCAGAACCTCTGGGCGCGCCCCGGTCGCTATGTGCTGCTCAGCGTCACCGACACCGGCTGCGGCATGGATGCGGCCACGCTGGAACACATCTTCGAGCCGTTTTTCACCACCAAGGACGCCGGCAAGGGCACCGGCCTCGGCCTCTCGATGGTCTACGGCATCGTCCGCCAGCACGAGGGCATGGTGAGGGTCTACAGCGAGGTGGGCAAAGGCACGACCTTCAAAATATACCTGCCCGTCGTCGAGCGTCCGGCGGACGCGGTCGGCACGAAGATCGCAGGCACGCCGCCGCGCGGCACCGAGACCATCCTCGTGGCTGAGGACGACGCCAGCCTCCGCGAACTCGCGCGCCAAACGCTGGAGCGCGCTGGGTACACCGTCCTGACCGCGGCCGATGGCGCCGCCGCGCTCGACCTGTTCGAAAAGAACAAGGGCCGCGTGCAGCTGCTGCTGCTGGATGTGGTGATGCCCGAGCTGGGCGGGCGCGAAGTCTTTGACCGCATCCGCGCGCAGCAGCCACACCTCCCGGCCCTCTTCGCCAGCGGCTACAGCGAGAACGCCATCCACACCAACTTTGTCCTGCAGGAAGGCATGCAGCTGATCCGGAAGCCCTACGACGCGAACGAACTCCTGCGCCGTGTGCGCCAGATCCTGGACGCGGCCGCCGCCGTGCAGAAACCCGCCTGACAAAGCGGCTGTGTTAGACTCTTCCCGATGACTTCCATCCCAACCAAGGACAGGCGCCACCATGAGTAAACACCGCAGCATGCGCAGGTTTTCTCTTTTGCTTTCCAGCTTTTTTGCCGCAGCCGTGCTCCTCGGTCATGCGACCAGGGCCTCTGCGGTCACGGATCCAAAGCCCGGACCGGAGTCGGCCGGGCACTATGTCGTGCCGACGGGTCAGGTGCTCACGCCGGCGGGCCGGCAGGTCGCCTTGCCGGAACTGCGTCCGCAGGCCCTCGCCCTCAGCCCCGACGGCCAGATCCTGGTAACCGCCGGCCGGACCAAAAATATCGTGGTCGTCGATCCCGCGACCGGTGGCGTGCTCGAAACGGTGCGCCTGCCGGCTGATCCGAAGACCACCGCACCGGGCAGCAAGTCGGCGACGCAGCTGGGCGCGGCGCCGGGTGCGCAACTGAGCCTGACGGGTCTTGTTTTCTCGCCGGACGGCACGCGCGTGTATTTCTCCAATGCCCTCGGCAACATCAAGGTGTTTGCGGTGGATAAGGAGCATCATGTCACCGGGGTGGGGACGCTGGCGCTCCCGGAAGCCCGTACGGCGAAGCGCAAGATGGATTTGCCCGCCGGCCTGGCCGTCTCTGCGGACAGCCGGCGGCTCTATGTCGCGGGCAATGTCGCGAACAAACTGTACGAGCTGGATGTCGCCACCGGCGTCGTACTGCGCACCTGGGACACCGGCGCGGCCCCCATGGAGGTCGTGCTCGCCGCCGGCAAGGCCTATGTCAGCAACGCGGGCGGCCGGCGGGCCGGGGCTGGCGATCTGTCCGCACCCGCCGGCGCGGGCACGGTGGTCCGGGTGGATGCCGTGCGGAACATCGCCAACGAAGGTTCCGTCACGGTGATCGATCTGGCGGCGGGCCGTGTGCAGGCGGAGCTGATCGTGGAACTGCATCCTTCCGCCCTGGCCGCTTCACCCGATGGCCGCCATGTCGTCGTCGCGAATGCCGGCAGCGATACGCTCAGCGTGATCGATACCAGGACAGACCAGGTGGTCGAGAAGATCTGGGCGCGCCAGACGCCCGCCGACCCGTTCGGTGCGCAGCCGAATGCCCTGGCCTTCGATCGCGATGGCCGCCGGCTCTTCGTGTGCAACGGCACGCAGAATGCCGTCGCCGTGATCCAGTTCAACCCCCGGGAACGCGAGTCCAAGCTGCTCGGTCTGATCCCCGTCGGCTGGTTCCCCGGCGCGGTGACGTACGATCCTCAGCGCCGGGCGCTCTATGTCGCCAACATCAAAGGCATCGGCGCGGCGAAAGTTTTCGAACCGGGTGAGAAGGTGAAGCTGAGCTCGAAGGATTTCTACGGCACGCTTTCGCTGCTGCCGCTGCCGGCGGACCAGGAACTCGCGGCGCTGACCGCCGCCGCCCTGCGCAACATGCGGTATCCGAAGATCGCGGAAGCGCGGCTGCCGGCGCGCCCCGGTCAGCCCGCCCGGCCGGTGCCCCAGCGCGTGGGCGAGCCCAGCGTGTTCAAGCATGTCATCTACGTGATCAAGGAGAACCGGTCCTACGACCAGGTCTTGGGCGACCTGCCGCAGGGCAACGGCGACCCAGACTTGTGTGTCTTTGGCGCCCAGGTGACGCCGAACCAGCACAAGCTGGTGCGCGAGTTTGTGCTGCTCGACAACACCTTCAGCTGCAGCGTGCAGAGCGCCGACGGCCATCAATGGACGGACAGTGCCATCGCCAACAGCTACATCGAACGGCAGGTCACCTCCTCTTTTCCGCGGAGCTACCCAGGCGGCAAGGCCGAGGATGGCCTGGATGCGCTCGCCTGGTCTTCCTCCGGTTTCATCTGGGACAACGCCCTCGCGCACGGCGTGACCTTCCGCAATTACGGCGAGTGGCTGTTGACCGAGGCGGGCTGGAAGGATCCGGCCCGGCAGGGTAAGCCGGTCTGGCAGGATTTTTGGGATGATCATCGGAAGGGCACCGGCCTGACCCGGCTGGCGTCCCGTCCGGGCATCGAGTCGCTGCGCCCGCACAGCAAGCTCGACACCGTCGGGTGGGATTTGAATGTTCCCGACGTGATGCGCGCCGCGGCCTTCATCCAGGAGCTCAAGCAGTACGAGGCGCAAGGGGGCCTGCCCCAGCTGATGCTCCTCTTCCTGCCCAACGATCACACGGGCGGCACACGCGGCAAGGCACCCACGCCGGCCGCCCAGGTCGCCGACAACGATCTCGCGCTGGGCCAGATTGTGGAAGCCCTCAGCCACAGCAAGTTCTGGGCGGACACCTGTCTGTTGGCCATCGAGGACGATTCGCAAAATGGCTTCGACCACGTCAGCGGCTATCGCACGACGTGCTATGTCGCCAGCGCCTACACCAAGCGCGGACAGACCGTGAGCATGCCCTACAACCATGCCGGGCTGATCCACACCATCGAACTCATCCTCGGCTTGCCGCCCATGAACCAGCTCGACGCCACGGCCCCGGCCATGGCGGAGTGTTTCACCGACCAGGCCGATCTCACGCCCTTCACCGCGGTGCCCAACCTGGTCCCGCTGGACCAGCTCAACCCCGCGCCGAAGCAGATCAGCGATCGCGTGTTGCGTCAGGATGCCCTCGCCTCGGAAAAATTGTCGCTCGCGACACCCGACAACTGCTCCGAGGACACCTTGAACCGGATCCTCTGGCGCGCGATGAAGGGGTCCGCTGCCCCCTATCCCGCCTGGGCCGTCACCCAGACCGATGCGGATTAAGGCGCGAAGGCCGGCGCCCTTCGACAGGCTCAGGGCAGGGAAGACGCAAAGAAAATTAGCCGCGGCGGATTTGGCCCTTCGACAAGCTGGTTCGACAAAGCTCACCACAGGTCAGGGCTGGCATGCTCACCGCAGGTGCGACCGCCCTGCCTGCCGACTTCGTTTCTTCGTTGCCTTCTGTTCAAAGCCTCTTCCGCCACTAAGGGTGAGCGGATCATTCGCGATACTGCTCTTTCCGTTCCTGTTTTCCTGCTTTCCTCTTGTTGAATGACCGGATGGGATTTGCTTCACTGTGCTCATGACGACCAAACCTGTCACGTCCATGGCAACGGGCATCACGCGGCGTCAGATGCTCTCGGCCACGCTCGCGGGTACTTCCGGTGTTTTATCCGGCATGGTTCTGCGGGCCGGCGAACCGCAGGCGGGTGTGTCCGCCGTTGCGGACCCGAAAATCCGCGGCCCCTTCCCTATCCTTTCGACGCCCTTCACCGCCGCGGGCGCCGTAGACTTCGAGGTGCTTGCCCACGAGGCGCGCTTTGTGGACTGGGGCGGGTGTGCGGGCATGATCTGGCCACAGTCGGGCGACAGTGTCGATCTTTTGACCCAGGACGAGAAGCTCCATGGCATGGAAGTGCTGGCCGAAACCACACGCGGCCTGCGCACGGCACTCTGCCTCGGGGTGCAGGGCCAGGACACGGCGGAGATGCTCGTCTACGCACAGCACGCCGAAAAGCTCGCGCCGGCGGCGCTCATTTCGCGCCCGCCGGACTCCGGCCGGACAGAAGACGATCTGCGCCAGTATTGGCGCGCGCTGGCGGCGGTCGCAAAACGGCCCGTGATCATCCAGACCACGGGTGGCGTCGCCTACAAGGGGCCGACGCCCTCGGTGCCGCTGTTGATCGAACTGGCCCGGGAGTTCCCTCATTTCGGTTATGTCAAAGAAGAGGCCAGTCCCATCATTGCCCGCACCCGGGCCTTGGTGGCGGCGCGGCCGCCGATCCGCCGCGTGTTCAGCGCCCGGGGCGGACTGGGCTGGCTGTTTGAGGCGCACCTGGGCACGGAAGGACTGATCACCGAGCGCGCCGTGTACGCCGAGGTCCTCACCAAGATCTGGGAACTGCAACAAAGCGGCACGGATCCCGCGGCCCTGCGGGAGCTTTACGCCAGGTTTCTGCTGCTGACCAACCTCGGCGACCATCTTCCGGGCGGCGCGCTGCGCGGTTTTCAGTTATACCTTTGGAAGAAGCGCGGCGTATTCAAGAACATGATCTCGCGCCAGTACGGGCCGAACAAGGCCCGTCCCGAGAAGCCCATCTTCTCCGAATTGCAACTGACCCAGGACGAGACAGCGGAGATCGACTTCCGCTTCGAGGCCTTGCGGCCCTATCTCAAAGCAGAAGCGCCCAGAGTGTGAAGCCGCGATCGCTCCCTGTCCTCAAGAGGATTGAACCACCAGGACACCAAGGGGCTGTGATCGCGTCTGCTTGGTCTTCGTGGTTCAATGCTCTGCTGCAGACGCCTGCGCGCTTGCTTGCCCGCCCACAAAAACTGAGTTTTGGTGCGGTTGATTTATCTGGCGGCTCGGCCACTTTGTCCCTTGATCCGCTTGGAGGGCGGCGTGTCACGCCGCCGGGTGGGGATGGAAGAGAAGGCAGAAAGATGGTGGACAGAAAAATAAGAGCCTGGAGCTCATGGGATAGCGGCGGGCATTTGAAGCCAAGACAGGTCGGAATGAAACGGAGGTCCTATTGCCATTTTTCTGTCAGTCTGCCTTCCTTACTCTCCGCCCAACAATCTGTGTAATCTGTGAAATCTGTGGATGCCCGTTCTGGTGTTCCGGTTGCGGTTGGTTGATCTGGCGGCTCGGCCTGAGGCCTCGCCCTACCGTCCCCTTCTGCACCGATTTTCCGGCTTTCCTCATGCCTCGCCCATCTACAGCAAGGGCTAGCGGTGCTGCGTGGAGACCGGGGCCACGCCTTCGCCCTTGGCCTCGTCCTTGTCGAACGCGATGGAAAAGACGAGATAGATGCCGACCGCGGGCGAGTCGCTGGTGGTGCCGAAGAGCGTCGCCATGTCGAGCCGCGTGAGCGCGGACGGTTTCCACGTGACACTCGGGCCGATGTCGAATTCATACTCCGGCTCGCCCCGCGCGTCCGCCTCCGTGCGGCGGACGAACTGCATCTCCAGGCCAACCTTTAGATATTCATCGCGGATGGAGTAGCTGAGCGACTGGCTGAAACCGGTTTCCCACTCGCGTTCGCCGCCCGTTTCGAACTCGTGAAAGATGTTCAGCGCCCACTGGCAGTTCCGGCCGAACTGCTCGCCCAGCAACAAACGCAACTCGATGGCGTCAGGTATGCGCTCCGGCGCATCCTCCTC
>CAITZM010000171.1 GCA_903896925.1 uncultured Lentisphaerota bacterium | reverse complement strand
GAAACCATCGTCATCGAAGGCACCAGCTACCGGATGAAAGACCAAGTCCAGTCCGCCTGAAAAACCCGGGCCCGGCGCGCCTCGCCGGGTCCGGAATTTTCCATCGCCACTTTTACACCAACTCTCCGCCGCCGCTCACACCCGCAGCACTATCTCTACCCTCAACTAAGCAGCTGGCCCACGCCCAGCGCGACGGCCGAGACGCTGCTCGTCCGCCGGGAAGGCCAGGACGTCGTCTTCCTGAACGAACTCCGGTTTCAGACGAATACCGCGTTGCATTTGCGCGCCCCGCTGACCAACCGTGTGCTGCCCGCAGCCAGGGCGGCCCAGGGTGCGGAGGGCATCACGGAAGGCGTGGACTACCGGGGGGTGCCGGTGGTCGCGGCCTTGCGCACCGTCTCCGCTTCGCCCTGGCATCTGGTGGCGCGCATAGATCGGGCGGAACTCCTTGCCCCGCTGCACGCGTGGCTGTGGCAACTGGGCGCTTTGCTGGTCGGCTTGCTCCTCAGCGCCGGCTGTGGCATGGGTCTGACGTATGTGGTCATGCGCCGCGCCGCTGGCGTGATCCGCCGCCAGCAAAAGTCCCTGCACGATATCGCTGAACGCCTCACCCTGTTGGCGCGACAGAGCCGGACCGTCATCTGGGAAGTGGATGACCAAGGCCTCTATACCTACATCAGCCCCGAGACCGGGTCCCTTTGGGGCTACCACCCGGACGAACTGGTCGGTCGCCTGCATTTCTATGATCTACACCCCGCAGCCGGGCGTGCAGCGTTCAAGCAAGCGGCCTTCGAGGTGTTTGCGCAGAGGGGGTCGTTCACGGACCTGATCAATGCCGTGCGGGCCAAGGATGGCCACACGGTCTGGGTTTCCACAACAGGCGGCCCTGTGTTGAGCGCCGCCGGAAGCTTGCAGGGGTATCGCGGCAGTGACCGCGACATCACCGCGCGCAAGGCCGTTGAGGACAGTTTACAGCGCAGTGAAAGCCGCCTGCGTGCCATCACTGACTCGGCGCAGGAAGCGATATTGATGATGGACCCGGCGGGCCGCATCTCGTATTGGAATCCGGCCGCCGAGCAGATTTTTGGCTACACGAGCGCGGAGGCCCTCGGCCAGAAGCTGCACGCCCTCATCATACCCTCGCGGTATCACGCCGCCCACCAGGCTGCTTTCCCGGCGTTCCAGCAGACCGGACACGGCGCCGCCATGGGTAAAACGCGCGACCTGGAGGCCCGGCGCAAAGACGGCCGGGAAATCTCCGTGCAGTTGTCGCTTTCCGCCGTCGAAATCGAAGGCCGCTGGCATGCGGTGGGTCTGATCCGCGACATCACCGAGCGCAAACAGGCGGAACAGGCGCTGGGCCAGCTGCTCCGCAAACAAGAGTTGATTTTAAGCTCTTTGGCGGATGGCGTGCATGGCCTTGATCTCCAGGGCCGCGTCACGTTTGAGAATGGCGCAGCGACGAAATTATTTGGCCAGTGTGTCGACGAGATGGTCGGCCAGCCCGCCCATGCCTTGGTTCATCATTCCCATGCGGATGGTTCAGCCTATCCGGTGGAACAATGCCCCATCCACGCCACGTTGCGGGATGGTGTCATCCGGCGCGTGAGCGACGAAGTGTTCTGGCGCAAGGACGGCACGAGCTTTCCAGTGGAATATGTCACGGCCCCGGCACGGGATGAGCACGGTGTGATAACGGGTGCGGTCGTGGTGTTTCGCGACATCACCGAGCGCAAGCAGGTGGAGGCTGAGCTGGCGCAACTCGAAGCCCGCACCTGGCAGCTGCAAAAGGCCGAAAGCCTGGGCCGCATGGCCGGTGCCATCGCCCACCATTTCAACAATCAGTTGATGGCGGTGATGGGTAATTTGGAACTGGCTTTGCAAGCGCTACCACGGGACACGGAACCGTCCGCCATGCTGGGTGATGCGCTGTACGCGGCCCAGAGGGCGGCGGAGGTGAGCCGGCTGATGTTGACTTACCTGGGCCGTGCCACCGACGCACTTAGCCCTCTGGATGTGTCCGAGCTGTGCCGCCAGAGCCTGCCCTTGATCCAGGGCTTACACCCGGTGACAATATCAACTGACCTGGCGGCACCCGGTCCGGTCATTTCCGCAAACGCCAACCAGCTGCGGCAAGTGCTGACCAACTTGATCATCAATGCCGCCGAGTCCGGCGAGGCCAGTCGGGGGGCCATCCGGCTGTTTGTCAAAACGGTTTCCGCACGGGAGATCCCGGCTGCGCAGCGGTTCCCTCTCGACTGGCAACCGCAGGCTCAGGCCTATGTCTGCCTCGGCGTGGCGGATGCCGGCTGCGGCATCGCCAAGGAGCACGTGGCAAAGATCTTCGACCCATTTTTTACGACCAAGTTTACCGGCCGCGGGATGGGTTTGGCCGCGACCTTGGGTTTGGTGCGCGCTCACTCCGGCTGCATCACGGTGGCCAGCGAGCCCGGCCAGGGCAGCACCTTCCAGCTCTTTTTCCCGGCGCTGAACCCCAGCGCGTTGCTGCCCCCGCCACCTCAACCTGCGCCAGGGGTTGCGGCGGGTGGTACCGTGCTCTTGGTGGACGACGAGGAGCCCTTGCGTAAAACCACCAAGGCCATGCTGGTGCGTTTGGGCTTTACCGTGCTCACGGCCACCGATGGCAACGCGGCGGTGGCCGTGTTCCGGCAGCATCAGGCCGAGATCCGTTGCGTACTGACCGACCTGACCATGCCGGGTCTGGACGGGTGGGCGACGCTGGCCGCGCTCCGGGCACTACGCGCCGACCTGCCGGTGATCTTGTCGAGCGGCTACGCTGAGGCCAACATGCTGGCCGACGCAGGTGCCGAACGCCCGCAAGCTTTCCTTGCCAAGCCGTATACGTTGGAGGCGCTACAGAAAGCGCTCGACCAAGCCTTGAGTGGCGGGGGGCTGGCGGTTCCGCCAGAGCCTGCCGTGTGCCGGCCCACGGAACAGGCCGGGCCGCCCACTGAAGGGAAAGCCATGTGACACGCACGCAGTCCGCCCACCAGCCTGCCCGCGCTGCAGCCTGCGAGCAACCCGCCACGAACGTGCTGCGCGGCGACCGACTGCACAATCCCAGCCCGGCGTCTCTGCTGATCATGGCCGGACTTTTCTTGGCCTTGAGCCTTGGCCTCATCGGACGCGCGGCGTGGAGTTCCAGGCAGGCCAAAGAAAAACCGCCTAAAGCATCCAGCAAGGCGCTGATCGTGGTCGGTGGAGTGCAGTACTGATCGGGCTTACCGCAAGGCGGCGCACACGGCGCGAACGGTGTCCAGCACCTGACGCGAAGCTGCTAGCGGCCCCAGTTTGTGTACCCGTCTCCACCCCAAGGCGGGCCCGCAACTCCCAAGTCAGGCGGGCTGGTAAGCCCCGAGCCCGTGCCCCCGAAGATCGGCGCCATGGGCGGCATCCCGCCGCCGCCGGAGACCTTGCAGGGGCTGGGGTTGACGGAGCAGGCCTTCATCGCCAAGCCGTTCACCGCCGCCACCCTGCTCAAGGCGCTGCATCGTGTGCTTGGTTGACCAGGCCTGCGGGCCTCGGCCGCGATCGACGAGGTCAACGCGCAGTTCGGTAAGCGCAAGGTCAGCTTGGGCGCGGGCGATTCGCACCAACAGGGCTACTCTTTTGTGAGTAAAAATTGATTTTGTCCCTGCCGAACGAAAGCTGTATGGAATGTGCGTCGTTGGTTTTGTACCCAGAAATGGGCGGGAGTGGGCTGGCTGACCGGCGGCTGCGAAGGAAGAACGTATGGTTTCTAAGTGCAAATGTCCGCGCAGACAGACGCGCCAATATTGGCGTACTAAACAGGTACTGGGTTGAAGGCTTAACGGAGTTCAATATGAAAATGCGTGTCATAATCGTTACCCTGGCAGCTTGTGTAGTGCTGGGAGGTGGCCGTTCAAATGCCGAAACTGTTTTCTTGGAGGACTTCAGCACCGTCTCCAGCGCTCCGCTAATAGGTTTGGCGCCGACCATTGGCAGCGCCTGGAGCCGCCAGTATGGCGTTGATGTCACAGTTAATGGAGCCGTTGACACGTATGCTGCCGGCTGGGACAGTGTAGGCGCTATTGCTGGTTTTACGAAAACGCTTGGAGCCGGACAGACCCTCAGCCTGACCTTTGACACCTTGGCAGGACAGGGCGATTTTTTCACCTCTGGGAATAGCGGATATGCTGGAATCAGTTTGTTCGCTGGTCCGAATGACGAAAAAGTATTTCTTGGGAAGCCCGGTTATACAACCTATTGGGGAACAGATGGTGCGATTGGTCAACATACTTTCGACACGATTGATAACGCAGCACAGCAGGTGCATTTCGATTATGTTTACGATACGGGGGCGTGGACTTATACGGTGGGCAACCAAAGCGCCAGCGGCACGACGGATGCCTCTATCCCCTTTGATCGACTACGCATTGGGTCCAGTGATGGTAATTCGGAGCCCTGCGATATATCGTTGTCACTCATCAGCGTATCGGTGATTCCGGAGCCTTCGAGCTTGGCCTTGATCGGCTTGATCTGTATTGCGGGTTTCCTGCGCCGCCGCATGCAGTGGAAATAATTCGCATCACTCTGGTATTGATTGGACGGCGTTCCGAGATGCCAGCAAGGCGACCGCTGGCCCAGTGCATGGTCCTGCTCATGGTGGAC
The DNA here is from genome assembly GCA_903896925.1 of uncultured Lentisphaerota bacterium. Lineage (GTDB taxonomy): Bacteria > Verrucomicrobiota > Kiritimatiellia > CAIQIC01 > CAIQIC01 > DP16D-bin41. The sequence continues at coordinate 3,941 of CAITZM010000171.1, read as the reverse complement.
CCAGATTGGGCTTGGCGTCAGCGGATACAGGATGATCCGACGACTACGCGCCGGTGGCGCCGGGACAGCCAGGCACGGGACTGTTCCTGGGCCAGCACCGCTCTACGGAGCGCGACCTCCAGCCGTGGCGCAAGACCAACCTGCTCGCGGGCGAGACGGAGCGGCAGCACCTGAAGATCCCACGCTGGGGCAGCACGGCTTGAGCGGACTGCGAACTGGGTGGTCTGCCCGCGGCGGACAAGCACCAGCGGACTACCAGATTATGAGTAAAATGAACCTTTGCGCAAGACGGGCGGAATGTATTCGCGCAACGGTTCTTTGGGCATGGCACCCCAACATGGACCGTAGTGCCGCCCGCGGTGTGGGTCGATGACTTAGCCGAAGAGGGAACGCTGCTGATGAAAAACAAATCCTTGGGTTCCGCTGCAGCAGCAGCCGCGACTGCGCAGGCGCAGTACACGGCTAGAAAGGGAAGCAAGGCCATGCCTGTTCATCACCGACCACCAGCTAAAGGGCGGACTTCCACTTCCATCAAGCTTGCTTTGCTGGAACAGATCAGCGCCGCTTCTGATCGGCATCAATTGGCGGAAGCCTCCCTGGCGGCGCTGCGGGACGTGTTATCGGGCGATCATTATTCCGCCATCCTGTTAAACTTGAAGGTCCACACGGTTGAGGACTATTATTTGAATCACGGCTGGCTGGCGGCGAAGAACAGGTTCTGGCAAGCCGCCCAACACAAGCTCACCGAGCACCCGTTGGCCCAACGCTTTCTGTCCCGGCAGCAGTCCATGGTGCTGGTGCGCAGCCGGGTGGTGCCAAACCCGCTCTGGAAAAAGACCTGGCTCTACCATGAAGTGGAGCGCCCGCTGGGCGTTGAAGACCTCGCCTCGGTTTGCCAGATCACGGCGGCCGATCAGGCGTTGATATTAACGTGCGGGCGGTGCCGGCTGTTTTCCGACCGTGAGCTGGCCCCGCTGCACAGCTTTCAACGGGTATTAACGGGCTTGGCCCCCTTCTGCGTTGGCTTTGCGCAAGCGACCGCTCCCACGCCGGGGCTGTCCAACGGTGCCCATCCGCAAAACCCCGCATCCAGGTTGACGGCCCGGGAACACGAGACGCTGCACTGGGTGCGCATGGGCAAACGCGACTCGGAAATCGGCATCATTCTGCACATAAGCCCCCGGACGGTTACGACCCACTTGGTGAGTATATACCGAAAGCTTGGCGTGGAGACGCGCACCGCAGCCGCTCTGCTCCATTCGCGGGATTGTCGACCCTCCGCTTCGTCCAGCGCGGACAAATATACGTAGTCCTACGTATTGGCGCTCTAGCACGTTTCAGATATTTTCTCCGCGTGACGGATATTAAAGTTACAGAAAGTTGGACACATGAACAGAGCCGCTTGTTATAAACTTGGTGTTCTTGGCGCACTCCTGGGCGTGGTGGGTGCCGCGCGGGCGGACCTTACACTGACCGAATTTACCACCCTAAACGTAACCGGCCCTGAGGTAGTGCATGGCACCGTTGCCACAGGGATCTCCGGTACCAATGTCGCGGGCTATTATCAAGGTACCGGTTGGAGGAATAACGGTTTTCTTTTCGATGGCACCAGCTACACCACGCTTAATAACCCATTGGGGGGTAATGGCACCCGTATCTACGGTGTTTCTGGCGGAAATATCGTGGGCGATTATGATGCTGTCGATGGCACAACTTACGGCTTTCTCTATAAGGACAGCAGCTTCACGACGATTGCCGCCCCAGCGTCGAGTTCGATGACCATGATCCGGGGTGTCTCCGGCAACACTGTCGCGGGATATTATAACGACACCACCACTGGTAATCCTCACGGTTTCCTCTACAATGGCAGCAGTTACACCACGATTGCTGACCCACTAGGGGTACAGGGAACTACCGTATTAGGCATCTCCGGCGAGCAGGTTGTGGGATATTATTATGATTCTAGTTATATCCAACATGGCTATCTCTATAATGGCAGCAGCTACAGCACGATTGATGTCCCATCGGCCAACCTGACTTTTCCCAACGCCACTTTTGGAAATAATGTCGTTGGGTTTTATTTTGATGCTGACTGGGCGAAACACGGATTCCTCTACGATGGCAGCAGTTACACGACGCTGGATTCGCCCTTTGGTACGGATATGGAAATCAATGGCATCAATGGCACTACGGTGGTGGGCACTTACATGGAGACTGCGAGCGGTCAGTCTGTCGGTTTTACAGCTACGCTGACCGCAGTCCCCGAGCCCTCCACCCTCGGACTTATCGCCTTAAGCGGGCTGGGCGCCCTGCTCTATCGCCGTCGGAAATTTTCCATTGCTGGTTAGGTGGCGCTCGTCGGCTGACCACCTGCGCCGCTGAGCCGATGTAGCAGTAGCGGGTCTGGCTGAGCATCGCGCGGCTGTCAGCATCACCCGAAAGAAGAAAGGCTGCCTTCGCAGGCGGCTTTTTTTCAAGCCTTCCGCTCGTGGCGGCAGGCGCTGCGCTCGCGCGCGGACCGCACGGAGGCGCGCAGCCAGCATGGCTCGGCCACGGCATCGGCCAGGGCGCCATCGCCAAGAGCGCACCCTGCAATACGAGTCCAACAGCGAACCGTTCGCAGTTGCCGGTGCGTGCAGGGGCTCACCACTGAGGTTGGCCTGGTATGGGCGCTGAGCCACGACGCTGTTGAATACCTGCCGGAAGGTTCCAACGGCGGCACCGTGTTCAGCAGCCTTGGTGCGATTGGCGGAGGCACAACTGCCAGCAACAACAGTGTCTTCGTCACCGGCAGCCACTCCGGCTGGAACAACAGCGGCGACCTTTACGTCGGCTACAGCGGTGCCGGCAACTCCTTGACGATTGCCGACGGCGGCGCCGTCTACAACGCGTCCGGCGACATCGGTTACGACACCGGTGCCAGCAGCAACAGCGTCACGGTCACCGGTTCGAATTCCGTCTGGAACAACAACGGTGACTGAGTGTCGGCAACTCCGGTTCCGGCAACACGCTGACCATCACTAACGGCGGCGCGGTCTAGACCCGGTCACGACGAATGCCGGCTTCGGTGTGCTGGATGTGCGTACCGGCGCGGTGACGATGGACAGCGGCACCATTCAGGCCAATAGCCAGTTGCTGACCAATGGCGCCAGCGGCACCTTCACCATGTCCGGCGGCACGCTCGCCGTCAACACGCTCGCCAACGACGGCAGTACGAACCTGGTGTTCGCCGGCGGCACCCTGCAGCCGCTTAGCGCCAACGCCGACTGGTCGGCGGCGCTGGTGGTGGACAATACGCTGACGCTCAACGCCGCGGATGCCGGCGGACTGGTGCGGACCAATGCCCTGTCCGGCACGCTCTCCGGCGGCGGCACCCTGAACGTGATCGGCGCCGGCAAGCTGAGCGTCAACGGCACCGACACCAGCGGTGGCTGGATCAACGTGCAGGACGGCGCGACGCTCGGCGGCACGGGCCGTGTTGGCAACGTGCAGGTGTTCTCCAACGCCACGCTGGCGGCGGGCAACTCGATCGGCACCCTGACCGCGACCAACCTGACGCTGGCCGGCGGCGCGCACCTGCAGGTGGAGTTGAACGCCACCGGCGGCGTCGCGGGCGTGGACTGGGATCTGATCCGCGTGAACGGACCGGCGGCGCTGAGCGGGATATCCAGCAACGCCTTCCTGGCCGTGGACGTGGTCAACTACGGCGGCCTGGACGGCGCGCTGGCGCCGCTGACCACCTTGAGCTGGAACATCCTCGACGCCTCGGGCGGCATCACCGGCTACGACCCCGGCGCTTTCGTGGTCAACCCGACGGGCTTTGACGGCTGGACCAACGGCACATGGTCGGTGGCGCAAGCCGGCAACAGCCTGCTGGTCTCCTACGTGGCGATTCCCGAGCCCGTGTCCGCGGCGCTGGTGTTCCTGCTGGGCGGCGCGCT
>CAITZM010000170.1 GCA_903896925.1 uncultured Lentisphaerota bacterium | reverse complement strand
GTGTCATGATCGTCATGCAGCGTCGTTCCCTTGTGTTCATTTCGATCCTCTCCATCGCGTCTGCCCGCCTTTCTGCGGGCGCCGGCTATGGGGACATTCTAAAAGAGTTTCAAGGGGACATTTTCAAAGTGGCGCGACAGGGCAAGCCGGATTGCCTTGTGCGGCCGGTGTCATTTGTGAAGTTCGCGGCCACCCTGCAGCTTTACGTAATCCCGCGCGACCCGGAGGGGCGACACTCTTGTCGCCCTTCTTGTCCTGGAGGGGTGTCACTCGTGTCCCACTGCTGCGGCGGCAGGAGTGCCGCCGTTCCAGTTGGGAAGGGTCTGCTCTACGCGCTGGCGCCCGCGATGCCGGAGGTGATCGCCCGAGGGTGCGGTGGGGATCGACTTCGGCTGCTACCTGCTGCGTCTCTGACGCGCCGCGCGACGCAGAAGAAACGACAGAATCATTTAAGGACAGAACCATTTCTGCGGGGAGTGAGCGCAGGCTCGCTGGCGACCAAATCGGCTCCTTCTGCTCTTCGCTTTCAATGATTCTGCCTCAAATGATTCTGTCGAAATTCGGGTAGTTTATGACCGCGCACAAGACCTCACGCTGCGGTGAGGCAGCTTTGAAGTCGCCGGACAGAGGAAGACACGACAGAATCATTGAGGGCAGAACCATTTCTGCACTGTGTAAACCCTACGTTCGCTGGCGACCATACCGGCTCATTCTGCTCTTCGCTTTCCAATGATTCTGCCGTCAATGGTTCTGTCGAACTCCGGGCAATCCGCAGTACGGCTTACCCCGCAACCAAACCTCCCGCCCACAAGAGGGGCAGGGCGACTCCGGAATACTTGTCCCGGCGCGGGTGACGCACTATGATGCGCGCCATGAAAAAATTCATCCTGCCGCTGCTGGGCTTTGTGCTCGGCCTCGCCGTGACGGTGCGCGCCGAACCGCTCCGGGTGATCTTCGATACCGACGTGGGCAACGACGTGGACGATGCGCTCGCCATCGCCATGCTGCATGCGCTCCAAAGCCGCGGCGAGTGCCAACTGCTTGCAGTGACGCTGACCAAGGACAGCCCCTACGCGGTGGCGTTCACCGACCTGCTCAACACGTTCTATGGCCGCGGCGAGATTCCCATCGGCCGCGTCAAGAACGGCAAGACGCCGGAGCCGGGGAAGTTCCTGCAGGCGGTCGTGGATGCCCGTGACGAGCGCGGTGCGCTGCTGTACCCGCGGCGGCTCGCGCCGGATGCGGCCGTGCCGGAGGCCGTCGCGCTGCTGCGCAAGACCCTCGCGGCGCAACCTGATGGCTCGGTGGTGCTGATCCAGGTCGGGTTCTTCTCGAACTGCGCGCAGCTGCTGGCGTCGCCGCCGGACGAGTTTTCGCCCCTCGCCGGCCGCAACCTGGTCGCGCGCAAGGTCAAGCTGCTCTCGGCGATGGCGGGCCGCTTCAACGACAAAAAGGGCCGCGAGTACAACGTCTTCATCGACACGCCCGCCTCGCAGCAGCTCTGCCGCGACTGGCCGACGCCCGTCTATTTTTCGCCGTGGGAGCTGGGCGACAGCATGAAGTTTCCGGCCATCAGCATCGAGCGCGACTTCAGCTATGTGGCCCACCACCCGGTCACCGACGCGTACCGGCACTACATGAAATTCCCCTATGACCGGCAGACGTGGGACCTGACGAGCGTGCTGTTCGCGGTGCGCCAGGACCGCGGCTACTTCACCGTGAGCGAGCCGTGCCGCGTGACGGTGGATGAGCAAGGCAAGACGGTGCTCAACGTTGACCCACAGGGCAAGCATTACATCCTCTCGGCGACGCCGGAACAGAAAGCGCGCACGCTGGAGGCGCTGATTGCGCTGTCCTCGCAGCCGCCGGATCGCCCGCACAACGGGGCAGCGAAATGATGAATAACAATTTCCGCCAGAGCGGGGTTTCTGTTTTCACGCCCCCGGCCGGCTTGTCCGGCAGGAGCGAAAGTTGGGCTGCTAGTCCCGTTCCAGCCAACCAACTGATTCACCCACGGGGCAAGCCCGTGGGGGTCTTTTCCGTCGCCGCCTTGCTCGCCGGTGCGGCCTTGCTGGCAGGCTGCGCGACGCCCTTCAACGGGTTGACCACGAACCTGGGCAACCTCTACCGCACGGCGGATGCGCAGTCGCGTTCGATCTGCCCGGAAAACTTCACCGGCCAAAAAGGCGCCGCTGGCATGGCGACCACCGGCACCGGCGCACGCGCCGCCGGCGACCTCGGCCGCGGGTGGAAGGTTTCGCCCTCGGTGCGCATCAAGGCGAAAACCACCTTCACGCTCGCCGACGTCGCCGGTCCCGGCTGCATCCAGCAGATCTGGATGACGCCCACCGGCAACTGGCGCACCTCGATCCTGCGCTGCTATTGGGACGGCGAGACGACGCCCTCGGTCGAGTGCCCGGTGGGCGACTTCTTCGCCTGCGGCTGGGGCAAGTATGCCCAGATCAATTCGCTCCCCGTCTGCGTCAACCCCGGCAGCGCGTTCAACTGCTACTGGCAGATGCCGTTCCACAAGCAGGCGCGCATCACGCTGGAGAACCTGGCCGACAAGGACATGACGCTCTATTACCAAGTCAACTACACCCTCACGCAGGTGCCCGCCGACGCCGGGACGTTCCACGCCCAGTTCCGCCGCGAGAGCACGCTCAAGCAGAAGGGCCTCTACACCATCCTCGACGGCGTCACCGGCCGCGGCCAGTACGTGGGCACCTACCTCGCATGGGAAGTCCACAGCCCTGGCTGGTGGGGCGAGGGCGAGATCAAGTTCTTCCTCGACGGCGACAAGGAGTTTCCGACGATCTGCGGCACCGGCACGGAGGATTATTTCTGCGGCAGCTACGATTTCAGCATCCGCGAGACGCACCCGCCCGCCACGGCCGGCGGCAAGCCGGTCGAGACGAAGCGCTACCAGACCTTTTCCACGCCCTACACCGGCCTGGCGCAGGTGCTGCCGCCCGACCAGTGCTATCAGCCCGGGCAGCGCTTCGGCCTCTACCGCTGGCACATCACCGACCCGGTGCGCTTTCAGAAAGACCTGCGCGTGACCATCCAGGCGCTCGGCTGGCAGCCGGGCGGAAAATATCTCCAACTGGATGACGACATCGCGTCCGTCGCCTTCTGGTATCAGCAGGAACCCCACGCCGCCTTCCCGCCGCTGCCCGCGCCGCTGGAGTTCGCGCCGCAGGTGCCGGCGGTGGAAAAGAAGCCGTGAAACGCAGGGCGGTTGGGTGACCGGTCAGGTGTACGAACATGCGCGACTGTAGCGGCGACCTGTGGTCGCCGTCGGCGGTCACAGACCGCCGCTACAGCAGACACTCGCCATGCTGACTCACACGTCATCTGGCTTTCTGCTGTGGGCGGGACATCCAGCCCCGCGCTACAGTTGTGATTAGGCTCGCGGGGCTGGAAGCCCCGCCCACGAAACCACAGGTCTCTGGCCTGTTTTATTTTTTTCGAGGTATGATTTTAGGGTGTGTAGGCGCCGCGTGCTGCCGGGTTGATACCCAGCCGTGGCCTGTTAAACTGGTGGCATGAGAACGACGCTAGCGATTGACGACGATGTGCTGAAGGTCGCGAAGTTGCTGGCGGTACGGCATGCTGAATCGGTGGGCTGCGTGATTTCCGTATTGGCCCTGAAAGGCTTGAGGTCTATGTCCGCCAAGAAGCGAGGCGAGTTTCCGGTCTTCTCCGTGAAGCGCACGGCACGTCCCATCACGTTGAACGACGTCAAGCGGTCCGAAGATGAGCGGTCCGCGCATTTGAATAAAGCACTGACGGGAATGTGGTCGCCGGCGCAGCTCAAGGCTGTACTCGCGCCCCACTACGATGTGGTCGCGTTACGCGAACGGGAGCGACCGGGGCGCAAATGACCTCAGTGCTACGGCAGGTTTTCCGCTGATAGGCGAGGCGCCCGCCGAGCCGACGGCGGCCACAGGCCGCCGCTACAGCTTTCGGTTCCGCCGTCTGTGTCCGCTTGGTCTGGCCTCAGGCTGCTCAGGGCTTGTCGTCGCCGCCGAGGGCGGGCGGGGCGTTCTTCAGGCGGTAGAGGACCTCGCCGGCTTTCGGCACGTGCAAAATGCCTTCGGCCTCGCGGTTGGCGTAGTCGGCGGGGTTGATCGTCGCCGGGTCCATGTAGCCGAGGTTGATCTGGCGACAGGTGGCCTCCGGGATGCCGGTGGCGAGAATGACCTCGATGCGCGCCTTCTCCACGCCGTTCTCGAACGTGCCGATGCCCTTGACGTGCGTCGAGTGCGCGAGCACGCCCCACGGGTGATGCTTGAACTGGTCCCACTGCTTGAGGAAGTAGTCGCGGGTGTGGTAGCCGACGGCGCGGATGGTCTTGTCGTGCGCGACGGCGATCTCGTGGATGTGAGGAGCGTAAATGATCAGCTTGCCGCCGTCGGCGACAACCGGCTCGAGCTTGTACATGCACTTGGCGCCGACCCACAGCTCGTCGTACATCTGCGGCGCGCAGGAGAGGACGGTATGGAACGGCTTATCCTTGAATTCAACGTGGATCTGGCGCGAGAGGTCGGCGGCGGCGCTCCACGCCTCCTCCGGCGTGCCGGCGTAGAGGCCCGCGAGGTCGTTGTGGCCGCGGACCACCATGCAGAAGGCGCGGCGCTCGATCTTCAACAGCAGCGCCGCGCGGTCCACCACCTTGCGCACCGGCGTCCATTTGTTGCCGATGATGCGCGGATTGCTGATGACGGCGCCGAGCCAGTGGAAGAAGTTCAGGATCTCCTCGCCCGCGATGCCGGGGAAGATGTACTTGTTGCCGCCGGAGAAGCCGACGACCTCGTGCGGGAAGACCGGGCCGAGGATCAGCAGCAGGTCGTAGTCCTTGATCATGCGGTTGACCGAGACGCCGACCTCCATCTCGAAGAGGCCGCCGGTCAGCTCGCTGATGTCCGCGTGGCGCAGCCGGCCGATTTCCATCAGCGCCGCCGGATTGTTCCAGTCGTGGTTGAAGAAGCGCGTCTTGCTGAAGTGGGCCTGGTGCTCCGCGGCGGTGATGCCCACGCGGTGGTAGATCGCGTCCATCGACATCGCCGGGTGCGTGCCGAGCGCGACGAGCACGTCGAGGCACTGCGCCCGCGGCGCGACGGCGTCATAGACCTGGCGGTAGAGCCGGTCCAGCGGGCACGAGCGCGTGTGGTCGGGGATCAGCGCGAGCACGCGCTTGCCGTCGAGCTGCCATTCCGCCGCCGCCGCCTGCACGATCGCCGCGGATTCCGCCGGCGTCAGAAACCGGTTTGCAAAGCCTTGTCCGTTCATGTTTGTCTTCCTCTCGATTGAATCGCGGAAAACCTAGCGGTGCCAGGGGCGGCGCACAAGGAAAAAGCCGCAGGAGCGCAGCGGCACAGCGGCAGATCCGTTGCCGGTCGTCGGTGGCCCGTTGCGCTCCGGTCCCGTGCTGGCGGGTGCGAGGAGTTGTTTCGCGGGAGCTGGAGCTCCCGCCCACACGAGCGGCTTGCGCTCCGGGGCCTGGCTTGGTAGTTCATCTTTTGTAGCGACGGCCCGGCCGTGGTCGGGGACGCCAAAGGCGGCGAATCGAAGAGGCTCGTGTGCGGCACATAGACAAATCCGCCGGCCGCCGGCGTCCCTGTTTGGAAGGGCATCATTAGCGTGAATAGTCGGAGCAAATCGCTGGAAATGATACTTGGCGAGATCCGCGAAAAACTTAGTCTATGAAATACACCACCATCATCTTCGCCGTTGTGCTGTTGCTGACTGCGGTGGCGTGCGGCGCGGCGGAGGCGCCGCCGAACGCGGCGGACGTCTATCGCCGCGCGTTCGAAGCCACGCCGAAGCTGACCGATGCCGAGCAAAAAGCCTTGCGCGGCCAGCCCGCCGAGGTAAACGCCGCCGCCTTGAGCCGCAAGCTGGCGCCGGCTCTGGACCTCTATCGCCAGGCGGCGCACATGGAAAACTGCGACTGGGGTTTCAACTTTGAGAAGGACGGGCCGGGTACGCTGCTGCCCCATATCAGCCCGCTGATGAACCTCTCGCGGGCAGCCGCATGGGAAGCCGAGCGCGTGAAAACCTCCGACCCGGCGGCCTTCGTCGCGTGGCACGAGGATGCGCTTCGCTCGTCGGCGCACGCCGGCGCCGGCGCGCTGCTGATTTCCGGGCTGGTCGAGGCCTCCATGCGGGCGCGCTCGCTGGCGGTGTTGGCGACCAACCTCGCTGCACTGCCGCCGGACCTGCTGGCGCAGCTCGGCGGGCAGCTGGCCGCGCTGCCGCCGCCCCAAGACTTCCAGAAGATCATGCAAGGAGAAAAGACGGGTTGCATTGACTGGTTCATCCGCCGGCTGTTCGAAAAAATCCGCCAGCGGCAGGACGCGGCGGCGGCAACCAACTTCGCCGCGCGGCTGCGGATGAGCGCGATGGTCGCCGGCGGGCCGGTGGGGTTGAAAATCGGCCTGGAGGAAGATGGCGGCGAGAGTTTCTGGCTAGGGCTCGGCCAGCGCCGGCATGGCATTGAACTGGTCTCCGCCGACCTCAAGCGCGGCGAGGCCGTGCTCTTCAAGAACGGGCAGGCCGCGCTGGTGCTGTTGCAGGAAAAACGCATCGAGCCCATCGATCTGAAGCTCCTCGATGAAGAATTGAGCGCCGTGCTCGGCAAAGACGAGGCCGGGAAGATGCTCAAGAAGGCTGGCAGCAACTCGATGCAGTTGGTGCGGCAGCTGATGGAAACTTCGGACCTGATGGGCGCCATCGCGACGGCTTCGGCCGCGCCGGTCAAGGATCCCGAAGCCTGGGGCAAGGCCATCGAAGAGGAACAGAAGAAATCCGGCAACGCCTTCACCGCCCTGCTCATGCCCGCCGTCGGCACGGCCCGCGCGCGGATGGATGCGGCGCATGCGCAGGAACTTATGTTGCGCGTTGCGGTGGACGTCTTGCGCGAGGGCCCGGCCGCGGCCGCACGCAGCCGCGACCCGTGGGGCGAGGGTGCCCCCTTCCTCTGCCGCCAGACCGACGGCGGTCTCGAACTCGTCTCGCAGCTCCAAAGCAAGGGCGCCAGCGTCACCCTGCGGATCCCCCGCCGGTGACCTTTTCCGGGGCTTGGAAGCGAAACCCAACCGCTTTCCCAAACCTTGGAAAACTTCCCGCCGGCCCCTCCCAAGGCTGGAAACCGGCCGGAAAAACGCGGCGCGGCGGCGCGGGCGGGGCGGAATCGGATTGAATACAGGAGCGCTTTCTGGTTCACTGTCGCGCTCGCCGGATGGCGCAGGACGTACCCCTGCCGCCGCCGGCGTTAACGAAGGATTTTCCCATGCAGTGGTTGCTAAAAAAGATCATCGGCACGAAGAACGAGCGCGACGTGAAGAACCTGCGCCCGCTGGTGGCGCGCATCAACGCGCTGGAGCTGGAGTACCAGAAGCTCTCCGAGGACGCGCTCAAGGCCAAGACGCAGGAGTTCAGGCAGCGCCTGGCCCAGGGCGCCAAGCTCGACGACCTGATGTGCGAGGCCTTCGCGGTGGTCAAGAACACCTGCCGCCGGCTGTGCGGCCAGACCATCGACGTCTGCGGCCGCCCGATCCCCTGGGAGATGGTGCCCTTTGACGTCCAGCTCATCGGCGGCATCGTGCTGCACCAGGGCAAGATCGCCGAAATGGCCACGGGCGAGGGCAAGACGCTGGTCGCCACCGCGCCGGTCTACCTCAACGCGCTCACCGGCAAGAACGTCAACGTGGTGACGGTGAACGACTACCTCGCGCTCCGCGACTCGGAGTGGATGGGCGCGGTCTACCGCTACCTGGGCCTGACGGTCGGCTGCATCCAGAACCAGATGAGCCCGGAGCAGCGCCGCGCGCAGTACGCCTGCGACATCACCTACGGCACGAACAGCGAGTTCGGCTTCGACTACCTGCGCGACAAGGGCATGGCGATGCGGCCCGAGGAGCAGGTCCAGCGCAATTACTACTACGCGATCGTGGACGAGGTGGACTCGATCCTGATCGACGAGGCGCGCACGCCGCTGATCATCTCCGGCCCGGCGCCCTATTCGACGACGCAGTACTCCGAGCTCAAGCCGCACGTCGAGCGGCTGATCCGCAAGCAGCGCGACCTGTGCAACAAGCTGATCACCGACGCGAAGACCGCGGTGGAGAAGAAGGACGACGAGACGGCCATGCGCCTGCTCTACCAGGCGCGGCAGGGCATGCCCAAGAACAAGCAGCTCATGCACATGATCGAGGAGCCGAGCGTCCGCCGGCTCATCGAAAAGATCGAGGCGCAGTTCCTCACGGACATGCACAAGGAAGAGGCCCGCGAGCTGCGCGAGGAGCTGTATTTCACGATCGACGAGAAGGGCAACGACGCGAGCCTGACGGAAAAGGGCTGCGAGACGATGAACCCCAGCGACCCGGACGCCTACGTGCTGCCGGACCTGGCCACCGCCCTGTCCATGCTCGACGGCGACCACGCCATGCCCGAGGAGGAGAAGATCGAGCGCCGCCAGAAAATGCAGGACGCGTTCGCCGACAAGAGCGAGCGGATCCACGCGGTCGACCAGCTGATCCGGGCCTACAGCGTCTACGAGCGCGACGTCGAGTACGTCGTGCAGGAGAACCAGGTCCTCATCGTCGACGAGTTCACCGGCCGCCTGATGCCGGGCCGGCGCTGGAGCGACGGGCTGCACCAGGCGATCGAGGCCAAGGAAGGCGTGACGATCGAGCGCGAGACCCAGACGCTGGCGACCATCACGATCCAGAACTATTTCCGCCTGTACGAGAAGCTCGCGGGCATGACCGGCACCGCGGAGACCGAGGCCGACGAGTTCCACCAGATCTATAAGCTCGACGTCGTCGTCATCCCGACCAACCGGCCGGTGCGCCGCGTGGACCAGCACGACTTCGTCTACAAGACGCAGCGCGAGAAATTCAACGCGATCATCGAGGAGCTGGCCGCCTGCTACGCCCGCCAGCAGCCGGTGCTGATCGGCACGGTCTCGGTCGACGCCAGCGAATTGCTGAGCCGCATGCTGCGGCGCAAGAACATCCCGCACAACGTGCTCAACGCGAAGAACCACCAGCGCGAGGCCGAGATCGTCGCCAACGCCGGCCAGCCGGGCGCGATCACGATCGCGACGAACATGGCCGGCCGCGGCACCGACATCAAGCTCGGCCCCGGCGTCGTCTGGATTCCGCGCGAGACGATCACCTCCACCACCTTCCGGCTCGAGGACAAGCTGCCCGAGGGCCAGACGCTGCGCAAGGCGCTGCTGGACAAGCCCGCCGGCCTGCACGTGATCGGCTCCGAGCGCCACGAGTCGCGCCGCATCGACCGCCAGCTGCGCGGCCGCTGCGCGCGCCAGGGCGATCCGGGCTCGAGCCGCTTCTACGTTTCGCTCGAGGACAACCTCATGCGCCTGTTCGGCTCCGACCGGATCGGCCGGATCATGGAACGGCTCGGCATCCAGGAGGGCGAGGTGCTCGAGCACCCGTGGCTGAACAAGTCCATCGAGACCGCGCAGCGCCGCGTCGAGCAGCACAACTTCGCCATCCGCAAGCGTACGCTGGACTACGACGACGTGATGAACAAGCAGCGCGAGATCGTCTACGGTTTCCGCAGCTCGGTCGTCGCCTCCACGGAACCGCGTTTGCACCTCTACGACATCGTCGCCGACGTCGCCATGCGCGAGGCCGAGAAGGTCGTCGAGGCGCGCACCGCCAAGGACGCCGACCCGGACGAGGCGCTCAAGCATTTCATCGCGTGGGCCAACCTGAATTTCCCGATCGGCCTCAAGCCGACGGACCTGCCCGCGCCGCAGGCCAAGGCCGAGCCGGAGGCCGAGGTCAAGGCGCTCGCCGACGTCGTGATCGCCCGCGTCCAGCGCGCCTACGAGATCAAGATGCGGATGGAAAACCCCGAGGCGCTGCACCACATGGAGCGCTACATCATCCTGCAGTCCGTGGACCAGCAGTGGCAGGACTACCTGCGCAACATGGACACGCTGCGGCAGGGCGTCGGCCTGCGCGCCTACGGCCAGCGCGACCCGCTCGTGGAGTACAAGCACGAAGCCTACGCGATGTTCTCCGACCTGATGGACCGCATCAAGAGCGAGATCGCGCACCATATGTTCCGCGCCGCGACCAGCGCCGAGGCGTTTCAGAGCTTCGTGCGGCAGCTGCCGATGATGTACGTCCACGAGGAAGTCACCAGCCTCGCCGCGCCGGCGCCCGCCGAAGACGCGCCCGCCGCGGCCACGCCGGAGGAATCCGGCAACGAGGCCGCGATGCAGGCCGCGCTCCGCGAAAAGGGCACGCCCGTCCTGCGCGAGGGCCCCAAGGTCGGCCGCAACGACCCCTGTCCCTGCGGCTCGGGCAAGAAATACAAGAAGTGCCACGGCGTCAACGCCGCGTAGGCGGCGGCGGCCGCCGCAAACTCGAAATTCTAAATCCAAATTTCGAAATAAGCATCAAACTCGAAAAGCTTTAAACGGAACCCAGAATAGCCGCATTTTGATTTTCTGATTTTTGTTTTGTGATTTGTTTCGGTTTTCGAGCTTTGCATTTTTCCGATGCAACTGACACGGCAGAAGAAACTGGTCGCTTGGTTATCGGTGGCTTCGAATACGGCGCTGGTCGCCGGCAAACTGGCGGTCGGGTTGCTGACCGGTTCGGTCTCGGTGCTGTCCGAGGCCATCCATTCAGGCCTGGACCTGCTGGCCGCCGGCATCGCCTGCTACGCCGTCCACGCGGCCGAAAAGCCCGCCGATCCCGAGCACCCCTACGGCCACGGCAAGATCGAGAACATCTCCGGGACGGTCGAGGCGGTGCTGATCTTCATCGCGGCGCTCTGGATCATCTACGAGGCCGTCGCTAAATTGCTGCACCCGCATCCGCTCGAGCGGGCGGGCTTGGGTGCGCTGGTGATGGGCGTCTCGTGCGTGGTCAACTTCTTCGTCTCGCGCGTGCTTTTCCGCGTCGGCCGCCGCACGCAGTCCGTGGCGCTGGAAGCCGACGCGTGGCATCTGATGACCGACGTCTACACCTCCGGCGGCGTCATGGCGGGCCTGCTGGTCATCACCCTCGGCAGATATTTCGCACCCGCCGCGCACTGGGAGTGGCTCGACCCGGCGGCCGCGATCCTGGTGGCCGTCCTGATCGTGCGCGCGGCGTGGCACCTCACTCATCATGCCGCCAGCGACCTGCTCGACCGCAGTTTGCCGGCGGAGGAGCAGGAGTGGCTGCGCGCGGAAATCGTCGGGCTCGCGCCGCGCGGCGTCTGCGGCGTGCACAAGCTGCGGACACGCCGGAGCGGGCTGGCGCGCTTCATCGATTTCCACCTGCTCGTCGCCGCCGACATGAACGTGGCCGATGCGCACACGCTCACCGACGAGATCGAGGAGCGGATCGAGAAGCGTTTCCCCGGGGCCAGCATCACCGCGCACGTCGAACCCTGCCGCCACCTTTGCACCGAGCTCTGTCGCAGCGGCTGCCTGCTGCCGCCGGACCAGCAGCAGCCGATCCCGCCCGCCCGCTAGCCAACCCGTCAAGGCCCGCCGCGCCCCCCTGCATTCAGCAGGCAGCTATATCCATATGCAGCCGGAAGCTTGGCGTCACCAACGGCAAGGCGTTGAGTGTTGAAGAGAAGCCCGATAAATGATGGGAGCGGCGGCACTCTTGCCGCCGCAAGATGAGTACGGAGGCAACCAAGGTTTAAACCATCCGCGCCTGAAGCATGAGCGATCCCGCTGGCCGCCACCCCAAACCATCCGCAATAGGTGCCGCACGACAGTCGTCAAGTTTCGGCGGCAGGAGTGCCGCCGCTCCCAGAGCACTCTACTTGTCGGCCGCCGGCTGTTCCCGCAGCAACGTCTGCTCCAGCAGCGCGCTGTCCGCGTGTGCCGGATGCCGCCTGCGCACGGAACGGATCGTCTGGAGCGCCGGCCCGGGCTGGCCCGCGCGGTAGAGGTAGAAGGCGTAGGTGTAGCCGTACTTCGGTTCGTCCGGCTCCAGCGCGGCGGCCCGGCGGCACCACTCGAGCGCCTCCACCGGGTGCGCGCTCGCCAGCAGCACACCCAGGTTGTAAGCCGCCTGGGCGGATTGCGGGTTGGACTTGAAGGCCACGCGGAAAGCTTGCTCGGCCTCGGCGAGGTTGCCCATTTCGGCCAGCAGCATGCCGAGGTTCAAGTTGGCGGGAGCGTTGGTGGGATCCAGCTGGAGCGCGTGGCGGAGGCTGGTTTCGGCCTGGTTGTTTTGGCCCAGCGCATTATAGGCGAGCGCGGCGTTCACATAGGGCGGCAGGGCCTCGGGCTGCAACCGCGTGGCCGTCGCGAATTCCTTGGCCGCCTCCGGCAGCTGGCCGCGCGCCATGTGGAAATTGCCGAGATTGTAGTGCGACGACATGTCGTCGGGGCGCGACGTCATCGAAGCCATCAACTCCGCCAGCGCATCACGCACCCGCTGCCGCTGTTCTGCGGGCAGCCGGTCTTCGGGCACCGCTGTCAACGCCGCCGCGGCGCGCACGCGCACCAGGCGGAAATCGTCGCCGGCGGCCCGGCACAGGGCCTCGACATTCGCGGGATCCAGGTGGGCGCCCAACGCTTCGGCCACGCTGGAGCGCACCAGCGGCGAAGCGTCCCCCTGCAGCTTCCGGAGCGCCGGCCAGAGGTCTTCGGCGGGGCAGGTGGCCAGCAGGCGCACGAGCGCAACGGTCTGGAGTTCTTCACGGTCCGGACGGGCGAGATAAGCCAGCATGTCCGGCAGCTTCGTCCAGTCGCCCTTGCGTGCCGCGGCGATCAGGGCCGCACGCTCGAGCACCGGCTTCTGGTAGTCGCGCGGGCGCCAATCGCGCACCAGCTTGTCGGCCCAGGCGGCGGTCTGGTTGGTGTGGCAGAGGTTGCACGCGTTGGGCGATTGATAGGCGAGGGTGGTCGCCGGCGTCGGTGGCCGCATCGAGTGGTCGCTGCGGCGCATCCGGGCAAATTCCGTCATCGGCATGTGGCAGGCGATGCACTGGTTGCCGGCCGAGTCCGCTTTGTGGTGCGTGTGCACGGTGGCGTTGCGCACCCTTTCCTCGTGACACGGCCGGCAGGCGTCGTTGGCCTTGGCCGCCTCGTGGAACCGGTAGCGCCCGCTCGAGGTGTGGCAATGGATGCAGTCCAGCCGGCCGGACTTGACGCACGGGCTCAGCCGCCACCCGGTGTAGGTGTAGTTCTCGCCGAGATCGCGGCCGTCGGGATAGAAGTCGGCGCTCTCGAAGGACGTCAGGTCGAAGTGATCGAAGTAGCGCTCGCCCGGCGAAAAGTTCACCGTCAACGGCGACATCTTGGCGTGGCACGGGGCACACGTCGCGTTGCGCTGTTCGAGGGTTTGCTGCCGGGGCAGGATCAGCTTCAGGTCCGCCGGCGCGGGCTGGCCGGCCGGCCGCTGGCGGAAGAGCCGGGCGTGTTCCGACGCGGGACCATGGCAGGTCTCGCAATTGATGCCCGGCTCGGCCCAGGTGGTCTGGTAGCTGTCGGCCTGGAGATCGTAGTTCTTCGAGAGCTGGCTCACGTGGCAGCCGAAGCACGAGGTGTTGAAGGTCAGCGGCCGCTCCTTCCAGTACAGCGCCTCGTCGCGGCGGTCGCCGAAATGGCGCATTGCGCTGGCGGTGGTGTCGAACCATTCCTTGCGGCGCACGTCGTAGGCCACCGGCAGCACCTGGAGCCAGCCGCGCTCCAGCGGCGTCAGGAAATAAAACACATTCTTGCCGCCCATCGTCTGCACGATCGGATACCGCGTCTGGTTGGTGGCGGTGCTTTCGATGACCGTGCCCGTGGCGAGGTCGGCGCGAAAGCGGCGCGGGCCCGCGACGAGGTCCGCCGGCTGCGGGGTCAGCTGGGTCTGCGCCAGCTGCGGCGTGTAGGGCTGCATGGCCAGGCCGTGGAACGAGGTGGCCCAGAGCTTGTAAAATTTCTCGTGACACTCCCGGCAACTGGACGAGCCTACGTAGCTGGCCGCTGGGCCCGCCGCCACAGCCGCCGGCTTTTCAGTGACGGGTTTTAACTGAGCGTGGGTGGCGACAGGGAGCGTCACAAGGACGAGTGCGCCTACCCAGCCCCGCGCGCCGGACGGCAAGCGGCGCACGGAGCCCAGACCGGCTGTTGCACGCGGTGTCCCACTCATCGGCGCTGGCCTTGGCTCATGGTGTCCTCTCAAAGCTCACTTCGTACTGTTGCTGCTGGGCGGCCTGATAATAGATGCCGGCCAACTGGTCGCTCTGCGCCTCGTACGTCAGGTTGTAGGTGCAGCCGGGGTAATTCACATCGCGCAGTTCCACGAACACCTTCGTCGCGGCGCCCGCCTGCGACGCTTCGGCCTTGGCCACATGGATGGGGTTGGGATTGTTATAGGTCGCGTCAATTTTCCCCGCGGCGTCCACGCTGCGGATATCCAGGATGTAGCCGCCGTCCGGGCGCAGCCAGCGGCCCTTCAGCTTCGCAAAGCCCGGCGCGGGTGCTGTCGCGGACGCAGGTTGGCTCGCCGTGGTGACCGCAGCCGGGGAGGGCGCGGAGGACGGCGCTGGTGCTTGTTTTCCGCAGCCGGCGAACAGCCCGACAGCCAGGATGGTCGTCAACAGGCGCGGCAGATCTTTTCGGTAGTTTGGTTTCATGTGGTGTGCCTTCATTCCTTGGTTTTTGTGTCCATGCCGCCTGATCATCGGGCTTTCACGGATCAAGCTTACTTTTTAACGCCCATCCAGTCGAGCAGCCAGCGCCAGGTGGCCTCGGCGTTGCGCTGCGCGGGTGGCGGCGGGAGCGGTTGCGTGGGGATGACGACGGGCTTTCCTCGATAGGCGTCGGCCAGCCGTTTGAACATGCGGCCCTGCTCCTTGATCCGGTTGTCTACCGTCATCAGGCCGAGGCCATACTCGAACGGATTGAAATCGAAACGCTTGTCGACATCGTGGCTGGCCCACCACGTGAACCAGCTGATGCCCTGGTTGATGCCGGAGGTGATGGCGAGTTCCATCCAGCGGGGCACATCGGCCTCGGGCATCTCGGCGTTGCACGCGCCGAATTCCTGGAGCCACATCGGCTTGTGCGGCGCCCGCCCGTAGCTGCGCGCGAGCGCCGCCATGGCGGCGGGCAGCTGCGTGTAGGGCGTGTCGAGATGCTTGCCGAATTTGCCCGCGCCGGTCCAGAACGGCCAGCAGTGCAGCGTCACCAGCTCCTGCTGCGCCATCAGCGCCTCCGGCGAGAAGGTGGTGACCTTGAACCACGGATTGTGGTCCACGCCGTTCACATGGATGCGACCCGGACAGAGCGCGTGCATGCTTTTGAAGACGCGCTGCATCCATGCGTCGCCCTCCGCCGGCTCGCAGGACCAGCAGCAGTTGATCTCGTTGCCGATGTCGTAGCCCAGGAAATTCGCGTGCGACACCAGCCGCTTGGAGACCTCCGCCAGGTACAGCTCCTGCACCGCGGCCCATTTGGGCGAGCTGTAGAAGGGTTCCTTTTCGAGATAGGGCGGCGTGAAGCGGAACCCGCTCAGCCAGCCGGTGTAGAGGGTGACCAGCACGTCGAGCTTCCGCTCCGCGGCGAGCCGCAGGAGTTCCTCGAGGCGGTCGAGATGCGCCGCGCTGACCGCGCGCGGGTTGGGCTGGAACCAGGGCCAGATGAGCATGATGCGCAGGTGGTCCGCGCCGAGTTCGACGATGCGGTCGAAGTCGCGGGCGATGTCACCCGCGTTCCAGTCGTTCCAGCAAAAGTACCAGTTGCGGGAGGGCACGTAGTCCACGCCGAAGCGGTGCCGGAGCAGCCGGTCGTCCGCCGGCGCGCCCCGTGCGGTCCCGGTCCAGCCGGGCACCACCCCGAGCGCGGCGCCCGCGGCGAGCGCGGCGGATGAGGACTTGATGAAGGCGCGTCGGTTCATGAAAGCTTCCTTAGGTTGGTGGCTGGCGCATCGCCGCGAAGTTACCGGACGGCCCGGTTTCCGTCACGCATTTTTCCTGCCTTTTGCCCCGGCAGCAACCCTGCCGCCAAGCGTCCCTGAAAAAAGATATCGCCAAGCGGCCGGAAAGGAGGCATAGTGAGCCCGTAGGTATAAACAGTACGGCGACCATGAGTCGCGAGAAGGAAGACGAAAATGGCTAAGACACAAGACGCGAAGAAGAACACGAAGAAGCTGCCCGTGAAGACCCCGGCCCAGAAGAAGCTGGCCAAAAAGGTCAAAAAGGCCACGAAGAAATAAGTAGCCAAGCACGGCGCGTTGTCCCGACTCACGTTGTGGACAACGCGCCGGGTTGTTTTTGTCCTCCCGATTTTCCCCCTGTGGAAAATCTTTTTGCTTTCAGGGGTTGAGGAGTCCGCGCCCGTCGGCCGGCGCTGCGCACCGCGCCACCGGACTCCAACGCACGCCCCGCCCCTCCGTCTGGCTGACCGGGAGCGGCGACATCCCCGCCGCGTCGCAGGCTTCGGCCATCAGCCCCACAGCGCAGGCCGGCGCGCAAAGTCCACGCCTGACGTTCTTCCTGCCGCAGCGACCCGTCGCCGCAGGTCAGCGGTATACCGCACGCCGATGGCCGATCTTGACGACCATCACCATGATCGTGTCGTCGTGGATTTCGTAGAGAATCCGGTAGACGCCCTGGCGCAGGCGGTATTTTTCATCACCCGTGAGTTTTTCGCAGCCCATCGGGCGGGGGTTCTCGGCCAAGGTCTTGATGCGTTCGACCACGCGCAACCGGTCGGCTTTGGGCAGGGCTTCCAGTTCCTTGGCGGCCGAAGCCTTGAGGAATATTTTATAACTTGCCACGGCGTTTCATGTCCTTGAGCACCGCCTCGAAAGCCAGGGTGGGCTCCTGGGCCCGCTGCTCAAAAACCGCCAGATCAGCAGCGTCCTCACGCAGGCTCCAGCGCACCGCCGTGTTGATCAGGCCGGACACCGAAGTTTCGGTCTCCATCGCCTTGAACCGCAGGGCGCGTTGCAGGTCGGGTTCGAGATAGACCGTGGCGCGTTGCAAGGCTGTCTTCATAAGGCCAGTATAACGTTATAACGTCAAAGCGTCAAAAGCTCGGTTTCGCGGGCGAGGTTTCCTCTGCCAGCCGGCCGAAACCCAGGAGGGTGGTGTGGGTCGGGCGGCGGATGGGCGCGTGGCCTTCGCCCCACCAGGTGCCTTCCCAGTAGCCGCACGGCTGGTCGTGTTCATCGAGCAGCAGCCGGACGACGCCGAAGCCGAGCCCGTTGCGGTCGGTCTGGCCGGCGTGCGGCGGATAGGTTTCCGGGGGGAAATGCCGCACCGACGAACTGTCCAGCACCAGCACGCTCAGATAGCGGTACTTCTGTCCGGCCACGGTTTCCTCGTGCGGGCCGGTCGGCGGCCGGGCGACGAGCATGACGTGGCCGGCGCTCTTGACCTGCTGCTCGCGGTTGGTCCGCGGCAGGCTGGACCACGCCACGACATCGCCGGGCCGCAGTTCGCGCCACGCGGCGATGCGCTGCCAGCCCGTGACCGTGCGGTTGGTTTCCAGGCCTTGGAAAAACTTTGCGTAGGTGATGGCGCGCGGATGCCGGCTCTTCTGCTCGCACGCCAGCACGGCGTCATAGGCGCGTGGCGCCACGCGGTGGATCATGAAGCTGGCGAAGCCGGAACAGTCGTTGCTCGACGTCCAGTGGCCCTGCGGGCTGCCGTGCAACTGCAGGGCGGCCGCCGCGTTGAGATGGCGATAGCTGACCGCGGTGGCGCGCGCAAAGATATTGCTGGCTTCCACCAGCATCCGCTCGCCCGCCGCCGCACCCGCGACCTGCGCCGCCAGCAGCAGCGCGGCCAGGGCCTGGAGCCCGCGTTTCATCAGTGCACGCATAGTCACTTTCGCAGATGTATCGGCGTCGCCACCTGGCCTATTCCCCGCACGCCAGGATTTTCGATTCGCCGCATTTCGCGTCCCAAAAAACGGTCGGTCCGTCGCCGAGTTTCTCGCCGGTCAGCAGGTCGCGGACGGGACCTGTGCGGCCGGTGTTGATCTCGAGCCGGCCGTCCTGCGCGGCGTGGAGCGAGATGAACGGGCCGTTGGCGTGGAGGTTGCAATCGCGCTGCGTGATCAGGTGCACGCCGGCGGTGCGCGCGGCGAGCCGCAGCAGCGCGCTCGTCAGGCCCGGCGGGCCGCAGAACAGATCGCCGCCGGTCTGGTTGCGGCGCAACACGACGGCAGCCGAGCCGTCGGGGTAGGTGGCGAGGATTTCTTCCGGTCTGGCATCGGTGACGGCGTACAGCGGCTGGATGGTGCGCTTCGTGCCGAATCCGGTTTCGAGGCCGAGCCGGCGGCCCGCCGCCGTCGGCGTCGCCCGCGCCGCGACGTTGGTGAGAGGGCGGAACTGGAAGCCGGTCAACTCGCGTTCGGGCGCGTAGCACCAGAGGCGCAGCGCGCCGCGCGTCGTCTGCCGGATTTTTTCGCGCTGCGCGGCGTCGAGCCGCCACGGGGTCAGGAACACGAACAGTTTCGCGCCGACGCGGCCGGCGGCGACATCGTCCTGCAGATAGAAGCCGCACGGCGCGCCACAGCGGGCGAGCGGTCGGCGCACTTCATACACGCCGGGGCCGACGAGCGCCTCGCCGCCGGCGGCGACGGCGCGCATCGCCAGCTCGTCGATCACGGCGGCGATCTCCGGGCGGAACGCGCGCGGCTGCCGGAGCAGCGCGGCATCGAGCGCGTCGAGCCGGCGCATCTCGTCCCACAGGCCCTGGTCGTTGAACCAGCCGGTGGCGCCCAGGTCCATCCACCACGTGGCGAAGTTGCGCAGGGCGCACTGCGCCGTGTTGCGCCGCAGTTCGCGGACGGTCGCTTCGCGCGTGTCCACGTGCTGGCGGTAGCCGGGCTGGTCGCCGGTGGCGAGGTAGGTGTGGGTGTCGTCCTCGAAGAGCCACATCTTGCCGGCGAGCGCGACGCTCTCGGCGGCGGTCATCGCCGGCGCGCCCTCGCCGAGGCCGCGGTCGAAGTAGGAGATCGGCGAGCAGAGCACGTCCACGTCGGGAGAATCCAGCAGGCGGCGCAGCGCATAGTGGCCCGCCTTGGCCGGGCTCTCGTGGATCAGGCCGAACTCGAAGACGTAGCCGTAGAAGAAGCAGACCAGCTTGCGGCCGGCGCTGGCGGTGCGCACCGCGTGCGCGAACTGGCCGACGGTCTCCACCATGCCCTCCTGCCGGAAATCGGCGAAGTCGAGCAGCCGCCGCTCCGTGAGCGGGTCGCGCAGCACGCCGTGCGGCGCCGCCAGCCGCTCCACCACCGGCGGCACGGCGGCGGTCGCCAGCGTGGCCTGCGGATCGCGCCACGCGGTGCACAGCGCCGTGTCGTCGCGATAGCGTGAGTGCAGCCAGGCGCGCCACGCGAGCGCGTCGGCCGGCGCGTAGCCGCTGAGCGCGGCGGCCCACGTTTCGGGATAGAACCATTCGCCGGTGTTCTGGCCGCACGGATGATAACCGGCGATGCGCGCGCCGAACTTCTCCTCGAGATGCGCGATCAGCGCCGTGAGGTTCTGCACGGCGTCATGGCGATATTCGGGCGCATAGACGACGGCGTAGCGGTGCTTCTCCATCGGCCGGTCCCAGCGCATTTCGCAGGCGGGATGCGCATCCAGCCACGCACCGGGCGCATCCATGCCGATGCGCGGCAGCAGCAGCACGCGCGGGTCGCTATCGATCACGCGCTGGCAGGCGAGGTCCACCGCGTGCCAGTCGGGCGCCGCGCCGGGCCGGGGCCACGGCAGGTTGATCGGGAAGGTGATGAAGCGCGCGCCGGCGGCCGCGGCCATCTTGATCTGCGCCTCGTAGCCGTTGTCCGGCCCGCCGAGCCAGTCGTAGTGCGGACCCGGGCGGTGGAACGCCACGTTCAGCGCACGCGGTGCGGAGGCGCGGCACCAGAAGCTGACGCGGTAGCGGTGACCCTTTTCCAGCGCAAGGTTGTCGCGGTGATAGAAGTGGAAGTCCGGCCAGCTGCCGTTGGACGGTGCGCGCAGCGTCACGCGCAATGCGGGCCGGCCATCGCGGCCCGCGCCCGGCGCGTTGGTCACGGTGGCGACCGTGTTCTGGGGGCCGGGCGGCCAGAGGTTCCAAGCCTTGGAAAAACCGGCGAGTCCCTTGTCCAAGCCTTGGAAGCCTTCGCCGCCGAGCACGTCGCGCCCGGTGCCGAGATCCACGACGCGCAGGTCGGCGAGGTCGATCTCGCCCGGCTGGTGGCCGAAGCGGAAATGCAGCGTGGCGTGCTCCGGCTCATCCTCGAGCGCGGTGAACTCGAACGCGACCTCGCCGGGCGTGACGCCGACTTTCAGCGGGCCCATGTTGGGCGCGCCAAAAAACATCCGTGCGCGGACCGGCTGGCCGTCCACGCAGAGCCGCGGCGCGCCGCCGGTGGCCTCCACGCGGACCTCGAGCGCCTGCGCCGCGGCGAGGGTGGCCAGCAGCGCGAGCAGACAGGCGGTATTTCTCATGCGCCTTTGTACGCACAAGCCCGCACCCTCTCAAGTTTTCTTTGATGTCCGCCAGGGCAGCTGGAGCCTTCCGGGCTGCTGTTTTTCCGGAGGGCGATTCCGGTTATGGCCGCGGCTGACTTTCAGGCGGCGGCGGTCGTTTGGCTTGGGGGGCGGCGAGCTGGTCGGACAGCCAGCGGAGCAGGACGTCGGTGACGTAGTTGATCTGGGCGACCGTGAGCTTTCGCCCGGCGGGGATCTTGTGCCACTTGACGAGGCAGCCGCGGCAGCAGGTCGCGGTGGCATGCTGCGCGACGAACACCGGGTGGCCGGTCACCGGCGTCTGCTTGCCCTCGTTGGGCGGATCGCGCGGCGCGACGCGGCGGGTGACGAAATCGCGGGCGTGGGTGGTGAGCACGTCGAGGCCGCGGTCGCTGGCGTAGGCCAGCTCCTTCTCGGAGAGCCGGAACTTGGTGCGGAAGCTGGAGCGTCCCAGTCGCTTCTGCAAGGCCCGCCATGTAGCATCGGAAAGCATAATTACGCCCGAACGACGGGCATTTTCCGCGCCCCGCCGGGCAATGTCAATGCGGGAAATCGGCCCTGCGGCCTTCAGCCCTTGGGCTTGGCGTCGTCCTGCACGACGATCTTCGCGACCGACTTCTTCGCGTCGACCCAGTGGCCGATGGAGTCGTTCTTCAGGTCGTGGTGCAGGCGCTCGGCGATCTCGGCGCGGCATTCGTCGAGCGTCTTGGGCCGCGCGGGCTTGCGTTCGAGGACGGTGGCGATGTGGAAGCCGAACTGGGTTTGGAAGATGGGCGAAATCTCGCCGATGTTCATCGAGAAGACGACGATCTCGAACTCCGGCACCATCTGGCCGCGCGGGAAGAAGCCGAGGTCGGGGCTGCTGTCGTTGCACTCCGATTCCTTCTGTGCGACCTCCATGAAGTGCTCGCCCGCGAGCAGGCGCTGGCGCACCTTGAGCAGTTCGGCGTAGGCCTTGTCCGCCTCCTCCTGGCTGCGCGGGTGGCGGACGACGTGCGCGGCATGGAGCTGTTCCGGCTCGATGAACTCCGCGGCGTGGCCGGCGAAGAAGGCGGCGACCGCGGCCTCGTCCGGGGCGGGCACGTTGCGGGAGAGGTCGCCGAGGAACCGCGTCACGCGCAGCTGCTGCGCGAGGTCGGCGCGGATGCGCTGCTCGTCGCGGCCGGTCAGGTTGTAGCGCTTGAAAAATTCGGGCTTGCCGCCGTGGGTGTCGGTCAGCTTCTTGAACTCGGCCTCGACCTCGTCGGCGGGCGGCTCGGGCGCAAACTGCACGGCTTCCTGCCGGATGAGCGCCCATTCGACGATGGCCTCGCGGGCGCGCTCGTCGATCTGCGCCTCGGTCCAGTCGCCGTGTTCGCGCCGGGCCGTCTCGCGCTCGCGCTCGATGGCCGCGTCCTCGATCTGCTCGCCGTTTACCGTGATCTGCATGGTTTGCCTTTCGTGTGCGGGCGCCCACGGTAGCCGAAGTGCGGCGCGGCGTAAAGCGCGCTGTGCTCAGACCAGGTCGCACGCGTCCGGCGGCATCCAGTGCGCGTCCCGGCCTTCCCACTTCACGTTGCAGCCGATGGGATTGGTCACCGGCACGCTCGCCGGCCGGCCGGCGACGAGTTCCGCCAGCGTGCGCTCGAGGTCGTTGACCCGGATGCGCGCGGCGTCGCGCGGGCTGTCCACGCCGCGGCCGGTGTAGACCAGCCGGCGCCGGGCGTCGAAGACGTAGAAGTGCGGTGTGCGCAGCGCGCCGTAGGCCCGGGCGACGGCCTGCGTCGCATCGTGCAGGTACAGCCACGGGAACCGCTGCGCCTGCATCCGCGCGACCATGTGCGGGAAATCGTCCTCGGCATAGGTGTGCGGGCTGTTGGCGTTGATGCCGACGAAGCGGACGCCTTGCGCCGCGAACCGTTCTGCCGTGCGGCGCGTGACCTCGTCGGAGCCGATGACGTAGGGACAGTGGTTGCAGGTGAAGAACACCACCAGCCACGATGCGTCTATGAAGTCGGCCAGGCGGTAGGTCTGGCCGTCCGTCGCCGGCAACTGGAAGTCCGGCGCCTGCTGTCCGATCGCCAAGGTGAAGCTCATGCTGGTGTCCTTTTGTTCGCAGAAGATACGCCGGACGCCCCGCGGGTCAACTGCGCGGCCGTGCCCGGACGTGGCCTGCGTCGTACGCGCAGGCTTTCCCGGCGCGGCGCCAGGCCGCCGGAGGTTGCCCCCCGGCAGGGTGGGGGCCGGCAAAGAAAAAAACGGCGGCACGGTTTTTTTTGTGGCATTTTCCGTGGCGTTGCTTAAAGTGTGCCCCGCCTTTGGGCGTGCCGACAGGAGTTCATCATGAAGAAAATATTGATCGGAGCCGCGCTGGTGAGCATGGTTATGGCCGCGCAGGCTGAGCCTCTGCGGACGTTGTTCACCAAGGAAAACCAGCTTCCGGAGAAGGGCCAGCTGGAGCTCGGGGCCTTCGTCGGCACCCAGCAATACCAGACGCAAAGCGAGTATGCCGAAAGCGTCTATGCCCGCTACGGCCTGTTCGGCAACCTCGCCGCCTACGCCTTCGTGCCCTACCACGAGACGCGCTACAAGAACAGCTTCGGCAAGAACAAGAGCGGCATCGGCGATGTCGGCCTCGGTTTCGAATTGCTGGCCTATGAGGACATCTTCCGCTTCCCCTACATCATGCCCCACCTCGAACTCCGCTTCCCGACGGGTGACCAGGACAAGGGCTATGGCTCGGGCGACGTCTCGATCCTCGGCGGCGTGACGATCGGCACCCGGACCTGGGAGTGCGTGGACTGGGCCTTGGATGCCACCGGCGCGCATCTGGCGACCAGCAACCCTCTGCTCAAGAGCGACACGATCATCATCTCCGGTTCGATCGTCTGGAACCTCGACGAGCAGTTCTCGCTGGTCACCGAAATCAGCGGCTCGGACCAGACCTATCCCGGCGGCCACCCGGTCACGTTTGAAGGCGGCATGGTCTACAAGCCGATCGAAAACCTGATGTTCGGCATCTATGGCGGCAAGACCCAGCACACCGACGAGAGCTGGGACGGCACCATCAAGATGGCGTACAGCTTCTAACGCTTCGGCGTCGCGACCATCCCCATGCAGCGCGCGGTCAGTCCCTTTGTCTGCCACGTGCTGGTCTGCACCAACGACCGCCACGGCGAACGCCAAGCCTGCGCCGACGGGCAGTCCGCCCTCCTCCGTGAACAACTCAAAGAAGCGGTCGCCCAGCGGCCGCAGTTCAAGGGGCGTGTGCGCGTCTCGGCCGCCGGCTGCCTCGGCCTCTGCGCGCGCGGGCCGAATGTCCTCCTCTACCCCCAGTCCGTCTGGTTCAGCGGCGTGACGCCCGCCGATCTGCCGCAACTGCTGGCCGCCATCGAGGCGGCCGTCGCCGCCGCGCCGGCCCCGTAAGGAGCACGACATGTCCACGCGCCTGCTCGCCCTGCTGGTCTGCCTGCCCGCCCTCACCGCGTGCGCGGTGACGGAAACCGCGCCCGCCACCCTCGTGTTGCGCGGCGAAAATCTCGTGCAGGCGCGGGCGCAGGCGAAAGCCGGCGGGGCCGCCGCGGCCCTCAAGAAACTCAAACGCGAGGCCGAGAAGACGCTCGCCTTGCCGGTCGTCGTCATCACGCAGAAGCAGCATCCGCAACCCGGCTACGACCCGCACGACTACGTCAGCCTCGCGACCTACTACTGGCCCGATCCCGCGAAGAGCAACGGCCTGCCCTACATCAGCCGCGACGGCGAGCGGAATCCCGAGACCGAGGAATACGATCACGTGGCGCTCTCCCGCATGGAACGCGCGGTGCACAACCTGGTGCAGGCGTGGTACTTCACCGGCGAGCAGAAATATGCCGAGGCCGCCGTGCGCCAGCTCCGCGCGTGGTTCAGCGACCCTGCGACGAGGATGAATCCGAACCTGAATCATGCGCAAATGGTCAAGGGCAAGGACACCGGCCGCGGCACCGGCATCATCGATACGCACGGCCTGCCGGCGCTGCTCGACGACATCCTCCTCCTGCACGGCGCGCCCGGCTGGAACGACGATGACGAAAAGAAACTGCGCGTCTGGTGCAGCGAATTTCTGGTGTGGATGCGCACGAGCAAGAACGGGAAAAAGGAAGCGGGCGCGACCAACAATCACGGCTCCTGGTACGATGCGCAGTGCGCCGCGCTCGCGCTGTTCACCGGCGACCGCGCGCAGGCGAAGGAAATTCTGGAGCAGTGCAAAACCCGGCGCATCGCGACGCAGATCGAGCCCGATGGCCGCATGCCGCGGGAGCTGCAGCGCACGCTTTCCCTCACCTACACCTTCTTCAACCTCGAGGCGCTCTTCATCAACGCGCGGCTCGGCGAGCACGTGGGCGTGGACCTCTGGAATTTCCGCACGGCCGATGGCCGCGGCCTGCGCGCCGCGCTCGAGTGGACGCTGCCCTACGCGCTGCACGAAAAAAAGTGGGAGAACAAGCAGATCCACGGCGGCAGCTTCGGCCCGCTCTATGGCCTGCTGCGCCGCGCGTCCGTCGGCTGCCGTGAACCCTCCTACGAGGCGCAGGCGGGCCGGCTCGCAACCCTCGGCGACGAAAAAATGTGGACCGACTTCTACTCGCCGGCGGTGGCGACGAAGAAGTGATCGTACAGGGCCGCTTTCAGCTCCGGGATGCCGTCCCCGGTTTCCGCGGAGATTTCCAGCACCTTCTGGCGCGTGCGGCGCTTGAATTCCTTCAGCAGCGCCGCCGCCTCCGGCAGGTCCATCTTGTTCGCCACGATCTTCCGCGGCCGCTCGAGCAGCTCGGCGCGGTGGAGCTTGAGCTCCTCCAGCAGGTTCCGGTAGTCGTCCACCGGGTTGCGCCCCTCGGTGCCGGCCATGTCGAGCACGATCAGCAGGAAATGGGTGCGTTCGATGTGCCGCAGGAAATCGTGGCCCAGCCCGATGCCCTCGTGCGCGCCCTTGATCAGGCCGGGGATGTCGGCCACGCGGACGCGCTTGAAGTCGTCGTATTCCAGCGTGCCGATGTTCGGGTAGAGCGTCGTGAAGGGGTAGGCGCCGACCTTGGGCCGCGCCAGGCTGATCGCGCGCACCAGCGACGACTTGCCCGCGTTCGGGTAGCCGACCAGGCCGACATCCGCGACGGTCTTCATCTCCAGCAGCAATTTCTTCTGTTCGCCGCGCTCGCCCGGGGTGGTCTCCACCGGCGCCTGGTGCGACGAGGTGATGAAGTGCCGGTTGCCCAGCCCGCCCTTGCCGCCGCGCGCCACGAGCAATTCCGCGCCGTCGTCGATGATCTCGCCGATCCACTCGCCGGTCGTCGCGTCGCTGACTTCCGTGCCCATCGGCACGAGGACGATGCGGTCCGCGCCGTGCCGTCCGTACTGGTCCTTGCCGCGGCCGGGTTCGCCGTGTTCGGCCCGTTGGATCGGCTGGAAATAGAGGTCGAGCAGCGAGGCGCAGTTCTTGGTGGCGCGCAGGGTCACGTTGCCGCCGCGGCCGCCGTCGCCGCCCGAGGGCCCGCCTTCCGGCTCGTATTTGTCCCGCCGGAACGCCCGGCAGCCGTTGCCGCCGTTGCCCGCGTGCGCCTGCAACTTCACCCGATCAACGAACGTGATAATCTTCATGTCGCGGCGAGGATACCGGAAAACGCCTCAAAAGCGAACCGTAGAATGTGGCCTGCTTTCCGGACCGTTGAAAACGGGCGGTGACCGGGCCTACACCAACTGCAATCAATCCACCGTGTGGGCCGCGTCCCCCGCCTGTGGCGGGCAAGCCGACACGGCGTGGGGCGCCGGGTGGAAGCGGCCTCCGGCCGCTTTTCCGGAACGAAGCCCTCGCCGCCGCTACGGTGTGCGGCACAAAATTTCCAAGGCGATGCGCCGCCCTTCCAGGCGTTTGGCCAGCGGCGGAAAGGGCGCAAAGTAAGCGCGGTCGCCCAGCGAGCCGTGATAGGCGATGGTGGCGCGGATCCAAGCCTCGTTCTCCGTGAAGCCCAGCTCCATGAACAGACCGATCATGACGTCCATGCGTTTGACATCAATCCGGTTCAGCACTTTCGCCACCGCCTCGTCATGCATGCCCCACATCCGCACCGCCCAGTCGTAGTCGCGGAATTCCTGGCTCGCGGTCGCGGTCCAGAGCGCCCACAGCTTGTCCCGCGGCGTGCCCTGGAGTTCTGGCAGCAGCGCGACGAGATTCTGATGGTTGATTTGCACGTAGTGGTCCAGCACGGCGCGCAGCAGGTCGTCGCGGTCTTTATAGTGGTGGTAAAAACTCCCGCGCGAAATGTCCAATTGCGTGGCGAGGCGGTCAATCCTCACGGCCTCCAAGCCCTCCGCAATCAGGGTCTTGATCGCGGCCTCGAGCCACTTGTCCGGCCCGCGGTCATGGTGCGCGGACGATTTTGGAGCGGGTGCTGTCATCGGGAAAAATTAGTTGACACTGCCGCCGACTTCTGCGAAACTACAAAACATACAGTGCTGTATGTATTGGGCCTGCGCCGTGCAAACCGACGCGGCGATGATCGGACTTCTTGAATGGAAATTCAAGCGTCTTGAAAAAGAAAATGCGGTGCATCGGGCTGGCGTTGAGCCGGGTTGGCGCCGGCCTGCCTCGGATAGAGGGGAAAAGGAGTGGGTATGAACAGGGTACAGTTGATCGCTCGCGCGTTTGCGGCCCTCTTGGCCGTGGCCGCCGGATCCAAGGCTGTAGCGGACAGCATTCAGATCGAAACCACCACCGGCCATCTCGCCAGCCTGGCGGGCACCGATCTCGTCTGCTCCAATTTTGGAGGAGCCCGGACGATCGATCTCTCGTCGATCCCCGGCTTCGCCGGTTGTTCCTTCACGCTGGCCGTGGCGGGCTTCTCCAATGATTCCGACGAACTCTGGAACGGCGATCAGGGCTTCGGGATGCGGGATACCCCCCTGTCCAACTATGGGCCGGGCATCGACGGTGACCGGGTGGGCTGCGCCGGCGCATACAGGGAGTCCGTCCGGCTCACCATCACCAATCCGGTGAATCTGACCGACGTGCGCTGGAACGCCCTCCTCTTCGGCGATGGCAGCACCGACGGCATCTCGCTCTTCGATCTGGCCAACGGGGAACAGGTTTCGCTCACCGGCGATGCGACGGGTACGCTCACCGGTGACGGCAGCGCGTTTTCTTTTGCCGTCCCCGGTAACCCGACCACGTCGGCCGGCGGACTGACCGCCAATGCAATCAGCGTTGGCCAGGGTGGCTGGTATTTGCGGGGTTTCTCGATCGATGCCACCGCCGTGCCGGAACCCTCGACCGCGACCCTGCTCGTGCTGATGGGTGGCGGCGCGTGGTTGTTCCGGCGCTGGCGCGTCGCTTGAAGTTTTGCGATGGGTGGCAGAAAGGGAAGCTCAGGTGCCGAAGGGCTCGGGCTAGAGACGGATGACGGCAGGCGCATGAGGCAGGCTGTGTTTTTCATGAAGAAACCAGGTGCGGCTTTTCCATGCGAGGGCAGTCAGGAGAAAGAAACATGAAAATGAAGTGTTTATGTATCGCGACGGCCGTGTTCGGTCTGGCTCTGGCACACGCCGAGACGGCCACCAACATCGTCAACGGTGTCACGGTGAACTACAGCGACACCTATTACTATGTCGGCGACACCGGACCATTCAACGTCCTCATCATCACCAACGCGGGCCGGCTGAACTGCATGCCCGGAGGCGTGAGCTACATCGGAAAGGGCGAGTCGTCCGACAATAACTCCGCCCTGGTCACCGGCCCCGGATCCTATTGGAGAACGGGCTATCTGAACCTCGGCCTCTTCGGCTCGGGCAACAGCCTGACCATCAGCAATGGTGGCGTGGTCGACGCGACGGGCACTTACGTCGGGTACGAAAGCAACGCCTTCAACAACGCGATCACCGTCACCGGCACGGGTTCCACCTTGAATACTGGCAACCAGTTCATGTTCGGCGAGAAGGGGCTAAATTCCACGTTGACGATAGCCAACGGCGGGCGCGTCAACGTGGATGACTGGGCATGTCTGGGGAAGGACTTGCTCCTCAACAGCAGTGGCAATGCCATGGCCAACAATGCGGTCGCGCTCGTCACCGGCAACGGCTCGGTCTTCAGCATCTCCAACGCCTTCTATATTGGCTTAAACGGAATAGGCAATCAACTGACCATCGCCGATGGCGGAGAAGTCCGCGACACCACGGGCTATCTGGGCCGGGCCAGCGATTCCGACAACCAGAACAATCGCGGCATTGTCACCGGCGCCAATTCCAAATGGATCAACTCGGGGTGGCTCGTCGTTGGCGATACCACCAGCGGCAATCACTTGACCGTCACCAACGGCGGCCTCGTCGTCAACGTCGATGCCAGCTTGGGCAATTCTGCCGACCCGGACGCCAACAGCGCCGACAATAACACCGTGTTGGTCGCCGGCAGCGGGTCGGTCTGGAGCAACTCCGGTTCCCTGTATGTCGGCCGCATGGGCGATGGCAACAGCGTCACCATCAGCAACAGCGGCGCGGTGTTCGTCGCCGGCAACGCCTATATCAGCGCCGACATACTCGCTGCCAACAACCAGATCAACCTCGCCGGCGGCAGCCTGATCCTCACGAACGCCGGCGCGGGTACGCTCGAGGTGCGCAATGGCTCGTTCGACTTCAATGGCGGCACGCTGCTGGCCAACCAACTCTTGCTCACCAACAACACAACCAACGGCAATAACGCCTTCTTCAATTTCAATCACGGCACGTTCACCAACACGGGTGGCTCACAGATCATCGCCCCTGCCGGCAGCGATATCGTTATCGGTAACACCGCGGGCCAGACCGCCACGTGGGTCATGCTCGGTGGCACCAACAGCATCCAGCCGGTCGTCAGCAATGCCGCCAGCATCGTACTCGGAGGGACGGCCGGTGCGATGGGCAACGTCGTTGTGAGTGGCGCCGCCACCGTCTGGAGCATTGACGGCACGCTCGACGTGCGCCGCGGTTCGGTCACTCTCGACGGCGGCGTGCTCGATGTGGGCCTGCTGCTCGCGACCAACAACACCGCCAGCGCCACGAATGCCCTGCTCGCTTTCCACTCCGGCACCCTGAACTCCCACGGTATGCGTATCGTTGTGCCCGCCGGGCAAAACTTCAACGTCGGCGATGTCGCGGGCCAGACGGCCACGTGGAACCTCCTCGATGGCACCAACGGCATTTTCGCGGTGCCCGGCAAGAGCGCCGGCATCTATCTGGGCAGCGTCGCCGGCGCGCTCGCCAACGTCCTGGTAACGGGCAGCGGCACGGTCTGGAGCAATGGTGCGGACCTGGTCGTGGGCCAGGCCAGCACCGGCAACCAGCTGACCATCACCAATGGCGCCCAGGCTTTCAACAACCTCGGGATCATCGGCAACCAAAGCAGCGCCAGCAACAACTCCGCCCTCGTCACCGGCAGCGGCTCCGTTTGGAACAGCAGCAGTCCCCTTGTCATCGGCAACAGTGGCGTTGGCAATAGCCTGACCATTGCCAACACCGGTCGGGTGGTCAGCGGCAGCGGCTTTATCGGACACGACACCGGTGTGAGCAACAACACCGTGCTCGTCACCGGCAGCGGCTCCGTCTGGACCAACACCTCCGATCTCACCGTCGGCAACGACGGCAGCGGCAACTCGTTGACCATCATCAATGGGGGCAGCGTGGGCGTCGCCGGCAATAGCTACATCGGCTATAGCTACGTCGCGTACGACAACACCGCCACCATCGCCGGCTCGGGCTCCGTCTGGAACACCAAGGGTTATCTGGCGGTGGGCTATGCCGGTTTCGGAAACCAACTGACCCTCGCCAACGGCGGCGCGGCCCTGGTGCGCGACGCCTACGTCGGCATCACCTCCAGTGCCTCCAACAACACCGTGCTCGTCACCGACAGCGGTTCCCTTTGGAACGTCGCGACCAATCTCTACATGGGCTATGGCGGGGCCGGCAATACGCTGACCGTCACCAACGGCGGGGCCCTGAGCGTCGGCGTCGACACCTTCATCGGTTACAACGCCAGTGCGAATAACAACTCCGTGTTGGTTGCCGGCGGCGGTTCCGTATGGAACGTCGCGACCAATCTCTACATGGGCTATGGCGGGGCCGGCAACACGCTGCTCCTCACCAACGGCGGGGCCCTGAACGTCGGCGTCGACGCCTTCATCGGTTACAACGCCAGTGCGAGCAACAACGCCGTGTTGGTCACCGGCAACGGTTCGACGTGGGCCAGCACCCGCTACATTTATATCGGCAGCAACGGCGTCGGCAATGCCGTGAACGTGCTCGGCGGCGGCAGCGTCGGCAGCGCCGCCGGTTATCTCGGTTACGAGAGCGGCGCCAGCAACAACACCCTGCTCGTGGCGCACAGCGGCACGGTCTGGAGCAACCGGCTCGACCTTACCATCGGCTACAACGGTTCCGGCAACAGTCTGATCATCAGCAACCAAGGCACGGTGATCGACAACCGCGGTTTCATCGGCGCCTACGCCAGTTCGAGCAACAACTCGGTCCTCGTTACCGGCGCCGGCTCCGTCTGGAGCAATGCCAGCGACATCCGTATGGGGATGAACGGATCCGCCAACACGCTGACCATCACCAACCGCGGAACGGTGATCAGCAGCGGCGGCGGCATCGGCCAGAGCGCCAGCGCCAGCAGCAACAGCGTGCTGGTCACCGGCAGCGGCTCGGTCTGGACCAACAGCGGCGACTTCAGCGTAGGCGGTGTCGGCGTGGGCAATCAACTGACCATCGCCGAGGGCGGCGCGATGTACGATCGCCGCGGCACCATCGGCGGCAATGCCACCGCCAACGGCAACACGGTGCAGGTTACGGGGCCGAACAGCGCCTGGTACAACAGCAGCTATCTCAACATCGGCAATCTCGGTTCGGGCAACCGGTTGGCGATCAGCAACGGCGGCCTGGTGACGGCCGACTCGGTGAGTCTGGGCAACACCGCCGGCAGCAGCAACAACACGCTCGCCATCAGCGGCGGCAGCCTGCTTATCACCGATGCCACCTATGGCCAACTGGATTTGCGGCGCGGTGTGGTGACCATGGACAGCGGCACGCTCTGGGCCCGGTCCATCCTGCTGACCAACGGCGCCATGGGCACGCTGACCATGTCCGGCGGCACACTCGCGGTGAACGCCATCACCAACGACGGCAGCGCCAACCTGGTCCTCTCCGGCGGCACCCTGCAGCCGCTCAGCGCCAACGGCAACTGGTCGGCGGCTTTGGTGGTGAGCAATGCGGTGACGCTCAACACCACGGACGCGGGCGGTCAGGCGCGCACGAACGTGCTCTCCGGCAACCTCTCCGGCGGCGGCACCCTGAACGTCACAGGCCTCGGGAAGTTGAGCCTGAACGGCAGCGACCTCGGCGGCGGCTGGATCCATGTGCAAGACGGCGCGACGCTCGGCGGCACCGGCGCGCTGGCCCATGTGCAGATCGGCTCGAACGTCACGCTGGCGGCGGGCAACTCGATCGGCACCTTCATCGCCTCGAACCTCACCCTCGCGGGCGGCGCCCATATTCAGCTGGAAATCAACGCGACCAATGGCGTCGCCGGAGTGGACTGGGACCTGATCACGGTGCATGGCCCGGCCGCGCTGAGCGGTCTTTCCAGCAGCTCGCCCTTGACGGTGGATGTGGTCAACTTCGGCGGTTTGAATGGAACGGCGGGCCCCTCCAACACGGTGAGTTGGACCTTCCTGGACACCACCGGTGGCATCTCAGGCTATGACCCCAACGCCTTCGCCTTCACCTCCACGGGGTTGGATGGGTGGACCAACGGCGCTTGGTCGGTTGCGCAAACGGGGAACAGTCTGCTGCTCACCTACACGGCGATTCCCGAACCGGTTTCCGTGGCGCTGGTGTTCCTGCTCGGCGGCGCCCTGGTCGGCTGGCGGCGTCTGCGCCGCTGGGGCACCTGAGCCGGGCGGAACGAACGGACCGGGCCCGGGCAACCGCACGCATTGCCAGGTCCGGCAGCGGGCCGTTTTTCCTGAGCGATGTACTTCCGTGAAACGGAAATGGGTGCGGCGTTTCCATAGGTGTTGACGCGGAGCAGGACCTGCCCACAAACCCAAGCCGGTTTTGTAGGGGCGCAGCTTGCGGCGCCCTCTGCCTGAGTGCGGTTGGGCGCGCGGGGTTGAAAACCCCGCCCACAAAGCAGGGGGTGACAGTCCTTGCCGTGTGGGCACGCTCCGCGTGCGGTTTGGGTGGGGCCGGGCTGCGTCAGGTGCGCCGCGTTCTCACGAACGCGGCTACAGGAACGCCCGTCCGCACGCTTTAGCTTTTTTCTTTATTACTCTGCCCGCTGGCTCGGCAGGCGTTGGCGCTCGCCGGGTCGGTGACCCGGCCTACAAGAATGGTCTGGTGCCGTCACCGGGCGGGTTGCCAGCCGAACCGCCATGCTGTCGTGACCATGTCTTGTGGGCGGGGCTTTCCAGCCCCGCGAAACGCACCCGAACTTGGACGCCGAGCAGGACCTGCCCACAAACCCAAGCCGGTTTTGTAGGGGCGCAGCTGGCGGCGCCCTCTGCCGGAGTGTGGTTGGGCGCGCCGGGTTGAAAACGCCGCCCACAATGCAGGGGTGACAGTCCTTGCCGTGTGGGCACGCTCCGCGAGCGGTTGGGGTGGAGGGCTGGCTGCGTGAGGCGCGCCGCGTTCTCACGAACGCGGCTACAGGAACGCCCGTCCGCATGCTTTAGCTTTTTTTTATTACTCTGCCGGCTGGCTCGGCAGGCGTTGGCGCCCGCCGGGTCACCGACCTTGTCCTCGATCTGCATTACCGGTGTTTTTTGAGGACGAGCACGAAGAAGCGTTCAGCCGTTCAGGTGCTGGAAGGCGTGCGCGGGCAGGTGCGCGGGACCGCCCCACTGGTGGGCGCCGTCGAGGAGCTGCGCCCACTTCTCGGCCATCAGCGAAATATGCAGCGCCTCCGGCGCGGTGCGGGCGAGCGCGACGACGCCGTGGTTCGCCAGCAGCAGCAGGCGCGGCGCATGGCCGTGCACGCGGCGGTAGCGCGCCAGCTCGGTGCGCACGCCGCGGGCGAGGGCGAGGCCGGGGTTGCGATAGCCGACCGTCGCGACGTGGCGGCCGCAGGTGACGACGGCAAAGGGATAGCAGTGGCGGCGGAACGGCGCGGTGCCGGCGCGGCTGCACAGGATCCGCAGCAGGCCGAGCGGATGCGTGTGCGCCACGAAGCGGACCTCCGGATCGGCCAGGCAGAGCGCGTGCAGCATCGTCTCGATGGACGGCCGGGGGTCGGTCGGGCGGACGAGCGCGCCGCGCAGCAACTCGCCGGTGTTGTCCTCCGTGCAGCGCGGGTCATCGAGCAAGGCCAGCGCGCGGGCGGCGTCGACGCGGCAGAAGCCGCGCGCCGTGATGCCGGCGAGGCTGGCGCCGGAGACCTTGACCCAGAAGGTGCCGTCGCCGAGCGCGGCGCTGGTGTTGCCCTCGCCGGTGATGGCCAGGCCGTTCTCGACGCGGCCCAGATCGTGGGTCAGTGAAATGAGAGACTGCAGCTGCTGCGAAATTTTCATGCGCGGGATGATAGCGGGTCGCGCAGAAAAAACCACCGGCAAACGCCGGCAGCGGAGGCCCTCAAGTTCCATGTGGCCCCTGCCGCCTTGTGCGGCAGGGGAAGAAGTTCGTCAGCTACGGTGCTCTGGCCGCAGGACTGCTTCACCCGCGACGCAAGGCCGCGGGGGTCGCTGCTCTGCAAGACAGCTTAGCGCTTCCATCCATCAGCCACCCGGCCGCGCCTCACGCGCGGGGTTGCTCTTTCAGCTCGAACAGATGGCCGTCGAAGTCGTAGATGAAGGTGAGGAACGTCTCGCCCTTGGGCACCTGCAGCACCTTCACGTTCATGGCGCGTCCCCGCTGCAGGAGGTCGGCCAGATTGGCGACGGCGAGGCAGACATGCTCGATGGGCTGCTCTTTTTGTGCGGGCAGACGGTGGATGAAGATCTCGAAGTGGGCGGCCGCGCCGCTGTAATTGATGATCTTAAGGTCCGCCGCGATGCCGAAAATCGCGGAGGACAACGATTGCGGCAACGTTTTCGGCTCCGCCTTCTGCAGTCCCAGCAGATCCCTGTAAAAGCGGTCGGCGAGCTCCTCGGAGCTGCACGCCAACCCGACGTGGACGGTCGTCATTCTTCACCCGGATTGGGGTGGATGATGACCTTGATGGATTCCTGGCCGCCGAGCACGAGCTTGAAGCCCTGCGCGGTCTCGGCCAGGGGCAGCCGGTGCGTGATCAGGTCTTCGATGGCGATGGCGCCGGAAGCGAGCAGTTCCAGGGCCGCGGCCATGTTGTCGGGCCCGCAATAATACGACGTCAGGATCCGGATTTCCTTGGTCCAGAAATCGTTGATCGGCACCGTGACCTGCTTGCCGGGTTCCGGGACCGCGAAGAACACCACCACGCCGCCCTTGTCGACGCATTTCCATGCCTGGTCGATGGCGGCCAGGGAGGAGGTGCACACGATGACCGCATCCGCCTTCTTGCCGTGCTCCGCCAGCAGGCGGTCGGGCACCGCGTCGGTGGCCTTGAAGATCATTTTGGCCCCGGACTTTTTGGCCAAGGCAAGGCGGGTGTCGTTCATGTCCGTCACGGCGACCGTGCAGCCCTTGGACTGGGCCAGTTTGACGTGCAGCAGGCCGGACATGCCACAGCCCAGGATCAGGACCGTCTGCTTGCGCGCCAGCCCGGCGAGGCGCTGGGCGCGGACGACGCAGGCGAGCGGCTCGATGAAGGTGCTCTGTTCGTACGTCATGCTGTCCGGCAGGCGATAGGTCCCTTTTTCCACCAGCGCCTCGGGGACCAGGACGTATTCGGAGAATCCGCCCGGGAGCCGGTCTTTGACCTGCGTGCAGACAGGATGATGGCCCTGCAGGCAATAGTCGCACTGCTGGCAGGCCACCTTGGGCGCGATGAAGACCCGGTCCCCCGCCTTGAATTTCTGCACGTCGCTGCCCGTCTCCACCACCAGGGCGCCGATCTCATGGCCCTGCACCAGCGGCGCACGCGGCAGCCGGTACCATTCGACGATGTCGCTGCCGCAGATCCCGCAGGCCAGGACCTTGACCAGCATCTCGCGGGGGCCGGGCTTGGGTGTGGGCACCTCTTCGAGCCGGATGTCGGCGTTGTTATACCAGCGGGAAACTTTCATGGCGGGGGCCCCGTTCTATTTCTGGTTTTTCAAGGTCTGGAAGAGATCGAAGGCCTCGGCCGGGGTCGCCTTGTTGTGGACGACGGCCCGGACGGCCTTGAGCATCGCCACCGGGGCTTCCGACTGGAAGATATTCCGGCCCATATCCACGCCGGCCGCGCCGCCTTGGATGGCTTTGTACGCCATGGTCAGGGCGTCGAGCTCCGGCAGCTTTTTCCCGCCGGCCATGACGATCGGCACGGGGCAGGCGGCGCAGATCGTTTCAAAACCCGACTCGACGTAATACGTCTTCACGTAATGGGCGCCGAGTTCGGCGCAGATGCGGGTGGCCAGCCGGAAGTAGCGCGCGTCGCGCACCATCTCCTTGCCGACCGCGGTGACGGCGAGGGTGGGGATGCCGTAGCGGGTGCCCGCGTCGATCAGCTTGGTCATGTTGATGATCGACTGCCGCTCGAATTCGCCGCCGATGAAGACCTGCACGGCCATGGCGCAGACGTTCAGCCGGGCGCAGTCCTCGATGTCCACGGCCACTTCCTCGTTCGACAATTCCTTGAGGATGCTGGTCCCGCCGGAGGCCC
The DNA here is from genome assembly GCA_903896925.1 of uncultured Lentisphaerota bacterium. GTDB lineage: Bacteria > Verrucomicrobiota > Kiritimatiellia > CAIQIC01 > CAIQIC01 > DP16D-bin41. The sequence goes on along the minus strand of CAITZM010000170.1, from coordinate 19,438 downwards.
GCAGCACAACCGATTTCGACATTGACGGCGGAATGACGGTCCGGAGTATGCCGCGCGTGAGCATGAGCGTGTCGGCGTAGGGCACCAGCGGCAGGATTGAGAGGTCCACCCGTTCCAGCCCGGTGGTGGGGCCCTGGAAATAGCCGTGATCGATGGCGAGCATCACGGTCCGGCCCGACTCCGGGTTGAAGATCCGCGCCAGCCGGTTTTTCATGCCCCAATCCAGGTTGTTGGAGCCCTTCAGGAAAAAGGCCTCCGATTTTTGGGGTATGCCGATGTGATATTCCTTCGCATCCTTAACTTCATCCAAGTCCGCCATGATGCTGCTCCTCTTTGCTTATGATTTTCCGCCGCAAAAAACACCGGCCCGGCGCGACCCGACGCGGGCCCATCCGTCGTGGTGGCGCCACGAGGCCACCGTGCAAAAGATGTGCGCGCATTTTCACGGGCCGCAGGGCAAAGTCAAGCCCGTGGTGGATCAAGTTGCTGTGCCGGCGAGCATCCCGCACGCGGCGTGGATGTCCTGCCCGCCGCTGTACCGGCGGACCACCGGCGCGGCGAGGTGCAGGCGCAACGCGTCGCGAAAGGCGTCGAGTTCGGCGCGGTCCGGCGGCCGGAAGCGGCCGGAGGGATCGTTGACGTCAATCAGGTCGAGCTGGACCGGCAGGCCGCGCGTGAGCTCGGCCAGCTGCCGGGCGTCCTCGGCGCGGGTGTTGAGGCCGGCGAGCAGCGGCCAGGCGAGCGTGACGCGCTGGCCGGTCGCGGCGTGATACGCGCGGAGCGCGGCGATCAGCTCGCCGGTCGGGTACAGTTTTTCGACGGGCATCAGTTCGCCCCGGCGGCGCGGGTCGGCGCTGGCGAGCGAGACGATCAGCTTGTAGGGCCGGCGTTCCGCGGCGAGCCGCAGGATGCCGGGTACGATGCCGGCGGTGGAGAGGGTGATCGCCTTGCCGGAGATCGCCAGGCCGCTCGGCTCGGCCAGGATCTGCGCGGCGCGCAGGACGGCGTCCAGGTTCAGCAGCGGCTCGCCCATGCCCATGAAGACGACGCCGCGCACGGGATGCGCCGAGCCGGCCTGGATCTGGATCACCTGGTCGACGATCTCCCACGTGGCGAGGTGGCGGCGGAAGCCCAGGCGGCCGGTGGCGCAGAAGACGCAGCCGAGCGCGCAGCCGGCCTGCGAGCTGACGCAGACGACATATTTTTCGTCGCCCGTCTTGTGCAGCAGGGGGATGCGCACGGCCTCGAAGCAGGCGTCGTCGCTGCCGCGGAACAGATATTTGGCAAAGCCGTCCTGCGGCGAGACCCGTTTGTCCACAATCGTGAGCTGCGGGATGGTCGCGACGCGTTGGACCGTGGCGAGCAGCCGCGCTGAAAAGCCGTTGGCCACCGCCTCCGGAAATTTTCCGTGGCGGACGGCGGCGAGCTGGAGCAGCCGCGCCTGGCGCGCGGTGACGCCGAGCGGCGCGAGGCGCGCGTGCAGTTCGGCGCTCGGGAAATCCTTCAGCAGGAGCGGGGTTTCCAAGGCTTGGACGGATGGGGATGGTGTTTTTCCAGACATGGGAAAGAGTTTCGAAATCAGCACGTGCAAGATGGCAGAACGGAGAGATGAAGTGCTGGAGCTGCGGAGTACCGGGGAAAGTGGACGAGGCCGGGCTGCGTTGGGTGGGCCGCACTCTCACGAGTGCGGCTACAGGGCAGCGAGCTGTCGCGTGGCGAGGGGGAAAGCGGCCCCCGTGCCCCGGCACTCCAACACTTCAGCCATTCCGTCATGTCAGTCCTCGATCTGCGCGCGGCAGGCGGGCCGGCCGTCGCGGTAGCGGATGCCGAGGATGGCGATGGCGCCGGCGAGCGCGAGGCCGGTCAGCAGCGCGAACCCGCTGGCGTAGGAGCCGGTCGCGTCGCGCACGTGGGCGACGAGGTAGGGCATGGTCGCCTCGCCGATGGAGTCGCTCATGATGATGATGCCGAGCACGCGGCTGAGGGCGCCGAGGCCGAAGCATTCCGCGGCCATCAGCGGGATCAGCATGTAGTCGGCGCCGAGGCCGAAGCCGAAGGCGACGGCGAACACGTAGAGCAGCGCGGTGTGGCCGCGCGCGAAAATGAGCAGCGGAATGGAGAGGCCGACGATCAGGTAGGTCAGCAGCATCACGTACTTCTTCGTGTAGCGGTCGGCGAGCCAGCCCATCGTCAGGCGGCCGGCGATGCTGGCGCCGAGCGTGAGGCTCAGGATGTGGGTCTTGGTCAGCTCGATCTCCGCCTTCGGCACGATGTCGGAGATGTAGAGCGCGAGGTTTTGCATGACGCCGCCGATGGCGCCGATGCTGAAGATGCTGCCGGCGGCGAGCAGCCAGAAGGCGGACGTCCGCACGATGCGCGCGAGGCGCACGGGCGGCGGCGCGGCGGCGGCCGGCACGGCGGGCTGGTCGTCGCCGTCGGGGAAGAGGCCGAGGTCGGCGGGGCGGCGGCGGACGAAGAGCAGCAGCGCGAGCATGACGACGGCGAAGAGCAGGCTCAGCGCGCAGAGCGCGCCGCGCCAGCCGAAGGAGCGGTTGAGGAAATAGACGATCCACGGCACGACCATGCCGCCGACGCCGATGCCGACATAGGCGATGCCCATGACGCGGCCGCGCAGGCGGCGGAACCAGTGCGCGAGCAGGACCTGGTTCGGCAGCGGGCCGACGCAGAGGTAGCCCAGGGCGTTCAGAAAGAAGCAGCCGTAGAGCCAGCGCAGGCTGCCCGCGAAGCTGAAGCCGAGCAGCGCCACCGCGGCAAAGATGGCCCCGGCGATCATGATGCCGCGCGGGCCGCGCCGGTCGACGAGCCAGCCGACGAAGAAGCCGAGCAGCGGGCCGGCGATGATCTTGCTCAGCGTGTTGCCGAACTGGATGTCGGCGCGCTTCCAGCCGAACTCGGCGACCCAGAGATTGTAGAAGATCGGCATGCCGTAGAGGGCGAAGCCGACGATGAGCATCATGAAGGTGAAGGCGGCGGCGACCATCCACCAGCCATAGAAGAGCGGTCGCTGTGACATGCGGGGCCTTCCTGTCCGTTTAGAGCCCGGCCTTGAGCCACTGCACCAGGATCGGGCCCAGCAGCACGATGAAGACGGACGGGAAGATGAAGCAGAGCAGGGGGAAGAGCATCTTGACGGGGGCCTCGTTGGCGAGTTTCTCCGCGCGCTGGAAGCGGCGCATCCGCATCAGGTCGGCCTGGATGCGCAGCATGTTGCCGATGCTGACGCCGAGCTCGTCGGCCTGCACCAGCGCGGAGACCACGGAGCTGACGTCGGTCTGGCCGGACCGGTCGGCCATCGTCTTGAGCGCCTCGCGCCGGGTGCGGCCGAGCTGGACCTCGCGGAAGGCGCGGATGAGCTCCTCGCTCAACGCGTCGATCGTGCGGCGCTCGATGATGCGCTTGATGGCGCTCATGAAGTCCATGCCCGCCTCGACCGACAGGGTCAGCAGGTCGAGGACGAACGGCAGCGCGCGCTCGATCTGGCGGTGGCGGATGGCGATGGCCTTCCCCAGCCACATGCCGGGCCAGATGAAGCCGAGCAGGACGAACATGGGGTCCAGAAAGACCTGGCGCGGGGCCATCTTGATCTGCGCGCGGGCCGGCAGGTGCGCGATGGCGAAGGCGAGCGCGACGGACAGCACCACGCCCAGCACCAGCGGCAGCAGCACGCGCAGGGCGAGAAACTCCTCGGCCGTGATCAGGCCCTCGTAGCCGGCCATGACGATGCGGCGGTTGATGTCGGCGCGCATTTTGTCAAAGCGCTGGGTGCGGAAAAAGGGGATGACGTTCGGGGCCAGCGGCAGGAGCAGGCGGAACATCATCGGCAGGCGGCGCTCCTGCCGGCGGCCGTCGGCGAGCGTGACGTAGGTCATCTGCGTCCAGACGTGGCCGATGTACCACGCGAGGCCGCCGAGGCTCAACGCCCACAGCAGATTGATCGCCATCATTTGCCAGGTGGTGCCCATGTCAAACCTCGATGCGGATGATCTTGCGGATGACCAGCCCGCCCAGCGCGACGAGGATCACGACCGCGCCGATCATCACCATGCCGATCTTCGCATGGAAAAAACTGCCCATCATCACGGGGTCGAGCATGGTCAGCACGACCATCAGGACGAACGGCATCGCGCCGACGACGATGCCCTGCAGGCGGCCCTGCGCGGTCAGCGAGCTGATCCGGCCCTGGATGCGCATGCGCTCGCGGATGGTGGCCCCGATCTTTTCGAAGACTTCCGTCAGGTTGCCGCCGGTCAGCCGCGCGGTCTCGATGGAGACGACCATCAGCGTCAGGTCCTCGCTGCCGACGCGCTGCTCCATCTGGTTGAGCGCGTCCTCGAAGCGCACGCCGAGCCGGATCTGCTGGAGGAAGAGCCCGTATTCCAGCGAGATCGGGTTGCGCCGCTCGCGGACGATCGTCTCGAAGGCCTGCAGGATGCTGAAGCCGGCGCGCAGGGCGTTGCTCATGGACAGCAGGCTGTCGAGCAGCTGGGTGTTGAAGCGCGCGAGGCGGCGCTGCTTGATGACGTGGAGCGCCGCGCGCGGCGCGGCGAGCGCGGCGAGCGCGGCGATGACGCCGAAGAAGCCGCCGCGGAACATGCCCCCGGCATCCTCGAAATCGCCGAAGATGAAGAAACACAGCAGGAACAGCGCGACGGCGCTCATGCGCGCGATGTCGGCCAGCCGCTTCGCCGGGATGAACAGGAAGATGTCCTCGAATTCGCGCGACGTCTCGGCGGCGTAGGTGTTGGCGTAGCCGTCGGAGCCTTCCGCGATGGCCTTGCCGATGATCAGGGCGAGACCCCCGAAGCACAAGCCGTAGAGTGTGGCGATCAGGATGATCATTTCAAATTCCACGATTCCGGGTCGAAGATGCGGTGGTTCATCTGGATGCCGCGCGCGGCCATCTCCTCGACATAGGTGGGCACCGAGCCGGTCGGCTCGTAGCGGCCGATCACCTTGCCGTGCTCATCGACGCCGCGCTGGTTGTAGATGAAGAGGTCCTGCATCGTGATCGAGTCGCCCTCCATGCCGCAGACCTCCGTGACCTTGGCGACCTTGCGCGTGCCGTCGCTGAAGCGGGAGATGTGGATGATGAGATGGATGGCCGAGCCGATCTGCTCGCGGATGGCCTTCATCGGCAGCTCCATGCCGGACATCAGCACCATGGTCTCGAGGCGCGAGATCACGTCGCGCGGCGTGTTGGCGTGGACGGTGGTCAGCGAGCCTTCGTGGCCGGTGTTCATGGCCTGCAGCATGTCGAGCGCCTCGCCGCCGCGGCACTCGCCGACGACGATGCGGTCGGGGCGCATGCGCAGCGCGTTGCGCACGAGGTCGCGGATCGTGACCGCGCCCTTGCCCTCGATGTTCGGCGGCCGCGACTCCAGCCGGATGACGTGCGGCTGCGACAGGCGCAGTTCGGCCGCGTCCTCGATGGTGACGATGCGCTCGTCCGCCGGCAGGTAGGAGCTGAGCACGTTCAGCAGCGTCGTCTTGCCGGAGCCGGTGCCGCCGGAGACGATGATGTTGCGCCGCATCACCACGCTGGCCTGGATGAAGTCCGCCACCTCCTGGCAGATGGAGCCGAATTTGACCAGGTCGGAGACCTTGAACGGTTCCTTCGAGAATTTGCGGATGGTGAGGCACGGCCCGACGAGCGAGAGCGGATGGATGATGGCGTTGACGCGCGAGCCGTCCTTCAACCGCGCATCGACGTAGGGCTGGCTCTCGTCAATGCGCCGGCCGATGGGCGAGACGATGCGCTCGATGATCGCCTTGACGGAGTCGTCGTTGAGGAACCGCTTGTCGGTCTTGAACAGCTTGCCCTTGCGCTCGACGAAGACGTTGTCGCACCCGTTCACCATGATTTCGGTGACGTCCGGGTCCTCCAGCAGATCCTCCAGCGGGCCGAGCGCGAGCGCCTCGTCGGTGATGTCCTTGGCCAGCCGGATCGCATCCAGGCCGGTGGGCAGCTTCTCGCGGACCTCCTTGACGATCTCGGCGATCACGCGCTGGGCGCTGTTGCGCAATTCCGGCTCGTCCACGCGGCTGGCCGTCATGCGTTTGAGGTCCAGCCGCTTGAGCAGTTCGCTGTGAATCTGGCGCTTGATGGCCTGCACGCGCGCCTCGTCGGTGCTGGAGCTGATGTTGACCGCGGCCGGCGCCGGGGGCGCCGGCGGAACGACGGCCGGAGGCGGGGTCGGGCTGAGGACGGGCGGCCTGGGCGCGGGCGGCTCGGACATGGGCTGGCCCACCGGTTCCGGCGGCGGCTTGGCGACGATTTCGGCGAGCGCGATCTGGAACGGTCCGACCTGGACCAGTTCGCCGAGCCGCCAGACCTGGCGGCCGGTCACGCGATGTCCGTCGAGCACCAGCCCGGTCGGCGCGCCGACGTTTTCGACCCAGGAGCCCTTGTCCTGAAAGGTGAAGATCGCCTGGCGCCACGCCACGCCCGGATTGGCGAGCACGATGCTGTTCTTCTCGTCCGACCCGACGGTGTAGACGCCCGGCTCCAGATTGAAGGCGTGCTGCTTGCCGTCCGGCTTGGTGATCACCAGCCGGACCGATTGGAGTTGCATCGTCATGGTCAGGGTTTCGCTTTGTGGCGGATCGTCTTCTGGCGGTAATCGTTCAGGTCGGGCAGGCTCTTCTCGACGAGCTGGAAGTTGACCTCCGGCAGGATCTTCTCGAAGCCGACGTCGTCGGGGTTGCGCAGCGTCAGCGTCAGGCGGCCCTGGGTGCCCTGTGCAAAGATCAGCAGCTCGGCCTCGCGCGGCGTGACTTCGAACGTCACCGTGCTGTAGCTGCTGTTGCCGACGCGGCTCCAGCGGTCGCCGCCCATGGCTTCGATCTCCTGCTTGGCCAGCCGCTGGCCGGTGGCGAGCACGCTGACATCCTGCAGCAGCGTCATCGTCACCGTCTCCATCTCCTTCGCGTTGGTCCGCGACGGGACCGAAAACGTGCCGATGATGTCCACGCGGTCGTTCGGCTGGACGAGGCTGCTGACGGCCGCGTCGCCGCTGATGGCCAGCGAGACCGCGCGCAGGCCGGGCTTGATGATCGGCGAGAGGCCGGTGCGGATGCCCTCGGGCATTTCGACGTCGGCCCAGAGGATCGGCTGCAGCTTGGTGACGCTGTATTTCAGCTTGCGGCCGAGGATCGAGTCCTTGTCCTTCTTCTCCACGTAATCCTTCGTGTAGCCGCCGCGCTTGCGGTAGATTTTCAGCAGGCCGATGTCGTCGAACTTGATCTCGGCGCCCTGCACGAGGTTGTCCGCCGCCGCGATCACCTCGATCTCCTCCGCATCCTTGAACAGCTCGTCGCGCACGGACTGGATGTAGCGGTTGGTCAGGATGAAGGCCAGCAGGCCGACGACCACCGAGATGATCAAGATCAATTTCTGTTTCATAATTCGCTCCCGCAGGCGGTGCCGCCGCGGCCCGGCGGCCGCATTCTATTTCAAGCGCTTGTGCAAAAAGATAACCACAGTCTGACCGCGGACACCAGTTGAATTCGCGTTGACCGCCAGCAATTCCGAGCCGCGCACATACAGGCAGGAGGTCTGGTCGCGCGGTCCGAGCCCCGACGTCCAGCCGGCGCGCGGCAGCGCCTCGGCATAATAGCGCAGGACGGCGGCCGGGTCCGCGCCGACCGTCGCGGTGGCGGTGGTCGAGCTGGCCGCCTCGTTTTCGATCGCCTGCGTCCAGCGCGCGCCCGGGAAGACCGGCACGTCCGGCGGCAGCGGATGGGCCGGCGTCTGCTGCGAGCGCGCGAACTCGGCCTCGGTCTGCTCCATGCGGAACAGCATGCAGGTATTGTGCAGGCCCATGTTCGCCGCGAGCAGACGGATGACGCGGCCGCCGTCGAGCACCACGCCCCAGCCCAGCTTGGCGCCGCTGACGCAGAAGACCTGCGCGCCGAGCGCACGGTAGCCGGCGGTCAACCGCTCCAGCACCTGCGGGGGCGAGCCTTCGACCTGGTAGACTTCCAGTTCGCCCGCGCCGCCGTTGAGCTTCATCGCGGTGGTGTAGGCGGGGTGCCCGCCGACCATGAGCACGCGGACGGGATCGTTGCTGCGCACCCCCCAGCGCTCAAACACCCGGGCCGGCGCGGCAACCGGCGCCAGCAGCACGCAGGCGCACAGCACGGCGGTTCCAAGGCGGGAGGGCATCGACCAAAGAGGCCAACGCCCCCGGCGGGCTTGACCCGCCGGAGCGGAAGTTATGAGGCCAGGGTGTGCTAGCCATAAAACTCCTTCACCTGCCGGACAAGCCGGCAGGGGTCGCTTCAGGCCTGATCGCTCTGTGCAACTTTGCGCGACGATTCCAAGTCGGGAAAACGATTGGCGGAGGGCGGCGCTCATTTGACGTTTTCGATGTGGGTCCATGTCAGCCAAACATCAGCTTTCAATGTTATGGTGTCGGCGCCATAGACAATGTGGCGTATGAGGGGGAACAGGGCCAAATCCACGTTATAGCTCTCTCGTCCATGTGTAAGATATAGTTCGTTCATCAGCCCGGCAGTGTCAGAGGCAGCAGAGATTTCGTTGCCGGGGGCATAGGTGGAAAGATCGGCGGGATGCGCATGTGCGACAACACCAGCAATGATGTTGCCGGGGCTACCCACCACCTGCTGGTCATCCTGCGAATATTGAATCTTGTCGCGACCAGTAGACCAGTCGCTAATCCAAGAGGGGGCGTTGTAGCGCAGAATATAAGGTTTCTGTATGGCGTCCTGGCCGGCCTGCGCGCGAGCATTGTTGAGAGTGTAGGTGTGGGCGCGGGCTAATGCTTCAATCAGGAGCATACCCATGATTAAAACTGTAATGGCAATAAGCCCAGCGACCAACTCGGCGATAGCTTGGCCAGCACGCGTGCGACGCCATCTCAGTTTTTTTTTCGATCCATTCATGTCCGCAGTTTTCTTCAATGTCCGTACCGAGAACCGCCGCCTCCGCCGCCGCCTCCACCCCCGGTATTGTGAGGGCAAGTGTTCGTACTTAGCCACGCGAGGCCGGTTGTTCGGAAGATAGGATCTTCCCAGCGAAGGAGGTCGCGGCATAGTTGACAAAACGGAGCTAAGTCTTGGATGCCGGTTGGTCCATATTTCAAATAAAGGGGTAAGTGATTTTCCACATGATCATCCAACGCAACATTCTCAGGGTCATCATCTGGTGGCACTTCCCTTAGCGCGCTGCCAATTGGTATCAGACGTGCAGCATGAAAGGCCGGCAATATGATGCCATAGGCGGATGCAAGCACAGAACCATTGAGGTAACCAAATGGCTTTGCGGCGGAAATAGAAGTAACATGATGGCTGCTTTTATTGAAATAAGATGGAGGCGGATCAGCACTCACGCGCATAATAATCGCAGCACCAGCAACATCATATTGTGGTTTGATCGGTGTGATGAACGGAAAATTTGTGAGGGAGCTTGACCAAGAATTCCACGAATTATCATAGCAAAACCATGTGGCGGGTACAACGGGCGGTATATTTGTCGCAAGCAATTCCGTTGACAAAGACTTATCTGCAGCTGTGGATAATTGTTGAAGCGCCTTTGTGGGAATTCCAGGATCCCCCATCCAGCCATCGAGAGCGGCCAGCATAGTGATGGAGTGAGTATTGACAACCAAAGGGTCCGTAAAGATCAGTGGTGGGAAGGTTTGCCAGTCACCATAAGTCCTTAGAAGTTGCTGGAGCGAGCACCAAGCCAAGGATTCAATCGATTTATAATTTTTTTTACTCGTCCAAGGATGATCTATGGTTTCATTTGCAACCGCAGCAATTCCTTCGCTCGCAACGGCATCTAACATATCTGCATAGTCGAGACGTAATGCATTGCCATCTGCATGCCTGCGCACAGTATTTGCATAATGATGCACTCTGGTAGTAAAAATAGCATTAACATATGCGCCATTATTTTTCGCAGCTTGCTGTGCCGCAGCATAACCGACCATCGGTCCTGCATAGTAGATTCTCGACCCGAGTTCGGCGATAGCCAGCGCTTTGCTGAAATCCGGTAAAGACGGATTGCCCGTAGGATGCATTAACGCATCATCAAGTGCCACCGCTTGCGCAATATTCAACTCCCCCAGAATGTTTAGCGTGATGCCTTGCCAGCGTGCACCTGCAATGGCGGCGGCATCACTCGCGTTGAGGGAACTAGTTTTTATATAAATAATTTTGTGAAGATCAAAGTTCCAAAGTGCTATAAATGCAATAATTACAACAACCATGACCACGAATATCATGGTTTGACCTCGCTGTGGAAATTTTTGCAGAAACTTCTTCATTGCAGATAGAGGTCGTAATGTTTCTCGGTGGTGGCTTTCCCTTTTAAGGACAAAACATCCAGTCCTGAATACAGGGCGCGATGAAAGGCGTAATTCAACGGGAAATCATGCGTAACTGTAGCTGTAACCAAAGCACTGTCTTCTGTAACGAATGCATTAACAATATTTTGAAGGCGAACCGTTCTCTCGATATTGGGGGTTTTTGTAGGTGTTCCGCTGTTGTCAGCAGTCCATCCATAGCGATTCAAATAATCGAGCTTGTAATCCAAATATCCAGCTGCTTCGCCCCAATCTTGGGACAGTAAATAATCTTCCATGTTTGATATTTCAATACCGGACTGTGTCGAGCCACCGTGAAAATGCACGGCGGTGTCCCATGTGCTGCCAATGCGGTGCTGGTTGGGTATTGTCAATACAGAGGGAGAATAGCTGGGCTGGGTCATCTCCCCAGCCAACGGTATGACAACGATGCGGACAGATTTTTGGACCATGAAGTCGTTGAGACCAACGGCATGGGCGTGCGCACCGCAGACTGCGGCATGGTCGAGGATTTCAAGCGCCATGTATAGTTGTGATCGCTGTGCGACCCCGAACACAATAAGGCATAGAATGATAATGACAATACACGACTCGATCAGGCTTTGACCTGACCGAGACGACATCCTACGCATCCCGTTGACTGGGGCGCCCGCAATCTTTTGCCCCACGCCAACGGTTCGTAACCGTCGCTGGGCGATGGCCTGCATGGCGATACTACGCGCGGTAGCTTATTGGCCTGTGCCCGTCGCCGTCAGGTTCTTCAGCGTGTCCTGTGACCGGGTCCCCGCCGCAGCCTGGGCCGCCGACGCGCCCGTGCCGTTGTCCATCTCGGTGACCGCACCCGAGAGCTTGTTGCGAATCGTGTCGCTGAAGGCCGCGAACACCGCCAGCGCCGCGATCGCCACCAGCACCACAATGATGATGTATTCCACCATCGCCTGCCCGCGTTTATTCTGCTTCTTCATGTTGCTCCTCTCACCATCTTCTTACGGATACTCACACGCGATCAAATCCAGCACTCTACCGCCCGCCTCTTTGAAGGCGTACAGGAACACCGCCAGCATGAGCAGCACGCCGATCGTCATGCCCGTCACGACCACATACTCCACCATCGCCTGTCCGCCCGTGCTGCGCCGCACCGCCCGCTGGTTGTGCCACTTCATATTGCGAATGTATTGTACTCATGAAATGAAAAAAAGCTATACTGATTCCGTGAGAAGCATCCGGCGGGCCAAGGGGCCCGCGCCGTGAGGACTTGAGATGAATAAAAAAACCTGGTTGACCCTGCTGGCGTTGGTGCTGTGCGCCGTCGTCTCCGTGCTGGGGGCGCTGCTGACCTGTCCCAAGTGCGGCTATGAGCAGACGGAAGGGACGGAGAAGTGTACCCATTGCGGCGCCGACCTGCCCAAGCCGCCACCCAAGGTCACCACGGATCCCGCCAAGTTCGTCAAGCCCACCTGGGCCATCGCGGCCGACGAAGAAGCACGCAAGTCCAGCGAGGCGGCCAAGGCCAGGAAGCTCTGGCTCGCCTGGTTCTACGCCCGCAATGCGTATACGCTGAACATGATGACCGACGGCACCAACTCCACCCGTGCCGCCAAGCTCGTCAGCGTACAGGAAGGGTACGAGAAGCAACTGCGCACCTCCGCCGTCAACTGTCCGCTCTGCAAGGGGACCGGCCATCCCGACGTCCGCTTCAAGCTCTCCAGCGGCCAGGAGCGGGTCATGCGTTCCGAGTCCTCCCACTGCAAATTCTGCGACAGCGTCGGCACGCTGGGCATTTTTGTCCGTGCCGACCAGCTCAATCACGACCGCGCCCAGGTCAAGCGTGACTACGACGCCTTGCAGAAGGATCGCGGCTGGACCGGGCTCAACGGCCTGTGGCTGCCGGGGGAATTGACGAAGGACCTGACGCTCAAGGAACGCGTGCAGCTCATGCACACGCTGGGCAGTGTCTGCCTGGATTGCGCCGGGCTGGGCCGGCTCGCCTGCGTCAAGTGCGATGGGGCCGGGTGGGCCAAATGCAGCAACATGGAATGCGAGGCCGGCTATGCGCCCTGCCCCGACTGCGGCGCCACCGGCAAGCCCACCAAGAAAACCACCTCTTCCTCCGGGAAATATTCCTCGCTCGGCTCCTTCTGCCAGACCTGCAGTGGTACGGGGCGCATGCTGTGCCGTACCTGCAAGGGCGCGGCCCACCTGGGCTGCCAAGGCTGCGGTGGCCGGGCCATCCAGGTTTGCAAGACCTGCTCCGGCAACGGCCAGAACCCCATTTGCTCCCAGTGCAAGGGCGATGGCACCATGACCTGCAATCACTGCCGCGGCGCCGGCAAGATGCGCAATATCCTCTGCGCGGACTGCAATGGCGACGGCCAGACGCTGTGTCCCATCTGCAAGGGTGTCGGCCGGGCCGCCCGGCGATGAACGCCGGGCCACACGGCGGAAAAACGCCGGCCCTGTCGCCGTGGCTGAGCCTGGTGCTGTGGGTGGCGCTGTGCCTGGGCGTGGGAGCGCTGGGCGGCTTTTTCACGGCGGATGCGGTCCGGCTGTGGTATCCCTCGCTCCACAAGCCGTCCTGGAATCCGCCCGCCTGGCTCTTCGGGCCGGTCTGGACCGCGCTTTATGTCATGATGGCCGTGGCCGCCCACCGCATCGGGCGGTGCGCCTGCCGCCGGATGCCGCTGGCGCTCTTTCTGGTGCAGCTGGCGTTCAACGCCGCTTGGTCGCCCGTTTTCTTCGGCGCCCATCTCATCGGCGCGGCGCTGGCCGTGCTCGCCGCGCTCTGGTTGACGTTGGCCGCGACAACGGTGGTGTTCTTCCGCCGTGACGCGCTGGCCGGCGCGCTGCTCGTCCCCTATCTCGCGTGGTGCACGTTTGCCGCCGCGCTCAACTTCGCGATCTGGCGACTCAACGCTTAACGGCGCGCCGGAAATCTGGTCTACTGCCGCCATGACGGACCTGTCCATCGCCGCAAAAGAAACGCTCGCCCGCGAGATCGCGCGGACGCTGCGCGCCGCCGGGCATGCCGCGCTCTTCGCCGGCGGCTGCGTCCGCGACCGCTTGCTGGGCCGCGTACCGAAGGATTTCGACATCGCCACGAGCGCGACGCCCGACCAGATCGTCGCGCTCTTCCCGCGCACCATCGCGACCGGCCGGGCGTTCGGCGTCATGCAGGTCGTCCTGGCCGGCCATCCGACCGAGGTCGCCACCTTCCGCCGCGACCTGGGCGGCTCCGACGGCCGCCGGCCCGACGCGGTCGCCTTCAGCACCCCGGAGGAGGACGCGCAGCGCCGCGACTTCACGGTCAACGGCCTGTTCAGCGACCCGGAGACCGGCGCGGTCATCGACTATGTGGGCGGCCGCGAGGACCTGGGGAAGAAAATCATCCGCGCCATCGGGGACCCTCGCGCGCGGTTCGCCGAGGACTACCTGCGGCTGCTGCGCGCCGTGCGCTTTGCCGCGACGCTGGAGTTTGCGATCGAGCCGGAGACCTTCGCCGCCGTGCAGGAGCAGGCGCCGCGCATCACCGCCATCAGCGCCGAGCGCATCCAGCAGGAGCTGTCGCGGCTGCTCGTCGAGGCGCCGCGCGCCGGGCAGGCGCTCCGGCTCCTGCAGCGCAGCGGCCTGCTGGCCGTGTTGCTGCCGGAGGTTGCCGCGCTCGAGGGGCAGGAGCAGCCGCCGCAGTTCCATCCCGAGGGCGATGTCTTCGTGCATACCGCGATGATGCTCGACGCCATGCCGGCGGACCGCTCGCGCACGCTCGCGTGGGCCGTGCTGCTCCACGACATCGGCAAGCCGCCGACCGCCACGCTGACGCGCGAGCCCGACGGCAGCGACCGCATCCGCTTCAACTACCACGACGAGGCCGGCGCGAAGATGGCGGAGGAAGTGCTGCGGCGGCTGAAAATGCCCGCCGATGAAATTGAAGACATCTCCTACTGCGTGAAGAACCACATGCGCTTCAAGGAGGTCCGGCAGATGCGCCGCGCCAAGCTGCGCCAGCTCGTCGGCGCGCGGACCTTCCCGGTCGAGCTGCAACTGCACTGGCTCGACTGCCGCGCGAGCCACGGCGACGTGGTGAACCACGAATTTCTGGTGCAGTTCCAGGAAGAGCTGAAGCACGAGCCTGTGCTGCCCAAGCCGCTGATCACCGGCCACGATCTGATCGCGCGCGGCTTCAAGCCCGGCCTCGAGCTCGGCCGCTGGCACAAGCGCGCCTACGAGCGGCAGCTCGAGGGCCACCTGACCACGCGCGAAGAACTCCTCGCCTGGCTCGACGCCGAACTGGCCAAGCCCGCCGCGCCCGACGCGCCTACATCGTGAGTGATTGCCAAGCACGAAACAGGTGCCATGCGCCCACGGCGGCGTGACACGCCGCCCTCCAGCCTGGAGGGCGCAGCGTCGCTGCGCCGGTTCGTATCTCTTGGCAAGCAGGTAAAGAATCCATGGGTGACTTCGGGATTCGGGCTACTTGAAAAACCAACGAGAACTTATCAAGGGCGGGAAAGGGAAGGGCGACGCCCGAAGAACATCGAACAACGAACATTCAACATCGAACATCGAAGTTCGGAGGACGGTGGCGATTACTGGAGACAAGGCCCCGCCAAGGGCTGGCGGTAGGGCAACGCCTCCGGCGGAGCCGGGTTTGTGTCGGCTCGGCAGGATGCCTCGCCCTTCCGAAAACTGCTGGGATGCGGACTTGGTGAACATCGAACAACGAACACCGAACATTTAACAACGAACATCGAAGTGCGGAGGACGGTGGCGATTAAAGGGCCGGCGGTAGGGCGACGCCTCCGGCGGAGCCGCAAGAAAAACCGGCCTATCGTTCAGCGCCAAAACGGACCTCGATATCCGCCGCCTCGCCGCTGCCGCCGGGCTTGCCATCGCGGCCGTTGCTGATCACCGAGCCGTAGCCCTTCGTCGGATCGAAGGGCTGATAGATCAGCGGGCGCCCCCAGCCATCAACAATCACGCCTCCGCAAGAAAAGAAAACGAGATTCTTAGGATTGTTCGTCAGGTCGGCCAGCGATTTGGGCCAAGCATGATACTCGGCGTGGTAATGCTTCGACGCCTCGCTCACACCAATCATGTAGCCCCTGCTCGCGGCCCGCGGCGGATGATGGACAGGGGGCAGAATGACCAGCATGAGCAACAGGCCCAACAGCGCCGCAAGCGCAAGGGTGACTACTCGTCGGCTCAAGGTGCCATTCTTCATCCCCATCACAGCAACCTTCTGCCGCTGAAAGCCGCCGCTATTTTTCCGCGTGGGTCTGCTGCGTGAACTTCAGCGCGTCTTTGTCGACGGTGACCTCGATGGGTTCGCCGTCGGCGATGTGGCCGCGCAGGATTTCCTCCGCGAGCGGGTTCTCGAGGAACCGCTCGGTGGTGCGGCGCAGGTTGCGCGCCCCGTAGGTGGTGTCGAAGCCCTTTTCAAGGAGGAACGCGAGCGCGCCCTCGGTGAGCTGCAGCGTCAGCTTGCGCGAGGCGAGGCGGGCGCGGACCTTGTCGAGCTCGAGGTCGAGGATGCGGCGCGCGTCGTCGCGGTCGAGCTGGCGGAAGACGATGACGTCCTCGATGCGGTTGAGCAGTTCGGGCCGGAAGACCTTCTTTGCCTCGTCGAGCATCTGGCCCTTGAGCTTGGTGTAATCGGCCGCGGCCGTGTGGTCGCCGAAGCCGAGCCCGCCGCCGCCCTTGCGGATGAGGTCGGACCCCAGGTTGCTGGTCATGATGATGATCGTGTTGCGGAAGTCCACGCTGCGGCCGAGGCCGTCGGTCAGCTTGCCCTCTTCCAGCACCTGCAGCAGGATGTGCGACACGTCCGGATGCGCCTTTTCGATCTCGTCGAAAAGCACGACGGAGTAGGGCCGGCGGCGGACCTTCTCGGTGAGCTGGCCGCCCTCCTCGTAGCCGACGTAGCCCGGGGGCGAGCCGACGAGGCGCGAGACGTTGAACTTCTCCATGTACTCCGACATGTCCACGCGGATGAGCGCGTCGGCGTTGTCGAACATGAACTCGGCGAGCTGCTTGGCGAGCAGCGTCTTGCCGACGCCGGTGGGCCCGAGGAAAATGAACGAGCCGATGGGCCGGCGCGGATCCTTGAGGTTGGCGCGCGACCGGCGCAGGGCCTTGGCGATGGCGGCGACGGCGTCGGGCTGGCCGATCACGCTCTTGTCGAGCTCGCGCTCCATGTCCAGCAGGCGCGTCATGTCCTTCTGGCTCATCTTGGTCAGCGGGATGCCGGTCCAGCGCGAGGTGACGATCATGATGTCGTCGTCGGTCAGCGTCGGCTGGTTGGCGTCGGACGCCGTGCGCCAGTCGGCGAGGATCTTCTCCAGCTCCTCGCGCGCCAGGCGCTCGGCGTCGCGGAGCTGGGCGGCGTCCTCGAAGTGCTGGCCGCGGATGGCCTCTTCCTTCTGCTTGCGCAGCTCCTCGATGCGGACCTCGCGGTCCTTGAGCTCCGGCGGGCGGGTCATGTTGGTGATGCGCGCGCGGGCGCCGGCCTCGTCCACCAGGTCAATGGCTTTGTCCGGGAGAAACCGGTCGGGCAGGTAGCGCGCGGACAGCTCGACGGCCGCCTGCAGCGCGCCGTCGGTGATGTGGACGCGGTGGTGCGCCTCGTAGCGGGCGCGCAGGCCCTTGAGGATCTGCACGGCCTCCTCGATGGTCGGCTCGCGCACCATGATGGACTGGAAGCGGCGCTCGAGCGCGGCGTCCTTCTCGATGCTCTTGCGGTACTCGCCGAGCGTGGTCGCGCCGATGCACTGCAGCTCGCCGCGGGCGAGCGCGGGCTTGAGGATGTTCGAGGCATCCATCGCGCCCTCGGCCCCGCCGGCGCCGATGATCGTGTGCAGCTCGTCCACGAACAAGATGACATTCTTCACGCGGCGGATCTCGTCCATCACCGCCTTGATGCGTTCCTCGAACTGGCCGCGGTACTTGGTGCCGGCGACCATCAGCGCCAGGTCGAGCGTGATGACGCGCTTGCCGCGCAGGATTTCCGGGATCTCGCCGCGGACGATCGCCTGGGCGAGGCCCTCGACGATCGCGGTCTTGCCGACGCCGGCCTCGCCGAGCAGGACGGGGTTGTTCTTGGTGCGGCGGCAGAGGATCTGCATCACGCGCTCGATCTCCGAGGCGCGGCCGATCACCGGGTCCAGCTCGCCCTTGTAGGCCAGCTCCGTCAGGTCGCGGCCGAAGGCGTTGAGCGCGGGCGTCTTGGGGCCGGCGGCCTTCTTGTCGCCCTCCGCCTGCTTGTCGCCGGCGGGCTGGGCCTTCTTGGACTCCGGCGCGGATTTCTTCTCGCTGTCGCCGCCCTCGTCCTCGTCCGCCGCGCCGCTGAATTCCTTGAGGATCTCCTCGCGGACCTTCTCCGCGTCCACGCTCAGGTTCTTGAGCACCTGGGCGGCGACGCCTTCGCCTTCCGCGAGCAGGCCGAGCAGCAGGTGCTCGGTGCCGACGTAGTCGTGGCCGAGGTTCTGGGCCTCCTGCCGCGCGAGCTGCAGCACCTTCTTGACGCGCGGGGTGAACGGGACGCTGCCGGCGGTCTTGGTCTCCGGCCCGCTGCCGACGGCCTTCTCGACCTCCAGCCGCGCGATGCCCAGGTCCACGCCCATCTTTTCCAGGATGATGACCGCGACGCCCTCACCGAGCGCGATCAGGCCGAGCAGCAGGTGCTCGGTGCCGATGTAGTTGTGGTTGAAGCGGTCCGCTTCCTGCCGTGACAGCTGCAGCACCTTCTTGGCGCGTTCCGTGAATCTGTCCATTTCTCCGCTCATGATAATCCTTTTGCCGCCGCCAGCTGCGTGCGGACCAAGTCGGCGCGCACCCGGTCGCGGTCCTTTGGCTTGAGCATCTTGCCCTCGCGCTGCTGCAGGTGCGCCGGCTGCGTCAGCAGCAGGAGCCGGTCCACCGCGGTCCGTTCGACGCCCGTCAGTATACCCAAATCGATGCCCAGTCTCAAACCGGAGAGCAGGTTCAGCGCCTCCTTCGAGTCGAGGAGGTGCGCGTGGCTCAGGATGCCCAGCGCGCGGCCGACGTGGTCGCGCAGCACGATCTCGCGCTTCTCCAGCAAGCGCTCGCGCGCGTTCTTCTCGTGTTCGACCAGTTCGAGCACGATCTGTTCGATGTTGCGGACAATGTTTTCCTCGCGGTCGCCGAGGGTGATCTGGTTGGAGATCTGGAACATGTTGCCCACAGCCTCGGTGCCCTCGCCCCACAGCCCGCGGACGGCGAGGCCGATCTTCGTCAGGCCCTTCACCACCGGGTTCAGCTCGTTCATCAGCGAGAGCCCCGGCAGGTGCAGCATCACGCTCGCCCGCAGCCCGGTGCCGACATTGGTCGGGCACGCGGTCAGGTAGCCCAGCCGGGGGGAGAACGCATAGCGGGCGCGCGCCTCGATCTCGTCGTCGAGCGTGTTCATCCGCTGCCAGATCTGCTGCAACGCCAGCCCCGGCGTCATGCTCTGCAGGCGCAGGTGGTCCTCCTCGTTGACCATGACGGAGATCGTTTCGTCGCGGCGGGCGACGAGCCCGCTGCCGCGCTGGCGCTGCGCCATCTCGCCGCTGATCAGGTGGCGCTCGAAGAGGATCATCCGCTCGAACTCCTCCAGTTCGGCCATGGAGAAGGCGAACGAGGGGGCGAGGCTCGGGAGGTCCAGCAGGATCGGCCGCATCTGCTGCCAGATCCGCTCGCACTCCTCCTCGCCGGCCCAGCCGGGAAACGCCGCGCCGCGGAAATTGCGCGCGAGCCGGATGCGGCTGCTGACCACCGTCCCGGTGTCGGCGCCCGTCGCCAGCCACGCGCAGGGCTGCTGCAGGAGGTCGTCGAGCTTCATCCCGCCGGCTCCTTCCCGCGCAGGGCGGCCAGGCGGTCGCGCAGCCGCGCGGCCTCCTCGAAATTCTCCTCGGCGACGGCCTTTTCCAGCGCCTTCTGCAGCGCCGCCGCCTCCGCCGTGAACTGGACGCGCTTGCTCTCGCGCGCGGGGATCTTGCCGGTGTGTTGGTGGGCCCGGTGCATGTTGTGGAGCATCGGCGCGAGCTCCTCCAGGAACGTCTCGTAGCAGTCCGCGCAGCCGAGCCGGCCGGTCT